>JBDKJX010000001.1:0-197602 GCA_039796405.1 Pseudomonadota bacterium
AAGCGAGGAACAAGCGGGGCGGGGCAGTCGTCAATTCGTGTTTGAGCGAAGCGAGTTGAATTGACGCCACCTCGATTGTCCGCAGTGAGGGGCCTTCGTGCTGTTTGGGGCGGCCTTCTTTGGCTTCCTTTCTTGGCCGCGCAAGAAAGGAAGGTCCAGCGGGACGCCCGCACCTAAATTAACGTGCCGAAGGCACTAATAAAAAAGGCTTTTGACTTTGGTTAGCGCGTATGGGGTTGCACCCGCCCTACGATAATGCGAAATTTGTATCTGTGTGGACGACTGATGATAAATACCTGACTTGATGCGTATAAGCACGGAAAAAAACTTGCCCAATCTATAAATGCTAAGGTTTCATTCCCCGCCCCCGCCCCGTAAACTGCAGCTCCTTTGCCTTTTATTGCCCCGCTCATGAGTAAACGCCGTACTTCCCCCTTGCCGCATCGCGATGGTATTGCCCCGAGTTTTTTGCAGCTGCCTGCGGGGCAATGGCCTGATTTGCTGACGTTTTTAATCACCCGCTTTCCGCATATGCCTGCCGAAATTTTGCGTGGGCGTTTAGAGCGTGGTGAGATTGTTGATCATCAGGGCGAGGTATTAAATGTTGCGAGTAGCTACCAGCCTAATGGCCGCATCTGGTATTACCGCGAAGTGCCGGAAGAAACGCCTGTGCCTTTTGCCGAGCACATTATTTATCAGGATGAACGCTTGCTGGTGGCAGATAAGCCGCATTTTTTGGCCTGCATTCCGGCTGGGCGTTATCTGCAAGAAACCCTGCTGACCCGATTACGTAAGTCACTAGGCGCGCCCGACATTGCGCCCATTCATCGCTTAGATAGAGAAACGGCTGGGATTATGTTATTCAGCCTCGATCCGGCCTGCCGCGCTGGCTACCATGCGCTGTTTTCAGAGCGGGATGTGGCAAAAGAATACGAGGCGATCGCGCCTTTTCGCGCTGATTTAGAGCTACCCCGCGTGCATCGCAGCTTTATGCAGCAGCAGCAAGGCATGTTCACCATGGAAGAAGCGCCAGGCGAGCCCAATAGCGAAACCTATATCGAGCTGATCGAGCAACGGGGTGCGTGGGCGCGTTATCGCCTTAAGCCACACACCGGCAAAAAGCATCAGCTGCGCACGCATTTAAGCGCCCTAGGCGTGCCTATTTTGAATGATCCTTGGTATCCAGAATTGCTGCCTGAAAAAGGCGATGACTTCAGCCGCCCCTTGCAATTATTAGCAAGGGCGATTGAATTTGTTGATCCGTTTACGGGCGAAAACAGGCGCTTTAAAAGCCAGCGGGAACTGTGCTGGCCTGAATAGAAATCGATCTAAAAGGCATCGCTTGATGCATGCGTAGGGCGGGTGAAACCCCATGTGCGCTAACCAAATCGTTTTTTCATTAGCGGACACCGAAAAAACACAATGCCCACGCTCTCGGCATGGGGCTTTAAATCCCCCTGAAGCACGCCGAAGCGAGGAACAAGCGGGGCGGGGCAGTCGTCAATTCGTGTTTGAGCGAAGCGAGTTGAATTGACGCCACCTCGATTGTCCGCAGTGAGGGGCCTTCGTGCTGTTTGGGGCGGCCTTCTTTGGCTTCGTTTCTTGGCCGCGCAAGAAAGGAAGGTCCAGCGGGACGCCAGCACCTAAATTAACGTGCCGAAGGCACTAATAAAAAAGGCTTTTGACTTTGGTTAGCGCGTATGGGGTGAAACCCGCCCTACGTAAGCAACCTTACTTCTTCACCGGCCGCTGCCAGCCATAAATCGTCACTTGCTTGGCCCGTGCCACAGTCAGCTCGCCAGCCGGTGCATTTTTACCGATCACCGATCCTGCGCCTGTGGTTGCGCCTGCACCAATAGTGACGGGTGCAACCAGCACATTATTCGAGCCGATGCGTACTTCGTCTTCAATCACGGTACGGAATTTATTCACGCCGTCGTAATTCGCCGTAATCGTACCCGCGCCCACATTCACCTTACTGCCCATGGTTGTGTCGCCGATATAGCTCAGGTGATTTACTTTAGAGCCTTTGCCGATAGTGGCTTTTTTGACTTCAACGAAGTTGCCGATATGCACATCGTCGGCCAGCTCGGCACCGGGGCGCAGGCGGGCAAATGGGCCGATGAGATTACCCTTGCCCACTACCGCGTCTTCCAGATGGCTAAATGGATGAATGATGGCATCGTCATGAATCGTTACATTCTTTAAAACGCAATTCGCACCGATTTTTACGTTTTCCCCAAGCAATACTTCGCCTTCAAACACGCAATTCACATCGATGATCACATCCATGCCATGGCGCAACGTGCCGCGAACATCGATACGCGCAGGATCAATCAGGCTTACACCTGCCAGCAACAATGATTGGGCGATTTCGGCTTGGTGAATGCGTTCCAGCTGAGCCAGTTGCACCTTATTATTAATACCTTCCGCTTCCCAATGATCTTGCGGGTGCACGGTGGCGATCTCAATGCCATCGCGCACAGCGAGGGCAATCAAATCGGTGGCGTAATATTCGCCTTGGGCATTGTCATTTTTAAGCTCGGAAAGCCAGCCTGCCAATTTGGCTGTTGGCAGCGCCAAAATACCTGTATTCATTTCCGTAATGGCGGCTTGCTCAGGGCTGGCGTCTTTTTGCTCAACAATGCACGTTACCTTGCCCGCAGCATCGCGAACAATCCGGCCATAGCCAGTCGCATCGTCCAAGATATCCGTCAGTATCCCTAACTGCCCTTGGCTACTGGCGGCTAACAGCGCTTGCAGCGTGGCTAAGCGAGTCAAAGGAACATCGCCGTATAACATCAGCGTGGTTTCACTCTGCAAATGCGGCAAAGCCTGCGCCAGTGCATGGCCCGTGCCTAGCTGCTGTGCCTGATGTGCCCAAGCCAGATCGGTGCTACTGCGTAGCTCTTCTTGTACCTGCTCACCACCGTGGCCGTACACCACCACCAACTTGCTCGGTTTTAAATGTCGCGCAGTATCAAGCACATGCCCCAACAGCGGTTTACCCGCCAAGCGATGCAAAACCTTAGGCATTTTGGAATACATACGCTTGCCCTGACCAGCAGCAAGCACAACAACATCAAGCAAAGCGCTCATACGACAAAACCTAGTAAGCTAAAAGACATTATTTTAACCCTATTTACGCTACAAACTTGCGGCAAAATGTAATGTGAATTCCGTAGGGCGGGTGAAACCCCATGTGCGCTAACTAAATAGTTTTTTCATCAACAAACAGTAAAAAATACTATGCCCACGCTCTCGGCACGGAGCTTAAGCCCCCTGAAGCACGCCGAAGCGAGGAACAAGCGGGGTGGAGCAGTCGTCAATTCGTGTTTGAGCGAAGCGAGTTGAATTGACGCCACCTCGATTGTCTGCAGTAAGGGGCCTTCGTGCTTTTGAGGTTGTGGCTTGGCTTCGTTTCTTGGCCGTTCAAGAAAGGAAGGCCCCCGCGGTGGCCAACCGCTCCAAAATCAACGTGCCGAAGGTACTAAAAAGATCTTTTTGACTTTGTTTAGCACTCCTACGATGGCGGGTTACGCCAAAAGGCTGGCTAACCCGCCCTAAGTTTCCAACCTTATCAGGCCAAATAACGCTGTTCTAAATGCTTGCGGAAATGCGCTGGGTTGAGTGATTCACCAGTGGCACGGCGGACCAGTTCACCCGTTTCCCACTGGCTGGCTTGGCTCCAGATATTGGCATTCAGCCAGCTAAATATCGGCTCTAAATCACCCGCAGCGATGCGCTCGTCCAGATCTGGGTGCAGCTTACGAATCGTGGCAAAGTATTGCGCTGCATACATAGCTCCCAGCGTATAGCTTGGGAAATAGCCAATCATGCCATCAGTCCAGTGGATATCTTGCATGCAGCCATTTTTAAAATTGCCCTTGGTATCCACGCCCAAATAAGTCTGCATTTTTTCATCCCACAGCGCGGGCACATCATCGGCTTCGATTTCGCCATCGATCAGTGCGCGCTCAATTTCGTAGCGCAAAATAACGTGCGCTGGGTAAGTCAGCTCATCGGCATCAACACGAATAAAATCAGGGCGTACGCGGGTATACATCTTGGCTAAATTGGCTGCTTCAAACGCAGGCTGATCGCCTAAATGCTTTTTAACCAGCGGGCTAATCAGCGCCAAAAACGCTGGGTTTCGGCCTAATTGCATTTCGAACGATAAGCTCTGGCTTTCGTGTATGCCCATAGAGCGGGCGCGGCCCACCGGTAAAGCAATAGTGTCACGCGGCAAGTTTTGCTCATAACGGGCGTGGCCGGTTTCATGCACGATGCCCATCATGCTTTGCATAAAATCATCTTCGCGATAACGGGTGGTGATGCGCACGTCTTCTGGCACACCGCCGCAGAAAGGGTGGTTTGATACATCCAAGCGGCCACCTTCAAAATCAAAACCCAACAAAGCCATCACTTCTAGGCCCAAGGCACGTTGTTTTTCAACCGCAAACGAGCCAGTCGCAGCGATTAATTGCTCGGTGCCTTGTTTTTCCATAGCTTGGCTAATCAGCCCTGGCAGCCAGCTTTTAACATCACAAAAAATGCGATCGAGTTCAGCGCAGCTCATGCCTGGCTCGTATTTATTTAATAGTGATTCGTAAGGCGATAAGCCGGTTTCTTTCGCCAAGAGCTGTGCTTCTTCGCGCGATAAACGCACTACTTCACGGAAATTTTTTAAGAAGCCTTGCCAGTCATTATTGGAACGCTGAGTGCGCCACTCGTGTGAGCAGTACGATCCCACCAGCGTCTTGGCTTCTATCAAGCTGGCTGGCAGCAAATTGGCGTGCTCCCACTGACGTTTAATTTCGCGCAGGCTGGCTTGCTCAGCCGTGCTTAGATCCTCAAGCTCTGCCGCCTTGATCAACGCAGCCAATGCCGGATCAGTCAAAGTGTGATGAATCAACACGCCCAGCTCGGCCATCGCTGCACCGCGCGCATCATTGCCTTTAGACGGCATCATTGCAGCCTGATCCCAACCTGCGATCGAGCCTAAATGCTCATAGCGATAAATACGAGTAAATGTTGCAACAACAGCTTGATAGGCAGTTTGGCTCATTAATATAAGACCTCTATAGGTAAGAATACTTCTCATGCCAGCTTGCATGACAAGTGCAACTGCTTTGAACCCTAGCGCAAAAGAACCTTCAGGTAATGCAGCAGCTCAGCCAGACGCCAGCTAATCTATAAGTAGATGAAAGCAAGGAGGCCCCGATATGCAAGATCTAAAAATAATATGGAAAATCATGCTCCCAGCAGGCTTACTCACCCTAGTTACGCTATTGATTGTGCTGCTGGCACTGCACGCTATTGCATCCATCAGTAGTCTTGCCTCTTCAGCTTTAGATGAAAATACCCGCAGAGTATTTCTTGCTAATCAAGCGGCGTTTTTTATCACGAGCACCACCACCGATGATCGCAACCAAATTCACGCTTGGAGTACGCAAATGGAAGCAGCTGCCGAGCAACAATTTCAAATTAATTTAGACAAGGGACGCAGCGCTTTAGAAGAATTGTATGCAATAGAAAGCGACAACGGCCGAAAAACATTGATCGATAATGCACGCAAACAATTACTGCAATTTGAAAAACTAGATAAAGAAGCTTTTAAACTAACCCGGCAAGGCATGCCCACCGAAGCCTATGCCCTTATCAATGGCGATGCTTACACCGCTTATAAAGCCGCAATGGGCTATCTCAATCAATTAGTAAAATTAGAACAAAATGATATTGCAATTTCACGCGCACAGATTGATGCGCGGGGTAAAAGCACGTTTTGGACGGTGGTGATTGCGGCTGTATGTGGTTTTTTGACTAGCCTTGCAGCCGTATGGATTAGCACGCAACAAATCCTAAAACAATTGGGTGGTGAACCTGCTTACGCGACTAAAGTAGCCCAACAAGTTGCCGCTGGCGATCTTAGCTTGCAAGTTATGCTGCACGCAAACGATCAAACTAGCCTACTGTTTGCTATGCGCCAAATGGTAGAAAAACTAAACGCTATTGTTATTCAGCTCAGAAACGCCACACAAGCCACCTCGATATCGTCTTCAGAAATTTCTAACGCCGCCCAGTTACTCTGTGAAAACACCAATATCAATGCCAATCTACTAAAAGAAAGCAGCAGTTCCATTGATCACCTCAGCATCAGTACTGAAAGTAATACCCACACAGCGCGTATTACCGACGCCATGACTCGTCAATCCACATTAGATGCCCGCAACAGCCGTGAATCAGTACAAGAAACCACCTCGGCCATGCTTAGAATTGCCAAAGAAATTAAAATTATTGATGAGATTGCCTACCAAACCAATCTACTGGCTTTAAATGCCGCTATTGAAGCGGCACGAGCGGGACAAAATGGTAAAAGCTTTGCGGTGGTAGCCGCCGAGGTCAGAAAACTAGCCGAGCGCTGCCAAACCGCAGCACAAGCAATTGGCGAGTTATCCCAGAGCAGCGTACTGCTTGCAGAAACCGCCAGGGAGCAGCTCAATCAAATTGAGCCAAATATTAGAAAAACTGCCGACTTGGTTGAAGAAATAGCCGCAAATAGCCACGAGCAGAGCCAAGAGCTTGATCAAATTAGTCAGAATATTGCCGAAGTATCGCAAAGAGTAGAAGTCAATGCCGCAGCATCCGTACAACTATCGGCCACTGCCGAACAACTCGCTGAACAAGCCCTGCAAGTGCAAGCTCAGCTTGCATATTTTAAAGTATAAAAGAATGAATCTAACCATACTTGCCTCACAAAGCCTGCAAGCTTAGCCTAAGGGTAGCTACCACTAGTGATGCGGGTTTTACCCCCTCATAAGTGATGCTTTTTGATGTAATTTTGAATCTTTGTAAGATTACTCGCCATACCATCTTTTAAAGTGCAACGAATCATCCAGATCCGTGTGGATCAGTTGCCTTACATTTTCCCTATGTATGGCACGTCAGCTTGACCGCTATAAAAGCGAGGTTATCGATACTTTTGTCCCGCTTGGTAAGCGTGGGCAAATTGTTAAAGTTCGCTGGATTGCCGGTTGTGCTACCGAGAGGGATGTGACCATGGCGCATCCAGAAGATGATCTACAGCTCGCATAAAACACTTTAAGTGAGTTTTAACAGACAAATAAAAAGGCAGCCGAAGCTGCCTTTTTATTTACCACAAATACTTCACCACTAAAGCTTAGTGACCACGCTTTTTGAGCTTGTCGATCACGGCAAGCTTTGCTACCGCTTCGACCAGCTCGGCCTGAGCCATCGCAAAGTCCATCGATGATCCGTGGTTCTTGATTGCTTCTTCGGCGCGGCGTTTGGCGTCTAGCGCCTTCGCTTCGTCGATGTCCTTACCGCGAATAGCCGTATCGGCCAGCACGGTAACCACATGAGGCTGCACTTCTAACATGCCGCCCGAAACATACAGAATCACTTCTTCATCGCTATTGGCAACTTTGATGCGCACCGCTCCGGGCCTCACGCGAGTGAGTAGTGGGGCGTGGCGCGGCAGAATACCAATCTCACCTTTTTCAGCAGGAGCCGAGATAAACTCAGCGACGCCAGAGTAGATCAGTTGCTCTGCACTTACCACGTCCACATGCATTGTCATTGCCATGGCACTAATCCTTATTGCATGGTCTTGGCTTTTTCGACCGCTTCTTCGATGCTGCCTACCATGTAGAAGGCTTGCTCTGGAAGATGGTCGTAATCGCCATTAAGAATGCCCTTGAAGCCCTTGAGGGTTTCTTTCAGTGGCACGTATTTGCCTGGAGAACCAGTAAACACTTCGGCCACATGGAAAGGCTGTGACAAGAAACGTTGGATCTTACGTGCGCGGGATACCGACAATTTGTCTTCAGGAGACAATTCATCCATACCCAGAATCGCAATAATATCCTGCAGTTCTTTGTACTTTTGCAATGTTTGCTGCACACCACGCGCAACCGCGTAATGCTCTTCACCCACCACTTGTGGATCAAGCTGACGCGATGTTGAATCGAGTGGATCAACCGCTGGGTAGATACCCAGAGATGCGATGTCACGCGAAAGAACAACGGTTGCATCCAAGTGAGCAAATGTTGTTGCTGGCGATGGATCGGTCAAGTCATCCGCAGGCACGTAAACGGCCTGAATAGACGTGATCGAACCAGTCTTAGTCGAAGTAATACGCTCTTGCAGAGCACCCATTTCTTCAGCCAGAGTAGGTTGATAACCCACGGCAGAAGGCATACGGCCCAAGAGTGCAGATACTTCGGTACCGGCCAGTGTGTAGCGGTAGATGTTATCTACGAAGAACAGAATGTCACGACCTTCATCACGGAAGTGTTCGGCCATAGTCAAACCAGTCAGCGCTACGCGCAAACGGTTGCCTGGTGGCTCGTTCATCTGACCGTAAACCATCGCCACTTTATCAAGAACGTTAGAGTCCTTCATTTCGTGGTAGAAGTCGTTCCCTTCACGGGTACGCTCACCTACACCGGCAAATACGGACAAGCCGCTGTGTGCCTTAGCGATGTTGTTGATCAGTTCCATCATGTTAACGGTCTTACCCACACCCGCGCCGCCGAACAGACCAACCTTACCGCCCTTAGCAAACGGGCACATCAAGTCAATAACCTTGATACCTGTTTCTAATAGATCGATAGATTGGCTGAGTTCGTCGAACTTAGGTGCAAGTTGGTGAATCGAGCGTTTATGCTCGCTCTTCACTTCACCGGCTTCATCAATCGGGTTACCGAGCACATCCATGATGCGGCCCAATGTAGCGTTACCAACGGGCACCGTAATCGGTGCGCCAGTACCGCTTACCAACATGCCACGCTTCAGGCCGTCAGTACTACCCATTGCAATCGCGCGCACTACGCCGTCACCGAGCTGTTGCTGTACTTCCAGCGTCAGGTTGACTGCGTCGAGCGTGATTGCGTCATACACCTTTGGCAGACTGTCGTGTGGAAATTCCACATCGACAACCGGGCCAATGATTTGTACGATTTTACCTTGGCTCATCGTTGTTCCTAATTATTCGTTGTGCGTCTGGGCCTATTACACCGCTGCCGCGCCAGAAACGATTTCGGAGAGTTCCTTCGTAATCGCTGCTTGACGGGTTTTGTTGTAAAGGAGCTGTAGATCGCCGATCACATTGTCTGCGTTATCAGTCGCCGCTTTCATCGCCACCATACGTGCCGCTTGTTCAGAAGAAATGTTTTCCGCTACGGCTTGGTAAACCAATGCCTCAATGTAACGGCTCATTAATTCGTCGATCACAGTCTTAGCATCTGGCTCAAACAGGTATTCCCAGTTGTAGCCTTTCTTTGGCTCGTCAGAATCTGGCGCACCAAATGCTTTGTCTGTAAGCGGTAACAGCTGCTCAATCACTGGCTCTTGCTTCATGGTATTCACGAAACGAGTGTAAACGAGGTGAACTTCGTCGACTTCACCAGCAACATAGGCATCGATCATTACTTTAATCGGGCCAATCAGCTGCTCAAGGTGAGGGGTATCGCCGAGTCCGTGCGCAGAGGATAAAACCTTTGCGCCGTAACGGTTCATAAACCCAATACCCTTGTTACCGATCGCGGTGACAGAGGTTTCTACGCCGTCTTGATGCCAATCCTTCATACGGTTCACGGCCAGACGCAGGGAGTTGGTGTTTAAACCACCACACAGCCCCTTGTCTGAAGTAATCGTAATCAGGCCCGCACGCTTAACAACGTCGCGCTTTTGCAAATAAGGATGCGTGTAATCAACAAAGGCAGCGCTCAGGTGGGCAGCCACATTACGGATTTTCTCACCGTAAGGGCGTGCCGCTCGCATACGTTCCTGAGCCTTGCGCATTTTCGATGTCGCAACCATTTCCATAGCACGGGTGATCTTTTGCGTATTTTTTACGCTCTTGATCTTGGTCCGAATTTCTTTACCGCTTGCCATGATTTGATCCTTGTCTCAACGTATCAAATCAATACGCGGCGCTGGCCTTGAAGGCTTCCACGGCTTTAACGATCACTTTTTCGTCATCAGAAGCAAGGTCACCCTTATCTTCGATACGAGCCAGCACATCTGCATGGTTAGTCTTCAATTCAGCCAAGAATGCAGCTTCAAACGCCAAGGCTTTTTCAACTTTGATGTCATCAAACACACCTTTGTTGATCAGCAATAACGTAATGGCCAATTCAGAAACTTTCAGCGGGCTGTATTGGCCCTGCTTCATCAGCTCTGTAACCATTTTGCCGCGCTCAAGCTGCTTACGTGTCGCTTCGTCCAAGTCAGACGCGAACTGCGCAAACGCAGCCAATTCACGATACTGGGCCAAAGCCAAACGTACACCACCACCGAGCTTCTTAATAACCTTGGTCTGCGCTGCACCACCTACGCGAGAAACCGAGATACCGGCGTTCATTGCTGGGCGAATACCCGCGTTGAACAAGTCAGTTTCCAAGAAAATCTGACCGTCAGTAATCGAAATCACGTTAGTTGGAACGAATGCAGATACGTCACCCGCTTGGGTTTCAATAATAGGCAGAGCGGTTAAAGAACCGGTCTTGCCTTTTACTGCACCGTTAGTTAGCTTTTCTACTTCTGCTTCGTTAATGCGGGAAGCACGTTCCAGCAGACGCGAGTGCAGGTAGAAAACATCGCCCGGATACGCTTCACGGCCCGGAGGACGGCGCAGTAACAGGGAGATTTGACGGTAAGCTACAGCTTGCTTAGACAAATCGTCATAAACGATCAAAGCATCTTCGCCGCGGTCGCGGAAGTATTCGCCCATCGTGCAACCGGAGTATGCAGCGATGTATTGCAGAGCAGCAGCTTCAGAAGCAGCAGCAGCAACCACAATGGTGTGACCCATCGCGCCGTGCTCTTCTAACTTGCGCACTACGTTAGCGATCGAAGAAGCCTTTTGGCCAATCGCAACATAAATACATGTCACACCATTGCCTTTCTGGTTGATGATCGCGTCCAGAGCAACGGCAGTTTTGCCGGTCTGACGGTCACCAATGATCAGCTCGCGCTGACCACGACCAACTGGCACCATGGTATCAATAGACTTGATACCTGTTTGCAGTGGTTGCGACACAGATTGGCGGGAAATAACGCCTGGCGCAATTCTTTCGATTGGTGCAGATTCTGTTGTACCCAATGGGCCTTTACCGTCAATAGGCTGGCCAAGAGAGTTAACAACACGACCAATCAATTCACGGCCGACTGGAACTTCCAGAATACGGCCGGTACATTTGACTTCGTCGCCTTCTTGAATGTGCTTGTAATCACCAAGCACAACGGCACCAACAGAATCACGCTCTAAGTTGAGCGCAAGACCGAAGGTATTACCCGGGAATTCCAGCATTTCGCCTTGCATAGCCTCTGACAGGCCGTGCACACGAACGATACCGTCTGTTACGGAAACTACAGTACCAATGGTACGTGTTTCGGAAGCAGTCGATAAATTCTGGATCCGAGCTTTAATCAGTTCACTGATTTCGGACGGATTGAGTTGCATGATTTCTCCTAACTCTTCAGGCTCGAAGCGAGAGCGGTTAGCTTGCCGCAGACAGATGCGTCTACGACCAGATCACCTACCGTCACCTTCACGCCCCCGATGAGTTCCGGGTTAACGCTGACTTGGGCCGTGACCTTGCGGTGCAGCTGTTGGGAAAGTGTTGCTGATAATTCAGCAACTTGGGCATCAGTCATTGCAAAAGCGGACTCAATGCTGGCTTCAACTTCGCCAGCATCGGCTGCTTTGTACTCTTCAAACAGCTCAGCCATTGCCGGTAAGGCAGTGAAACGGCGGTTTTCGAGTAAAGCATCGATGAAGTTTTGTACTTCAGCGCTTTGCTGATCACCCAATAATCCAAGCAACAGCTCCTTAACCTGAGCCACGGAAAACTTTGGATTAGCCACTACTTCTAGCGCTAACTCGTTGCCTGCAATCAGGGCGAGTTTGCCCAACACATCCGACCAAAGTGGGAGCGTGTTGGTTTCTTTAGCTAGACGAAAGATAGCTACGGCGTAGGGTCTTGCGACGGTAATGAGTTCTGCCATGACGCTCTTACAGTTCCGCTTTGATGGATGCTAACAACTCGGCATGGGCATTTGCGTCAACTTCGCGGCGCAGAATTTGTTCGGCGCCTAAAAGGGCCAAACCTGCTACCTGTTGACGTAAAGCTTCTTTTACCTGTTGAATTTGCTGGTCAATTTCCGCTTGAGCGCCGGCAACAAGGCGTTCGCCCTCTGCCTTTGCATGGCCCTTGGCTTCTTCAACCAATTGCGCGCTACGCTTTTCAGCTTGCGCAATGATCTCGGCCGCGTGCTGCTTTGCTTCGCGAAGCTTGTCAGCCGCTGCTTTCTCGGCCAAATCAAGATCTTGCTTGGCACGATCAGCAGAGGCTAAACCGTCGGCGATGCGCTTAGCACGCTCGTCCATAATCTGGGTCAGCGGAGGCCACACGAATTTCATCGTGAAGATGACCAAGATCGCAAAAGTGATCATTTGGCCAAAAAGCGACAGATTAATATCCACGCTGATGTCCTCCTAAAAGACGGGCTAGATTACTGAGCAACGGCATTCAGCAGAGGAGTCAGGAACGGGTTGTTGAAGGTGTAAAGCATAGCAACACCAACGCCGATCATCGAGATAGCATCTAACAGACCAGCGATAATGAACAGCTTAGTTTGCAGAACTGGGATCATTTCTGGCTGACGAGCAGCAGACTCTAAGAACTTACCGCCAAGCAAAGCAAAACCAAGTGCAGTGCCGATAGCAGCTAAACCGATGATGATCGCGGCGGCGATTACAGTCATGCCTTGAACGCTAGCAATTACTTCTGGTGCAACCATTTCTAATATCTCCAAGAGGAAGGTTGGGTAAAACAAGGGGAAAGCAAAACATTTACACCGACCAGCCGAGGCTGGCCGAAGAAATCTTAGTGATCTTCAACCGCAAGGCTGAGATAAACAATCGTCAACATCATAAATACAAAGGCTTGCAGGGTAACCACCAAGATATGGAAGATCGCCCAAGGCGTACCCAGAACCCACTGTGCCCAGAATGGCAGTAGTGCGATCAGAATAAAGATCAGCTCACCTGCATACATATTGCCGAATAAACGTAAGGATAGAGAAATTGGTTTTGCAATCAATTCAACCAATTGCATCATCAGGTTGAAAGGGGAAAGCAAGACCTTAGCGACCAGACCCTCTGCATGGAAGGGGGCAGTCACCAACTCTGTTAGCCAACCCACCAAGCCTTTAGCTTTAATTGAAAAGCCAATAATCATCAACAACACAGACAGCGACATGGCGAATGTCAGGTTAACGTCTGCAGTGGGCACAACACGTAGATAATTAATGCCAAAAACATGCTGACCAATCCAAGGAAGCAGATCAACAGGCAAGAAATCCATGGCGTTCATCAAGAACACCCAGCAGAAAATCGTTAAACTAAACGGACCAATCACTTTCGATTTGCCGTGAAATGCATCTTTGATCTGGGTGTCCACCATCTCAACGATCATTTCTACAAAGTTTTGCAACGGCCTTGGTACACCGGAGGTGGCTTTACGAGCGGCATAGGCAAATACACCAACAAATAGAAAGCCCAAAGCAAGAGAAATCCAAAAAGTATCCAAGTGAAACAAGCCATTCGCCGTCTTATTGAATGTCAAATGGTGTTGGATATATTCGGTGGCGTTAGCGGGTGCGTGATGTTCAGACATAGTTATTTTTTGCCGTCAAATTTTATCAAAAGCCCAAACCAAAAGGCACTGGTGGTGGCGAGATAACCCACAAACGTCCATGGCCAATCTGCCTTTCGGTACAAAATGAACAACGCCGCAAACGCGACGAGTGTACAAACCAACTTGCACATTTCAGCAGCAAAATGCTGCTTTAAAAGTACAGCTGGCGGAGCGTATTCAACACGATATGCGATGGCTGCGTACAAAACACTGCCCATCACCGCGATAAATCCGCCCAGTAAACTTGAAATTGCCGGATTTTGCCCCAAGATCAAGAAGAGTAAGAAAGCCGTACTAATGGCGATTCCAATCTTTAGTCGGATGATGCCCCGAACCTGTGCTTTCCCAATCATTGCTTCACCACTAGGGAAAAACCCCGCGATTATACTGACCTGATTTGTGTTGCGTCAATTTTACCTATTGAACTAGTAAGTAAAATTCACTTGTCATTCAAGTAAGTCACGAGTAAAAACCCGCTTGCTTACAAAAGCCAGACACATAGTTAGCTATAACTTTATTACATCTTTCTAAGCAAGCTATTCAGTTGTTCTGAGCTACTGTACTCAATGGTGATTCGGCCACTGCCCTGTTTACCAGGCTTAATAGATACTTTGGCTCCCACTCGCGTAGATAGTTCTTCTTCTAAACGAAATATTTCTGGATCAGGCTGCGCAGCGGGTTTTTCTATCGCTGTTTCTTGTTGTTTTTTAACCAAAGCTTCGGTTTCTCTCACCGATAAGCCTTTTGCAATAACTCGCCTTGCCAGATCAAGCTGCAATAAAGCATCCAAAGGCAGCAAGGCGCGAGCATGCCCCATACTGAGCTGATCAGCCATTAGCATATTCCGCAGTGGCTCAGATAAACTTAACAGTCTTAATAAATTTGAAACGCTGGCTCGGGATTTTCCTACCGCAAGTGCCGCAGCTTCATGTGTCATACCAAATTCTTCAATCAAGCGTGAAATACCTAACGCTTCTTCTAGCGGATTCAAATTTTCGCGCTGAATATTTTCAATCAGCGCCATTGCTAAAGCAGCTTCATCGGCAATTTCACGTACTAAAGCAGGAATCTCAGTCAGCCCTGCTTTGATAGATGCTCGCCAACGGCGCTCACCGGCAATAATTTCATACTTATCCAGCCCAATAGGTCGTACCAACACAGGCTGCATTAAGCCCTGTGCTGTGATTGATGCAGCCAACTCTTCTAATGCAGTTTCATCCATCTGCATACGAGGCTGATACTTGCCCGGCTGCAAAGCCGTAATTGGCAAGTTTTGCAAAGAATCCTGACTATCCCCCATCAAGGCATCTAAACCCCGGCCAAGTCCTTTCATTTTCATGCTGTGGGAATCTCTTCTAGCAGGTTATGACGGGCCAGCAGTTCTTCAGCAAGTTGAAGATACGCTTGTGCGCCTTTGGAGTTTTTGTCGTAGGACAAGATTGGGCGACCATAAGAGGGTGCTTCGGCCAAACGAATATTACGCGGTATGACAGTGTGGTAAAGCTTGCTAGTGTAATGTTTAATCAGCTGATCCGAAACTTGCTGCGCCAAGGTTGAACGCGGATCAAACATGGTGCGCAGCAAGCCTTCAATCTCAATTTTACGATTCATTGATTGTTTCACGCGTTTAAGCGTATTCACCAAATCAGATAAACCCTCCAGTGCGTAATACTCACACTGCATCGGGATCAACACGGCATCTGCTGCCACCAAGCCATTCAGGGTTAGCAGCGTTAATGCCGGTGGGCAATCTAAAATAATGTAATCGTAGTGCTCGCTGACTTGGGCCAAAGCATTTTTAAGCCGCGATTCTCTGTGCTCTTGATTGACCAGCTCAACTTCTGCCCCCGCCAAATTGCGATTGGCGGGCAGCACATCAATGCCTGCGGATTCTGAGCGCTGAATAATTTCTTGGATCGGTGTTGCACCAAGTAAAAGGTTGTAAACCGAGCTGGCTAATTTCGCTTTATCAATCCCCACTCCCATCGTGGCATTGCCCTGCGGGTCTAAATCCACCAGCAGAACTTTTCTGCCCAGATGAGCCAGACTTGCAGACAAATTAACGGCCGTAGTGGTCTTACCTACCCCGCCTTTTTGATTGGCAATTGCCAGAATTTTCATCTTTTAATCCTTCACTGGCCGTTAATAAAACGTAACTATGCCTTAACTACATGCACCAGATGACGTTCAGCATCGATACCAGGCACTTTTAAATGATCCACGTGAGTGACTTTCACATTTGCAGGTAAATGAGCGATTTCTTCAAATGGGTAAACACCTTTTAAAGCTGCCCATTCGCCATCATCAGCCAATAAATGGCTGGTCAGTTTAATAAATTCACCCAGCTCGGCAAAGGCACGCGAAGTAATGATCTGGAATGGTGCTTCTGGCTTATATAGCTCCACTCTTTCGGTCAGTACCGTCACATTGGTGAGTTTTAATTCAGCAATCACTTGGCGTAAGAACGTGGTTTTTTTATGATTTGAATCGAGCAAAAATAACTGCCAATCTGGCCGTGCAATCGCCAATGGAATCCCAGGCGTACCAAAGCCCGACCCCACATCCAAGATACGGATATTCTCGCCCTTAAACTGTGGCAAAGGTGCCAGCGAGTCTAAAATATGGTGTGAAACCATACGCTCTGGTTCACGAATCGCCGTTAGGCTATAGGTTTTATTCCACTTAGCAATCAAGGCCACATATGCCAACAAATTTGCGGCTTGGGACATCGATAAATCAATTTTAAGCTCAGTCAGGCCAGCGGCCAGTTCAGAAAATAGGGAATCAGAAGCTGTCATTCAGTAACCTTACTCGCATCAAGCGCTTGTTTTTTCTTGAGATGAACCAGCATTAAAGCAATGGCTGCTGGGGTAATTCCTGAAATTCTGGACGCTTGGCCCATGGTTTCCGGCTTATGCTTGCTTAATTTTTGCTGAACTTCCTTAGATAAACCCGATACCTGTGTGAAATCTAAATCCTGGGGTAAGTTGAATTCCTCTAGATTATCGCGGTTGGCCACTTCAGATTGTTGCCGCTCGATATAACCCTGATATTTCAATTGAATCTCTACCTGCTCGGCCACGAGTGGATCTTCCACGGCTGGTTTAGCGATTTCCATAGACATCAAGCTATCGTAGGAGACCTGCGGGCGGCGCAGTAAATCGGCCAGCGTGTATTCACGCTCAATCGCTTTACCCAACACCCGCTCAGCGTCGCCTACCGCAAGAATACGTGGATTTACCCATGTCGTGCGCAAGCGTTCCAATTCTAAATCAATTGCATCGCGTTTTTTGCAGAAGGCTTCCCACTGCGCATCACCAATCAAGCCCAGCTCACGGCCCATTTCTGTCAGACGTAAATCAGCATTGTCTTCGCGTAATTGCAGGCGGTATTCGGCGCGGCTGGTAAACATGCGGTAAGGCTCGGTCACGCCATTGGTCACCAGATCATCCGCTAATACGCCTAAATAAGCTTCATTGCGTTTTGGCGTCCAAGCGTCTTTTTCACGCACATAGAGGCCCGCATTTAAGCCTGCCAGCAAGCCTTGCGCTGCAGCTTCTTCGTAGCCCGTAGTGCCATTAATTTGCCCAGCAAAGAATAAACCGGCAATGCTTTTGGTTTCAAAGCTGGCTTTTAAATTACGCGGATCGTAGTAATCGTATTCGATGGCGTAGCCCGGACGCAGAATATGTGCGTTTTCCATACCGGCGATCGAGCGCACGGCAGCCAGCTGAATATCAAACGGCAAGCTGGTCGAAATACCGTTTGGATAATATTCGTGCGTATCTAGGCCTTCAGGCTCTAAGAAAATCTGGTGGCTATCTTTGTCGGCAAAGCGATTAATTTTGTCTTCGATACTTGGGCAATAGCGCGGGCCAACGCCTTCAATTTTACCGGTAAACATTGGGCTGCGATCAAAACCGCTGCGAATAATCTCATGCGTTTTAAGATTGGTGTGCGCCATCCAGCAAGGCAATTGCTTAGGATGCATGCCCACGTTACCGCGTACCGAAAACACAGGCTCTGGCGTATCGCCGTATTGTGCTTCCAGCACAGAAAAATCAATCGAGCGGCCATCAATGCGTGGCGGCGTACCGGTTTTTAGACGGCCAACAGGTAAATTTAAATCGCGCAAGCGTGCTGCCAGCGTTACCGAGGCTGGGTCGCCAGCACGTCCACCAACGTGGTTTTCTAGGCCAACGTGAATTTTGCCAGAAAGGAAAGTCCCCGCCGTCAGCACCACCGCACCCGCTTCAAAGCGAATACCAATTTGTGTAATCACGCCAGTGACGCGATCACCATCTAGGGTCAGATCGTCAACGGCCTGCTGGAATAAATCCAGATTGGGTTGGTTTTCCAGCATATGACGAACGGCCGCTTTATAGCGAACGCGATCAGCTTGAGCACGAGTGGCACGAACAGCAGGGCCTTTGCTGGAATTCAGCGTTTTAAACTGGATGCCGCCAAAATCGGTGGCCAGCGCCATAGCACCACCTAAAGCATCCACTTCTTTAACCAAATGGCCCTTACCAATCCCACCAATCGAGGGATTACAAGACATTTGGCCAAGGGTTTCAATATTATGCGTAAGGAGTAAAGTTTTATTCCCCATGCGCGCGGCCGCCAACGCAGCCTCAGTCCCAGCGTGACCGCCGCCAACGACAATCACATCGTATCGAGTAGGATAAAGCATAGTGGGCATTCCAGCAGGCAAAGGGCAATTATTTTACGCCCTATCTGCCCCGACGACTATCACGGCGCGACGAAAAGAAAACGCCTCGATGATCTCGAGGCGTTTCACGTGAAACAAAGATTATTTACAGCAGACCAAACTCACGTGCGGCTTCAATCGCTGCGCCTACAATACCGGCATCATTTTTCAGCTCAGCGGGCACAACAGGGAAACGCAAGCCCGTTAATTCTGGAATAAATTTCTCATGTTTCTTGCTAATTCCGCCGCCAATAATAAGTAAATCTGGCGAAATTAATAATTGCAGGTGCAAGATGTATTCGTTAAGCCGCTGCGTGTATTCTTTCCACTTTAAATCTAAATCGTCTTTTACTTTACCAGAGCAATATTTTTCTGCAATGTCATTGTCTTTAAAAATAAGATGGCCAAATTCGGTATTGCTAATTAATTTACCATCCACAATTAATGCACTACCAATACCTGTACCTAGCGTGATCATCAGTACTTTACCTGCAATACCTTTAGCGGCACCAAACACCCCTTCGGCCAAGCCCGCAGCATCTGCATCATTAATTAATTTAAGTGGTAAGCCCGTTACTTGGGCCAAAATATCTTGAGCGGGTGCATTCATCCAAGAAGCATCTACATTGGCAGCAGAAAGTGTAACCCCGTTATGCACAATGGCAGGGAAAGTACAACCAATCGGGCCTTGCCAGTTAAACAGCTCAACCAGTTGCTTAACCACCAAGCCCACAGCCTGTGGGGTGGCAGGTTGAGGTGTATCAATCCGAATACGTTCAGCTAAAAGCTCGCCAGTCTCGACATTAACCGGCGCACCTTTAATCCCTGTACCGCCGATATCAATACCCAAAACAATTTTTGGGGAGGTGAATTGTTCCGTCATGGTTTATTTACTCTTCAAGGATGCGTTAATTATTTTTATTTAAAAATAAAGCACAGTTTTATTTTGGAGCAGGTGATCTAAGCTCTACTAAACGTTTTTTATCTTCTTCTGCCTTAGCTTTCACCGTTTCAATTTCAGTTAATTTAGTTTTATTGTCATTATTTATATCCTGCAACTCTTTTTTAGCCAAGCCATACTCAGCCTCCAAATCAGCAGGGACAGGTTTATTCTTTTTATTTAAACGGTTCATTTGTTTTTCTATACGTTCTTTACGCTGCGTTGCCGTTTGCAGACGCATGGTATTCGCACTCGTTGCGGATTGAATCATGCTAATACGCCGATCTCGAATAATATCTATTTCTTCAGGCCGAGAAAACGATTGTAGTAAGGCACGATCTTTTCGCTGCTGCTCTTTTTGCTGCACTTGTTCCTGTAGTTTTTTTTCTTGCGCCTCCTTGCTAACCACAGGCAAAGGCGTGGTTTTTACCATTCCTGATTTATTAAGCTCCGAAATACCACTGCTAGGAGTAATCGACGGCGGCTTGTCGCTGTATTGCACCCTGCCTGCTTCATCAACCCAGCGATACAGCTTGGCCGAAACGGGTGCCGTACACAGCGCCAACAGTAAAAAAGTAAAAAAACCACGCAACATGAAATATACCTTTTAGATTCCGTACTGATTACGATAAGCACTTACTTTGGCTAGCTTCTCATCCATACCTGTCTGAGCGCCCAAATACCCTAGCAAATCATCCAATGAAGCAATTGGAATCACCGGGATTCCAAACTGCTGTTCCACTTCTTGCACTGCAGACAACGCTCCTTGGCCACGTTCCATACGATCAAGCGCAATTAAAACCCCCGCTGGCTCAGCGCCTGCTGCACGAATCATATTCACCGACTCACGCACCGATGTGCCCGCAGAAATCACATCATCGATAATCATCACTCGGCCCTTCAGTGGCGCGCCCACTAAAACGCCGCCTTCGCCATGATCTTTCGCTTCTTTACGATTAAATACAAATGGCACATTCCGGCCTTGGGCTGCCAAAGCCACAGCGGTCGCCGATGCAAGCACAATTCCTTTATAGGCTGGTCCGAATAACACATCAAACTCTACGCCAGATGCTAATACTGCCTGAGCATAAAACTGCGCCAACGCGCCTACCGATGTGCCGTCGCTAAATAAACCTGCGTTAAAAAAGTACGGCGATTGACGGCCAGCCTTAGTGATAAAATCACCAAAACACAACACATTTTGCTCTACAGCAAAAGAAATAAAGTCGCGGCGAAAATCACTCATGCTGCATTTTCCTAATTTATTGTTCTCAATACTGCGAAGCATAACATTTCTTACAAAAGGACACCGAATGCGCATTATCAGTGCTAATTTAAACGGCATTCGCTCGGCTGCAAACAAGGGCTTTTTTGAATGGCTAGCCACACAAGATGCCGATGTGGTGGCCTTACAAGAACTTAAAGCACAAGAAGCCGATCTTTCCCAGCAAATGAAGGCCCCCGAAGGGCTGAAAGGCTTTTTTCACTATGCGAATAAAAAAGGCTATAGCGGCGTAGGCCTCTATTGCCGCCGCGAACCAGACCGAGTCATTACCGGCCTTGGTATTGCGGATATCGATTTTGAAGGCCGCTATTTGCAAGCCGACTTTGGCAATCTTTCTGTAATCTCTCTCTATTTGCCATCAGGGTCTTCATCAGACGAGCGACAGCAGGTTAAATTTTCATTTCTGGAACGTTTCCGCCCTCATTTAGAGCAGCTTGCCGCCAGCGGCCGCGAAGTGGTTCTGCTGGGAGACTGGAATATCGCTCACAATGAAATCGACATTAAAAACTGGAAAGGCAATCTGAAAAACTCAGGTTTCTTACCGGAAGAACGTAGCTGGCTGGGTAAACTATTCAGCGAGCTAAATTTCGTAGATGTCTGGCGCAAACTTTACCCAGAAATCCCTGGTTACACATGGTGGAGCAACCGCGGCCAAGCCTATGCCAAAGACGTAGGCTGGCGTATTGATTACCACATCACGACACCAGGTATTGGCGCTACAGCGACAACGGCATCTGTGTATAAAGAACAAAAATTCTCTGATCACGCCCCGCTGATTGTGGATTACGGTTACCAACCTTAAAGCTTGGTCATTCATATAAAAATCTAAAATCTGTAGACTCAGAGAACACAGCGTTTGAACGCAGATGTTTTTTTCTGCGTACGCTGCGTTCTGCTTTGGCTCTGTATCTACAGATTTTCTTCACGCTCTGATTCACTTTTCCACGGTGCAACCTTAAATAGTAACAACATGCCCGGAATAGCCAGTGCAGTACATAAAAAGAAGAAATTAATCCAGCCCATTTGTTCTACCAACCAACCCGTGCTGGCATTAATAAAGGTGCGAGGTACGGCAGCCAAACTAGTAAACAAAGCAAACTGAGTGGCGGTATAACGTGGATCAGTGGTTCTTGCGATATAGGCCGTAAATGCAGCCGTACCCAACCCAACGCCTAAAGCTTCAAACGCTATCACGGTCGCCAGCGCTACCTTATCTGCCCCCATCGTCGCCAACCATGCAAAACCCAGAATAGATAAAACCTGCACCACCCCAAATAGCCACAAGGCGCGGTTAATACCCAGCTTAACCATCCATATACCGCCAACAATCCCACCAAAGACGGCAGGCCAAAGGCCGGCATTTTTAGCGATCACGCCAATTTCTGTTTTACTAAAACCCAACTCTAAGTAAAACGGCGTAGCCAAAGCCGTGGCCATGCTATCGCCTAATTTATATAAAAAGATAAAGGCCAGAATCCACATCGCATTACGCCAGCCGTGACGGGTCATAAACTCGTGGAAAGGCTCGATCACCGCTTCACGCAGTGTTTTAGGCGGGCGAACTAATTGTGGCTCGCTCACCAAGAGTGTCATCACAATACCCGGCAGCATAAACAGGCCCGTAATCATAAACACCTGCCCCCACGGCAGATGATCAGCCAGAATCAAAGAAAACGCGCCGGGAATCAGGCTGGCAATGCGATAGGCATTAACGTGCACGGAAGTGCCCAAGCCCAACTCTTCATCACTTAAAATTTCACGCCGATAAGCATCAAGCACAATATCCTGACTGGCGCTAAAGAAAGCTAAAGCCGTGGCCAGGTAGGCAATCGACCATAAATCCAACTTAGGGTTAAATAAGCCAAATGAGGCGATTAAAACCAGTAAGACGAGCTGAGTAAGTAACATCCAGCCACGCCGCCGACCTAGCCCCGGCACAGCATAGCGATCCAAGAAGGGTGCCCAGATAAATTTCCACGTAAATGGGAATTGAATCAGTGCAAAAAAGCCAATCGCTTTTAAATTAACCCCTTCGCTTTTTAACCACGCAGGAACTAAGTTAATCAGGATATACAGCGGTAAACCCGAGGCAAATCCGGTAAACACACAGATCAACATGCGCCGAGACAACAAGAGTGATTTCCAGTGAGTAGTAGTCATAGTATCTGGCAGTAAAAAAGAGGCATTACCTTACCTTAAATTCAACATTTCAAGGACATAGCTATGCACATTATTAAAAAATACACAGGCTACTTTTACCAAAATGGTAAGCAAATACGCCATCTCCGGCACTCTGCTGGTAAACCCCAATAGGACAAGCAGGAGAAATCAGGCTAATGTTAATTCAAACAATCGTTTGGAAACGCCACAATTTCGACCTAAACGCAGCGATTAAGCACCAAGAAGAAAAAAGAAATCAGCTTGATTTTTAATTAATACCATTGCTGGGAAATGCACCGATGTCGACCTACACACAGCTATTAAGCCCGCTCGATCTGGGCTTTACCATCCTTAAAAACCGCGTTTTGATGGGATCTATGCACACCGGCCTTGAAGAGGCGGCTGATGGCCCAGAACGGATGGCCGCTTTTTATGCAGAACGTGCCAAAGGGGGTGTGGGCCTCATTGTTACTGGCGGCATTGCGCCCAACGCTGCGGGGCGTATCTATGAAGATGCAGCCATGCTGGCCGATGAATCTGATATTCCACGCCATCTGCCTATCACCCAAGCCGTGCACGATGCAGACGGTAAAATCTGCCTGCAAATTCTGCACGCAGGCCGCTACGCCTACCACACCGCAAGTGTGGCTCCATCGGCCATTGCTTCACCCATCACGCCGTTTACACCGCATGCTTTAAGTGTAGAAGAAATCGCCAGCACGATTGCCGATTTTGCCAATACGGCTAAATTAGCACAGTCTGCGGGCTACGATGGCGTAGAAATCATGGGCTCAGAAGGTTATCTGATTAACCAATTTCTTTGCAGCCATGTAAATCAACGTGACGATGAATGGGGTGGTGACGCCACCCGCCGCCAGCGTTTCGCGGTTGAAATAAGCAAAGCCGTCCGCGCTACGGTTGGCCCTAACTTTATTGTGATTTTCCGCCTATCTTTGCTTGATTTAGTCCAAGACGGTGGCACGCTGCCCGAAGCAATTATCCTTGCCCAAGCACTTGAAGCCGCTGGCGTTACCCTAATTAACACCGGCATCGGCTGGCACGAAGCACGCATTCCAACCATCGCCGCAGCCGTACCTCGTGGTGGCTTTAGCTGGGTCACGCGCAAATTAAAAGACCATGTATCCATCCCGCTAATCGCGGTAAACCGCATCAACACCCCAGAAATTGCCGAGCATATTTTAGCCAGCGGTGATGCGGATATGGTGTCTTTAGCTCGCCCGCTTTTGGCCGACCCTGATTTTGTCAATAAAGCGGCGAGCAAGGCTGCCAATCTGATCAACACCTGTATCGCCTGTAACCAAGCTTGCCTAGACCATGTGTTTGAAGGCAAAGCAGCCTCTTGCTTGGTCAACCCTCGCGCCTGCCGCGAAACCGAGTTCCCGATTGCAGCCAAAACCCAGCAAGCTAAACGCATCGCCGTGATTGGCGCTGGCCCAGCCGGATTATCTTGCGCTACTGCCGCAGCTAGCCGAGGCCACAAGGTCACGCTGTTTGAAGCAAGCACTGCCATTGGCGGCCAATTTGGCATTGCCCAGCGCATCCCCGGCAAAGAAGAATTCACCGAAACGCTGCGCTACTACCGTAATCAGCTCGATTACCTTGGCGTAACCGTAAAACTGAATCATTTTGCCAAAGCAGCCGAGCTAGCCGGTGAATTTGATGAAATCGTGATCGCTAGCGGTGTAAAACCACGCGTGCCAGATATTGCAGGCATCACTCACCCTAGCGTGGTTTCCTACCCAGCCCTGCTGCGTGGAGAAATTAAAACGGGTAAAAAAATTGCAATTATTGGCGCAGGCGGGATTGGCGTTGATACCGCGGTGTTCCTATCCGAAACCCATAGCGATCTCAGCCCTACAGACAACTTTATCCGCGACTGGGGTATAGATGCCAGCATGAAGAGCGCAGGCAGCTTAGCCAAACCCGCCATGCAGCCCAGCGGCCGCGAAATCTGGCTGTTAAAACGCAGCAAGGGCAAGCCAGGCAGCGGCCCAGGCAAGACCACCGGCTGGGTGCACCGCGCCACCTTGCAATTGCGCGGCGTAAACCTGCTCGGCTCAGTGGAATACCTGAAAATCGACGATGCTGGCCTGCATATCAAGCAAAATAATGAAGAAATCTGCCTTGAAGTCGATCAGATTGTGCTCTGCGCAGGGCAGGAATCGGTAACAACGCTTTGGGATGAACTCAGTGCAAGCGGAGCGCCCGTCCACCGCATTGGCGGGGCGCTGCTTGCAGGTGAAGTAGACGCCAAACGCGCCATTGCCGAAGGCTTTAATTTAGCAATGGGGTTTTAAACTTTTAAAGCCTATCAAAAAACCATCGTCCTTAGGGCGATGGTTTTTTTATGCGTTTAAAATTACTGCACAGACCTGAGTACCCTCAGTATTCAACAGCTAAATAATAAGCAGGGCTAAGTACATTTACACAACGAGATCACAATGTATTTGCAAGCTTTCAGTTGGGTTTAAGTGGATTTTAAAACCTTCCGTGATAAAAGCCTCTTTTACCTGACACAGCGGAAGTGCATATCGCTCCACTCGGCGCTTTTGCCAAAATAGTGGAGTAAACACGCTCAGAGGTAATAGCCGTACATGACGCACATGCAGAAGAAAAGACACATCAATATGTGTACCATCCACGCCGTGGCCATTACTTCCAAAAATGGCATCTATCTCACCTTGCCTGCTGGAATAACAAAAGCGAAATGCACGAATACCCAGAGCACGAAACTTATTAAGGGCGAAACCAAGCTGAGATTCTTTTTTGTCATAGCCACGAGTCAAAATCAAACCAATATGCTCAGATAGCCGCGTCTGAATAAGCTGTAATTTACTTAATACGCCCGAATTTACCTACACCTACTGAGCTGGCCATCGCAGCCTGATTTGCACGTTGGCAGATATGCCACGATTAAGAGTAAGTAGGGTCAAATGCAGCGCCTTTAATTAAAAAAAAGACTAAGCCAAGACGGACTAAATATTAGATCAAGCGCCTTGCTTAGGCATCAAAAACCACAGAATCAAATAAACAAAAATACCGGGAAACGCCGCCGATAAGCAAGACACAATCACAAAAATCAGGCGTAACTTGCCCGAGCCTATTCCTAGATAATCAGCCAGCCCGCCCATTACCCCTGCAACCCACTGATCATCACAACTTCTACGTAAGGCTTTATTCATGGTTTATTTCCTAGTTAACACTTCGATTAGCCATTCATTCCATAAAAAGTAACACGTTTTTGCTTTGCAAATAAGCAAACAAATACCCCAATCAAACTGCATCGCGCCAACGAAGCCCCAAAGGAAGCGCTATGGGAGCAAACAGAAAGTGCAAGACTCTGCGCTGACTTTTTCCATATGATTTTGAAGATGAATGCAAAAGCAAGGGCCGCATCAACAAAGCGCTACCAGATTCAGCCACACAGACGATTTCTTGCTAGCGAGCTAAGGCAGCATCCTCCGCCGTCACCAAGCCCTGCAAATGCGATGCAGGCACCAAGCGTAGCGGGCCATCCTCTGCCCCGCAGGCATCCAGATGTATCCTCACAGCTATCAGCTGCTGCAATATCTCAACAGGGGCTTGTACAAACAGCTGGCCTTCTTTAACTGACCAACCCTGCAATGCAGGGTGCTCAATACGCTCTGCCACAGGAATGCTTAAATCTTGATGCACCGCAACCAGCCAATTACGAGAAGCAGATTTTTCAAAAAAGGTGCACTGCACCGCAACCAAGCCTGCAGGGATCAATGATGATAAAGCCGGATGCTGGCGTATTTTTGCAGCCAGAGAGCGGCACCCGTCTTGCGATAATAAACGCCGTGTTCCTACCGTGGTGCAACGCATCTTTTCAAGCTGCCCCGCAATAGCTCTACATTCCGCAGGGCTTAATACAGCAGAAACCAAAGTAAAGCCATCATGCTCAAATGCATTCATATTTATCTATGCGAGTAAGATATTTTTACATCCAGCTTACCATTACTCATTATTAAAACGAAAAAAACCCGTCAGCACTGACGGGTTTTTAGTAGAGCGTTAAGCTGTTATTTTGCTAAGGCACTAGCAACATCACCGGCCTGTTGCCCCACAATCAAGTGGAATACTTGTTCACCCTGAGGCATAACGCCTTCTACACCCGCTGCATTTAAAGCGGCTTCATCAAGGCGTGAAGCCTCTGCAAGCTCTACACGCAAGCGCGTACCCGCAATGGCTTCTAACTTACGAATATTAGATAAACCACCTAAAGCAGCCTGAATTTGCATCGCTTTACCATGAATATCGCTCCCACCCGTAGCACTTGGCTTAGAAGCGGTAGCTGCTGCTGATGCCTGAATTGGAGCTGTCACGGCATCTGCTTCAGGGCCTGCTACTTTCAGGTAGCTCACCATATCAGATTTCAGATTATCTGATTGCGTACCAAAAATAGCCTGAATACCATTACCTACCACCATCACACCAGCAGCACCCATGGCTTTTAGCTTAGGCTGATTCACTTTCGAGATATCTTTAACCGAAATACGCAAACGGGTAATACATGCATCCAAACCGCTAATATTGCTGCGACCACCAAATGCCAGTACTAACTCACGTGCTTGACCATGCTCGCTATTATCTAGAATCAGTTGTTCAACAGATTCATCTTCACGACCTGGTGTTTTCAGATTGAGTTTCACAATCACAAAACGGAATACTGAGTAGTAAATCGCTGCATAAACCGCACCCAAAGGCAGAATCAACCACCAGTTTTGCGCGTATTTACCCAAGGCGTTAAACATCAGGAAATCGATACCCCCTTGTGAGAAGCTAAAGCCCATGTGAATATTGAGCGAGTTAGCAACAAACTGGGTAGAAGCCGCCAGCAAGGCATGAATAACATACAGCTGTGGAGCAACAAACAAAAAAGCAAACTCAATAGGCTCGGTAATACCGGTCATAAATGAAGTCAGCGCAGCTGAAATCATAATCCCGCCGATCTTAACGCGGTTTTCTGGCTTAGCAGTGTGCCAAATAGCAATGGCAGCAGCAGGCAAACCAAACATTTTGAACAAGAACGCACCAGACAAGATACCGGCAGTAGGATCCCCAGCAAAGAAGCGAGCAATATCGCCGTGCACAGAAGGCTTGCCATCCACCACGTAATTACCAATCTCAAAGAAGAACGGCACATTCCAGATATGGTGCAGACCAAATGGCACCAACATCCGCTCTACAAAACCGTAAAGCGTTGCAGCGATACGCGGATCAGCATACGCAGCCCATTCAGAGAATGTTTTGATCGCGCCCTGAATTGGAGGCCAGATCAGCGACAAGATCACGCCAACAAAAATGGCCGCAATACCCGTTGCAATCGGCACAAAACGCTTACCGGCAAAGAAGCCAAGGTAAGGTGGCAGCTCAATACGGTAGTATTTATTAAACAGACCAGCCGCCAGTGCACCGGCGATAATCCCGCCAAACACACCGGTTTCCATCGCCTTCATACCCATCACCATGGCGGGCTCAGTACCCAGTACCGGCGCCATCACACCCATCGTTGCCAGCAGTACAACATAGCCAACCACGGCAGCAATTGCAGCTACTCCGTCGTTTTCGGTTAAACCTAAGGCCACACCAATTGCAAAAATAAGTGCGAGATTACCAAAAATCGCACCGCCGCCGGCTGCCATCAAATGTGAAACTACTTCCGGTAAAAAAGAAAAATTGGAAGCACCAAAACCAAGCAATAAGCCCGCTACCGGCAATACTGACACCGGTAACATGAGCGATTTGCCGATTTTTTGCAAAAATGCAAAAGCGTTTTTAAACATCATCTTCTCCGTACTGCCTACTACTTGGCTAAGCCAAGCAGCTATTTTTTTAAGACAGGATTTCCATATAGCGTGGAGCATCTGCTCCAATAATAAGATGGAAAACTGGACTATTAACAGGCATCACTGCCAAAACACCGGCATTTTGTAATCGCTCTAAATTACAGCGGCTTGCATCTTTCAGTACCACGCGTAAACGCGTAAGAGCCACCAGTTCTAAGGAGCCAATATTGCCCCAGCCACCCAAAGCTGCCACCAACAAAAACGGAAAACTATCGCGCATGGTATTTTGATCTTTCAAGGTTGATTCTCACGCATAGGGCGCAGCGCCACAATCCATTGAACACCGCATGATATAAGACTTTAGAGCTTGACCTGCCCGCTTGACAAAACAGGCCAATAGCGGCCTGTTTTAATCATCATTTAATCAGCAAGCTGCTGAGATAAACGCGTACGCACTTCTGCTACCGTGCCCATTTGCAGCACTTCAGCCGCCAACTTTTGGCAATCCGCTTTCGACAATGTACGCACCAAGGCTTTAACAGCCGGAATAGCCGGTACGCTTACGGATAATTCATCCACACCCATACCAATTAACAAGGGAACCGCCGAAGGATCAGATGCAATACCGCCGCAAACCCCTACCCACTTGCCATGGGTGTGCGCCCCCTTCACGGTGTTAGCGATCAAACGCAAGACGCCTGGGTGCATTGCATCGGCTTCTTTAGCTAGCTTAGGATGGCCGCGATCCATCGCAAGTGTGTATTGGGTTAGATCGTTAGTACCAATCGAGAAGAAATCCACTTCACGGGCAAAGATTTCTGCCATCACTGCAGTAGCAGGCACTTCTACCATAATCCCGATCTGTACTGCGGCGGTAACACCTAGCACCGCTTTTTCTTGCGCCACAATGCGCTTCACTTCTCGAACTTCTTCTAAAGAAGTAATCATCGGGAACATGATGGCTAACTTAGCGTGTTCGGCAGAGCGCAAAATCGCACGAATTTGTGTATGCAATAATTCTGGCTCGGCCAAGCATAAACGCACACCGCGCACACCCAAGAAAGGGTTTTCTTCTGCAGGCATCGGTAGATAAGGCAAAGGCTTATCGCCACCCACGTCTAAAGTACGAACAACAAAAGTTCTATCCTTGCCAAGTGATTTGGCAATATCGCTATATATTTTGTCTTGTTCAGCTTCTGAAGGCGCTTCGGTGCGTTCTAAGTACAAAAACTCGCTGCGTAGCAAGCCAACACCTTCACCGCCAAGTTTGACGGAGTGCTGTGCTTCTTCCAGCCCGCCAATATTAGCGACTACTTCAACGCAAACACCATCAGTAGTGGTAGCGGGCTCAAAAGCTGCAGCCAGCTCTTCTGCCTGACGTTTTGCTAATTTAAGTTGGCGTTCACGAATGCGACTGACTTCTTCTGGCGAAGGATTTAAACGCAGACACCCCTTGCTGCCTTCTAAAATAACTGGTGTACCGTTAGCCAATTGCAGTGCGGCATCTTCGATGCCACAAATCGCCGGAATATTCAGAGATCTAGCCAAGATCGCTACGTGGCTAGTTGCTCCGCCGCCAATCGTACAAAACCCAAGCACTTTATTGCGGTCTAAACTTGCGGTATCCGATGGGGTTAAGTCTTCGGCAATCAAAATGGCATCATCTGGCACTTCAAACGCTGCTTCTTTAATCCCAGCAATCAAGCGCAATACACGGCGGCCAACATCGCGAATATCATTAGCTCGGCCTGCTAAAATTTCATTTTTAAGCTTGGCTAATTTATCAGCGTAGCTGGTAAATGCAGCACGCCATGCAAAGCCTGCGCTCTTCCCTTGGCTAATCGCGGCAGTAGCCAAGTCTAATAAATCAGGATCGGATAATAACTCTTGGTGAGCAGTAAAGATTTCTGCCTTTGCTGGATCGGCAATTTCACCTTTCAATGCTTCTAACTGCTGAAACGCTTCTTTTAGCGCAACATCTAAGCGACGTTTTTCTAGCTCAGGCATGTCACCTGCTTCATGCACGTCGATCACTTCTTGTTTTACTTGGAAAATATGCCCAACAGCCAAACCTGGTGAGGCAGACACACCCATCAGTACATTTGGATCATTCGATTTTAATACGGGCCGAGTTTGTGCCTTAGAAATATGCTTTGCAGCCGCCGCAGGCAATACACCACCACAGTCTTCACCTGAACCACTGGCAATCAGCTCAGCTAGTGCTTTAGTGGCTTGACCTGCATCCGGGCCGATGGCTTTTACAAAAATCGAATCTCCGTGCTGAACTTCTAAGCCCATAATCGAAACTACGGATTTTGCATTGGCTTCATCACCAGCGCGAACTAACTTCAGTTCAGATGTAAAAGTCTTGGCCATATTGGCAAGCACCGCGGCAGGGCGGGCGTGTAAACCCGTTGGATTTAGCACAATCACGGCCGCAGATTGAATAGCAGCATCTGCTTGTGGAGCGACACTGCTTGCATTACCAACCAGTGTCGCCCCTGCTAAATCTAAAGAAAGTAAAATGTCTTGCCCAGCAACAACGGTTTTTTTAGTTGTTGGGATGTACTTAACCACTTTGTCACCCGTTGTAATGACAATTTGCGTCAGCAAGCTCAAGGCTTTACACGCAACCAAATCGGCATCAAACTCAATCAACGGCTGACCAACTTTTACTTCTGCGCCCTCGGCCACTTTAGCGGTGAAACCTTCACCGCGCATCATGACCGTATCCAAACCAATGTGAATCAACACTTCAACACCTGCTGGCGTGGTGATGGTAATCGCGTGCAGTGAAGAATGAAGTTGAGTCACTTTACCGGCAATAGGTGCGAGCAAGAGATTGGAGATTGGGTCAACGGAAATCCCATCTCCCACCATTTTTTGAGCGAAAACCGGATCAGGAACCGATTCGATAGCAACAACAACACCAGACAGCGGTGCAAATAGATCCAGCCGAGAGGCTTGAGTCGAGTTATTCATGGCAACCTCGTTATTGGGGGCAGTGCTTGTAAAGACTCTTTGTCGGCTTTATAGCCAATCGGGATGTAGCAATCCGTTGCACTTAGGATATTTCTACTGGCTGCTAGTTTAGTGCTTAGGCAAAGAAAATAATTGTGAATTTATTGCCTTTGTCATTGCATAAATTTGCGTTACCTCACAAAACAGCTACATTTGGCAAAAAGATACATGTCATCTAGCTAAATAATGATTGTGCAGCCCAGAGAAATACATGTGCATGACTACAACAAAATGTAATCAGCGATTAGGATTTCGCCAAATTCTTTGACCGCTTAAAATGTAATCTAATCGTAAGTCCCAAGTATCCACCGCTAATTGTTTCACATGCTGCACATCAAAAGCTAAGCCCACCAGACGGGGCTTTTTCCATACCCGACGCCAGCGCCGAAACTCAAAAGTGCAATCGTAATATCCACCACCCTGCCCTAAACGCGCCAGATTTGAATCAAAACCCAACAAGGGCAGAAAAACAATATCCAGATCACGTGGGGAGCATGGCACGCCAGATTGCGGCTCCAAAATATTTTGCGGACCTAGCTTCCAACGATTTTTAGCATCTAAGCGTACAAAAGTAAGCTTTCTACCACGTTTTGGCACTTTCGGCAGATACACCTCTACACCACCTAAAATGGCACGTAGCATTAATAGCCAAGGGGAAAACTCACTGCCTGCAGGAATATATGCCGCAACTTTTAGGCCACGCCGCAATAAGCCAAGCTGCTTTGCCTGAATAGCAACAGCACTTTCTGCGGCATATCTTTCAAGGGGGGGTATTGAAGCACGAGCACGACGTATCAAACGCCGTGCTTCGGATTTGCTAGATTTACTGATGATATTCACGTGATGTGAAACAATGAAGAGCTTCCCGCGAGTGCCGTCCGACGAGCAATCTTGAACCGAAGGTTCAAGCGGTCACCGACCGGATGCCATCAGGTGCATCCAACGGGGGATGCGCACAACAGGCATACTCATGGCAGGCAACCAAAGTAATTATTGGTTCAGAGAGACAAGTCGTAACAAACACCGCAGGAAAGCATTGGTTTACACAATTGCCACATTAGGAAAACATATCAGTCTGTTCACCCATTACTGCGTCAATCGTTGAATTCATGTTGGCAATTCTACGCTGAATTGTAGCAATGTCAAAACCCCCATCAACCCGCGTATGCAAATATTCATGCGTAATATTTAGCGCAGCCATAATGGTAATTTTTTCCAAACCAACCACTTTGCCGGACGCGCGAATCTCATGCATACGCTGATCTAGGAGCTCTACGGCCTGTACTAAGGTCGCTTCTTCGTTTTCAGGGCAAGCCACACGAAACTCACGGCCCATGATAGAAACGTCGAGTTGCTTAATCACCGCATCACTCATTCTGATCCTCCGGCAGCTTCGCCAAGATAGCAGCAACTCTTTCTTTGCTGCCCTCTACCTTAGCGAGCAAACCTTGATTTTGCTGCTGTGTTAGCAATAATTTCTGGCGTAAGCCCCGATTTTCATCACGTAACTCACGACAAAGCTGAGCCAACTGCCCGACTTTGTCTTCAAGATTTACAAGTTCAGCTTCCATCAATCACTTCCAAAGCTACAGAGCAGTCGAATTCTAAGACATTTTTCTAGAACACGCCGCGCCAATAATGAAACATTCTTAACCATTAGCCCAGCTCAAAACGTCATTTCACAAATCTGGATCTGGTAACTCGACTTCATCAGTTGGATCATAAACCGGCATTTCCAAGAAATCATCCGGCGTTTCCAAAGTAATACGGCCTAATATACCAGCGCGAAACTCAGTCAAAATCATATCCGCAGTTTTTTGGGTATCGATACGGCCACCCGACAACATTGCCCCGCGTTTTTTACCGATTAGCTCAAAAAGTGGCTCTGCATCACCTAATAAATCTTTCAATTTATACCGGTCAAGCAATAGCTGCGGATAACGCTCGATCAAGGTTTCAATCGCGTACAAAGCCACGTCCACTTCATCATAAGCGTTACGACCAATCGATCCTGCCATTGCCAAACGGTAGCCGGAATCTTCATTCTGCACTTTGGGCCACATCAAACCTGGCGTGTCGTACAAAATCATCCCAGCCAAGGTCTCTACCCGCTGCTGCATCTTGGTCACACCAGGCGTATCGGCCACTTTAGCAATTTTACGCTTAGCTAAATGATTAATTAGCGTGGATTTACCTACGTTAGGAATGCCAACAATCATCGCACGAAGTGGTTTTTCTTCACCATCTCGATGCGGCGCTAAAGCCTGGCACAGCTGAGGAATCAGCTTAGCACCCTGAATTTTATTATCTTCGCCCAACAATACCGCTTCTGTACCTGGCTGAGATTTAAACCATTCAAGCCAGATTTTATTGAGTTTTGGATCTGCCAAATCTGCTTTATTCAAAACCTTGAGAGCAGGACGCTGCCTTAAGCGGCGCATAGGCTCAATCATGGGATTGCTACTAGACAGTGGCAAGCGAGCATCAACCACCTCAATCACCAAGTCAACCTTGGCCATGGTCTCTGCAACCTGCTTGCGGGCAGTGTTCATATGCCCTGGAAACCACTGGATCGCCATCGAACCCCTCCGTCAAAACGAGCCATTATACGGTGAAAAATCAAACGATCCATCAAATCAACTACTTGGGCTGTGGGCAATATCAACTGGCTCTGTGGATAACTACAAAGCTCGGGAAACCCAAAAAACTATCTCCAAATTATCCACAGGCCAAACAGATTTCACACCCAGCCTTGTGGATAAGTTAAGATGTTGAAAAATATAAGAAAAATGACTTATCCACAGGAAACCTTAACCCTTATTAGTTGTTCTTATATCTTTCTTCTTAAATGAAGTATTAAAAGAAAAAAAGGTGTAAATATATTTTTCAACGCAAAACATCCAAAAAATGTTCTAAAATCGCCAACTTGAAAGACAAGGACAGCAAAATGAAAAAATACTTACAGCTGACACTAATAATCAGCATTGCTATAAGCATCACTGGCTACTTACTTTTTCAAGCTCCAAATAAATCAGCACCTGATATAAAATTAACCAGTATTCAAGGTCAAAATCTAAACCTGTCTGCATTAAAAACACAAATCGTTTTAGTTAACTTTTGGGCAACAAGCTGCACTGGCTGTATTCAAGAAATGCCAGAACTTATAAAACTACAAAAAAAATATGAATTAAATAATTACAAAACAATTGCAATAGCAATGGATTACGACATTCCGGAATATATTGAAAATTATGTAAAAGAAAAAAAATTACCTTTTTTTGTTCAACATGATTCAGATGGAAAAATTGCTAAAGCATTTGGAGATGTTGGATTAACTCCTAGTACATTTTTAATTAATAAAAATGGTGAAATAATTAAAAAATACGTTGGCGTTGCTGATATAAATGAAATAGAAAAATTGATCGATAAAGAAATAAAAAAAATATAAATAATGATTTAAAATCAAAGAGTTACACACTGTTTGATATAAAAAACGTCTGCATTAAAAATATGCTTAAATGCATGGCAAAAAAAAACGACCCGCAGGTCGTTTTTTTTAAACTATACTAATCATATTTCTGTAAAAACAATTTTAGCCGCTGAAAGTGTATTTAATATATCCTCATCACTATGTGCTGCAGAAACAAACCCTGCTTCAAATGCTGATGGTGCTAAATATATTCCTTTATTTAACATCCCATGAAAAAATGCATTAAATCGAGTACGATCAGAATTCATTACATCAGTAAAGGATTCTGGAATATTTTCACTAAAATAAAAACCAAACATTCCACCCACACTTTGGGCATTAAAAACAGTATTGGTCTCTTTAGCGACTTGAATTAAACCAGTAATTAATTTATTAGTTTGCTGTGTTAAAGAATTAAAAAATCCAATTTCACGGATCTTCTTTAAAGTAACCAATCCTGCAGCCACTGCGACAGGATTTCCAGAAAGAGTACCTGCTTGATAAACCGGTCCTAAGGGCGCAAGCTGCGCCATAATGTCGCTACGACCACCAAAAGCCGCTAAAGGCATGCCACCGCCAACCACTTTACCTAGGCAAGTTAAATCCGGTTTGATGCCATGTAAACCTTGGGTACATTGCAAATCAACACGAAAACCAGTCATGACTTCATCATAAATCAGCAATGTACCGTGTTTGGTGGTTAAATTCCTCATCACTTGAACAAATTCAGTGCTGGCTTGCACCATATTCATATTGCCAGCGATGGGTTCTACAATAATGGCTGCGATTTTATCTCCCATTTCTGCGAACAATGCTTCTAGCGCGGCAACATCGTTATAAGGTAAAACTAAGGTGTCGGCAGCAACTGACGCTGGAACACCAGCTGATGAAGGATTGCCGAAAGTTAATAGGCCAGAACCTGCTTTTACTAATAAGCTATCGGCATGACCGTGGTAACAACCCTCAAATTTCACCAATTTATCGCGCCCAGTAAAGCCACGCGCAAGGCGAATAGCACTCATTGTGGCTTCTGTACCGCTAGAAACTAGGCGAACTTGTTCGATAGACGGTAGCATTTCACAGATTAAATCGGCTAATTCCACTTCTAAAGCCGTTGGTGCTCCAAAACTCATGCCATTTTTAGCTGTAGAAATCACTGCTGCTACTACATCAGGATGGGCATGGCCTAAAATCAAGGGGCCCCAAGAGCCAACATAATCAATATAACGTTGATCATCAGCATCCCAAATATAAGCACCCTCACCTTTTTTAATAAAGGGTGGCGTGCCGCCAACAGAACCAAAAGCCCGCACTGGAGAATTAACACCACCAGGAATATGCTTTTGTGCGGCAGCAAACAATTGTTGATTTTGATTCATGTCGAGATCCAAAATAGAAAAGCAATATGATAGCGCTATCAATCTGCTAGAGCATTGTTTAGCTATTACATGTTGCTTTGTTTTTCTAGTAACGTAGTTTTATTTTTGTTACTACATGGGCAAGCAGGATCAATTTAAATATTGGGCACAAAAAAATAAGCACCTCTGTAAAGGTGCTTATTTTTTGTTGGGCTTCGTTTCACTCAGTATCAAGCTACGACTATATGGCTATTAAATTGCAGCTGTTTAATATCACCAAGTTGTATAAGCATGCTCAGAAAGATAGCTATTAAAATAACGTGGGTCATCTGAAACTTCTTCCCCTAACCACACAGGTTTCTCAAAATATTCATCGCTACTTGTGAGCTCTAATTCAGCAATAATCAGTGGTGCATTTATGCCGTGAAATTCGTCAATCTCCCAAGTATATCCAGCAAATTCTACTAAGTATCGAGTTTTATCGAGTAATATTGGGCAAAGCTTAAGTAGCTCGATTGCGTCTTGTTTGGGAATTTCATATTCAAATTCCACGCGCTCAATGCCTTCTGTTTTGCCTTTTATGGTTATAAATCCCTGCTCACCTTTTAAACGTACCCGCACAATTCGGTTTAGGTCACTGGATAAATAACCTTGAGCAATACGGCTCGATTGCTGCACTGCACTACGCCAAGCATCGTTGTTTAATAAGAATTTACGTTCAATTTCTATGCCCATATATCTTCCTAATTATTAAAACGGCTTAACCACCACCAAAATCACACAAGCGGCTAAAACGAGTACGGGGATTTCGTTAAAAAAACGATACCAGCGATGGCTATGTGTATTGCTATCGTTGGCAAAATCTTTACATAGTTTCCAACACCAACCGTGATAGGCAATTAAAACGGCTACGAGTGTGAGTTTTACATGCATCCAACGCCAGCCTGCACCCATATAAAAATCAAAATATGACCAGAGCCAAATCCCAAAAATCAGCGCCAAAATACCCAAGGGCGTCATAAAGCGGACTAATTTTCGCTCCATTAGTTTTAAACGCTCAATTGTTGCTGGGTCTGTGCTCATCGCATGGTTTACAAATAGCCTTGGTAAATAAAACAAACCTGCAAACCAACTCGTAATAAAAATAATATGCAGTGCTTTTATCCAGAGCATTAATTTGCCTTTTTAGAGGGATATTTACGCAGTGCAACATTGTACAAACCTTGTACCGCTGGAATTTTAGCCTGTAAGTCTTGAATGCGGGTTTGGTTTGATGGATGAGTTGATAAAAATTCAGCCGGTTGGCCTTGACTAGCAGCGGCCATTTTTTGCCATAAGCTCACTGCTGCTTCTGGTTTATAACCTGCTCTGGCTGCTAGCTCTAGCCCCATGGTATCGGCTTCGGATTCATGCTCGCGGCTATTAGGTAAAAAGTAGCCTACTTGCATCAGCTCATCGGCCATACCCATATAACCATCGTATTTTCCGCCAGTCAGCAGCGATAAACCTTGCATGGCTAATTGCTTGTTATATGCGCTACTCATACGCTCACGGCTATGCTCTCTTAAAGCGTGGCTGATTTCATGGCCCATAATTTGGGCAATTTCATCATCGTTTAGCTTTAGTTTTTCGATAATGCCGGAGTAAAACATGATTTTGCCTCCCGCCATACAATAAGCATTGAGCTCTGGGCTAGTTTCAACATTGACTTCCCAATCCCATTTACTTGCGTCAGCACGAAAAACGCTGGTCTGGGGAATAATGCGATTGGCAATACCACGTACCCTCGCCGTCATTTGCTTATTGCTATTTAGCGTGCCTTTGGACTGCGCCTTACTCAGGGTTTCTTGGTAAGACTGCAATGCCATTTTGTCTACTTCTTGCTCAGACAAAAGCATACTCATACTTTGTTTACGATTGATATTGGTAACACCGCTATCGGTCGTACTGACTTGCTGACAGCCTAGCAATAGTGCTGAAAGAACAGTAACGCTAATCAGTTTTTTCATAGCGATCCTTTAGACTTCTATCATCTCAAAATCATCTTTTCTAGCGCCGCAATCTGGGCAGGTCCAGTTTGGAGGAACATCTTCCCAAGAGGTTCCTGCGGCAATTCCATCATTTGGTAAGCCTTCAGCCTGATCGTAAATAAAGCCACAAATGAGACACATGTATTTTTTCATTCGATTTACCTATTAAGTAAGTTAAAATTTAATTTTACCTGATTCAGTGAATACCCTCATGACTGCCAGCCCCCCTATTGTGCTTGTATTTGCCGGCAATGATCCTACTGGCGGCGCTGGACTTGCTGCAGATATGCTGGCTTTATCGTCACTTGGTTGCCATGTGACGCCAGTTATCACCGGCATCGTTATACAAGATAGCGCAGGTGAACAAGATGTTTTACCTATTGATAGTGAATGGGTTGAAGATCAAGCACGCTGCATTCTTGAAGACATGAAGGTAGATGCCATTAAAGTAGGCTTAATTGCGAGTATTGAAACCCTTACCGTTATTGCTGAAATTGCCTCAGATTACCCAGAAATCCCACTGGTATTAGACCCAGTCTTCTTCTCTAAGCCAGATGATCACTTAGCTAGCGAAGAGTTACTTGCCATGCTGCGAGAGCTGCTATTGCCACACACTACGCTACTAATACTTAATAGCATTGAAGCGCGGTATTTAGCTTCAGATGATCCTGATGAGCAAGTTGATTTAACGCTAGATATCGCTGCTAGTCGAATTTTAGATTGGGGTTGTGAATATGTGTTGATTACCGGTACACATGAAAACACGCCTAAGGTGATTAACACCCTGTACAGCGATATGGGCCGCTCTAGTGTTGATACATGGGATCGCTTAGTGGGAAGTTATCATGGTTCTGGCAACACGCTAGCCTCTGCGATTGCAGGTGCCTTAGCCAATGGTGCTGAGTTTATTGAAGCCGTTAAAGAAGGCCAAGATTACACTTGGCAAACGCTGCAAGCGGCTTATCGACCAGGTATGGGGCCGCAGATTCCAGATCGATTCTTTTGGGCTCGTCCTGTAGATGAGCAAGGCGCGGTTGACGAGACTAAAGACCAATCTGCTTGATAAGACTTGTTCCACGTGAAACAGCTTGCTAAGAGAAGATGAAAGAAGCAAAGCAACCGCCATGTCTGCGTTTAGAAAAAGCCATTGATCGCATGGTGCGTGGCTTAGCTGCGCCTTTACAATTAGCCGATTTGGCAGATGTAACACATTACTCGCCTTGGCATTTAGCACATCGTTTTCAAAGCACATATGGCGATAGCCCGCAGGCATTTTTATGGCAATTACGCTTAGAGGTGGCGGCATCTCTTTTGCAATGGTCGCCTTATTTGCCGATTGGGCAAGTGGCCGATTTAGTCGGTTTTTCTTCCCCAGCTACTTTTAGCCGTGCATTTAGCCGTAGCTTTGGCTTTACTCCCAGCGATTTACGCGCTGGCCGCGCCGTGGCAATTGGTTGGATGGCTAATAATTTAGGTGAAATGTCTTATCGCCCTGGCCCTTCTATTGCGGGTAGCAAAATCGATAGGGTGTGGAGTTGGGACGAAGTGGAGTCCAGCATCACCCTTGCTAATTGGCCTGCGGAGCGAATGGCTTATCAACGGGAGGTGGGCGATTATGGTGTGCATCTAGAAGCTTTGCTGAGCAATTTTCAAGAGCAATGCCGTCTTGCAGGTGTGATTGCAGAGCGCTGGTATGGTTTGGTTTGGAGTGATCCAGCCACTACACCAGCAGGCCGCCGTCGCTACGATGCTGCAGTTACTATCCCTAAAACTTTTAAATTACCACGGCATCTTGGCGAGTATCAGCGCCCTGCTGGCCGTTGGGCGATATTCAGCCATCTAGGCGAGCGTGCTGATATTGGGCCGCGTTGGCGCGATTTAATGTTGGTTTGGTTGCCATTTTCTGGCTGGATGCTAGACCCGCAGCGGCCACGGGTAGAGTGCTATTACGATGGCCGTTATGATCTTTGCTTGCCTCTATTGCCAGGGCGTAGCATTCAAGACCGCTTACCAGAGATCTTGCCTGAGCTGCTGAAGCTGGTTACGACGGTGGTGATTGAGAAATAACTTCTTTTTAAAAGCTAGATCTTAAACCATCGAGCACATGGAGTTTCACGGAGAAAAATGATAAGTATTTTCTCGTGTTTGTTTTTCTCTGTGTTGAAGATTTATGGTTTTTGCGAGGGTTGCCAACACCAGTGCCAAGGCTCGTAGAGATAGCCGTATTGATTGCCTCGCGGGAAAGAGAGCGTAAAGCCAAAATTGCCCGCATTTATACTTAACCAACTAAATGCACTGGTATTTTCAAAAGCTTCTACTACCACGGGCCCACCGGGTTGATAGATATCGACGGCACGGCCGGTGTGATGCTCGCTGCAACCTGGTGGGGCAAGTACTTGTAAAATCTGCTCGATATCTTGCCCCGCGGAAAGCTTTCTTTTAATTAGCTCACATTGCCTGCTCGATGCCCGATAGGCCGAGGTGATTTGGATATCAACTCCTGCTGCTTTGGCCGCTGCCTGCATGGCCAGCCAGCCAGCGGCGGCCTCAGGGATAAGCTGCCATACACGCCCATCTGCTGCTATTGCAACATTAACCAACTCGCTGGCTTCTTCAAATAGTTGCAAAGGACGACGGTTAAGCAAATCCAGAGGGATCCCTAGATCTGCCCACGCCGCTGCAATTGCTTCTGACATCTGTATCGACATATTAAAAGCCTGGAAACTTCAAAGCAGAGCTAATAGGTTTGCCCTTACGTGCACGCTTGCCTTGATATGGGGCCATTTCATTGACGTTAAGCACCCACTCTACCGCCTTGCCCGCACGGCCCGTACCATTGATGGTTAGTTTTTCACCATCGCAAACGGTAATGGCAGTAAGGCTGTCTTTATCATCCAGTGCCATCGTAATCACACCACGTCCTCCCCCTGCCAGCTGCTTAAATTCGGCGAGGGTAAAGATATGCAATTTACCGCCTTTAGATAGGCAAGCCACTTGCGATGTTTCACGTGGAACAAAGGTAGAAACCTTTAGTAGTGTCTCGCCTTCTTCGATACTTAAGAAGCTTTTACCGGCTTTTTGGCGGCTCATTAAGTTTTCAAACAGGCAGTAGAAGCCATAGCCGCTAGAGTTGGCGATAACTAAATGATCCTGTGGTCTGGCGGTGAGCAGTTGGACGATCTGAGTTTTGGCGGCCAAATCAACGAGCGTTGTCACTGGCACACCATCGCCTCTGCCCCCTGGGATCACCGATGCCTGAATGGTATAGATGCGGCCGTCTGAGCCAAACATGGCAATTGAATCGATTGAACGGCATTCAATAAAGGCCAGCAGTGTATCGCCGTCTTTAAAGCTTAAGTTCTGTAGTTCAAGGGCATGGCCTTGGCGGGCGCGCATCCAGCCTTTTTCTGACAAGATAATGGTCATTGGCTCGTCTACTACGGTGACTTCCAATGAGGCCCGTTCGGCTTCCACAATCAAGGTACGGCGTGGATCGGCAAATTTCTTTTTGTCGGCTTCAATCTCTTTAATAATGAGTTTTTGCATGACGTCAGGCGAGGCTAAAAGATGCTCTAACTCCGCTTTTTCTTTTGCCAAATCAGCCAGCTCTTGTTCAAGCTTAATGCCTTCTAAGCGGGCAAGCTGGCGTAAGCGAATCTCTAAAATATCTTCAGCTTGTCGATCACTTAAATTAAAGGCTTCGATCAAGGCCGCTTTAGGCTCGTCGCTATGACGAATAATGCGGATTACTTCGTCGATATTCAGAAAGACAATTAAGCGCCCTTCCAAAATATGCATGCGATCATTAACTTGGCCTAAGCGATGTTCGGTGCGGCGGGTAACGGTGGTAAAGCGAAAAGCAATCCACTCGGAAATCACCTGCTGCAACGATTTTTGCCCTGGGCGGCCATCAAGGCCAATCGTCACCATATTGATGGATAAGCCACTCTCTAGCGCGGTGTGCGCCAATAGTAGCTTCATCATATCGTCTGGATTTTGCCTTGATGATTTTGGCTCAATCACCAAGCGAACGGCGTTTTCCTTGCCGGATTCATCCCTTACTCTATCAATCAAGGAGAGGATCAGTTGCTTGGTTTGAATCTGTTCTTGGGTAAGGGCTTTCTTACCTTTTTTGATTTTGGGATTACTTAAATCTTCAATTTCTTCCAGCACTTTTTGTGTGGAAGTGCCGTGCGGCAATTCATTAATGACGATTTGCCACTGGCCGCGCGCTAGGTCTTCTTTGGTCCAGCGGGCGCGTACTTTTAAGCTGCCTCGGCCATTTTCATAGGCCGTTACTATGTCTTTGCGTGGCGAAATAATTTGTCCGCCACCAGGTAGATCTGGGCCTTGGATATAGGTCAGTAAATCACTGGTTGAAAGCGTTGGTTTTTTAATGAGTGCAATGGCTGCATCGGCAACTTCGCCTAGATTGTGTGCTGGGATTTCTGTTGCCATCCCAACCGCAATCCCAGATGCGCCATTTAGCAACAGTATAGGTAAGCGTGCAGGCAATAGCGCTGGCTCTTGGAAAGCGCCATCATAATTTGGGATGAAATCGGTGGTGCCTTTATCAAGCTCACTCAGTAGTAATTCAGCAATCGGGGTTAAACGCGCTTCGGTATAACGCATAGCCGCAGCGCCGTCCCCATCTCGGCTACCAAAGTTACCTTGGCCATCAATAAGCGGATAGCGTAGTGAAAAATCTTGGGCAATACGCACAAGTGCGTCATAGGCCGATTGATCGCCGTGTGGATGGTATTTACCCATCACATCACCCACGATACGCGCTGATTTAATTGGCTTAGCATTGGCGACTAAGCCAAGGCCGTGCATGGTGAAGAGAATGCGGCGTTGTACTGGTTTTTGCCCGTCTTCTACCTGTGGCAAAGCGCGGCTTTTAATTACGCTCATTGCATATTCTAGGTAGCTTTTCTCGGCGTAAAGCCCTAGCTGTACGGATTCGCCATCGTCTGGAGTTGCAGAGACCTGTGCTTCAACAAAGCGGCGCGGTTCATGATCTGCAATGAGCTCATCTGTATCATTAGGCTCTATATCGTTAGCTTCTATATCGTGGCTTGTCATAGTTTCACGTGGAACATTCGAGGATGGGATTGTTTCAATACATGCTGTCACAATAGGTCGGGTGAAGCCCGCCAAGGCAAGATAGTATGCCTAGTTAGGCGCTGGAATCTACCCACTTTTTATGTATTGTGTCCTCATTAAGATAACTCTATGCAAAAAATAGCTTATTTAGTTTTGGTTTTACTTTGGTCTACCACCCCTTTGGCGATTAATTGGAGCGTACAAGGTGTACCTTTTTCTTTGGCTTTAGCTGGACGTTTTGGCCTAGCCGCTGCGCTTGGTTTATTGGTTTTATTACTTAGCCGTAAAAAAATACCTAGGAGCAGCTGGCCAGCGGCTGCCTGCGCTGGGGCAAGCACAGCCTTGTCGATGCTTTGTGTATATTGGGCGTCGCTTACCGTATCGTCGGGCTTAGTGGCGGTGTTGTTTGGATTAATTCCACTCGCTACGGCAGGTTTTTCATGGCTTTGGTTAGGCTTAAGTCTAAACCGTGGCGAATTATTGGCGATGGCCATGGGGATGACTGGCTTATTTATTATCTTTGCAGAAAAGCTGAGTTTAAGTGGCGTAGCGGGTGTGCTGGTGGTGCTGATGGCTGTTTTGATTCAAGCCGCTGCTGCGGTAAAGTTAAAAACACTGGCTGTAGGCCAATCACCGCTGGCGGTCAATGCCGGTGCACTGGCGATTGCTGCTGTGCTGTTGAGTATTGTTTGCGCCATGCAGACGAGCAGCCTTACATGGAATTTCCCTAGTCAGAGTATGCTGGCTATTGCTTATTTAGCGGTGTTTGGTTCGGTGCTGGGTTTTAGCCTGTATTACTGGCTGATCCGTGAATGCAAGCCGATTACAGTATCGTTGATCTCCATTATCACCCCTGCTTCGGCCTTATGGATGGGATATAGCCTAAATGCAGAGACCATATCAGGTGCATTAATTGGGGGGACAGGCTGTATTTTGCTGGGGCTGGTGGTTCATTTAATGGCGCAACCTCGTCGTGAGGCCTCCCCTGCCCATGTTGATAATTGCTAATCAGCACTTTGTGATTGGCTTCGGCCACGAGACTCATAGGGTGGGCACCCGTGCCTACCCTAAAGTTTATTTTGGCAAATAAGAAAGCAGCCTTTGCGTAGCGCCACGGTGCGCAGCGGCAAAGGCTAAGCCTGCTTCGCCCATCGCCCTACTCTCTTTGGGATGAGCCAATAAATATTGTGCTTGGGCGATGATGCTGGTGGCGTCTTGCCCCTGCCATGCGGCATGGCTAGCAATGGCTACCGTAGCGGCCTCGCTAAAGTTATAGGTGGATGGGCCAAGTAATACGGGTGTGCCTAGGGCGCAGGCTTCGATTAGATTCTGACTGCCAAATGGCAGAATAGAGCCGCCGATAATGGCTAGATCGCTGGCTGCATAGTAGCGGGTCATTTCCCCCATAGAATCCCCAAGCAAGACTTGCACGCCACTAGGAATGGATTTTTCATTCCACTCGCTGCGTTTTAGCATCGCCAATCCTCGATCAGCGAGCAGTTGCTCAACGCTAGCAAAACGCTGTGGATGGCGCGGTACGATGATCAGCAACAAGTTTGCAGGCCAGTCTGTTAGTGCATCAAGGATTAGCGCTTCTTCACCATCGCGGCTGGATGCAAGTAGCAAAACCTTGCTCCGCCCAATTGCCGCTCGCCAGTTTTTACCCTGCAAAATTGCGTTTTCATCGGGCAGATTATCAAATTTTATATTGCCAATGATGGTGGTATGAACGCTGCCAAGCTGCTGCAAACGTGCTGCATCCTGCTGGCTTTGGGCCAATACGCCAGCCAGCCGTGCTACGGCAGGTTGAACGAGATATTTAATCTTTTGATAGCCCTTGAGCGATTTCTCAGACAAACGCGCGTTGGCTAAAAACAGCGGGATATCGTGTTCGGCACAACAATGGATGAGATTGGGCCAGATTTCGGTTTCCATCAGCAGGCCAAATTGTGGCTGGTAATGTTTTAAAAAGCGCCCTACCGCACTTGGATAATCGTAAGGCAGATAGGTAATCTCGGCTTGCTCAGTAAATAATTCTTGAGCGGTGGCGCGGCCAGTGGGCGTCATGCAAGTGATTAAAAATTGATGCTTGGGGTATTGAGCTTTTAGCTCAGCAAAGAGTGGTGCTGCTGCACGGGTTTCGCCTACGGATACGGCGTGCAGCCAAATTAAGGGAGCTTGATTTGGGCTGTTGCGATAAAACCCCAGCCGCTCTAGCCAATGCTGGCGATAGGCGGGCTGACGTTTTGAGCGCTTAAGTAGATATAAAAAAATAAAGGGAAAAGCGCAGTACAGCAGCGCTCGATATAGCCAGCGGCTCATGCCAAGCCATCCTTGGTTGCTTGCCAAACGCAGTTTAAATCTGGCGGAGCGCAGTTGCTGCCTAGGTTTACAGCGTAAGTGCTGGCCAATACACCAGTAAGTAGCGGATCGGATGCACAAAAAATCGCCACCACGGGCACTGCTACAGCCGCTGCTAAGTGAGCTAGGCCAGTATCAACGCCAATTACAATCTGGCTACCTGCTAGCAAATATGCGGCCTCAGCTAGATTTAAATACGGTGGGCAAAGCGCATATGGGACAGCCGCTGCCAAGCGTTGGCTGCGTTCTTGCTCAAGCGCGTTACCCCAAGGGAAAATTGCGATGATATTTAGCTCTTGTAAGCGCTTAGCCAAATCAATCCAGTGTGCTTCTGGCCATTCTTTGTCTTGACGGCTGGTAGCAGAAAGCAATACGGCGTAGCGGGATTTAGGCAGCCAAGGCAGATCTAGCTGCGGTACTTTCAGGCCGTAATCTATTTTGTCATCGATAGTGTAGTTAAATACGTGGGCGCTTAATTGGCGATTTCTTTGAATGGCGTGTTGATTGCGGGCTACTGAATATTGCTTTTGGTAGACCAAACTCGCCAAGCTTTCGCGGGCGGATTGCCTATCGTATCCGCTAATTGGGCCTATCGCTTGTTTGGCAATAAAGGCGCTTTTAATTAAGCCTTGCGAATCTAAAATTAAATCATATTTGCATGATCGTATATGAGCACGAAAGTTTAAAAATTCTGCTTTATATTTGAGCGGAGCCTTACGCCAACGTCTCAGAGCCGTTGGAATAATTGATCGCACCGCCGGATGCAGGCTTGGTAGGTCAGCAAAGCTCTCTTCTACCACCCAATCGATAGCAATATCGGGTCTATGCCTTGCTAAATCGCTAAGAGCAGGGAAATTATGAATGATGTCCCCCATCGAGGAGAGACGAACAATTAGGGTTTGAAACATGCGCGCATTCTACCCGTACTGGCTTGTTAACGACTACACTGCAAGCGAAGTATAATTTACAGGATTAGTAAATGATGATTGATAAGCTATTGGCTGTTTTACCTTGGGTACTTACGCTTATTATGATTTTTTTATGGGCTTGGAGTGAGCGTTTACGTCGTATTCAGAATGTAAAACTTACTATGTTAATGGGGAAAGACTCGCTTACAGGGCTATCCAATCGCCGGAATTTTTTAGAGTTGGCCGCCAGAGAAGTGAATCGAAGCCAGCGATTTTCTAATCCTCTCACTGCTTTAATTATTGATGTTGATGACTTGCGCCATCTGAATAGCACTTATGGAACAATTGGTGGAGATTTAGCTTTAAAACATTTAGCGAACGCTTGTCGGCAAAGCGTGCGTGATTTTGATTTGATTGCTCGCTTCTCCGGAGAAGAAGTCGCCTTAGTTTTACCCGATACTCCACTAGATGGGGCAGTTGTGGTGGCTGAGCGCATCCGTAAAAAATCTGTAGAACAAAGAATATCTATGCCAGACGGCCTAGAATTTACTATGACCGTCTGCATTGGTGTGGCGCAAACCAAAAATGAAATGGATAGCTTAGAAGACCTATTATTAGCGGCGGATATTGCATTGCAGCGCGCTATGGAAAGCGGCCCCAATAAGGTTATGTACTAGATCACGATTGAAATGTACGTCCCCACTATCTACTTGCGCGATGATAGCTCATCGTCTACGGTGCTCCTTTTTGCTTGGCCATTGTATGTCTACTCCTAATCAAGCACTCGCTATTGCCGCGCTGAATCACCAATCTAATTTAACTAAACCTCAGGGTAGCTTGGGTAAGCTTGAAGAGCTGGCCGTATGGTTTGCTGCGCGCTCTAATTCGGCGATACCTGGGCGTTTACAGCCAGCCATTGTGGTGTTTGCTGCTGATCATGGCGTGGTTGCTGAAGGTGTTTCGGCGTTCCCAAAGGAAGTGACTGGGCAGATGGTGGCCAATTTTGTTGGTGGCGGCGCAGCAATTAATGTGTTGGCGCGTGAAGTGGGTGCCAGTTTATCGGTGGTTGATGTGGGTGTAGCCAGCAGCTACTCCACTGTGGTGGCCAGTGGTGCACAGTTGTTTAGAGTACCGGTGCGTGCGGGTACGGGTAATTTGCGGGTTGAGCCAGCAATGAGTGAGCAAGAATGTCATAAGGCTTGGTCGATTGGTGTAGGCAGTGCGCAAGAAGGGTTTATTCGTGGCAAAACGCTATTGATTGGTGGTGAAATGGGTATTGCTAATACCACGGCCGCTGCAGCTTTGATTTGTGCGCTCACTGATATCGAGCCAGAAGAAATTGTTGGCCTTGGCACAGGGATTTCGGCGGCCAGCCGTGAGCATAAAGTACAAGTGGTTAAGGATGCGCTGGCGCGGGCGCGCGCTGCGGGCGCAGTCAGCGCTAAAGATTGGCTGATGCATGTAGGCGGTTTCGAAATCGCCGCATTGGCAGGTTTTTACACTGGTGCTGCTGAAGCGGGTATTCCTGTTTTGTTGGATGGCTTTATCACCACCGCTGCCGCACTTGTTGCGGTAAAAAACCAACCACGGGTTGCGGGTTGGTTACTAGCAAGCCATGTATCGGATGAAAAAGGCCATCGTCATGCCTTAGCAGCTTTACAGCTAGAGCCCTTATTAGCTCTGGGTTTGCGCTTAGGTGAGGGAAGTGGTGCTGCTTTAACGGTTCCGCTGATTCAAAGCGCATTGGCTTTACACCGTGAAATGGCGACCTTTAGCTCTGCCGGTATTGCTACTAAAGAATGAGTAGTTTTCGTTTAACACTGCTACGCCACGGAGCAACAACGGCGCCTGCTGGCATGCTAATTGGCCATAGTGATTGGCCGCTCTCTGCCTTGGGCGTGCAGCAGCTTGCCAGCCGAGCCGAGTACTTTGAGCGTTTCCCTCCCAGCAGCGTGGCCAGCTCGGATCTATGCCGCTGTGCTGATTTTGCGCAGCAGCTAGCAGCCAATGCTGGTGTGGATTGCCATATAGATAGGCATTTGCGTGAGATTCACTTTGGTGAGCTGGATGGCTTGGCTGAAAAGAGCCCCGCGCAGCAGCTGGCGCTGACGCAGTGGCAGCAAGATTTATCTGCTAATTCGCTTGATATAGAGAACTGGGTAGATTTCTCGGCAAGGGTCGCCACCGCCACTCAAGCATGGCTAAAAGCTGGCCAAGGCGAGCATCGGGTTTTGATAACCCATGGTGGCGTGGCTAAAGCACTGCTACTGGATTGGCTGGGCCTGCCTCTTGCTCGGCATAATCAGCTGTGGCTGGCTCATGCAGGTTTGATTACCCTTTATTGGGACGATGCCTACCCGCCTATTTTGCAAGGCATAGATAATGATGTTTGATTCTGATAGATACTTAGTCGTGGCGATGCTTACTCGGTTGCTTTGCAAGGAATAGAAAATGATGTTCGATTGGCGTAAGCCTGTACTGGCGCTGCAATTTTTAACCCGTTTGCCCACGCCGCAGATTCGTGATTTTCAACCCAACCTTCTTGCTGCAGCTGCACCATGGTTTCCGGTGGTGGGTTTATTGATTGGTGCATTTTTATCAGCCCTTGTCTACTGGTTCAGCTGGATAGACCCTTGGCTGGCGGCTTTAGTTGGTTTTTTGCTTTGGGCATGGATTACCGGCGGCCTACATCTGGATGGCCTTGCTGATATGGCTGATGGTTTGGGTGCTGCGCATCGAGATCCAGCGCGGTTTTTAGCCGTACTCAAAGATCCTCATCTAGGCAGCTTTGGGGTGTTGGTCTTGATCGCCCAATCTGCTGCCAAGCTAGTGCTGCTAATGCTCTTAGCTAAGCAAGAAGCATGGCTGGCCCTGCTGCTGATTCCGGCATGGGCACGTTTAGGTGTGTTGTATTGGAGCCGCTTACCAGCTCTAGCCCCCGGCATGGCCGAGCAATTTGCTTGGCAGAAAAGCAGTTGGTCTTTATATATTATTTTGGCGCTGCTCTTGGCAGCATCTTATTCCTTGGCCCCGCCTTTATTAGCGGCCCCGCTGTTAATTTGGGCCTATGCAAAGTGGCTGATGCATAAATTAGGCGGCATGACGGGTGATTGCTTGGGGGCGGGGATAGAAATTACAGAAACAGGGCTGTTATGCTGTGCCGTATTGCTGAAGCCCTTTCTTCTTTTTTGATGTTCTGCAGTAGACAAAATAGGCCGATGAAAATTGCTAGCGTTGCAGTGGGCTGCTTGGAGTTCCCTTAAGATGCATAAGTATCTACACAAGTTGAAATAAACAAGAATGTGTCCGTAGGGTGGGTTAGGCCAAATAGATCAGCGTCTTAATGAGCATAAAGAGCAGCCTAACCCACCCTACGGTGTCCATTTTCTTTTACAGGAATTGTGTAGATACTTATGCTTAAGATGTGTTGAGCAAGGAACAAGCGGTACGGGGTAGTCGGCTATTCGTGTTTGAGAAAAACGAGTTAAATTGAAGTCATGTCCAAGGCCCTAAAAACTAAAAATGCACAGCTACGTTGTGCTTTATCAGGTGAAGGTATGAAAATTATTCGTAGTATTGAAGTCTGGGAAAAGGGTATGGATGGCGGTTTTATTGGCCATTTACCTCTGGCTGAGACCATCAGCTTGCCATTTCTCTATAGCTTGTTTCGGCATGAGCAAGATAAGCCAGATGAAGAGATGAAGCTCTCTTATATGCTAGACGCTGCGCGTATCGCCCTTTTGCAGCCCTATGTGGCGGAGCTTATGGATTTGGCGCTGCATGATTATATTTTGACGGCCCATGGCCAGCCTGATTACTAGTTTTTTAATGCCTCCTACAAGCTAGCCATTAAAGGAATTTATGCTGCGCTTACTTTGCATTTTAATGCTCGCCCTACCCGTACATGCCCAAACGCTGCGGATTGCTGCGGCATCTGATTTGGCTTATTGTATTGAAGACTTAAATGCGGAATTTAAGCAGAATCAGCCTAGTACTGAGTTCAAAGTAAGCTTAGGTTCTTCTGGCAACTTCTACACCCAAATCGCTGCAGGTGGGCCGTTTGATGTGTTTTTATCTGCTGATCAATCCTATCCAAAACAGCTGGCTGCCAGTGGTGCTGCAGAGTTATCAACCCTAAAGCCTTATGCGATTGGCCGCTTAGCACTTTGGACGATGCAGCCTAATGTGGCGCTTGATTTAGCTCGCTTGGGTGATGCAGGGATTAAGCGTATTGCCATTGCTAATCCAGACCATGCTCCCTATGGTCAAGCCGCCCGTGCCGCTATGCAGCAGGCGGGGGTATGGGATGCTGTCAGCCACAAATTGGTATTGGGTAATAATATTGCGCAAGCGGTGCAGTTTGTACAAACCGGCAATGCCGATGTGGGCTTAGTGGCGTATTCATTGCTTAAGTCGCCCGCTTTAAGCGGTGTTGGCCGATCATTGCTATTGCCAGCCCAAAGCCATCCACCGTTGATTCAGGCCGCGATTGTGACGCGTTATGGCAAAGGCAATCCATTGGCTGCTAGCTACGTGGATTTTCTACAAAGTAATACTGCCCGCAGTACGCTACAACGCTGTGGGTTTGATCTGCCGGAGCGTCATTGAGCCCTGAGCTTTTTGCCACGTTGTGGCTGACGCTAAAGTTGGCTGGTGTCACCACGCTGTGTCTCTTGCCGATAAGTATTATTTTGGCGCGTTGCCTGTGTGAATGCCGCAGTAATTGGGTGCTGTTGCTGGAAATAATCGTCACTCTTCCCATTGTGTTACCGCCAACCGTGATTGGCTTTTATCTGCTGCAGATCTTTGCCCCGCAAGCCTTGGCTGGGTCTTGGTGGGTAGCCATATTTGGCCAGCCGCTGGCGTTTAGCTTTAGTGGGCTGGTGGTGGGGTCTATCCTCTACAGCCTGCCCTTTGCTGTGCAGCCTATTCAAACTGCGATACGCGGTGTTTCCCCCGAGCTAATCGAATCAGGCCGTGCCCTAGGTGGATCGGCTAGACGGGTGTTTTGGGGCGTGGTGTTACCCGCTGCAAGGCATGGCATTTATAGTGGTGCAGCGCTTTCTTTTGCTCATACCGTGGGTGAGTTTGGTGTGGTGCTGATGTTGGGCGGTAATATCGCAGGCGAAACGCGTGTCGCATCGATTGCATTATTTGACGCTACGCAGCGGCTTGATTACGCCAGCGCGCATCAATATGCCATTGCACTTTTGATTGTTGCCGCATTGATGGTCCTGGTGATTGCAGGGCTAAGGCGTTATGCAGATTTGGTGGGCAAGTCTTAGTTTATCATTTTTTGATTATCATCAATCACCCTATATCTAGTTAAGCATTGATGGTTTAAACACCATATATTGTGGTCTGTGAAAATATTCTACCTTGATCCAGGTGGGGAAAAATGACCATATACCCGCAATATGTGCTGAAACGCGATGGCCGCATCGTGCCTTTTGATGTTGATAAAATTCGTCTTGCCCTGCTGAATGCCAGCCGCGTAACAGGTGAATTTGATGAGGCAGAAGCAATCCGCTTAAGCACGCTGATTAGCAGCCGCTTGCAGGGTGATCTCACCCCCACCATTGAGCAGATTCAGGATCAGGCTGAAGAAGCGCTGCTGCAATATCATTATTTAAAAACCGCCCGTGCCTATATTGTTTATCGCAGCCAGCATGCGCGTTTGCGCTCGGATGTGCGCACGGTGGTGGATGTTGAATCGTCGATTAATGAATATCTGGATCAATCTGATTGGCGGGTAAATGCCAATGCCAATCAGGGCTGGAGCCTGGGTGGGCTGATTTTAAATACCAGCGGTAAAATGATTGCCAATTACTGGCTAAGCCATGTTTATCCACCAGAAATTGGCGAGGCGCATCGCTCTGGTGCCATGCATATTCATGATTTAGATATGCTATCTGGCTATTGCGCGGGCTGGTCTTTACGCCGCCTCTTGCAAGAGGGCTTTAATGGCGTGCCAGGCAAGGTAGAAGCCAAACCGCCTAAGCATTTCTCCGCTGCTATTGGCCAGATTGTTAATTTTTTAGGTACTTTGCAAAATGAATGGGCGGGTGCTCAGGCGTTCAGCTCATTTGATACCTATATGGCGGCGTTTATTCGTGCGGATAATCTGCAATACAAGCAGGTAAAGCAATATATCCAGGAGCTGATTTACAACCTGAATGTGCCCAGCCGCTGGGGTACGCAAACGCCGTTTACTAATCTGACTTTCGATTGGATTTGCCCAGAAGACTTACGTGAACAAATCCCCTATGTGGGTGGCAAGGAAATGCCATTTAGCTACGGTGATTTGCAAACCGAAATGGATATGATTAACCGCGCCTATATCGAAGTGATGATGGAAGGCGATGCCTTGGGCCGGGTATTTACTTTCCCGATTCCCACCTACAACATCACCAAAGATTTTGCATGGGATCACCCCAATACCGATCTTTTGTTTGAAATGACCGCTAAGTATGGCCTGCCCTATTTCCAGAATTTCTTAAATTCGGATCTAGAGCCGCATATGGTGCGCTCGATGTGCTGCCGCTTGCAGCTTGATCTGCGCGAGCTATTAAAACGCGGCAATGGTTTATTTGGCTCGGCCGAGCAAACTGGCTCCTTGGGCGTGGTCACCATTAACTGCGCGCGGATTGGTTACGAATTCAAAGGCAATGAAGCGGGCCTCTTGGCGCGTGTTGATCAACTGATGGATTTGGCCAAGCAATCTTTAGAAATTAAACGCAAATTAATTGGGCGCTTAATTGATGGCGGTCTTTACCCCTATACCAAGCGTTACTTAGGCACGCTGCGTAATCACTTCAGTACGCTGGGGGTGAATGGCATTAACGAGATGATTCGCAATTTTAGCGATGATCAAGACGATATCAACTCTGAAGCAGGCTACGCCTTAGCGATCCGTCTGCTCGATCATATCCGCGCCAAAATGACTGAAATTCAGGAAGAAACCGGCCATCTTTATAACTTGGAAGCTACGCCAGCCGAAGGCACCACTTATCGCTTTGCCAAAGAAGATAAAAAGTTTTATCCCGATATTTTGCAAGCAGGCACGGCGGAGCAGCCCTTCTATACCAACTCCAGCCAGCTGCCGGTTGGCTTTACCGATGATCCATTCGAAGCCTTGGGCCGTCAGCAGGAATTGCAGCGTAAATACACCGGTGGCACGGTCTTGCATCTGTATATGAATGAGGCGATTTCCAGCCCCGCAGCGTGCAAAGCACTAGTGAAAAAAGCGCTGACCAACTATCGCCTGCCCTATATCACCATCACGCCAACCTTCTCTATCTGCCCAAAACACGGCTACCTGAGCGGCCACCACGAGTTTTGCCCGAAGTGCGATGGTGAATTGCTGGCGAAGAAAAGCTGTGCTGCTGCATAAGTAGTTTTTAGTGCCTTCGGCATGTTGATTTTGGAGCATCAGTATCTACACACATTAGGTGGCACTTCAGTGCTGCAGCTTCCCCCTTTGTAAAAGGGGGATTGAGGGGGATTTGTTTTTGTGTGGCTTTGCTTGCTGTTATTTTTAAAGATATGCAATGCCAAATCCCCCCTGACCCCCCTTTTTCAAAGGGGGAAATATGTGCATCGAACTTATGCAGTAGCACGGCAATAGCCCACATTTGTTGATTTCGAATATTTGAAAAAAAGGATCCATCATGAGTGATTTATCGGTTCAAACCCAGCTGGCCCCAGAGCTTAAAGATGAAGAACGCACCCGCTGCGAAGTTTGGACACGGGTGATGGGTTATCACCGGCCTATCAGTAGTTTTAATATCGGGAAGAAAGGCGAATTTAAAGAAAGGCAATTTTTTAACGAATGTAATACCGTTCAATAATGATGCCCGCGCCCAAGATTGGCGGCTTGGTGCCGTTTTCCAGCTGTGATTATCCCGGCGAGCTGGCTTGTGTGGTGTTTTTGGCGGGCTGCCCTTGGCGCTGTGGCTATTGTCATAATCCGCATTTACAAGCGCGAGAGCAGCATGATGCAGCACCACAGTGGGATGAAATCCTGATCTGGTTAAAAACACGTCGAGGCCTCTTGGATGCGGTGGTTTTTTCGGGTGGTGAGCCACTGATCGAGCCTCAGTTGCCTGAGATGATGCGCAGCGTAAAAGCGTTGGGATTTAAGATTGGCCTGCATAGTGGCGGCTCCTATCCCAAGCGTTTGCAGGAATGCTTGCCCTATCTGGATTGGGTGGGTTTTGATATTAAAAGCGATTTTCTGCACTACGAAAAAATCACCACCGTAGTAGGCAGTGGTGCTGTCGCTAGCGCTTCATTAAAGCTGCTGCTCGCAAGCAAGGTGGCGCTGGAATGCCGTAGCACTATCCACCCCAGCTTGCATAGCGAGGATGAGCTCATTGCCCTTGCCCGAACGTTAAGCGCCGCAGGGGTGCAGCGCTATGTATTGCAATCTTTCAGGCCGGCGGGCTGTATCGAGCCTGCGCTGATTAATTCTGCGCAGCTTCATTTTCCTCAGCCTGCCACCTTAGCGGCAATAGAGCAGCAGTTTGCATCGTTTCGGTACGTCTCAGCACTTGCTGTTTAAAGGAGCAAGCAGCACCGCATCTTGCTCCTTTCGTGAAACACGGGCGCTGTGTGATCAAAGCTTGAGGCGTAAAATCACTAGCCCAGTCTATGCAGAGGCTATTTCAAGCGCTCTCTTTAGCAAATCACCCCTGCCTGATCCCTGCAAAACTGAATAAACCGGCGCAATGCTGTTGAGTGATATTTTTGTCTGTGCCATGCAAGGTAAAGCTGGCGTGGAAAGCGTTGCTGGATGGCTAGGCAGACTAATCGCCCACTGCTCAGTCGGTCTTTTACGGCCAGCTTGGATATAAAAGTGATTCCTAGCCCCTGCTCTACTGCCAGCATTACGGCCTCCAGTGTATTGAGTTCCAATCCGATGCGGCTGTTACTGAGCTGAGGCTGGATCAGCTGCTCAAATTGTTCCCGATTACCAGACATAGGTTCTCGCAGCACCCATGTTTCTCCGTTTAATGCGGTGATTGCCAGCTCTGCCTTGGTCGCTAATGGGTGAGTGGCTGCCGATACAATACACATTTCATCTTGCAGCCAAGGATCGGCGATTAAATCGGGGTGGTGGTTTTCACCTTCGATTAAGGCGAGGTCTAGCTCAAAATGGGCGAGCGCATGGCTAAGGATATGGGTATTGGCAATAGAGATACGCGGGGTGGTGGCTTGCTCGGAACGTGCTAGCAAAATAGGGAGTAGGTAATTGCCTATGGTTTGGGTGGCTCCAAGGCGGAGCTGGCCGATAGGCTCGCTGTCATTGCTGAACATCGTTTCAATATCCAGCACTCGGGCGAGTAATTCTTCGGCCACGGGCTGTAATAATTTACCTTCTGCATTCAATTGCAGTCGTGGATGAACTCGATCAAATAGCGGCGTTGCCAGCTGGCGCTCTAACTCTTGTAAAGATTGCGAAACCGCGCCCTTACTTAGACATAGCTCATTGGCGGCCATGCCAAGATTGCCATAACGGGCTATAGCGGCGAAGGTTTTTAGCTGCTGCAGAGTGAGCTTCATATTGTTTTGCTAAACGCCTTATTCAAATCATTTAGATATGATAAACAATGGCCGAGCGTTATTCTATTTATATTGTCAGAAGCAAGAAGGCCGTTATGTTTACTCGAACTCGTCAATTACTCGCCGCTGCCCCTACACCAATGGCAGGACTGGCCTTAGGGATTGCTAGCCTAGGATGGTGTTGGGAAAACGGCGGTGAATTTCATGGTTATGCTCAATTACTTGGAGCTGCCATTGCTGCAGTGTTATTACTGATCTTAGCTTTCAAATTTGCACTGCACCCTCGTTTATTACAGGAAGATTTAGCTCATCCTGTAGTTGGCAGCGTGGTGCCTACCTTTGCAATGGCGACAATGGTGGTTTCCAAGGCGCTGGGCAGCTTTGATGTGAACTTTGCAGAGGGACTTTGGTTATTTGCCGTGATCTTGCATATGGCGTTTCTGGTGATGTTTATCTGGCACCGCGCCAAAGACTTTGAAATTCATCATATGGTGCCAAGTTGGTTTGTACCGCCAGTGGGCATTATTGTGGCCGATGTGGCTTTCCCCGGTGGGCAGTTTGCAGCGCTTGCTCATGGTTTATTGTGGTTCGGTATTTTCTGCTACGCCGTAATGTTGCCGCTGATGTTGTATCGGCTGATTTTTAGCCATGAAGTTCCAGACGCAGCCAAGCCCACTATCGCTATTTTAGCCGCTCCTGCCAGCCTTTCGCTTGCTGGTTATCTAACGATTACCGCCGAGCCATCATTACTGATTGTGGCTGTGTTATTTGGGATTGCGCTCTTGATGACGGGAATTATCTATCTGGCCTTTTTTAAGCTGCTGGGCCTGCCTTTTTCACCAGGCTATGCCGCATTTACTTTTCCACTGGTGATTGGTTCTACTGCCTTATTTAAGCTTAGCCATTTACTTGGGCAGTGGGAGTTTGCTGCTGAATACGTGGCGAAGGTACAGTGGCTAGCGCAGCTAGAGTTGGGCGTTGCCACGGTGATCGTTGGCTATGTAGCGGTGCGCTATGTGATGTTTTTTATGCAAAAAGGCAATGAAAGCAAAGCGCTGAGACTGGCTTAGAGCGCCAATCTACTGAAGGCTGGCAAGCTATTGTCTTATAAGCTGTTTAGCTAGACGTAAAAAAGGCTGCATATCACTATGCAGCCTTTTTTTGCTTAATCTATTCTGCGGTTTTATCGCTGCCTACTTCTTCAGTAACAGCCGTTACTTCGGTCACGATTGGATCAGCAATCACTTCAGCTGCTAGGGTAGCAGTCTGTGGTTTTTTGCGATCTTCAATGTTTTGTACAAATTTGGCTGCTGCTGTTTTTTCTTCAACAGTTACATCGCCAACTGGCTTGCCATTCAGGTCAAAACGCTTGCCGCCACGGGCTACCGATTTAAGGTAGCGCACTTTGCGACAGTGAGCGGCAATGGCGCGATGCACATGATTGGCACCAAACTGTGGCAGTGCTTTTTCTAGCTCTTTGTGAACACCGATCATTAAAGGTTTAAATTGCTTCATCACCGGATAACGCTGATAAAGTAATTCAATAATCATAATTTGCTGCTGACGGGCAGATTTCTCGCCAATCGCAGATTGAAATGCTTGGGCTAAAGCTGAATTTTGATCGGTCATCATTAGAAAACTAGGGTTGGTATGAAGGGGTAGCTTACCTTAACTCTGCGTTTGCATATACCGTACTATCGCAAAGTGTCGTTTATCAGTCCTTAGTAAAACGGCTACATATTTTGCATTCTCTAGCAAAAAACGGCTCAAAATCATTATTTCCGCTTAATAAACTCACTATTCGGGCTATTTTTTGTCTTTTTAAGCCCACTTTGCTCAGTTTTGGTGGCAAAGGGTGAAGAGTGCAATATTTGATGGAATGCATCGTTATTTGGCAATTACAGTGCCAGATTGTGGATTAAAACCAAAGAGCAGGCCGTGGCTGAAGCAATACTTACTCGCTGTTTTGGCTCTCTTGCACTGGCCCAGTGCCAATTCACATCGATATTGCCATCAATAATGAGGCTGCTACCGCGTATTACTTGGTTGCGTAAGCCGGCTTTAAACGCCGCTTCACGTAAAGTCCAAAGCAGATAAAAGCGCTCTTGCGATTCCTCTGGCAAGGTATTTACCCAGTCGGCTTCGGCTTCGGCTAAGGCAAATTCAGCAAGTTTGGCGATATTTTTTTTATACCGGCAGCTTTCTAGATCTAAGCCCACCCTTTCAGTGTTCACTGTCACACCTAAATAATCTCCACTATGTGAAATACTGGCGTGTAAATGAGCTGCTTTAAGCAAATAAGGGAAAAACTCGCCCTCTTCAATATCGTTTACTGCATAGTTGCATCCCATTATTCGCCCAGCTGCTTTGGCCAACATCATCCGCCCCAAAATAAATTGCTGAGCGCGCAAGGGGGAATGGATCGTAGCGAGCTTAGCTTGGCTGCTTGCCGATAGTGATTCACTGACGACTAGATCAACTGAGCCAATGAGGGTAAGCAAAACTTCGGCGTGCAGCATGCTAATACTCGAGATAAATAGGCTGCTTATGATAAGCGCTTTGGCGGTAGCAAAAAAAGTTATCGTTCGCAAAAACCACAAAGTGCAGCATAGCTTGGCTTACTTGTGTTGCGGCATGCGTCGGCTTGCCATTTTCTTGCCTATGGCTGCCAGGGTAGCCGCATCAAGCAATTGTGCGGCATAGGGGTAGATGGCTGCTTCTTCTAGCTGGGCATGGGCTGGGTAGCGGTTAGCAAATTCCTCTGCTAGAGCCAGTGGTAATGCTCCGCCCTTGCCAGCCGCTAGCGGCACTAAATAGCTGCGCACTTTCTGCCAAAGCAAGCCCAGCGTTACGTGTTCGGCACTGGTAGCGGCAATGATGCTTTGTAGCTCTGGCTGACCATACTGGCTTAATAGCGGGAATAGATCGATATCTTCATCATCGTGGTGCAGTGGTGCTGCGATGTCAAAATAACGCAGTATGTTTGTTGCAGCTTCTTGAGCGTTGGTATCTGCGCCGTTTTTGAGCAGGTGCAGAGCAAGCTTATGTGTCAGAGCGGCGTACTGGCGTACCCTATCGTGACAGGCGGTTAGCATGGCAACGGGTGTTTCAAATGTGACCGATTCGGATGAAAACAGCATCATCTGTAGCTCCTAATAATTCCCGACTAATTTAGTCGGATTCTACTTGAGTAAAGCTAAAACTCAGTTGCTCTACGGCAAGTTCTTAATAACGAATGATCTTACGTACGTTAGTAAAAATACTTATTATGCGAATTAAGTAATACAAGCCTCAAGTAAGTAAATGCACTTTAACTAGTTATAATCACCGCCTTGAAAAAATACACACTGAGGCATTATGGAAGAGCAGGGCGCAGTACCACTGCAGGGCAATACAATCTGGCGAGCAAGTATCAAGCCTTATGCTAATGAGCAGCGGCTGTTTATGATTCTGGCGCTGATTTCTGGCTTGTGCTGGTTGGGGCTGACCATTGTGACTGTGGGGATTATCTGGATCATTATGCTGGTGCTGTATCTCATCGGCTTGTTCGGTTTTTCATATTTTATTTCTTATGTGCGCGGTAATGGCGTACGCGTTACCGCTGAGCAATTCCCAGATTTGCACGATCGTTTTGTAGCCTGCTGCCAAACTACCGGCGTGAGCAAGCTCCCAGAGTTTTATTTAATGACCGGCAATGGCGCTTTAAATGCCTTTGCAACGCGTTTTTTACGCCGTTATTACGTGGTCTTACTAAGCGATATTGTTGATGCATTGCAGGATGATCCCGAAGCACTTAACTTTTATATAGGCCATGAACTAGGCCATATTGCGCAAAAGCATCTGGTTCATCACTGGTGGCTGGTGTTTGCAACTTGGATTCCTCTGCTGGGCACGGCTTATTCTCGTGCCAGAGAATACAGCTGCGATCAGTATGGCTTAGCCTGCAGCAGCAATAAGCAAAGCGCCGTGCATGCGCTGGCGGTATTAGCTGCCGGTAGCACTCGTTGGAAAACACTGAATACCCAAGCCTATATCGCTCAGACCAAGGATACCGATGGTTTCTGGATGGCGGTTAATGAGCTGACTGCTGATTACCCTTGGCTATGCAAGCGCGTGGCGCGAATTGAAAAAGGTGAAGAAACCGTATTTCCACGGCGCAATATTTTTGCATGGCTGATTTCTGCCACTATTCCAAATACCGGTTTTGGTTTGCTCGGAGCAATGGTGGTTTATCTTTATCTGCTACTGATTCTGGTGCCGATTTCTGTTTCTGCCTACAACCAATATCAGACTAAAGCACTGAATGCTAAAACCCGTGTTGAGCTAAGCCAGGCTTATGAAGTTGGCTATGCTGCGGCAAACTTAGTCGGCCAGTTCTATGCAGAAAATGAATATGTTCCTGCTGGCTTAGATGCCTTGGGCGTTAAAAAACCAGCAAATGGCATTGTTAAAGATGTTGAGCTGGATTCGGAATCCGTTGAAGTAACGGTGACACTGAATGCGCCGCATCAGGATACGAAAATTATTCTGAGCCCTTCGGCCAATGAAAATGGCCAGATCAGCTGGAGCTGCCTTGTTGCTGGCAAGGTTAACGCTGGTGCGCTGCCAGATCATTGCGAACTTATTCCTGATGAAATTGATGCAGAGCACACAGAAGATTCAACATTCTTAGGTAAGTTATTACGCAAGCTTAAGTAAGCATAAAAAAGGGCAGGCAGACATAGGTCTCCGGCCCTTTTTTTATACTTGAAGCGGTTTAAATATCTGCTTCTGCTTCATTACCACGTGCTTCTAGCCACGCTTTACGGCTGCTGGCTTCGGTTTTGCCCATCAACATATGCATCAGCTCGCGCGTATTCAGCGCTACGTCGTCGTTAATGCCAACACGCAGCATGCGGCGGGTATCGGGATTCATGGTGGTGTCGAATAATTGCTCAGCATTCATTTCCCCAAGGCCTTTAAAGCGGCTAATGCTCCATGCGTTTTCACGCACTTTTTCAACCCGTAGCTTGTCTAAAATAGCCGTTAGCTCACCCTCATCCAGCGCATAGAATTTACGCGGTGGCTTGGCCTTGCCGCTGCCTGCCACATCTACACGGTATAGCGGTGGCTGTGCCACATGGATATGCCCTGCTGCGATTAGCTGTGGAAAATGGCGGTAAAACAGTGTGAGTAGCAGTACCTGAATATGGCTACCGTCTACGTCCGCATCCGACATGATGATGATTTTGCCGTAACGCAGGCCAGATAAATCAGCCTTACTATCCCCAAGGGTATGCGGATCCACACCAATGGCAACCGCCATATCGTGCACTTCATTATTGGCAAAAATCTGGTCGCGATCGACTTCCCAAGTGTTAAGTACCTTACCGCGCAGCGGCAGAATGGCTTGGAAATCCTTATCACGGCCCTGCTTGGCCGAGCCACCAGCCGAATCACCCTCAACTAAAAATAACTCACAGCGCTCGCTTTCATCCGATGCGCAATCGGTTAGCTTGCCGGGCAAAACCGCCACGCCTGAGGATTTTTTCTTTTCTACTTTTTGCGAATTCTTTTGTCTAGCTTGCGCCGCGCGGATGCATAGCTCGGCCAGTTTTTTAGCGAGATCAACGTGTTGATTTAACCAGATCTCAAATGGCGAGCGCACCACGGTAGAGACCAGCTTTAAGCCATCGCGGCTGGTTAGTTTATCTTTAGTTTGGCCTTGGAATTGCGGGTCCAGAATCTTGGCGGACAACACAAAAGAGCAACGGCCAAATAAGTCTTCTGGGAGCACTTTCACGCCCTTAGGCAGTAGGCTGTGGAATTCAATAAAGGTTTTAACGGCCTGAAACACGCCATCACGTAAACCCGATTCATGGGTGCCACCGACCGGCGTGGTGATTAGATTAACGTAAGATTCACGATTGACTGGGCCTTCATCAGTCCAAGTGAGCGCCCAAGCGCAACCTTCACCGAGTGAAAAGGTATCGTCGACCTGCTCGATATATTTCTCACCCTCAAAAATAGGGATGAGCTGGGTATAGCCCGCTACTTTTTCAGATAGATAACCAGTTAAGCCATCTGGGTAGCACCAAGCATTCTGAATAAATTCGCCATTGGCTTGCTCCACCGCCAGATTAACGACCAGGCCAGGCAAGAGCACGGCTTTGGATTTGAGCTGATGCTCTAAATCCGCCAGAGGGATATTTGGGGAGTCAAAATACGTCACGTCAGGCACAACATAAACGCTGGTACCGCTGTCTTTTTTAGCGCAACTACCTAGCACCAACAGCGGCTCAACCACTTCCCCACCACCAAATACTAAGCGATGCAGCTGGCCTTCACGTTTGACTTCAACCTCTAAACGCGTGGATAGCGCATTGGTTACCGATACACCAACCCCGTGCAAGCCACCAGAAAACGCATAGGCACCGCCGTCTTTTTTATCGAACTTACCGCCAGCATGCAGTTGGGTAAACACCACCTGCAGCGTCGGTACGCCTTCTTCAGGATGTATTCCAACCGGAATGCCACGGCCATTATCACTAACGCGTACGCTTTGGTTTTTGTACAGCACCACATCAATTTTGGTGGCGTAGCCGCCCAAAGCCTCATCGGCAGCGTTGTCGATAACCTCTTGGCAGATGTGCAGAGGATTATCGGTGCGAGTGTACATTCCTGGGCGGTGCCGGACAGGATCAAGGCCTTTTAAGACCTTAACGGAGGATTCGTCGTATTTAGGAGTTGCCATGTTTCACGTGAAACCGATTACTAAAGTGCCTCGGAGTCTAGCAAGCTAAGACAAAATTAACTACCACAAGGCTATATATAAAAAACTTGGGAGGGGTGATATGCAGGGGTACGGCATGCCGTGCCTTTAAATTTGTTTATTTTATTACCCGCCCAACCCTCGTCGATACTGAATGGCTTCGGCAATATGGCTGGTACTAATTGCCTCTTCACCGGCTAAATCGGCAATGGTTCTGGCTACTTTTAGCACGCGGTGAGTGGCGCGGGCGGAGAGGGATAGTTTTTGGATGGCCGTTTGCAGCAGGCCTCTGGCATCGTTATTTAATGGGCAATGCTGCTCTAGTAATTTGCCGCTAAGCCGTGCATTGGGGGCTTGTTGCCGTGATTCTTGTTTCAGGTGAGCGGCAGCTACGCGTTGCCTTACCACGCTAGATAATTCTCCTGTGGCTGCAGCTAGCAGCGTGCTTTCTGGTAATAATGGCACTTCTATAACGAGGTCGATTCTATCCATAAAAGGGCCAGATAATTTGCCACGGTAGCGTGCAACTTGATCGGGAGTGCAGCGGCAGGCTTTTTTAGGGTGGCCCAAAAAGCCACATGGGCAGGGATTCATCGCTGCGATCAGCTGGAAATCGGCAGGGAAGATGGTTGAATGGGCGGCGCGGGCAATATGAATTTTTTGGCTTTCTAGTGGCTCACGTAAAACTTCTAAAACTTTGCGATCAAACTCGGGTAATTCATCTAAAAACAATACGCCATGATGGGCTAAGGAGATTTCGCCTGGCTGCGGTACACTGCCCCCGCCCACTAAAGCCACCGCTGATGCGGTGTGATGAGGAGCTCGGTAAGCGCGCACGCCAAAGCGGCTAGCATCTAAGCGCTCTCTGCCTAGAGATTGAATTCTGGCGGCTTCTAGCGCCTCCAGCTCGCTCATATCGGGAAGTAGGCTAGGCAAACGCTGCGCCAGCATGGATTTCCCTGTGCCCGGTGGGCCAATTAAGAGCAGGCTGTGCCTGCCTGCTGCGGCAATTTCTAGTGCGCGTTTGGCCTGTTGCTGTCCTTTTACCTCGCTTAAATCTAGCATGGCCGGTGGCGCTTCTATAGCCAGCGGCTGGGCGATAGGCAGTGGATCACTGCCCAGTAAATAGCGACAAACTTGCATCAGATGATCGGCGGAAAGCACGCTGGCGCTGCTGAGTAAGGCGGCTTCTGCAGCGCTGGCGGCGGGTAAAATCAGCGTTCTATTTGCTGCCTGTGCCGCCCAAGCCATACCTAGCGCACCACGAATAGAGCGTAATTCACCCGATAGCCCTAACTCGCCTGCGAACTCAAAATGATTAAGCTGCTCTAAAGGAAGCTGACCACTCGCTGCTAAAATACCTATGGCTATAGGTAAGTCGAATAGGCCAGATGATTTAGGTAAATCTGCAGGAGCCAGATTGACCGTAATGCGTTGGTTGGGAAATTCAAAACCACACACGGCTAGGGCGGCTCGAACCCGTTCACGGCTTTCTTTGACTTCTAAATCCGGTAAGCCGACTAGGTTAAAAGCCGGTAAGCCGTTAGCCAAGTGGATTTCTACCAGCACGGCACTCGCTTCAATGCCAATCATGGCGCGGCTATGGACAATGGCGAGTGACATTCAGCAAGCCTGTAATAAGATTCTTATAGTGTAGGCACTGTTTTCATTTGTTTCTGAGACAGATTATCAGTGTTTACGCCGCGGATGTATCAAATGGATAAACCGTATGCTGCTAGAGCAATTAAGCGAAGAGCCCGTCCCCCTGCCAGATTTTCGTAATTTTGGCGTTATTTTGCGAATTTTAGTCGTAGTGCATTTGGGGATGCTGGCTTACGTATTATTGGGCTTATCACGCTGGGAAGAATGGCCGTTAAGGCTAGGTGAGGCGGCCATGTGGGTAGAGCTGCCACTTTTGGGCACTTTATTAGGCTTGGCCTTAGTCTCACCATTTTTAAAGCCACTTTCTTTTCGAGTTGGCATTGTCCTTGTTAATTTACTGGCGATGGTGCTGGTCTATGCGCAACGAAAAATATTAACGTCACTATTACTACCGCAGACCGGCTTGCTTCCTGCGCTGCTGTTTACCATGATATTGGTAGTGTCTTTGATGCTTTACATGCGTTTACGCTGGAAATCTTTGTCGCCAAGGCTAATAGAGGCGAGATTGGCGGCGCTGCAAGCAAGGATTCGACCACATTTCTTTTTTAATAGTTTGAATGCGGTCTTGTCCTTGATTCGTCGTGAGCCACGGCGAGCAGAGCAGGTTTTAGAAGATTTGGCTGATTTATTCAGAGTGGTAATGGTGGATAAGCAGCAGTTGGCTAGTTTGAAGTGCGAGCTAGAGATTGCTCGGCGTTATTTAAACATTGAAGCAGTGCGTTTAGGGGATAGGTTGAAGGTGGAATGGGATATGAGCGACGCCCCCTTAATGGCTGCCCTGCCCCCCTTGCTATTACAGCCCTTGTTAGAAAATGCAATTTATTACGGCGTAGAACCTATATTGGAACCAAGCCCCGTTCAGATTCGGATTTATCAGAAAGACACGCAAGTACATTTAGTGATTAAAAACGCGTTACCACCCGTAGGTACGGTAAGCCAGCATCGAGGCAATGGCATGGCGCTAGAGAATATCCGTCAGCGCTTATTGCTTCACTTTGATGCCGAAGCCAATTTAAGCACTTACGCGAATAACGACTATTATCAAATACATATTGTCTTGCCTTACCGGGAGATTCCCCATGGGAACACCATTGCGCCTTTTCCTTGTTGATGACGAAATCCCTGCCTTGCGCAGGTTACAAGATGTGTTGGCTGATGTTGCTGATGAATGTCCGCACGATGTAGTGGGCACCGCTACCAGTGGTATGGCAGCCCTTGCTGCGCTAGCAGAGGCAGACGCAGATGCAGTGATTGTGGATATTCAAATGCCACAAATGAGTGGTATTGAGCTGGCGCGAGAGCTAAGCCATTTCTCGCACCCTCCTGCGGTGATTTTTGCTACCGCATTTGAAGAGTATGGCGTGGCCGCCTTTGAAGTACGTGCCGTGGATTACTTATTAAAGCCCATCCGTAAGGAGCGGCTACTTTCTGCTTTGAAGCGGGTACAGGATATGCGTTCTGCTCGAGTTCAAGCTGAGCCTGCTAGCCATGCTCGCAGCCATTTTAGTGTTACAGAACGGGGCCGAGTGCACTTGATCCCTGTTTCTGATGCTTATTACCTTAAAGCTGAGCAAAAATACATTACGTTACGCACACGGGATCGCGAGTATTTGCTGGAAGACTCTCTCACCCGATTAGAAGAAGAGTTTGGTAATCACTTTGTACGCATACACCGTAATTGCTTGGTGGCGCGCGATATGATGTCTGGTTTTGAAAAATCAGCTATCGGGGGAAGCGAAGCGCACTGGCAAGTGATTTTGCGTGATTTGCCAGAGCGCTTGGCGGTAAGCCGTAGGCAGCAGCATGTGATTAAAGAGCTTAAAAAATTAGAAAACGAAGGTCGTTAAAAACACAGTTTGCTGCGTGTTTTCTATGCGCTGGAGTCACTTACTTGGCCAAGGTAAATCCCAAGGCGAATCGATGGTAGCGAGCTGCGCTTCTAGCCCTTGAAAGGCAGATCCTGATTCTGGGGGCAGTAAAATTCGCTGCTGCTCTCCTTGATAGTCAAAATCTAAACCCCAAGCATGTAGATAGCCACGATCTGCAGGTGTACCGCCATAGCGCTCATCGCCCAAAATAGGGCTGCCCAAGCTTTTCAGGGCAACGCGTAATTGATGAGTGCGACCACTGAGAGGTCTAAGCACAAACAATCGTTGGCCGTAAAGCATATCTCCGTAACTAAAAAATTGTGTGGCCGCTTTTAACTCACCATCACGACTTAAGCGCCAAGAGCCTCCCCTGCCTTTTTCCATTGCGCCCTTGATCCAACCTTGTTTTTTGGATGGCTTTTTGTCAGAGATGGCTAGGTAATATTTATTAATACGATGCTCGGCAAAGGCGGCTCCAAAGTAGCTAGCCGCTTCAGCATTTTTGGCAAAAAGTAGTAAACCAGAGGTGAGTTTATCGAGTCGATGCACGGGCCAAAGTGACATTCCCCCTAGCGTTTGGCGTAATACCTCAATAAAGCCCTGTTTATTATCTTCTTTATGAAAAGATAAGCCAGCGGGCTTAGTCGCCACTAAAAAGTCAGGGTGGTCATAAACAACAAAGTTACTCATATATAAGCATATTCTAATTTGGTGTAAGGTTGTTGAGATAGCAAATTAATATAGGGCGTCAGCATAAATATATGCTCAAAAAAAAACTATTCTGGCAAGCCATTCTAATCTCGATTCTTGCCTGTGTGGCGGTGACGCTGTTTGCTGCTTGGCTAGCAAGGGACCGGGCAAAAGAAGAGCTACAGACTTATCTGAAGGATGTGGCAGAGCAAGCCATGCTGCGTAGTAATCGTGCCTTTACGGTGAGCGGCGATATTTTGGATAAATTAGACCGCTCAGATCTAAAATCCTGTAGTGAAGCCCACCAACGGCGGCTTAGTGTTTTTATCTTTGAAGAACTGTTTATTCGAGATGTATTGTATGCGCCAAATCAACAAGTGCAGTGTTCACAGTCTAGCCGTACCGTTTATTCTTTATCGCCACGGGATCAGCAAACTACATTGGGGCGCTCGCTTTGGTTTGCTTTAAATGGAGATCTACCTAGCCCTTCTATTTTATATGGCTCTGGCCCGCATTATGCGGTGATGAATTCAGAATATTTAGTAGATATTTTGCCCGTTAAAAAACGCGAACTCTGCATCGAAGCCGTGCTGAATAATCGAGTTTTGGCGAAAACAAAGGGTACGCCCGCACACGATAGCTCATGGTTGCGGCAGTCCAAAGTGAGTTTGAGCAACCCACATTATGTAATCACCGCCTACTTGCCCCCTAAAGAGCTGCAGCGTGCTTGGTTAGGTTACTTTATAGATTTGCTACCACTAGGTTTTATTGTTTGCGTCTTACTCATTGGCATTATTATTTGGCTTACTCGGCGCAGTTTTACGATGGGGCTGGAAATTATCGAAGGGCTGCAACTGGGTGAATTTGTGGTGTATTACCAACCTATGGTTGCACTGGCTAATGGAAAAGTGGGTGGTACTGAGGCGCTACTGCGCTGGAAGCGGCAAAATGGCTCAAAAATTAGCTCTGATCTTTTTATTGGCTATGCCGAAGAAAACGGCCAAATCAACCTGTTAACGCAGTTTGTACTAGAAACAGTGATTACAGATTTAGCCAAGCTGAGCAATTTGGATATATCGGTTTCGGTTAATTTAGCAGGTGCAGATTTAGCTTCACCCTTATTTGTAGAAAACTTGGCCGCACTTTGTAGCAAATACCAGATTGCACCTAGCCGGATCGAGCTAGAAATTACCGAGCGCAGCTTAGTGCTGGGCCCAAGCGCGATCAATACTATTAGCCGCTTGCGCGAGGTTGGACACCTTATTTTGATTGATGATTTTGGTACGGGTTATTCCAGCCTGAGTTATCTGCATAATCTGCCGGTTGATTTATTAAAAATCGACAAGAGTTTTGTACAAGCACTAGGCAGTGGCGCTGCTACGCACCATGTCGCTTCGCATATTGTGCAGATGGCTAAAGATCTTGGCTTAGAGGTCGTGGCAGAAGGAATCGAAACGAGCGATCAGGCCGAAATTCTCAAAGAAATGGGGGTTGAATGGGGTCAAGGTTGGCTTTACGCCAAAGCCATGCCCTTTGATGATTTGTGTAAATTCTTGCAAGCATCTACCCCTACTCCCTTTAAACCGCTAAGCTCCGACCCTTTGTCAGATGCCGTATGAAACTCACCCTAATCGCTGTTGGGCATAAAATGCCAGATTGGATAGATGCCGGTTATAAAGAATTTTCCAAACGCATGCCGCGTGATTTTCCGCTGCAGCTATTAGAGCTAAAGCCGGATAAACGTGGTAGCGGCAAAACAGCGCAGCAGGTCATGGTGGACGAAGCTGAGCGCATCTTAGCCACTATTCCTCAAGACGCCCGCGTGCTGGCTCTGGACGAGCACGGTGCCAACTGGACCACCATGCAGTTGGCGGACAAAATGAAATCTTGGCAAATCGATGGCCGTGAAACGGTATTTATTATTGGTGGCACCGATGGCCTAGATCCAAGCGTTAAAAAGCGTGCCGATCAACTATTACAACTCTCCGCCATGACCCTACCCCACGGCATGGTCCGAGTGATTTTGGCCGAGCAGCTGTATCGCGCCGTATCCATCATCAATAATCACCCTTATCACCGCGAATAATAATGCCTAATATCCAACTCTACCTTGCCTCTGGCAGCCCACGTCGCAAAGAATTGCTGGCGCAGATTGGCGTGCAATTTGAGCGCATCTCCGCCCCTATCGACGAAACGCCTTTGATGAATGAAAGTGCCAAGGATTACGTGCTTCGCCTAGCCAAGTTAAAAGCCGAGGCCGGTTGGCAAGTCATGTTAGAGCAAGGTTTAGCCCCCCTTCCCGTTTTGGCTGCTGATACTACGGTGGTGCTGGATGGGCAAATTTTGGGTAAGCCGATTGATGCCTTGGATGCCACCACCATGTTAGAGCAGCTATCAGGCCGCAGCCACGAAGTGTTTACAAGTCTGGGTTTACGCAGCGATACCGGCACAGAAGTCGTGTTGTCGGTTAGCAGCGTTACCTTTATGGCACTTAGCCCCGCCCAAATCGCCGCCTATGTTGCGAGTGGCGAGCCTATGGATAAAGCAGGCAGCTACGGCATTCAAGGAACTGCAGGACTGTTTATTTCAGATCTGCAAGGCAGCTATAGCGGCGTAATGGGTTTGCCATTACACGATACGGCCACCCTACTCGCTCGTTATGGTCTAGGTTTATTAGTTAAAAACTAGACTAACTCTAAGCTTGCTCGCATTGTGCTTATAATATGACGTTTGGAATAAATGGTCTACCTGATGTCAAAATTGGGCGCTACCTGACCATTTTCGTCACATTTCAGCGAGTCACCGCAATAAAAAAGACCCAAGAGGGTCTTTTTTTGTTTAAAGCAAGTGGTGCCGTTAAGGTGAATCGAACACCCGACCTACTGATTACGAATCAGTTGCTCTACCAACTGAGCTACAACGGCATCATTAATCAAGTATATGGCAGCTTCGTTAAAAAATCTGCCGTTAATCAGCTTTGCAGTAAAAGTGGCATAGCTAGGCATTGATATTGCTATGTCATACTCAAGCGAAGCAAAGACATCGCTAAAAAATGCTCAGGGAAAAAGGCTTTTAAATTAAATACTTAGGAGCAAGAGATGAAAAAAATACAAAAGGGTTTTACCCTGATCGAACTGATGATTGTGGTCGCCATTATCGGTATCCTGGCCGCCGTTGCGATTCCGTCTTATCAGGATTACACCAAGAAAGCGAAGTTCTCTGAAGTATTAAGTATTTCTGATTCTTATAAACAAGCTATTGCCATGTGCCAGTCAGATTTAAATACCTTTGCTGGTTGTAATGCAGGTACTCAAGGAATTCCTGCCACCCCGACGGTTGCTACTACAGGTTTGGCTTCAGGCGGAACGGTAACAAATGGTGTAATTAATTTTACCGGCACTGCCGCAACAGGGTCTTATACCTTTATTTTAACGCCAACGCTAAATGCTGAAAGCTCTGCCATTACCTGGGCACAATCAGGCACATGTGCTAGCGTAAAATATTGTAAATAAAAAAGAAATATTTTAAAAATGAGCTAATTTTAATTAGCTCATTTTTTTTGATAAAAATAAATTTTTAGTCTTATGCAAACTATAAAAAACACAATTTACGTGGCTTATATCAGGGGCTGGGATAATGACTAAAATGGATGATTGTAGTTTTACAAAAGTAAATAACTATAAATTTAGTAATGAAATAAAAATATCATTTTTTATTGCAATTTTTGGTGTTTTATTAAAAATATTCTTATCATATATAGGCTTGATAGAGTATTCGTTTGATGGTTTAGTGTTGAGTATCTGGCAGCTTGGTACAATGTCGTCAATTTTTAGTTTTGCAAGTGTTATGCTTTTAAGTACCAGTGGGAAAAAAAACCTGAAGATAATATGGTTATCTAGTGGGATTATTTGCACCATATTTCTGTATTTTTATAGTAATGATTTAACTACCGTTAGAAAAATAACCACCGTATTGTTAACTCAAGGGATTGTTTCATTTTTATTGTTATTGCATATAAGTACTTCAGATAAAGAAATATTGTCTAGGGTACAAGCTAAAGAAAAAATATTTTTGGTTTTTATTATTTCAATTGTTTCAGTTTATGGCGTTGGCGTGGTTTCAATTTCAAGTGCTCTTAGTCCGATGGTTTATGATGCAATTTTATACAGATTTGATGTTAGTCTTGGTTTTTCGGCTAGTGTTTTTTTTAGTAAATTAATGCTGGATAATCCAAATATATTAAACTACATTATATATCCTGTTTACTTGGCACTTCCTTTAGGAATGGGGCTTCAATACGTTCAGCAGATGCAATCTGAAGAACCACCAAAAACATATCTGTTGTTTTTCTGGTTTAGTTCTATATTCATAGTTTGTTTATTTGCATATTTATTACTCCCTGCTATGGGGCCTAAATATATATTTGGTCATTATTTTCCAAATAATATGCCACCAATAAACAATATAGTTTCTTTTCCTGTTGTTAATCAGGCTACCTTTCCCAGAAACGCTTTTCCATCAATGCATTTTGGTTGGGCATTTTCTATGTGGTTAAATGCCATGTTAATGAAAGGGAAATGGCAAACAAGGTTTTTCTTTATCATTGGAATATTAACGATCATTGCTACTTTGGGGCTTGGTGAACATTACCTAATTGATTTAATTGTTGCAGTTCCTTTTTCATATGCTTTACAAGGAGTATTTTTAAGAGGTTTGCCTATTTTTAACTCTTGTAGATGGAAATGCATTTTAATTAGCTTTGGAATATGGCTGGCTTGGGTTGTTTATTTTAGATTATTAGTGGAAGAGCATATTCAAAATCCCGCTCCTGCATGGATAGCAGTAATTTTTACAATTTATATATCGACAATTTATTATAAAAAAATGATTAAAGCTCAGGATGAGTATTTTTCTAATTCTGATTTTATTGTGCGTACATCTACTAATTGTCAGGAAATAAATAAATTAAATCCTGTCTTTTGCTTGTTTATATTGTCTGGTTTTTCTGGCCTAATTTACGAAGTAGTTTTTTCTAAAGAGTTGGCTTTAATTTTTGGCAGCAGCAGTATTGCAACATATACAGTACTGGCAACTTATATGGGGGGGATGGCTCTGGGAGCCGCTCTGGGAGGGGTAATTAAAATTCGTCGCCCGTTGTTGGCATATATTTCATGTGAATTGTTGATAGGGTTATATTGCATAATAACCCCTTTTTTATTCAAGATTATTCAATCGATATATATTACTCTTTCAACTGGAATTTCACCAGATGCTGGAATATTAACAGTATATAGACTGGTTTTGGGGGCTTTATTGCTTCTTCCTCCTACTGTTGTTATGGGAGCAACCATGCCATTATTACTATCATACTGCCGAGAAAAACATGGGAAACTTCATTTAGCCGTTGCAAATCTTTATGCTGCAAATACAGTTGGAGCAGCATTTGGTGCTTTATTTGCCGGATATTTTATAATTCCAAAATTTGGTATTTCTTTAAGTATAGCTTTTGCTGCAGCAATAAATTTTTTTGTTGCATTTATTGGCATTCAACTTTTCAAGCGCCAAGAGAAAAACGTTGATAATTTAAATTTTGAAAGTGCCATTGCAGAAAACAGTTTATCCAATAATAAAGCAATGGGGGTTCAAGCTTTAGTTGTTCTTTTTTTGGGTGGGGTAATTACATTAGCTTTAGAAGTGAAATATATTTTTTTACTTTCCGTAGTGGCTGGCAATAGTAGTTATGCATTTTCATTGATGTTGTTTACATTTTTATTAGGGTTGGCTGCAGGGTCTATTTTAATCAAGCCATGGTTAAAAAGTCCAAATATATTAGCATTGCTTGAGTTCAGTTTGGCGGCGGTTATTCTATTGGGTGTTTTTAGCTGGCAAAGTATCCCCGCATATTTTGCTAGTTTTGCCAACTATCCATCGGCTCAGGCATTTGGTGCCAGAGAGTTTATTCGTGGATTAGTATGCTTTTGCGCCATGTTTCCACCCGCTCTGCTAATTGGCGCAATTTATCCTGTAGCCATGAATTGTGTAGCTAATGCATTTCCTAATCATTCAATTGTGGCTTTGGGGTTGGCAAATTCCTTGAATACAAGTGGAAATATTGTGGGTGTGCTACTCGCTAGTTTTATTTTAATTCCTGCACTTGGTGTACTTTTATCAATAAAAATATTAGCTTTATTGGCTTTTATTTTGGCAATAATGCTGAGTGTAAGTTTTATAAAAAATAGTAACAAATTAAATATTATCTTTGCCGCTGTTGTTGTTTTTATTTTTTCAATTCAACCAAAATCATTTAATTACACTGAACTTGCTTCCGGGGCGAATGTGTATTTTTCAGCATTAAACTGGGGAGCGTCAATTGATCATGCAGAGAGTATTGATGGCGGGTTAACCACAGTAGTTTTGAATAAAAATAAGCAGGTTAAGACTTTACTTACTAATGGTAAATTTCAAGGAAATAATGCACTAAAAGGTGAGATGCAAGCTCAAACTGGCTTTGCTCTTGCTCCCCTTTTACATACTGATGCAAGAGAGCGTGCTTTGGTTATAGGCTATGGAACAGGAGCAACCAGCCGCGTATTAAATGAGACAGGCTTTAAAAATTTAGATATCGTTGATCTAAGTTCAGATATTGTAAGGCTTGCAAATCAGCATTTTCCTACGATTAATCAGCGTGTCACTGAAAAAAAAGGCGTTACTACCTATATTACTGATGGCAGAAATTATTTATTACTTACTGATAAATTTTATGATCTGATTGGACTTGAAATTACTTCAATTTGGTTTGCCGGTGCAGCTTCTTTATATAATCAAGAGTTTTATGCTCTGGCTAAAAGAAAGTTGAAGTTTGATGGGGTTTTACAGCAGTGGGTGCAATTACACCATACGCAGCTCAATGATTTATTAAGTGTTTTGGCTTCAGTACGCAGCGAGTTTAAATATGTCTGGTTATATGAAATTGGAGGGCAGGGAATCATCGTGGCAACAAATGATCATGATCGCCGCCCTGAGAAAAGGTATGCTGATTTAATTAGTAATACATCTGGATTAAAAGAAGTGTTAAAAATTTATGATCACTCCATTAATGAGCTGTCACAAAAAATACTCTTAGAACCTGAGAGCCTTGATAGATTTTTACTAAAAGTATCCAGTGGAGACCCAGAGGCATGGGTTAGCACCGATGATAATCTTTATTTGGAATATGAAACGCCTAAAGGTAATGTTTTAGATGGCGCTAAATCATTAGCAAATAATCTTGAAATGATAAAAAAGTTTTCAGCAAAGTAGTTATATTAATGATTGAGTAAATGGTTAAGCAGAATAAAATGTTTTATTAACGACTATTTTTTAAGCGGAAAGGTTAGTAAGGTTTATATCTTACTTAAACAGTGAGGGTACTTGGCACGCTAGTTGCTTAGTACTGCCCTACGTAAAATCATAGGTAAAGCACAGCAGGGGCAGTGCTTCTTAATGGTTGTAGGAGTGCAGTATGAAAAATATGCAAAAGGGTTTTACCCTGATCGAACTGATGATTGTTGTGGCGATTATCGGTATCTTGGCTGCTGTAGCGATTCCTTCGTATCAAAATTACGTTGCAAAATCTTTTGCTGCTGCATCGTTGGCAGAAATTGATGCTTTCAGAACTCCATATGACAGCAAGCTTACTGATGGTGAAACTCCTGTTTTTTCTAATACTGTTACTACTGACGGTTATATCGGTAAAGAGGAAACTGCACATTGCAAGTTGAGTGCTGTTGCAAATGATGGTGGTATCCTTTGCACAATGCTTAATCAGCCTAAAGTTCTTGCTGGTTTGGTACTGCAAATGAGTCGTTCGGCTGCTGGTGAGTGGGAATGCCAGACTACGGCCAAGTGGGATGGCGAAGCTGAGAAGGCTTTGCCTAAGGGTTGCAAGAATAGCTAATTAGCTTTTATATCGCTTAAGTTAAATGACCTACTTAATTTAAGTAGGTCATTTTTTTGTGTTTTATAAAAAATACCCCCAAAATTTTACTTTTTAATAATTTATCTTATTCAGTACATTTTATTCTGTGATACCTTGGTTTTAGATTAGGCCTTTCATTTTGAATAAAATTAAAAAATATCAAGATGCACTATTTGCACCCTGATATTTCCCTTGTTTTTCCAAGATAGTTGTTGGAGTGCAATATGAAAAACGCACAAAAAGGTTTTTCTCTCATTGAATTGATGATTATTGTGGCAATTATCGGTATTTTGGCTGCAATAGCGATTCCCTCATATGCAAATTACCAAGCTAAAGCAAAGCTGGCTGCAGGCCTAGCTGAAATTACACCGGGAAAAACAGCAGTAGAAGTAAAGTTGAATAATGGTGAGATCATTGCAAATGCAGCAGCTATTGGCTTAGCAGCGACTACCCATAATTGCACAACCACTGCAGAAGTTGCGAATACAGGTATTGCATTTATTTCGTGCTCAATTGCCAATGCATCGGGGAAAATTTCTGCAGCAAAGATGACATGGACGCGTACTGTGAGCGGGGAGTGGTCCTGTGCCTCTATGGGGATTGTGGCTGGCTATGAGTACCTAGCGCCGAAAACGTGTAAACAGGTGTGAGGTGTTAATCAGTTGTAAGGCCATCAAGTGTATGGTTTCTTAGGGTGTCAATAAGCGAAGGCACATTGCACCATCGCTGCCGAGCCATGCCCTTTAAGCCCCGTATCTAACATGGATACGGGGTTTTTTTTTGGTGGGTTAATGATGGTGTACAGGGTGCAATGCGCTTTGCTTATTGGCACTCTACAAACCCCCACCATCACCCCTTAAAAATCTCCCTCACATCCCGCGCGCCCCATTCTGGGAAGTGTTTGCGCACTAGTGTATTTAAATCCATCTCAAACGCCCGCCATTTAGCCAATTCATCTTGCTCGTCACTGGCAGAGTGGGCTGCTGCTTGTTCGATCATGCCTGCGCCTGCGGTGGCGTTGCTTAGGCGATCGATGATGATAAAGCTGCCGGTGCCTTTGCAATCTGCGTAGGTGTCGAAGACGACTGGAGCGTTGAGGATGATGCGGCAGAGGCCGATTTCATTGAGTTTTAGCTCGTTAGCGCTCACATGCTCCATGCTGTTTACATCCACACGGTGGGCGATTTGGGCGACTCGGCCGAAGACGTTTTTGCCGCTAAGTTTAAAACCGTATTCTTTGCCCACGGTGAGTGGTACTTCGTTCATCCATACTAGATGCGCGTCAAAAGACTGGCCGATTTGAGGAGGAACGTCGCTGGTTTTAACAATCATATCGCCACGGCTGATGTCGATTTCCCGATCTAAGGTCAGGGTGATGGCTTGGCCGGCAAAGGCGGTTGCTAGCTCGCCCTCAAAAGTAACAATCGCTTTAACTTTGGCGGTTTTGCCTGAAGGCAGGGCGATGATTTCATCACTGGGGAAGACGCGGCCAGCGGCGATGGTGCCGCAAAAACCACGGAAATCGAGGTTAGGGCGGTTCACGTATTGCACCGGCAGGCGGAAGGATTCTAGGCGGCTATCGCGATTGATTTGCACGGCTTCTAGGTGCTGCATAAAGGTGAGGCCGCTATACCAAGGCGCTTGCTCACTCGGTGTCACCACATTATCGCCGCGCAGTGCAGAAATCGGCACAAATTGAATGTCGGCGATATTGAGGGATTTAGCCAGCGTTAGATATTCTGAGCGGATTTCATTAAAGCGCTGTTCGCTAAAGCCGACTAAATCCATTTTATTCACGGCGATAATCACATGCTTAATGCCCAGCAGGCTGACGATATAGCTGTGGCGGCGAGTTTGAGTTTGTACGCCGTAACGCGCGTCGATCAGAATCACGGCCAGATCACAGGTGGAGGCACCGGTGGCCATATTGCGGGTGTATTGCTCGTGGCCGGGGCAATCAGCGATGATAAATTTGCGCTTATCGGTGCTGAAGTAGCGGTAAGCCACGTCGATGGTAATGCCTTGCTCGCGCTCAGCTTGCAAGCCATCTACCAGCAGGGCCAGATCGATTTCTTGATCGGTGGTGTTGTATTTTTTGCTGTCTTTTTGGATGGCGGCGAGCTGGTCTTCAAAAATCAGTTTTGAATCGTGCAGTAGGCGGCCAATCAAGGTGGATTTACCATCGTCCACATTGCCACAGGTAATAAAACGCAGCAGATCTTTGTTTTCGTGCTGCTTTAAATAGGCTTCGATATCGCTGGCGATCAGATCAGATTGGTGTGACATATATTTGAACCTTAAATTCTGTGGACACAGAGATCAGTGAGAGCACGAAGTACACAGAGAAAAAAAAGGGGTTAGGGGCTCTGTATTTCTTAGTGCCCTTTGTGTTCTCAGTAACTACAGGTTTTTCTGATCTTCTAGAAATACCCTTCCATTTTTTTCTTTTCCATCGAGCCAGATGAATCGTGGTCGATCATTCGGCCTTGGCGCTCGCTGGTGGTGGTGAGCAGCATTTCTTGGATGATTTCTGGCAGCGTTTTGGCGGTGGATTCAACCGCGCCGGTGAGGGGATAACAGCCCAGCGTTCTGAAGCGTACAGATTTCATTTCTGGCACTTCACCCGGCAACAGCGGCATACGGTCGTCATCGACCATGATCAGGGTACCATTACGCTCAACTACGGGGCGAACGTCGGCGTAGTAGAGCGGCACGATATCGATGTTTTCCATATAGATATATTGCCAGATATCTAGCTCTGTCCAATTAGACAGTGGGAACACGCGGATGCTTTCGCCTTGGTCGATTTTGGAATTGTAGATATTCCATAGCTCTGGGCGCTGTACTTTTGGGTCCCAGCGATGGTTTTTATCGCGGAATGAATACACGCGCTCTTTAGCTCGGGATTTTTCTTCATCGCGGCGTGCGCCACCAAAAGCGGCATCAAATTTATATTTATTCAGCGCCTGCTTTAAACCTTCGGTTTTCATCACGTCAGTATGCTTGGCCGAGCCTGAGCTAAACGGGTTGATGCCTGCTTTTACGCCTTCTTCATTGATGTGAACAATCAGATCAAAGCCGCACTTTTCTGCCATTTTGTCGCGAAATGTGATCATTTCGCCGAATTTCCATGTGGTATCCACATGCATCAGTGGAAAAGGCATTTTGCCAGGTGCAAAGGCTTTCAGCGCCAGATGCAGCATCACGGCAGAATCTTTGCCAATGGAGTAGAGCATGACCGGGTTATCAAATTCGGCGGCCACTTCACGAATAATATGGATGGACTCTGCTTCGAGTTGCTTAAGGTGAGTCAGCCTTGCTTCACTGAGGGTAGTCATACTTTATCCGGGCAAAGAGATTGTTTCAAAACGCGGGTAAATTTTCCGCTGCGTTTTGCGTGGCTCTGAAAATAGTGGGTCAGACGGTGGCTGAGAAAAGCCCATGCAACGCTATAGCCTTACGAATTTACCGAAGTCGCGCCAGTAAACGAAGGATTTAATCGTTATATCTATATGGAGGCTTGGCTAGGGCGGCTGAATCAATCGTTATCCCCGAGGACTTTAATCTGGAATCCAACAAAATCACTTGATTCCCGCGACTGACTAAAACATTTGAGGGCAGGATCTACACATGGGATCATGAATTGAAGTTAATCAGAGTTTGCCTAGGATTTCTTTTACCAGCTCGGCATTTGTTTCTATTAAGGCGTATTCGTCTTGGCCGGGGATGCCCATATGCACATGGGGGTTGCAATAACGCATTTGGCTGGCGAAGGGCAGGCGGGCTGAGGTGTGGAATTCTTTGCAGCCGGTGGTGGCGACTAATTCGGCGATATTATTGCTGCGCACGCCAGCACCTGGCATCACGACTAGGCGTTCGCCTGCGGCTTGTTGCAGCTCTTTGAGTAAGGTGGCCCCTGCAGTGGCTGTGGCGGCTTGGCCGCTGCTGAGCAGGCGTTTGCAGCCAGTTGCAATCACGTCTTCTAAGGCTTTAAAGGGATCGCGGGTTACATCAAAAGCACGGTGGAAGGTGACTTGCATCGGTGTGGCCAGCTCCACAAGGGCTTTGCAGCGTGCGATATCGATATCGCCATCTGCAGTCAGTATGCCAATCACAACGCCGTCCACGCCTAGCTTTTTGCAGGCGATGACGTCGCGCTGCATGACTTCGTATTCCAGATCTGTGTATAAAAAATCGCCGCCACGCGGGCGGATAATCACATTTAGGCCAATCCAAAGCCGCTCTCTGGCCACGGCAATTTGCCCATAAGATGGCGTGGTACCGCCTTCTAACAGGTTGTCGCAAAACTCAACCCGATGTGCGCCGCCTTCTTGCGCGGCTAAACAAGACGTGATCGATCCTGCGCAAATTTCTAGCAAAATAGTAGACATAGACGTTTCCAAAAGAGAACGCCGCCTAAGTGCAGGCGGCGTTAATTTGCAGAAAAAACCTGTAGAGCAGTTAGAGGTTTATCTGGACTTAGAGTTCAGAAGAGCGGCGAGCGGTGGCAAGTATCAGTCAGCCAAGTAAGCCTTGCTTAAAAACCGCCTAAGCCACTCTGCAGTTGAAGCACTAGGCTGCTTTAGCTTCGAAAATATCCTCGTTGAGTGCGGCATAAATGCTGCGTAAACGTGAGTCTAGATCGGCGAGTTGTAGCGCAAGTTGCCTATCCATTTCTTCTAGCTCTTCGATACGGCTTTCTAAGGTATCAGTGGCTTTGTGGATGCGCTTGATGCTTTCTAGACGGCGGCGCAGTTGCAGCTGGTGCTCACGCACCTGCGTTTCCATTGGTGCCATCACAGCTTTTAGCCAGTTTTCGATATCGCGGTTGGCTACTTCAAATACATACAGCACGCGGCTGGCGACGGTTTCAAAGAATTTATGTGAAAGCCGGCCCTTGCTAGTGGTTAGCAGGGTACTAATGGTGTTGAAATGTTCACGGAAGGCTTTTTCTAGCCGAGAAATTTCTTTGTGGTATTTCAAGGTAGAAAAGGGCGGTGGGGTAACGCTGCCTAAGCCGTGTTCTTCGCTAAATTTTTTGTACATCGCTGCCATCATGGCTTGAATTTCGGCCACTTGTTCGGCGGATTTGCTGATATTGCCGTTCACGTCTTTAAAAAATTGATCCATGATGGCGCGTAAGCCGCCTTCGCCAAACGAGAATTTGCTGTTATCCATTTGGCCGCGCACAACTTCAATATTGCCTTTTAGCGCATCAATGCCCAGTAAGGTAAGCAGGCTATTGGTTTGTTGGCTAAAGATGCTACGCAGGGCTTGAAAGCGCACGAGGCCTTGTTCAAATTTGCGCTTATCGGCTTGGACTTTATCCATCATTTGCCCGACTACATCTTGATTCTTGCCGTGCAGTTTAGATAGCTCGTCTAATTGCTCCAGCACACCATCTCGTCTTGCAGACAAAATTGCGCGAGTGCCTTGCACGATGTCTTCGATCTCGGTCATTGTGCTATCGCGCACAATATCTTGCTTAGAAGGCAGTAGCTCGTTAGAAAGCGCTTCTTCTAAGATGGTAAGGCGCGAGCGGGCGAGTAAATCGACATCGTGATTGACCTTGGCAACGAGGGCTTTTTGCGCCGAAATTGGGTAAACGTGTTGCGCTGGTACGCCTAATAGCTCGGCGGTGGTGGCGATTTGGTGGTTGATTTCTGCTTCAATTTGCTCTGGGGTTTTTAATTCATCCCACATGCTGTCGATTTTATTTAACACCGCTAAGCGGCCACGATTGCCGCCTTTGCCAATGTGGGTGCGCCAAATATCAATATCAGAGCGCGTTACGCCCGTATCGGCCGCCAAAATAAACAAAATGGCGTGGGCGTTAGGCAGTAAATTCAGCGTGAGTTCTGGCTCGGTACCAATGGCGTTTAGCCCAGGTGTATCTAAAATCACCAAGCCTTGTTTAAGCAGCGGATGCGGGAAGTTGATCACCGCATGTCGCCAGCAAGGAATCTCAATCGTGCCTGCGGCATCTACGGCAATCAGTTGATCAGGATCATCGCTGTTATAGAGGCCGTAGCGGGTGGCTTCTTCTGCCGGAGCACGGCGGGTTAGGCCTACATGGCGAAAGGCTTCGAGCATGGCGTCGGAATCGTTGATATCCAACTCAATGGTTCGCCATTCTTCTGGGTAGCGGCGATATTCGCTGGTGGTGACGTTTTCGGCACGGGTTTCAATCGGCAAAAGCTGAATAGAAGGCACGCGCGATGCATCGTAGAGTAACTCGGTGGGGCACATGGTAGTGCGGCCGGCGGAGGAGGGCAGAATGCGTTTGCCATAGTTGGCAAAGAAAATCGCATTGATGAGCTCTGATTTGCCGCGAGAAAACTCGGCGACAAAGGCGATATTAAGCTTATCGTCGCGTAGTTTTTCGATCAGATGGGAAATGCGCAAGCCGTTTTGTGCGTCTTCTAAATCTTGCTCGTTTAGCCAGCGTGATAGCTGGCTAATCGTTTGGGTGAGCTGGGCTCGCCAATTGCTGTAGGCTTGAAAATCTCCCACAAGACGGTCATTGCCACTTGGGTCATTTACGGCCAAATCATGCTGATGTAGGTAATCAGTGCTCATTGCGATCTCTCTATTTACTGCGCCAAGATTTAGTATCAATTATGGTGGGGTATTCACTGACGTTTTGCCCCATAAAATCACGAACATACTTCTAAAATTAAATTGATGAGCATCTATTGTAGGGGCGTTACTTGCTGTGCTCTGTTTAATATTGGGCAGCTGAAAGCCGCACCCCTACTGTATTTGTGGTTTCCCTAGATTTGGTGGAGACCATTTTTATGCTCTGCTTAACATTCAGTTATTGATTTGAGGTTAATCATTTAATTTTAAAACTAGTCTTTTACTACATATTTTTCAGTACTTTATCGCATAAATATCATTTTAGTAATAAGCGATTACTAACATACTTACTGATTTAGCTTGCCGCTGATTAAAAATATTGAAATATATCAATTAAATTTGGCATTGCGGGCAGTAAAAGGTGCTGCGTTGGCCTTGGCGTATTTGCTTAATTTCACCGCTACATATTCTGCACGGCATACCCGCTCGGGCGTAAACAAAGGCACTAAGCTGAAAATAACCCGCCTTACCATCGCTATCTACATAATCTTTTAGCGTACTACCCCCCGCCGTAATTGCATCGCTGAGTGTGGCTTTTATCGCAATCACCAGCTGCGCTGCTTCTTGCAAACTCAGGCTATTTGCGGCTCTTTGTGGGTTGATTTTTGCTCTAAAAAGCGATTCTGCAGCATAGATATTACCCACGCCTACTACGGTATGGTTATCCATAATGGCGAGTTTAATGGCTATTTTCCGATTAGAGTTGGCCAATAGTAGATAGTCGGCATTAAATTGATCCGATAAAGGCTCTGGGCCGAGTTGTAGCAATAAAGGGTGGTGGCCATTTTCTATTGGCTGCCATAGGCATGCGCCAAAACGGCGTGGATCTCGATAGCGTAGCCGTGTGCCATTTGCGAGCACTAAATCAAAATGATCGTGTTTTTCGGCGGGAAAGGCTTCGGTTAATACGCGTAAATTACCTGACATGCCCAAATGAATGAGTAAGGTGCCATGCTCAAAACTGAGCAGCAGATATTTGGCCCGCCGCGTAACGCTAAGTACTTTTCGCCCCACCAGTATTTGAGCTAAATCCGCCGGAATTGGCCAGCGCAGCCTTGCTTGGCGAATAATGACTTCGCTAATGCTTTGCCCTTCTACATGGGGAGAGATGCCGCGTTTTGTGGTTTCAACTTCAGGTAATTCTGGCACTTTTTCTTCCTATTAGCGGTGTTGTACTTGCGTTAAACGCGGCCTATTGATGGTGGATACATGGGCAATTGGCCAATAAATATTGATGCAATACCCTGTTTTGTAAGGGAAATAAGCTTTAATTAATTGTGCTAGCCTTGTTAAGGCGCTAGGCTTACATCGTGGTTTTAAAATTAGTAAGCGTAAGACGAGCTATTACTATCTGAAATATCCGAGTTAATATGGAATGATTAATGACGTTACTGGATTGTGCCATGCCCGTCCCATTCAGACTCACCACTTTTAAACACTCAGCTCTATGCTTGCTTATTAGCGGCCTGTTTTTGGGCGGATGCGCCGCTGTGCCTGTTTCTACATCCAGCACTGCAGCTAGCGAGCCTGCAGAAGCGGTGGCAGAAACCGAGACGGTTCGGGATGAAATCTTTGCGCCAGAAACATTATCACGCATGCCGCTGACCAATGATTTATTGCTGCGCTTTTTGGTTGCAGACGTTTCATTGCAGCGAGGCCGCACGGCGCTCTCTGCACAAACTTGGCATGATCTGGCTAATCGTACCCATGACCCTCGTGTGGCTCGCCGCGCAACCGAAGTAGCCGTAGGCGCTGGGCAGCTGGGTTTAGCACAAGAAACCGCTCAGCAATGGATCGCGGCTGCGCCAAACTCTGTGGGCGCTCGGCAAATTTTGCTCACTCTTTTGATTCGCGCTGATCGAATTGAAGATGCCAAGCCGCATATCGAGGCGCTGCTGGCGGCAAAGCCAGAAGACGCCGCATCATTTTTTATGCAAATGCATTTGCTCTGGGATAAGACCACCGACAGAAAAGCAGCATGGAAGCTGACTGATGAGCTAACCCAAAAGTATCCACAGCTTCCTGAGGCGCATTTTGCCCGTGCTGTGGCAATGGCGAATCAAGAGCGGTTTAATGATGCGCTGGCGGAGTTAAGTATTGCGCTTGCAGCAAGGCCAAATTGGGAAACCGCCATTCAGTACAAGGCGCAGCTATTGGCTAATCAATCGCCAGCGGCCAGTGTTGAATTCCTAGAAAAAACCATCAAAGACAATCCAATGTCTTTAACGTTAAGAAATAGCCTAGCGCGTCAGCTGGTTGCGGCCCAGCGCTTGCCTGAGGCATTACAGGTTTACCAAGAAATTTTAAAGCTACAAGGCAATAATCTGGATGCATTGATTGGCTCTGGCTTAATTGCACTGCAGCAGCGTGATTTTGATACGGCGTATAGTAATCTCAGCGCCGCAATCAAACAAAACCCACGCAATGTGGATAATTTGCGTTACTACCTAGGGCAGATTTCTGAAGAGCGCTATCGTTTTGATGAAGCCTTGAGTTGGTATAGCCAAGTGGGCGGAGATTTTGCCGCCTCAGCTAAAAAACGTCTGCCGCGTGTTTTGGCGCGCTTAGGGCGCACAGAAGAAGCACGTAAGGCTATTGCGGCTCTGCCTAGTGATACCGAGCAAGCAAAAGTAGAGCGTATCCAAATGGAAGCGCAATTGTACCGTGAGGCACGCAACTATAAAAAAGGCGTTGAAATTCTTAGTAAGGGCCTAGTGACTTATCCACAGTCTACCGATCTGGTTTACGACCGCGCACTACTTGCAGATATGCAAGGTGATTACGCTTTAGCAGAAAGCGATTTGCGTAAGTATGTAGAGCTTATGCCAGCTAATGCACAGGGAATGAATGCGCTTGGCTACACCCTGCTGACACGCACCACTAAATTAAGCGAGGCAGAGGCATTGTTAGAGCAAGCCATTGCGCTAGAGCCAGATAGCCCCGTGATTTTGGATAGCTTGGGTTGGCTGCGTTATAAGCAGGGCAAGTTGCAGGAAGCCAGCACTTTGCTCAAGCTTGCTTATAGCAAGCTTGCTGAGCCTGACGTGGCTGCGCATTTGGCCGAGGTATTGTGGCAGCTGGGAGAAAAGGCGGAGGCTAAAAAGCTTGTAGATGCTGCGGCTTTGATTGATGCCAAGAACGAAACTTTGCTTGAAACCATTCAGCGCTTAGGGATTCATTAATGCGTTTATGGTTAATCGCGGTATTGTTTTTAGTAGGTTGCGCAAGCACGCCTCCAGTGAGCCGCTCTGGTTATTCGGCCAGTGGCCGAGTGGCCTTAAAGGTGGCAAATGAAAGGCATTATGCGCAGTTTGATTGGCATCAGCTTGGCGAGCAAAGCGAGTTATCTTTATCTGGCCCACTAGGGCAAACCGCAGCAGAGTTGCGATTTAGCCCTGGTTTAGCGAGCTTTAAGGATGCAAATCAGCGTGTCATTAAGGCTGCATCCCCCGATGAGTTGATCAAAGAAGCGCTGGGCTGGCCGCTACCGGTGTCGGGCCTGCGCTGGTGGCTGCGTGGCGAGGCCGATCCAGATAGCGTAAGCCACCAAAGTAAAATTGAAAACGGCCAACTGCTTGAGCAAGCAGGCTGGCGTATTGAGAGCACAGATTATCGCGGCCAGCCTAGCCTGCCGCATAGGCTGATGTTAAGTCGTGACGATCTTGAAATTAAAGTAGTGATATCAGAATGGCAATGGAACCCCTAAGCATAAATAGCGTCTGGCAAGATTTTCCTGCTCCAGCCAAGCTCAATCTTTTCTTACATATTGTTGGTCGTCGCCCTGATGGCTATCATCTGCTGCAGTCTGTTTTTCAACTGATTGATTTAAGCGATACGATTAGCTTGCGGGTGAATGCCAGTGGTCAGGTGCAGCATCACAATCCTTTGCCAGGTGTTCCTGCAGAGGCAGATCTCACCGTGCGTGCTGCCCGTTTGCTGCAGCAAGCCACGGGTTGCAAGCTTGGTGTGGATATCCGAGTAGATAAGCGCCTACCAATGGGGGGAGGGGTTGGTGGCGGTAGCTCTGATGCTGCTACCGTGATGTTGGCGCTCAACCGCCTGTGGCAGCTTAATTTGCCACGCAGCAAACTGATGGCGCTAGGTTTAAGTTTGGGGGCAGATGTGCCGTTTTTTATTTTTGGCGAGTCGGCTTTTGTTGAAGGGATTGGCGAAATAATGACGCCAGTTGCCACGCCAGACACCCATTTTGTGATCTTGCATCCAGCAGTGCATGTTTCCACGCCGCAGATTTTTCGCGATCCAAGCTTGACAAGAAATACGCCGCCGATTACAGTTCCGCTCCTCAGTAGCGCCGTCACCCAAAACGATCTGGAAGCGGTGGCCTGTAAAAGTCATCCAAAGATAGCTGAAAGTATTACATGGCTTAGGCAGTATGCAAACGCAAGAATGACTGGCTCAGGTAGTTGTGTTTTTGCAAGTTTTTCTTCACCTAACGAAGCAAACAGTGTAATATACGACCTGCCAAAAAATATGACCGGATTTGTTGCTAGGTCATTAAGTAAGCATCCATTACATGAATTTGCCGAGTAGTTGCGGGCAGTTTCATTAGGGGAGTCGCCAAGTTGGTTAAGGCATCGGATTTTGATTCCGACATGCGAAGGTTCGAATCCTTCTTCCCCTGCCATCATTCGAATAGAAAAGCGTGTAATTTAAAAATTACGCGCTTTTCGTCCTTCTGGAATACAGAAATGGCTTACGATAGTCTCATGGTGTTCACTGGTAACGCTAACCCGAAACTTGCTGATAGCGTAGTTAATCACCTGGACATCTCGATTGGCCGTGCCACGGTTGGTCGATTCTCGGACGGTGAAGTGACCGTTGAGCTGCTGGAAAACGTTCGCGGTCGCGATGTTTTTGTTTTGCAGTCCACTTGCGTCCCTACCAACGATAATCTGATGGAAGTGATGTTGATGGTTGATTCGCTGAAACGCGCATCGGCTGGCCGCATTACTGCAGCAATTCCCTACCTTGGGTATTCCCGTCAAGATCGCCGCCCACGCTCTGCTCGCGTACCGATTTCTGCCAAAGTGGTTGCAAATATGCTGACCGTTGCGGGTGTAGATCGCGTACTGACGGTAGATGTACACGCTGATCAAATCCAAGGCTTCTTCGATATCCCTGTAGATAATATCTATTCGACACCTGTTTTACTGTCGGATATCCGCGAAAAACGCTACGAAAACCTGATGGTTGTTAGCCCAGACGTAGGCGGCGTATTGCGTGCCCGCGCTATGGCTAAGCAATTAGGTGTGGATATGGCGATTATCGATAAACGCCGTCCTAAGGCTGGCGTTGCCGAAGTCATGCACATTATCGGTGATGTAAAAGATCGTACCTGTGTGATTATCGATGACATGATCGATACCGCCAACACCCTGTGCAAAGCCGCGCAAGCGTTGAAGCAACACGGTGCTAAGCGCGTATTGGCTTATGCCACTCACGCGGTATTTTCTGGTGCCGCGGTTGAGCGCATCATGCAATCTGATTTAGATGAAGTGGTTGTGACTGACACCATTCCAGTGAGCCAGGCTGCGCAAGATAGCGGCCGCGTTCGCGTAGTATCGATTGCTGGCCTCTTGGCTGAAACGATGCGTCGCATTAATAACGATGAGTCTGTTTCTTCATTGTTTGTCGATTAAATCGGCTTAAGAATTCAAAACCCAGATATTTTATCTGGGTTTTCTGTTGCACTGTCTGGTCGCGGACGGTGCTTATTAAAATGCACTTCGGTGCGTATGGAGTTTTATCATGACATTTGAAATCAATGCAGTAGCACGTGATGCGCAAGGTACGGGTGCGAGCCGCCGCCAGCGTCGCGATGGTCGTTTGCCAGCAATCGTTTACGGTGGCGATGTAGCTCCTGTAGCTGTAACACTTGATCACAACAGCATGTACTACGCTCTGCAAAAAGAAGCGTTCCACACTGCTCTGATCAAGCTGAACATTGAAGGTGCCGCTTCTGAGCAAGTTCTGGTCCGCGCTGTTCAATACCACCCATTCAAGCAATTGGTTCTGCACGTTGATTTACAACGCGTAAATGAAGCAACTGTTGTTGAATTGAAAGTGCCATTGCACTTCATCAACGGCGATGCTTGTCTGGGCGTTAAGCTGCAAGGCGGTACAATCAGCACAGTATTGAACGAAGTAATGATTCGTTGCGTAGCTTCTAAGCTGCCAGAGTTCGTAACGGTTGACCTTGCTGACTTGTCTGCAATGAAGACTTCGGTTCACTTGTCTGACATCAAACTGGCTGATGGTATCGAATTGGTATCGTTGGCTTCTGGTAAAGACTTGGGTATCGTAAACCTGAATGGCGCAAAAGCTGTTTAAGTTTTAAGTACTTTAAAAAAACCCGCTGCTGCGGGTTTTTTTACGTCTATATTTTTATGCCTTGACACTGGAATGGCATCGCTCTTAAGGCTAATTGATGATCGACCTAGGGTATCATGTAGCCCTTTTCGCCTGCTTTTGAAAGACTATGCCGCAAATTAAACTGATCGTAGGGCTGGGCAATCCCGGCAGTGATTACGCGCAAACCCGCCATAATGCGGGATTTTGGTGGGTGGATGAATTAGCCAAAGATGCCAATGCCTCTTTGCGCCACGATAATAAATTCCACGGCTTAGCAGCCAAAGCTCGCCTACATGGCAGCGATGTGTGGCTGCTAGAGCCGCAAACTTTTATGAACCGCAGCGGCTTATCTGTGGTGGCGCTGGCGCAGTTTTATAAAATCCTGCCCGCAGAAATCCTCGTGGTGCACGACGAGCTGGATATTCCCGCAGGGCAGATCAAGCTAAAGCAGGGTGGCGGCAATGGTGGGCATAATGGCTTAAAAGATATTCAAGCTCATCTGGGCACGCCTGATTTCTGGCGCTTACGCGTGGGCATCGGCCATCCTGGCAATAAGGCCGAAGTGGCTAATTTTGTACTTAAGCCGCCACGCAAAGAAGAATTCGAAGGCATCATGGATGTGTTTATCAAAGCCCATCACGTATTGCCTAAAATGCTGGCAGGCGATATGGGCGGGGCGATGCAAGCTTTGCATGCGGGTGTGCAGCGGCCAAACAAACCTAAGCCAGATGGTTCATAGGCTTAACTCCTGCATGAAACCCAAATCTTGAACCACAGAGGGCACAGAGAACACGGATTTTCACGGAGAAAGCTTGCTTAAGATTTGGCTCATATTAACCTCCCTCTATGAAATATCGTCATTCCCGCTTGCCTTTGGCGGAAATCCAGCTGCGCTGCTGGATCTCCGATAAAAATACTCGGGGATGACGGTTTTGTGTTGATAAAACATTGCGGAATTTATTTCGAGTCACATCCTTAAGCTTTTCTCCGTGCTCCTCCGAGTCCTCCTTTCTCTCCGTGGCTTAAGATTTGGGTTTTGTTTTCACATAACTTTGAGATTTCCTGTTTTAGGAATAATGAGTATTTATGAATCGCACTCCGGTAAATCTAATCAGTGGTTTTTTAGGCGTGGGCAAGACCACCGCCATGATGAAGCTGCTTGCCAGCAAGCCTCAGGATGAATACTGGGCTGTAGTGGTAAACGAGTTTGGTGAAGTGGGCATTGACGGGGCCAGCCTGTCAGTGGCGGCAGATGGCTTGCAAGTGGCTGAAGTGCCCGGTGGCTGCATCTGCTGCACCACCAGCCCCATGCTGCGTGTTACGCTGACTAAATTACTCAAAGGTAAGCGCCCTGATCGCCTGCTGATCGAGCCATCTGGCTTGGGGCATCCGGCTGGGATTATCGATTTACTGCGCGATCCATTTTTGGCCGTAGCCCTAGATGTGCGAGCGGTGCTCACACTGCTTGATGCGCGGCACTTGCAAGACAGCCGCTACACCAGCCATGAAACATGGCGCGATCAGCTGCAATTAGCCGATGTCATCGTGCTGAGTAAGGCCGATTTGGCAGATGTCGATCAAATGGCGGCGGCGTGGAAAATGGCGCAAGCCATGTTCCCGCCAAAACTTGCCATTGTAGAAGCGGTGCAAGGTGAGTTCGACCCTGCCTTGCTAGATTTAGAGCTGCATCCAGAGCGCTGGCCAGTCACCAGCACACCTAATTTGCATAGCAATAATCTGCGTAAACGCGTTAAACCAGCGGCAGCGGTGGAAGAAGAGCTGGCCTGGCCTATTAAAAAATCCCACTCCGCCTTAGGTTCACACAGCTGCGGCTGGATTTTTTCCCCAGAAACCCTCTTTTTTAGCGCCAAGCTCGCCGATTTATTTGGTGCACTATCGCAGCCACAAAGCTTGGGCTTAGTAGGTTTATCCCGCGCGAAAGGCGTATTTCATACCGAGCGGGATTGGTATCGATTCGATTGGGTAGACGGCATGCCGGGAGCGACCACAACGGCTTATCGACGAGATTCACGCTTTGAAGTGATCGTCAGCAGCGAAACTGTGCCCGATTGGGCGGCGATAGAGGCAGCCATCTTGGCTGCGATAATGTGAATTTATAAACCCAAACCTTGAACCACGGAGTGTAGGAGGACTCGGAGGATCGCGGAGAAAACCAAAAAAACAGAAGGTATTTCTCCGTGACCCTCCATGTTCTCTATGCCCTCTATGGTTCAAGATTTGGATTTTTAGTTTTTATTTCGGCGTAGTTCAATTGCGTGTGCGTATTTGATGTAGGAGGCGATGGCTTTGCCTAAGGATATGGCTAATCCATCGTGCCCAGCCAGAAAGCCAAGTTTTATCAAATAATGTTTTAAAAATGAAAACAGGCAATGAAATCCTGGTGTGAGCGGACCGATTATTTTATTGGTTTTGGCGATAGTTTGTGCCTGCCACGTGCCGTAGAGGCAGGCCCGCTTAAATATATCTGGATAATCTTTATAAGAATAATGGGTAATATGCGCGGGTATTTGTTTTAATGAATGGCTTTGAATTTTAGTGTGCGCAGCGACAGGCGAAAAATCCGCCTTTGTTTTATTAAAAATGCGCCGTACATAATCCGGATATTGCCCTGCAAAGCGGGTAGTTTGATTGCCAATATAATTGCGGCGGCGCGTTTCAATGGCGCTGACATTTTGCTGGCTTAAATCGGTATTCTTTAAATAAGCGACTAAATCGTCTTCTAAGCGCTCATCGGCGTCTAAATTCAGAACCCAATCGTGGCGGCAGTGGGGTAAACCGACGCTGCGCTGTGGGCCATCGCCTAAGAATGCTTGTGAAATCACCGTTGCTCCTTCTTGCGTGGCTAATTCCACTGTGTTATCACTACTGCAAGAATCGACCACCACAATGTCATCGCAAACCTGTTTCATTGAGCGCAGGCATTCAACGATATTGTGCGCTTCATTAAACGTAATAATCAGACCACTTATTTTGAACATTTTGTGCGAGCGTATAAGACGCAAGATAGCTGTATTGAGGCTGCTATAATCTCCCGATTGGCTGGCTGCCCGCAAGGCGCAATTAACATAATGCTGAGTAAATCCCCCCATTTTACGGATTCCCTATGAAAGTTAGCGGCTTTACCTTCCTGCGCAATGGCACCCTGCTTGGCTATCCCTATATTGAAAGTTTAAAAAGCTTACTTAGCGTTTGCGATGAAGTGGTCGTGGCGGTGGGCAAAAGCGATGACGATACTCTGGAGCGCGTGCGCTCCATTAGCGATGCACGGATTCGGGTGATTGAAACCACGTGGAATGAGGATATGCAAGACCGTGGTTATGTTTATGCCCAGCAAAAAATGATTGCTCAATTTAATTGCAGTGGTGATTGGGCTTTTTATCTGGAAGGCGATGAAATCATTCATGAAGAAGATGCGCCAAAGATTCGCGCCGCAATGGAAAAGCATTTAGCCAATAGCGAAGTTGAAGCGCTGGTATTTGATTATCACCATTTTTATGGCTGCCCAGATTTAGTCGCAAAAAGCCCTGCTTGGTATCGCCGCGCCCCAAGGATTATTAGAAACACCATTCGCAGCTGGGCTCCTGATGGCTTGTTTTGGGTAGTGATGCATCAGAATAAATGCGGCCGTTATCCTAATGCTGCTTTGGTGGGCTGCCCGATTTATCATTATGGCCATGTGCGATCCTGCGAAAAAATGAATGAAAAAATTCGCCAAGTTTCCCGCTATTGGAATCACACCCCCAAGGTGCACGATTACAGCCAGATTGATGCCAGCATATTGCAGCCCTTTAAAGGCAAGCACCCGGCCATTGTTCAGCCTTGGTTTCAAGATTATGCCGAATTAGTATTCACGGCTGATCCGCAATATCGTTTATCTAAACGCGAAAAACGTCATCGCTGGCAAATGAAAGTAGAAAAACTACTGAGCCGCGATTTAACTAAAAAACATTATAAACTGGTGCAGGCATGAATTTAAATATCGCTCGGCAGCCTCTGCTTTGGTTTGCTTTTCTGGCGGGGTTTGCTATTCCTGTTTCAACCGCTATGCAAAATATCAGCGCGGGGGTATTGGTTTTATTCGCGATTTTTACGCCAGAAATCCGCCAGCATATTGCTAATGCATTACGCCAGCCTTTGATTCAGGCTTGCCTTTTGATGTATTCGCTCTTTGTATTGGGCATATTCTGGACTGATGCATCAATTAACGATGCGCTTGGCATGTTGCTTAAAATGCGCGCCTATTTATTAGCGCCTTTGTTTTTTGCGCTATGTACTTTAGCCCCTGTTCGCCAGTATTTATTAGCGGGTTTTGGCCTTGGTGCGGTGATTACCCTTGTGCTTTCAATTGGCAGTGGCCTGAGTGGTACGCCGATTATTCAAGGCGCAATCGGTGATTACTCCGTTTTCAGAACCCATACCTATCACAGCACCTTTGTGAGTTTTCTTGCTTGCGGTATTGGTGCTTATTGGATGGCAGGGCGCTTGCCTAAGCAATGGCGCTGGCCAGCGTCAATCACCATTGCCCTGTGTATTTTTGATGTGTTCTTTATGGTAAAAGGCCGCACGGCGCAAGTATTGTTGCTCTTACTTTTAGGTTTATTAGTGGTGCTATGGCAGGGCAGGCGCGGTTTCTTTATTGCGCTGATTGCAGTCGCCGTAATGGGCCCCTTACTTTATTTAGGATCTAGTTCATTGCGCACGAGTATGAGTACCGTGCAAAGCGATGTGCAAAGCTACGATAAAGGCGATATCGATACCTCAGTAGGCTTGCGATTGTTTTTTCATAAAGTGGCTAAAGATTTAATTAAAGAAGCGCCAGTTTTAGGGCATGGTACCGGCAGCTATAAGCAGAATTATTTAAAAAATGCTGGTGATTCAGAAGTGCGCCGCTCATTTGCTAATCCTCATAATGATTATTTATGGCTAGGGGTGGAGCTTGGTTTATTTGGCATGTGCTCGCTGGTGTTACTTTTGTTGGCAACGGCCAAGCAGGCTTGGGGCCAAGTAGCAGCAGAGCGCTGGTTAGGCCTAGTATTAGTCTGCTCTTACGGGGTATCTACCTTAGCCAATTCATTTTTTACCGATAATATTACGGGCCTAGCCTATGTGCTATTGGCTTGTGCCTTGTTGGCAGGTTCCAGTTTTCACCGTAAGGTTTCTTTATGATTAGCATTATTACAGCCATCCATAATCAATTGGCAGTGAATCAATTATTCTGGGAAAACCTGCAGCGCTATACCCATCACCCTTTTGAGCTGATTATTATTGATAATGGCTCGAATGATGGCAGTGCTGAATTCTTTGATTCGGTGGGGGCAACCGTGATTCGTAACCACGCTAATTACGCCTATCCACACAGCCAGAATCAGGGTATTGCCATTGCAAAATATGACTGGCTCGCTTTTCTGAATAATGACATTATCGTCTCCCCCCAATGGGACATTAAATTGATTGAATCGATGACCGCGAATGGCTTAGAGGTAGCAACAGTTTGTGGAATTGAGCAAATTGAAAATGCCCAAGCCACGAAAAAACTGAAGCATCGCTGGCAAAAAATTAAAAACTTTCTTGGCTTATTTGGTTTTAATCGCACCACGCTCAGCTGGATGCATCAGCTGATGTATCGCAATTGGGAAGGTTTTTGTCTTAATAGGCAAACGCGATTTAAGCATCAGATTAAAGAAGGCTTTGTGGGTAATACGGTGATGATAGCTCGTAGTGCGCTGGCTAAAATTGGCGTGTGGGATGAGCGCATTCAGGCCGCAGATTTCGATTTATATTTGCGCACTAAAAAGCGCGAACAAGAAGTTGGTGATATGCGCGCTATGCATGTTTGCTTGGATGTATTTATCCACCACTATATTCGCTTAACTATGAAAGCGGGTTATCCGCCTTTTGCGGATAGAGATCAGTTGATTGGTCTGGAAGATAAATGGTCGGACGCAGAGCGAGCGCAACTAGCACAACTGAATAAATAGGGCTTAAAACCCAAATCTTAAACCACGGAGCACACAGAGAACACGGAGTTTCACGGAGAAAATCTTTAGAGAGATTTATATATTTTTTCACTCTCGTTTTTGCCTTTCTCCGTGTTGAAGATTAATGGTTTGGGTTTAGTTTGAGCTTTTTAGACTTGGGAAAAACAATGCAGCTACCTCGCAGCGTTGGTTTAGTCACCGCTCAAAAAGCGGTTTTTGACGAGCCAATTACTTTATCTTCTGGCGCTATCCTGCCGTATTACGAGTTGGTTTATGAAACCTATGGCACGCTGAATGCCGATGCGTCGAATGCCATTCTGGTTTGCCATGCTTTATCGGGTAATCATCATGTGGCTGGCCGCTATACCGTCGATGATAAAAATCCGGGCTGGTGGGATACGATGATAGGGCCGGGCAAGCCGATTGATACCGATAAATTCTTTGTGATTGGTTTAAATAATCTGGGCGGTTGCCATGGTTCAACTGGGCCTTCTTCGATTAATCCGGCTACGGGCCAGCCCTATGGTTCGACTTTCCCGCTGGTATTGGTGAGGGATTGGGTAGAAACGCAAAAACGATTAGCCGATCGTTTAGGTATTGCTCAATTTGCAGCGGTGATTGGCGGCAGTTTGGGTGGCATGCAAGCACTGCGTTGGTCCATTACCCATCCAGAGCGAATTCGCCATTGCTTGGTGATTGCTTCTGCGCCTAAATTAACTGCGCAAAATATTGCTTTTAATGATGTGGCCCGGCAAGCGATTCTGACCGATCCTGATTTTCATGGAGGCGATTACTATCAGCACAATACCCTGCCACGCCGTGGCCTGCGATTGGCCCGAATGTTGGGACATATCACCTATTTAAGCGACGATGGCATGGGCGAGAAATTTGGCCGCCTATTGCGCTCGGGTGAATATAAATACGGTTTTGAAGTGGAATTCGAAATCGAATCTTATTTGCGCTATCAAGGCGATAAATTTGCCGAAATCTTTGATGCCAATACCTATTTACTGATGACCAAGGCGCTCGATTATTTTGATCCGGCCCGTCATTACAATAATGATTTAGTGGCGGCTTTAAGGGAAGCCAAGGCGCAATTCTTGGTCGTTTCATTTACCACCGATTGGCGTTTTTCTCCTGCTCGTTCTAAAGAAATTGTAAAAGCTTTACTCGCGGCTAAGCGCCAGGTTTCTTATGCAGAAATTGAATCAGAACACGGCCATGATGCATTCTTAATGGAGGACGCTCCTTATCACGCCATTATGCGTAATTATATGTCGCGGATTGCTAAGGAAATTTCTTTATGATTACGTGGGTCAATTTGAATAGCTTGCTTGGCGCTACAATTATGGAAGACGCTCCTTATCACGAAGCTATAAGAAACTATATGCAGCGGATTGCTAAGGAGATTACTCAATGAGCGAGCTAAAAACTTTACGCCCTGATTTGCAATATATTGCCGATTGGATTCCCCCTCAATCTAGAGTATTGGATTTAGGCTGTGGCGATGGCGAATTGCTGGCTTGGCTGGCGGCTAAAAAAGAAGTCAGCGGCTATGGCGTTGAAATTGATGTCAATGGCGTGGTGGGCTGCGTGGCTAATGGCGTGAATGTAATTCAAAGCGATATGGAAAGTGGCTTATCCACTTTTGAAGACCATTCCTTTGATTATGTGGTGCTTTCACTCACCATTCAGGCTATGCACAATATTGAGGGTATTTTGCAGGAAATGGTTAGGGTGGGGAAAACCGGCATCGTGACCTTTCCTAATTTTGGCTTTTGGGAAAACCGCTGGCAAATCTTAATGGGCCGTATGCCGGTATCAGAAACGATTCCCTTCGAGTGGTATAACACGCCCAATATCCATTTTTGCACCGTGAATGATTTTGCTAAGTTATTGAATAAATTAGGCTTAAAAATAGATCATCAATTGGTATTAAATCAGGGTGAAAAAGTAGAATTCTTGCCCAATCTATTAGGTAGCTTGGCTTTGGTGCGGTTTAATAAAGTTTAATAGTAATTTAAAAAAAAACTAGATCTTGAAACACGGAGGACACAGAGAGAACGGAGTTTAACGGAGAAAAACTATATAGTTTCGTTTGCTCTAATTAACTTGTTATTGCGCTTTTCTCTGTGGATCTCTGTGTTCTCCTTTTACTCAGTGTTTTAAGGTGTGGGTTTTCTTTACCAATTACAAAGGCACTCAATGACTATTCGTTTTGGGATTATCGGCACGGGCCATATCGCCAATCGCTTTGCTCAGGGCTTGGCTTTAATTCCGAGTCAGGCTCAGCTTGCTGCCGTGTGGAACCGCAATCATGCTAAGGCTACGTCTTTTGTGGATCAGCATGGTGGCTTAGTGCATCACAGTGTGGATGATTTGCTCGCCAGCGATATCGACGCGGTATATATCGCCACGCCCCATACCAGCCATGCTGAGTACAGCATGGCGGCAATGAAGGCGGTGCTGTGTGAGAAGCCTGCGGCGACTAGCCTTGCCGAGCTGGAACGTGTGTTGGACGTGGCGACGCAAACTGGCCAGTTGTTTATGGAGGCAATGAAGCCGGGCTTTTATCCGCTGTATCAGGCGCTGCGTGAGCACTTATTAGAAGACCCAATCGGCCCGATTGCTTTTGTGCGTTGCGGCTTTGCCAACCCCAATGTGGCCCCAGATCACGCCGTGCTAAAGCCTGAAATGGCGGGCGGTGGCCTGTTGGATATCGGCATTTATGGCGCGTTTTTAGCGGTAGATTGGTTGGGTGGCGTGCAGAATGTGCAGGCTTTTGGGCGGCTGAATGGCGGTGTGGATACTTTTGCCAGCATCAATAGCCAGCATAGCGGCGGCATCAGCCAGCTTTACTGCGGCCTAGATTTAGCCGGATCGGGCGAGGCCATGCTGGCTGGGCCGGATGGCCATGTGGTGTTGGATGAAAAGTGGTGGAACCCAACTGCCGCCACCATTTTTTATAAAGATGGACGCAAAGTCAGGTTGGAAGCGCCACCTATAGGCTCTGGCCTGCAATACGAAGCCGCGCATTTTTGCCATTTATTAAGCACAGGCCAAAGCGAAAGCCCGCTGATGCCTTACGCTCACTCCAGAGCCATGATAGTCATGATGGATGCGGCCAGAGCCGAGCTGGGCTTGGTCTATCCGTTTGAAGCAATAGGCTAAGTTATCTTTATAAATAAACCCAAATCTTGAAACACGGAGTTAAAGAGAACACAGAGAGCCACGGAGAAAAGCAAACTTGAATTACGACGATTCAGCTTCCCCGTTTGGAATGAAATTGATTGATTTTCTCCCTGTTCTCAGTGCCCTCCGTGATTCAATATTTGGGTTTTTTTTAGCTTCAATATTTTCTATTTTAGGATCGCATCATGCTAAAAATTTCCAGCCAGTTTGATTCTGGCGCTATTGAAGTAGTCAGCCTTGTTGATGCTCAGAATATCCATTTAAAGATCCGCAGCGATAACGCTTCGCCATTTAGCCAGTGGTTTCACTTTCGCCTACTCGGCGCTAAAGACCAAGACTGTGTGATTCATTTTGATAATGCAGCCAATAGCGCGTATCCCGATGGTTGGCCTGATTACAATGCCGTAGCCAGCTATGACACAGAAAACTGGTTCCGTGTGGCCAGTGATTACGATGGGCAAACGCTGCGTATTCATCATCGCCCGGAGCGCGAATCGGTGTTCTACGCTTATTTCGAGCCTTACTCATGGGAGCGCCATATGCGCTTGATTGGTGAGGCCGTTGAAGCAAGCCCGCTGTGCGAGTTGGTGCATTTAGGCAGTACGCTGGATGGCCGAGATATGGATTTGCTGCGCGTTGGCGTGGAAATGCCTGGCAAGAAAAAGATCTGGATTACGGCGCGTCAGCATCCGGGTGAAACCATGGCCGAATGGTTTGTGGAAGGTCTGCTGGAAACTCTGCTCGACCCAGAAAATAGCGTAGCCCGTGTGCTGCTAGAAAAAGCCGTGTTCTATATTGTGCCCAATATGAATCCGGACGGCAGCGTGCGCGGTAATTTGCGTACCAATGCAGCGGGGGCCAATTTAAACCGTGAATGGGCAACGCCAACGATGGAGCGCAGCCCAGAAGTCTTCTTGGTGCGTCAGATGATGTTGGAAACCGGTATCGATGCCTTTTTGGATGTACACGGCGACGAAGCGATTCCACATAATTTTGTGGCAGGCTGTGACGATAACGCATCTTTTTCTAAGCCCCAAGATGCGCTGCAAACGGCGTTTAAAGCAGCATGGCTGGCGACTAGTCCAGATTTTCAGACAGAGTTTGGCTACGAAAAAGGTAAATTTGGCCCAGAAACACTAACTATCGGCACCAACTGGGTAGGGGATGTCTTTGATTGCTTGGCTTACACCATTGAAATGCCATTTAAAGACACCGCAAAACGTCCATTGCCTGAAGTCGGCTGGAACGGTGAGCGCAGCCGTCAGTTTGGCGCTAGCGTATTGCTGCCTTTGTTGGCGGTGGTAGATCAGTTGCGTTAAGCGATTAGGGTTGGAATAGCCGTTATGGTTTTCCAACCCCTGATCCCATAGCTTAAGCGGACAGTGCTTCTTTCATTGCCGCAATCACTCTATCAATCTCAGCTTTGCCGATTTGCCAGTGGCAAACAAAGCGCCATTGGCCCGCTTCTGTGCCATTAGATTTAATGCCACATTCGCTTAGATGAGCGAGAACTTGGGCTTCATCTACCGGCTGAGTGATTTCAAAAAACACCATATTGATTTGCAACTGATCGGTGCAGACCCGCACATTGGGTAGCTCGGCTAGTTTTTCGCCTAGATACTGGGCATTGGCGTGGTCTTCACCTAAGCGTTGCGTCATTTCTGTGAGTGCCAATAGTGCCGGAGCTGCTAGCACGCCAGCTTGTCGCCAGCCACCGCCTAGTAATTTACGTTTTTTGCGGGCGATTTCAATAAAGGTTTTGTCTCCCGCTAAGATTGAACCTACTGGTGCGGCTAATCCCTTGGACAAGCAACACATCACGCTATCTGCATATTGGGTGATTTGCTTTACATCCACGCCCAAACTAGTGGCGGCATTAAATACTCGAGCACCGTCTAAGTGGACTTTTAGTCCTGCTGTTTGAGCTGTTTCCCAGATTTCTTGCATGGCCGCCAGTGGAATAACACGGCCGCTAGAGTGGGCGTTTTCCATGCAAATGAGCCGAGTGCGTGGCAGGTGGATATCGCCTTCGGGGCGAATGCGGCGGCGAACTTGGCTTGCGTCCAGCACGCCATTTACCGTAGGAATAGGGCGTAGATTGACCCCTGCAATCACCGCTGCCCCGCCCACTTCATGCCAAACAAGATGGCTGTCTTCACCCAGAATGACCTCATCGCCGCGCTCGCAATGGGTAAATAGTGCGAGCTGATTGCCAAAGGTGCCGGTTGGTACAAATAGCGCAGCTTCAAAGCCCAGAGTGTGTGCAGCAAGGCGCTCAAGCTCGTTAACGGTTTCGTCATCACCATAAACATCATCACCCACTACCGCATTCATCATTGCGGTGCGCATCGCTGGGGTGGGAGGGGTGACGGTATCACTACGCAGATCAATCCATTGCATATTTAAAGCTCCTGTTAGGGGATTGCACCGGATGAACAACCCATTTTTTAAGTATGCCCTTTGGGGCTTATATTTAGGGCGTAAAAAATGCCCCGAAGAGTTCTCGGGGCATACACGCTTCAGGTGTGCTTACTTCTTTTTTGCAGCCGCTGGCTTATCTAGTGCAAGCAGTTGATCGATAACTTGAGTAATGGTGGCGTCTTCCCTGCCTACCATCGCTGGGCTGGTGACGTATTTGCCGTTGACTACAAACATGGGCACGCCATCTACTTGGTAATCACGCGTCATTTGCGCAAGCTTATTCAGCTGAGCGCTGCTGCTAAATGAGTTGTATTGAGCTTTGAATTTTGCAACATCAATGCCTTGTTTTTTGATCCAGTCAAACAAGACATCTTCTTTACGTAGCTCAATACGATCTTTTTGCACAGCAGTCATCACCGCAAGCTGTTGTTTTGCCTCTAAGCCCATGGCTTGTAAGGCGATAAAGATCTTAGTGTGGCCTTCCATATCGCTACGGCCAGGCCAAGCGACGTGGATACGGCGGAAATTAACATTGGCCGGTAATTTGCCTGCCCAGTCTTCTACATAGGGGGCAACCGTAAAGCAGTGTGGGCAGCCGTACCAAAAAAACTCAATTACTTCGCTTTTGCCTGCTACCGCTACAGCTTGTGGCTTAGCCATTTTCTTGTATTCCACACCTTCGCGGATTTCTGCATGCGCAAGGCTGGCGGTCAAAAGAGTAGTAGAAATAAGTAAGCGTTTGAGCCAAGTATTCAACATAAACTGATCCTGAAAGTTATTTCAATGCCAATTAAAAACGATCACATTCTTAGCTTTGCAGCGCCAGTAGCACCTTGTTTGAGGCCTTGCCGCTTGCTTATTTGTTCTTGTTTTTAACTGTTTTTGAAATTATTTAACCACGGCGCTATCTACGCCATTGGATTTGAGTTGTGAGCGGGCGTTTTCTAATTCATTGCTAGAGTTAAATGGCCCAAGACGAACACGGTGCCAAATCCCTTTGCCTGGAACATCGCTGGTTTGGATACGGGCTTCAACGCCAAGTAAAGCCAGCTTGGCCTTAAGGTTATCTGCATCTTGCTCATTTTGGAATGCGCCAATTTGTAAATAAGCCCCTTTGGGGACTTCTACTTTTACCGGTGGGCTGGCCTCTGGTTTTTTAGGCTCTACCGGCTTAGCGACTTCGGCAGTTTTTTTGTCTGCAAGTTCCGGCAGCATCTTATAAAAGTCGAATCGTTCGCCGTTGTCACTTTTTACGGTGGATGCGGTTGGCACTGGGGTAACAATGACTACGTCATTTTTTCCGCCAGGCGAAAGGACCTCTGGCTGCTGCGGTGCAACACCGAGCGGCGCAGAGGAGATCGCATCTGCTGGGGTTGTGCTGGCTTTTCCTGCAAAAGGATTGGCACTGCGGTTTAAAAATACGGCCACCGCTACGGCTACTGCAACACCGCCAAATAGTCCTATGAGTAAGCCTGTGAGCAATGATCCACCTCCGCCGCTTTTGCGACCGTTAGGATTATTGCTGCTGCGTGTTGTTTTTTTCATGTCTCTAGACATTGCTGATAGGGCCTCCGGTGTGGCGCTACACCGTGTTTATAAAAATTGGGCAGATTGGCCTATGCGCTAGCAGCCTGCCGAGGTTAGAACTGATCTACTACAAAAACGCCGGATTCGGCCATATTCCACATACTTTCTCATTAAAGGGCTCGCTATTCGCCTTAAAAATTCATGGCGTCTGTCTCGAACCGGTCATTTTTTAGCTGGCGTACCTAAGTCAGACAGGCTGCTAGGTAAAGGTTTCAATTCTTAAGCGGGGCGAATTTATAAGATGCATTACTAATATTATTTGCAAATTTTTAGTGTTTTTTCATACTTAAACGCGGCTATTTTTATCTATCAAGCATTTTTATGTTGCGAGTTATATATCTTGCGGATTATACGGCTCTTTAGCCTTTTGGAGCAGTTGTAGTTCCTAGTTTTTTATAAGTTAATTCCCATTGTTACAGGGTAAATCCTTAAGGCAAAAGTAATAATCTACTTTGCTTCTGTTGCCTACTCAGTATAGGTTCCATATTGGGTTCTCTACATAGCCTCTTGGTTAAATAATTTGATGTACTCATTAATTCAAGGAAATTTTACGTATTGTTGATGGGGGCAGATATAATTTGCTCTAAATCTAGATTCAATCAGGAAACAAACATGCAAGATCAGGGCAAAAAGATGTGGTCTGGGCGTTTTAACGAGCCGGTTACCGAACTCGTTAAGCGTTATACCGCCTCAGTAGATTTTGATAAACGCATGGCTGAAGTGGATATTCAAGGCTCTTTAGCGCACGCTACCATGCTGAATAAAGTGGGTGTGCTATCGATCGAAGACCTGAAATCGATTCAGGGCGGTATGGCTGATATCCTGAATGAAATCCGTGAAGGCACGTTTGAATGGAGCCTAGATTTAGAAGACGTGCACATGAATATCGAGCGTCGCCTCACGCAAATGATAGGCGATGCGGGTAAACGCTTGCACACGGGCCGTAGCCGTAATGATCAGGTTGCCACCGATATCCGCTTGTATTTGCGTGGCGCTATCGATTTGCTAGTGGGGTTGATTCACGAGTTACAAGCATCGCTGATCGATCTGGCCGAGAAAAATGCCTCTACCGTGATGCCAGGCTTTACCCATTTGCAAGTGGCACAGCCAGTTACCTTTGGCCACCATATGATGGCTTACGTAGAAATGTTGGGCCGCGATGCAGAGCGCTTTATTGATGCGCGCAAACGTGTGAATCGCTTACCGCTTGGCTCGGCGGCATTGGCGGGTACCACTTACCCAATTGATCGCGAATACACCGCTAAATTGCTGGGCTTTGACGAAGTCTGTCAGAACTCGCTTGATGCGGTATCTGATCGCGATTTTGCGATTGAATTTACCGCAGCCGCAGCGCTGGTCATGACGCATCTATCTCGTTTATCTGAAGAGCTGATCCTGTGGATGAGCCCACGTTACGGCTTTATTGATATTGCCGATCGCTTTTGTACTGGCAGCTCCATCATGCCGCAAAAGAAAAACCCCGATGTGCCAGAGCTAGTGCGGGGTAAAACTGGCCGAGTCAATGGCAGCCTGATTTCTCTGCTCACTTTAATGAAAGGCCAGCCGCTGGCTTACAATAAAGACAATCAAGAAGATAAAGAACCACTATTTGATACAGTGGACACGCTGACCGATACCCTAAGAATTTATGCCGACATGATGCGCGGCATTACTGTGAAGCCAGAAGCGATGGTGCGTGCGGTGAAGCAGGGCTTTTCTACTGCCACTGATCTGGCTGATTATCTGGTAAAGCGTGGTATTCCTTTCCGCGATGCACACGAAGCCGTGGCTTTGGCTGTGCGTTATGCCGAACAAAAACATAAAGACCTTGGCGATTTGCAATTGGTAGAGCTGCAAAGTTTTTCACCGCTGATCGGCGAAGATATCTTTGAAGTGCTAACGCTAGAAGGTTCTTTAAATGCACGCAACCACGTGGGCGGCACTGCGCCGTTCCAAGTCTTAGTGCAAATTGCTAAATGGCGTGAAAAGCTAGGCTGCTAGTCTGGTGTGTCTCAAATGTAGGGCGGACTACATTTATGCCCATGTCATGATTTTATGCACTCACCGCGTGGGAAGGATAAAGCGCTGTGCCCTTCCTACAAGTATTTTTTTTCCAATGAGTAAAAAGGCTGCTTCGGCAGCTTTTTTTTAGGAGTCCATTATGGAATTGCAATGGCGTTGGTTTGGTTTGGCTGATTTTGATTCGCTCACTCTTTATGCTTATTTAAAATTACGCCAAGACGTGTTTATTGTTGAGCAAAACTGCGTGTATCCCGATATGGACCAATACGATGCTGTTTCTCAACATTTGCTGGGTTTGGATAAAAATGGCCGAGTCTTAGCTAGCTTGCGCCTAGTACCTCCGGGGCTTAAATATGCCGAGCCATCGATAGGCCGTGTGATTACCCATCCAGATGCAAGGCGTGGTGGCACTGGGTCTAAGTTGGTTGCTGAGGGCTTGCGAATGTCTAGTCAGCTTTATCCTCAGCAAGGCCACCGTATTGGTGCGCAAGCGCATTTAAAGGGTTTTTACGCCTTGTTTGGCTTTGTAACGATTGGGCAGGAGTATTTGGAAGACGATATTCCGCATATCGATATGCTGATTGAGGCGGCTTAAATTTGATGCACTGCAGGGTAAGCCTTTCCCGTTACACGGTGGTAAAGCGTGGCTATCAGCACCAGTAGGATAGCTCCGCTGGCAACGGGAGTGAGTAAAAACCACGCACTTAATGGCTTGGCCGCTAGAAAAAATAGCAGTGGATTGGCCCCTGCGGGTGGGTGAGTGGTTTTGCTTAGAACCATGGCAGCAATCGCAACCCCAACGGCCAGTGCGGCAAAAAAAGGCGTGTTAGGGGCGAGCGCATAAAAGGCAAAGCCTAAGCTGGCGCTGATTAAATGCCCACCAATCACGTTTCGCGGCTGTGATAGCGGCGCGTCCGGAAGTGCAAACAGCAGCACACAAGAAGCGCCAAATGGTGCCATGATTAAAGCAGCCATGCCAAATTGGCTAAGACTAGCGAGTAGTAAAATCGCTAAAAATCCACCTGATCCGGCTAGTAGCGCATGTTTTAAAGTCTGTGTATCCATGTTATCTCTCTTATTATACCAAACGATTGGTATGTTTTTTGCGGTTAAACACCCACTTTGCTGTAAGGGTTTAAGCGCAGAGTCTTAGTAATGCTTGCTGTTGGCGCTGTAGCGGCTCGATATTACCGTTGATGCGATACATCAAAACGCAGCCTTGTACGATGGCAAGCGCATCTTCGCTCAGTGCTTTGGCTTTATTGCTAGGGTAAAAAGCGTTGAATGCTTGGTAGTAGCAGCTTTGCCACTTACTGAAAAAATCTAGAATACCCTGCTTAAAAGGCCCTTCCCCCGCACTTATTTCCAAGCTTAAATTGGCGAGTAAACAGCCATTTGGGTGCTGCCAAAAGAACTCCTCAATCGCCAAATTAAACGCAGCTAGGCTGGTGGCGGGCTGATGAGGGTTGATTTGGGCAAAGATATGCTCATCAAAATAGGCTTCTAGCTCAAGCAAAGTGGCTAAGCCCAGCGCTTCTTTGCTGGCAAAGTGATGGTAGAGGCTGCCCTTGCTAATGCCACAGGCTTGGACGATTTCACCAATGCTGGTCGCTGCATAGCCTTTCATTCTGAAAAGGGCGGTGGCTTGCTCGACGAGTTGTTGCCTAGTGATTGGCTTTGCCATGGATATGCCCTGCGAAAAAACCAATCGTACGGTATGTTTTTGCTTTAGGCAAGTTCTGGCTACTTATATGTATAAGCGCATATACAAATATTTAGCTCATACTTCTTTTTAAATATAATTAATGCCAATAAATTATTTTAGTGAACAATTAAATTGCTCATATATCTTAAAGTTTGATTGATCATTTCTTTATTTATTTGATTAAGGAATAAATACCCCAATATACTTATGCAAGGGGAATCACCTATCGCTGAACCTATCCCCCAACGGTAAGCTGCAAACAGTACATACCCTAAAGGGTTAAGGATTAAAAAATATGCAAGTGATTGTAATCGGAGCTGGCGTTGTCGGCGTAGCAACTGCGCACTACCTGCGCGCAGCGGGATGCGAAGTCACCGTACTAGAACAACTAGACGGGCCTGCAACCGAAACGAGCTTTGCCAATGCGGGGCAGGTATCTCCTGGGTACGCTGCTCCTTGGGCTGCGCCGGGCATCCCATGGAAAGCCGTTAAATGGCTGACCCAGCCGCATTCACCTTTAAAAATTCGCCCTGATGGCAGCTTATTTCAGCTGTCGTGGATGGCAAGAATGCTGGCTAATTGCACCCACGCAGCTTACGAGCGTAATAAAGGCCGCATGGTGCCCTTGGCCGAATACAGCCGTGATTGCCTGCGTGATTTGCGCGAGGAGCTGGGTCTGCAATACGAGCAACGCAGCTTAGGCACTTTGCAAGTATTCCGTACGGCCAAGCAGTTAGAAGGCGCACAACGCGATTCAGAGATCTTAAGAACCATTGGTGTGCCTAATCATTTACTGGATGTGCAAGGCCTGCTTGATGTAGAGCCTGCTCTGGCACGGGTGCCGGGTAAATTGGTTGGCGCTTTGCAATTGCCCAATGATGAAACGGGCGATTGCAAAATGTTTACCGACGAGCTGGCAGCGCGTTGCGAAGCCGCTGGCGTGGTATTTCGCTACGGCGTGACGGTTGAGTGCTTGATTGCTGCAAATCAGCAAGTTCGCCAAGTACAGTTGAAGGGCGGTGAAATCCTCAATGCAGATCATGTGGTGCTGGCCGCTGGCTGCACATCGCGGGCTCTAGCCTTGCCGCTGGGTCTAGATTTGCCGGTTTATCCAGTGAAAGGCTATTCGCTGACTATTCCTCTGAAAAATGCCGATGCTGCGCCACGCTCTACCGTGCTTGATGAGAGCTATAAAATTGCGCTGACCCGTTTTGATTCACGCCTGCGCGTGGGTGGCATGGCCGAAGTAGCGGGTTACGACAGGCATCTGGATATGAATCGCGTTGCCACGCTGGCAATGGTGACTAATGATTTATTTCCTGATGCGGGTGATACCAGCCAAGGCACGCCTTGGACTGGTCTGCGCCCTATGACACCGGATGGCACGCCGCTGGTGGGCGGCACGTCTTATCCTAACCTATGGCTGAATACCGGCCACGGCACATTAGGCTGGACGATGGCTTGCGGCTCTGGCCGTGTGCTGGCTGATTTGATTACCCATAAAAAAACAGAAATCGAAAGTAGCGGCTTGGCTTTAGCGCGTTATTGATCGCGATATGGGGTGGATGTTTGTCCGCCCCATTTTTTTTCAAGTTTTGTCAGCATTGCGCAATCATCCCTTCCCAATCTTCGTTAAAATAAGCGTACTCACTTGTTTGGTAGCGCCTTATGCATAGCAATCGCTCGTTCCCTACTACCCGTTTACGCCGTATGCGCCACGATGATTTCTCACGCAGGATGATGCGTGAAAATCATTTAACTGCGGATAATCTGATTTTGCCGGTGTTTGTTTTAGATGGGACAAATCGCAATGAGGCAATTGCCTCTATGCCCGGGGTAAATCGCCAGAGCCTAGATCAGCTATTTTATACCGCCGAGCAGGCTGTAAAGCTGGGCGTGCCTGCCTTAGCAATATTCCCTGTGATTGAGCAAGATTTAAAAACGCTGGATGCGGCTGAAGCTTGGAACCCAAATGGCTTAGTGCCACGCGTAGTGCGTGAGTTAAAAGCGCGTTTCCCAGAGCTGGGCCTGATTACCGATGGTGCGCTTGATCCTTATACCATCCACGGACAAGACGGCATTATTGATGCCAATGGCTATGTGCTTAACGAAGAAACCGTTGCCGCACTGGTCAAGCAAGCGCTTTGCCATGCTGAGGCGGGCGTCGATATTATTGCTCCGTCAGACATGATGGATGGCCGTATTGGCGCGATTCGCAAGGCTTTGGATGCGGATGATTTTATTAACACCCGCATCATGGCTTACTCTGCAAAATACGCATCGGCATTTTACGGCCCCTTCCGCGATGCCGTTGGCTCGGCAGCTAATCTGGGCAAAGCCGATAAAAAGACTTACCAAATGGACCCTGCCAATCTGAACGAAGCCTTGCACGAAGTAGCGCTCGATCTGGCCGAAGGCGCTGATATGGTGATGGTGAAGCCGGGCATGCCTTACCTGGATGTGGTACGCCGAGTGAAAGATGAATTCGCCGCGCCGACTTTTGTTTATCAGGTATCTGGCGAATACGCCATGCTCAAAGCTGCTGCGCAAAATGGCTGGCTGAATGAAGAAGCGGTGGTGCTGGAAAGCTTAATGGGCTTCAAACGCGCTGGTGCAGATGGGATTCTGACTTACTTTGCATTGGATGCGGCACGGTGGTTGGAGGGGAAGTGATTGCTGAAGTTGGGGGAGGAGGGCGGATCTAATTAGCTGAAGCGATGTGACATAGCTGTCATTTTTTTATGCTTTTGGCACGTCGGTTTAGGTGAGGGAGTCCCCCCATATACGCTAGCCAAAGTCAGAAAGATCTTTTTAGTGCCTTCGGCACATGTATTTTGGAGCGGTAGCCACCGCAGGGGCCTTCCTTTCTTGAACGGCCAAGAAACGAAGCCAAAGAAGGCCGCCCCAAACAGCACGAAGGCCCCTCACTGCGGACAATCGAGGTGGCGTCAATTCAACTCGCTTCGCTCAAACACGAATTGACGACTACCCCACCCCGCTTGTTCCTCGCTTCGGCGTGCTTCAGGGGGGACTTAAGCCCCATGCAGTGAGTGTGGTTAATACATTTTTCGTTGTTAGTTGATACAAAAGGAAATCGGCTCCGTGCAAGCACGTAAGCCGATTTTTTTTGCATCTGTTTACTGGCGTACTGCGCTTACGCAGATCAACACAAACCGTCGCTCAGCGAAGCTTTGATTACGCCTTATATTATTTTTGATACCGGGTTGGATCAGCCAACCCCGCATTGGCAAAACCAGCGCTACGCAGGCGGCAGGCTTCGCATTGGCCGCAGGCGCGGCCTTCGTCGTCGGCTTTGTAGCAGGTCACGGTGAGTGCGTAATCAACGCCTAGCTCGGTGCCTTTTTGGGCGATTTCTGCCTTGGTGAGTTTCAGTAGCGGGGTGTGGATGGTGAGTTTTGATCCTTCAACGCCCACCTTAGTCGCCAGCCTTGCCATGGCTTGGAATGACGCAATATATTCTGGGCGGCAATCAGGGTAGCCTGAGTAATCCACAGCATTCACGCCAATAAAAATATCATCGGCTTTCAGCACTTCAGACCAAGCCAGCGCGTAAGAGAGCAGCACGGTGTTGCGTGCGGGCACGTAGGTCACAGGGATCTCACCCGGCTTGCCGCCGTCTACTGGCACATCAATATTGGAGTCGGTGAGTGCCGATCCGCCAAAGCCTGCTAAATCAATTTTCAGAATGCGGTGTTCAACTGCGCCCAGCGCTTCTGCCACTCGGGCGGCAGCTTTCAGCTCGGCGTTGTGCTTCTGGCCGTAATCAAAAGACAGGCAATAGGGCGCGAAGCCTTCAGCTTTGGCAATGGCAAGGCAGGTGGCAGAGTCGAGGCCACCGGAAAGTAAGATCACTGCTGGTTTTTTGGTCATGATATTTTCAATTTAAATGGTGTTTATGGATTGATGGCAATGATTTTGGTGGTTTGCTCTGTGCATTCCTTATTTAGGCAAATACCAGAAAACCAGATTTCACCATTGCCTATCATCGCGCCATTGCTATTGCGAAACAGCGATTCAGCTGTTTGTGCCAGCACGGCCGCTTTTACCTTGGGCGTGATAATTTTTGGGTACTGAGCAATAAACTGCGGCGCTTTCAGTGTTTTTTTCTTTGGCAGATTCACTCGCAGGGGAAAGCGGGCCAGCTTGGCCACGCTGGCGGCATCGTCTTTGGCGACGGCCGTTTGCAGTGATTTTAAAAACTCACCCAGCTGAGCATTGGTCATGCCGTCCGGGCCTGTAGATTCTGCCTGTGCAAACGTGGTCATTAATGCAAATACAGCTAGAAAATAGCGCATAAGATCACTTTAGAAGTTGTGGCTGAACCAAGCGTTGCAAGGCTTTTTCCGCCAGATCATGATAAAGATTGGTGCCAAAGAGGCGTGCTACGGTGGATGAAATCATCGCAGCGGCCAAAATTGAAATCACCATCGTGTGTCCATCTGTCATTTCTATCAAAATAATAGCCGAGGTCAGCGGTGCTCGCGTCACTGCGGCCAGCATTGCCGCCATCCCAATGGCAATCAGTTTGATATGAATACTGCTGTCAAACCATGGCAAAAACCAGCTGCTGACGCCTGCGCCCATAGAGAGTGACGGGGCAAAAATACCGCCGGGCAAGCCGGTCAAAAAGGTAGCTAACAGCCCTAAAAATTTCAGCGGCAAAAAGTACCAAGTCATGGTGCTGTGGCCTGTAACCACTTCGCTGGTGATTTCTGCGCCGCTGCCAAAAATCGGAGCGGCCAGCCCCATACACGCAATTAAAAAGCCACATGCGGCGATAAATAAATAGGGCTGGGCTGCGCGCCACATCTTCACTTTAACTGGCAACCAGCGATCCTGATGCACGCAAAGCCAAGAGAAAAAGCCACCGACTAAGCCCGCACTCACCGCTACAATAAACATCGGCCACAAAATACTGTAGTTAAAACCGGGCACATGAATCCGGCCAAAATAGGTGTAATCACCCTGAATCGCCAAAGAAACCACACCGGCTAAAATCACTGCGCCTAATAGCTTGCCCGAGGTTTTTTCTTCTACCGAGCGTGCCAGCTCTTCAAATGCAAACACAATCCCAGCCAGTGGCGTATTAAACGCGGCGGCAATCCCTGCTGCACCGCCAGCCAGAATCAGTTGGCGACGAAATACGGCATCGGATAGTGGAATAAAACGTCGGCAGGCATACATTAAGCTCGCGCCAATTTGCACCGTTGGGCCTTCACGCCCCAACACAAAGCCACATCCCAGCCCAGCAACCACGCCGATAAACTTGGCGCAGGCGATACGTAAACTTAGCAGTTGCTTGATGAGGGCGGGCTGGTCGGTGACTTGCAGTGCCGCCATCGCTTGTGGAATACCGCTGCCTTCTGAGCCTTTACCCATTTTTTGCATCAGCCAGCGTATCGCCATGCCACCGCAGGGTAGGGCAAAAAAAGGCCACCATGCCCAGCGTGTACTCATGCTTTGGAAAATCGCCAGTGCACCGTCAGCCACCTGGGCCAAAACAACGGCAACAAGGCCCACCATAGCGGCACCAAACCAGAGAGCCAGTGTGGCGCGGCTGCGTTCTGGTAAGTGTTTAATGCGTACCAGCCAACGTTTCCAATACATGAGCTTGCCTGTTAAACGCCGGGACGTTCACCCCAGAGGATTTTGTGTAATTGCACTTGCATACGCACGGGTAAATGATCTTCCAGTACCCAAGCGGCGAGGTTTGCAGGAGGGAGTGTTTCCCAGACGGGCGACATCAGCACGGGGGCTAGCGTTTCTAAGCGACGCTCGTGGATTAAATCGCGCGCCCATTCGTAATCGCTACGATCGCATAAAACAAATTTTACTTCGTCTTGTTTGCTCAAGTAATCGAGGTTTTCCCAATGCATTTTGGACAACTCCCCCGAACCCGGTGTTTTGATATCCAGAATGCGGGAAACGCGCGGGTCCACATCGGCAATCGATAAAGCACCGCTGGTTTCTAGGCTGAGTGAATAGCCGGCATCGCACAGCAAGCGCATCAGTTCGTGCACGCCTTTTTGCGCCAGCGGCTCGCCGCCGGTAACGCAAATATGGTGGGTATTAAACGAGGCGATTTTATCGAGGATGGCTTGAAACGATTGCGTTTCGCCACCGGTAAAAGCGTAGGCGCTGTCGCAATAGCCACAGCGCAATGGACAGCCGGTGAGGCGAACAAACACGGAAGGTAGGCCCATGCGGGTAGTTTCACCCTGCAATGAGCAGAAGATTTCGGTAATGCGTAATGCGTCTTTCAAGATAATGCTCCTGGCCGGAGAACAGTCCGGTGGAAATAAAAACGGCGTCAACCCATTCGGTGACGCCGAGTAAATAATACTGCGTGTTCACACTTAAAGTGAATAAAAACACTTAGAAAAACATGATTTGTTTATCGCGTATTCCAAATTCAAGGTGATTTTACTCAGTTTTAGCTTTGAGTGATGGAGTTTGTGATGTTTAGTCGGTGGCTAATAATGCCTTTTTGGCCGCTGCGGCTTTTTCTGCCTGTGGATATTTTTCGATAAGCTGTAATAAGTATTTACGTGAGGATTTTTTATCCCCTTGAGCATTGGCTACAATCGCTAAGCCAAATAGTGCATCGGGCGCTCGCGTTTCGTCACTACTAGCCAGCACCTGTTGAAACGAATTTTGTGCACCTTTAAAACCTTTTAATGCGGTTTGGCTGGTGCCCATCCAATACCATGCGCTTGGGACTAGCGCGCTGCTACTGTTGTCAGTGATAAATTTCTGAAACCCTAAAATTGCTTCTTTTATGCTTGCCTGTGCGGCTTAGCTGTACGATATCATCTAATTGCTGCTGTTCAGAAACCACGGCGGCTGCTTTGCTTTCTACTTTTGCCAGCTCCATCGCACGCATCCGCGCATCTAGATCGGTGTACAGATCCTTTTGACGTTTGGCGGCTTCATCTAAGTTAAATTGCAGTACTTCATTCTGGCCACGTAAAGTGGATAGCTCTTGCCGCAGTTTTTCTAGCTGGCCAAGTAATTCAATTGAGCGGCCATTGCCCGCCTCTAATTGCATTAAACGTTCGTCGGTTTTCTTTTGTGCTTGCACTTGAGCATCACGCAGATCATTTAATTGCTGACGAGCTACGTTGTCATCAAATAGACCCGCATGAGCCTGAATAGAGAAAGCAAGCAGAAGCAGAGTAGCAATTCGTTTCATAGATTGATGGTCTGATTTGAAGTGAGAAGGGAAACACGGACGAGTCTAACTCGTCCGTGGCAAAGCCTATGCGCTTTTTATATCAGCAGCAAGTGACTATTGAGCCGCTTCACCGTTGTAAACGATTTCAGCACGACGATTACGTTCACGCACGGCATCGCTATCGCCTGCTTCAAGTGGGCGCTCTTCACCAAAGCTCACTGTTTCGATTTGGCTATCTGGTACACCCAGCACATTTAACATTTTACGTACGGAATCTGCGCGCTTTTGGCCCAAGGCTAAGTTGTATTCTGCAGTACCACGCTCGTCAGTGTGGCCTTGCAAGATGATTTTTGCGTCTTTATGGGTGTTCAGATATTTAGCATGGGCTTGCACAAGCTCATGGAAATCTGGGCGCACAATAAAGGAATCAAAATCAAAATACACACGACGGCTAGACAGAATATTGTTTGGATCTGTTAGCTCGGTAAATGTCTTTGTCTGGCCTTGCGTTAGATCGACGGTGCTTGGGTTTGTCGTTGATTGCGATGTAGATGTGTTTGAACCCGTTGAGCCGCTAGTATCAGCAGGAGTTGTAGGCACTGGGGTGCTGGCGCAAGCGGCGAGCAGGGCAGTCATGATTAAACTAAGCGCTACTTTTTTCATTGTATTCTTCCTTAGATCTTACATCTTAAAGAAATCAAATAAATCCAAACTTTGGTCATATGACATTCGGCTTGGCTTAAGTTCCGCAAGTGGTACCTTTACCGTAAAATGGGGCCCCATGCGGGTTGTCTTACATCTCCTGCTTGCGCTCTAAGGCGCTGTTTGACTCTTCCATCACTTGAAACAGCGGCCAGTACTCCTCGCCCACCTATTTTTGATTCATATAAAATCATTTGGCCGTTCGGTGCAAAGCTCGGGGAGTCGTCTGAGCTGGAGTCGGTAAGTGTTTGAACTTGGCGCGTACTCAAATCCATAATAGCGACTCGGTAGCCACCGTCACGGGTGATAAAGGTTAAGTTTTTACCATCGGGGCTGAGCTTGGCCGAGCTATTGTAACTACCTTGAAAGCTTACCCGTTCTGTATTACTACCATTACTACTCATACGATAAATTTGTGGGCTGCCACCGCGATCAGAGGTGAAGTAAATAAAGCGCCCATCCGGTGAGAACGCAGGTTCGGTATTGATTTCACCGCCTCGGCTAAGTTGGCGTAAATCACTACCATCGGTGTTAACGAGATAAATTTGTGAACTGCCACTTTGGGTGAGTACTACCGCTAGCTCGCGGCCATTGGGAGACCACGCTGGAGCGTAGTTGCTACCCTTAAAACCTGCGGCTTTCCAACGGCGGCCTGAAGCCAACTCGTGCACATACACCACGGGTTTTTTATCTTCAAAAGAAACATAGGCTAATTTGCCGCCATCTGGTGACCATTTTGGTGACATGACGGGTTGTTTGGAAACCAAAATAGCCTGGGAGCCGAAGCCATCAGCATCAGACACCTGTAATTCAAAGCGTGCGCCTTGTTTGAGTACATAGGCAATCCGCGAATTAAACGCACCTGACTGGCTGGTAATTTGCTGATAAATCAGGTCGGCAATTTGATGTGCTACACGGCGCATTTGCCCAGCGGTGGCGTTGCGCTCCCAAGAGATCAGCGGTTTTTTGCTAGCGAGATCAATCAGCCAAAATTGCACCTTAAAACCACCCGCATCAGGCGTTACCCGGCCGATGGCCATGGTTTGTGCCCCTTTTGCTAGAGCCGTGGTGTAATTAACTTGTTCAGGAGTAAATGGCACTGGCGATAAATCACCTGCGCCAATTACCTTAAATAAGCCACTGCGCGTTAAATCATCATTAATCACCGGCGTGAGTGCTTGTTTTTGCTGGTTTTCATTTTGAAAAGGGGCGATTGCAATTGGGTATTGCGATGCGCCTACGCCAACTACATCAATGGTCATATCCGCATGAGCCACACTGCTGAGTAACAAGCTTGCGGTCAGTAGCTTAAAAAGTTTACGCCAAAGCATTATTGGTGTTCTCCATGAATGGCTATTGCATTCGGTTAACGGGGCGCTTTGCCGAAGGCGGCTTGCCGTGTTTTTTTGAGAGATTGGGTTCTAATCATTCAAACGGAACATAATTGTCATATTGCGCAAATCACCGCTAAATGCCTGCCCATCTGGTAAGGGGGGCATGCGTTGTAAGGCCAAAATGGCACGTTTTGCGGCTTCGTCGTACATTGTCTCGCCACTAGGTTTCAGTAGCGTCACTTCTTGAATCTCGCCGTTGGGCAGTAGGCTGATTCTGAATTCTGCCGATGGATTGCCCTTAGGATTGGGGTAGACCAATTTGGATCGAATCAGTTGCGAAACTTTACTGCGATAGTCGGCTAGCCCTTTCTTGGCAATTGGGCTATTGCCGCTGCCCGAGCCAGGGCCAGTATTGACGGTTGAATTAGGGTTATTGCCTTTGCCGCCAGGTTTTGCTCCTGGCTTGCTTGGCTCTAATAAGCTGTCGACCGATAAAATAGAATTCATTTCTGATTTGTTATTCTTTGCTTTCGGATTGGGAGCCGTAGTGGGCTTTGCTACAGGAGCAGGCGTAGGTTTTACGCTGGCTTTAGGCGGCAGAGTAGGCACAGGGGTTGGTTTAGCTGTTGGCACTGGGCTTGGTGTTGGTCGCGGAGCCAGCGTTGGTTTTACTTTTGCAGTGGCAATCTCGGCAGGTTTTTCTGGCAAAGGCTCAGGTTTTGGCTCTGGCTTAGGCTCCTGCTTAGGCTCCTGCTTAGGTGCTTTTGTTGGAGGCGTTTCTACCGCAGGTGTTGTTTGCTGGCTGGCTGCTGGCGAGCCGCCCCATAGCTCAACCACAACCGGCTCTTGCTTTTTGGTTTGCCAATTCATGGATAGCAATAAGCCCAACACCAGTAGCAGGTGCATGGCCGCTGCCAGTGCAAAGGCTAGCTTGCGATGCTCATTGCGATTTACGGTTTGTCTCATATCACTTCGGCTGAACGAGCAGGCCAACTCGGGCAATATTGGCTTGTTTTAAAGCGTCCATCGCATTCATAACTTGCTCGTAACGGATGGATTTATCTGCAGCAATCACCACAGGGCGATTGGGTGTAATGGTTTGTTTGGCCTGCACGCTGGCGACGAGGGCTTTTAGATCGGCTAGATCGCTGCTTTCTTCCTTATCGTGCAGCTTGATTGCGCCAGCCGCATCAATTTCCACGCGCAGTGGGGCGACATTCACTTCCTGATCGGATTTGCCAACGGTGGGCAGATTCACCACGCCTTGTTGCATCATGGGCGTGGCCACCATAAAGATCACCAGTAAAACCAGCATCACGTCGATATAGGGAACGACATTGATCTCGTTTTTAATCCTGCGTGCGCGGCGAGCCATTATTTCACCTGACGTTGCAAGATATTAGAAAACTCTTCAATAAAGGTATCAAAGCGATTTGCTAGTTTGTCCACTTCATTGGCAAAGCGGTTATAGGCAACCACAGCAGGAATGGCTGCAAACAGACCAATGGCGGTGGCGACTAGCGCTTCGGCAATGCCGGGGGCAACGGTGGCAAGGGTGGCTTGGCCCACATTTGCTAGGCCGGTAAAGGCATTCATAATGCCCCACACCGTGCCAAACAGGCCGATATAGGGGCTGATAGAGCCAACAGTGGCTAAAAATGCGGTGTGTGCATCTAGCTCATCTAGTTCACGCTGGCAGGCGGCACGCATGGCACGGCGGCTGCCTTCCATCACGTCGGATAATTCCATATTGCCGCGCTCACCAGCACGTTGGCGCAGTTTTAAGAATTCGCCAAAGCCCGCTTGAAAGATTTTTTCCATCCCTAGCGTTTGGCCACGGCTGACTTGATCGTAGAGCGTGGCGAGGTCTGCACCATTCCAAAAACGATTTTCAAAGTCTTCGGTTTGTTTTCTGGCGTGTGAAATTGAAAAATGCTTGCTGAAAATATACCACCAAGACATAAACGACATGATCAGCAAGAGTCCCATCACCGCTTGTACTACAGGGCTGGCGTGTAAGACTAAAGTGATAATTGATAAATCTTGATTTGCTGCAGCAACGTCCACTTTCATTATTCCTTGCATTCTTAAAGGCGGGTGTTGGCTCGCCGTGTTGTCAAAGTAAAGCTACGCGTATTTGAAGCTTTGCGGCATGAGACACTATCTTAGCTTGGGTTAAAAAACCAAACCCGCTGAATACTTCCATCAATGACTTCGCAGGCGGCGGCGACTTCAATAGGATACTCGCCCACACCCACCACTCGCTCGTGGTTGATCACTTTGTTTCCAATAACCATCTGCTTTGCCAGCTTGATAAACAAGCACTGATTCAGCGTACCAAGCCACAAAGCGCTCTAAATCGTGCGTGTTGTAGGCATCCAGCTGGCCTTGGACAACTCCTTCTGCGGTGATGCGTTGTTTCATTGCAAAACCCTGACATTATTCAAATCAATCTTTGGGTGTAAAGCCAAAGTGTTCATACGCAGACAGTGTAGCAATTCGGCCGCGTGGTGTTCTTTGTAAAAAGCCTTGTTGAATCAAGTAGGGTTCAATCACGTCTTCAATGGTATCGCTTGATTCGCCAATGGCTGCTGCTACGTTGTCTAGCCCTACTGGGCCACCAGCAAATTTCTCTAGGATAGCAGATAAAAGCTTCCTATCCATGACATCTAGCCCCGCGTGATCTACGTCTAGCATTGATAGTGCTGCATCCGCTACTTCACGGGTGACATGGCCGTCGGCTCTTACTTCGGCGTAATCCCTTACGCGGCGTAGCAAGCGGTTAGCAATCCGCGGTGTACCCCGTGATCTTCGCGCAATTTCGAAGGCACCGTCAGGTGCGATATTCACCTTGAGTAATTGCGCCGAACGTGTCGTGATGCGGGTTAGCTCTTCTGGGGTGTAGAACTCCAGCCTTGCCACAATGCCAAATCGATCACGTAATGGATTGGTCAGCATCCCTGCACGAGTGGTGGCCCCAATCAAGGTAAATGGCGGTAGGTCGAGCTTTACCGATCGAGCCGCAGGGCCTTCACCTATCATTAAATCGAGCTGAAAATCTTCTAGCGCTGGGTAGAGAATTTCTTCTACTACGGGGCTTAGACGGTGAATTTCATCGATAAACAACACGTCATGCGGCTCTAGATTCGTTAAAATTGCCGCTAAATCGCCCGCTCGCTCCAGCACAGGGCCGGAGGTTTGGCGCAGGTTAACTCCTAGCTCGCGGGAAATAATATGCGCTAGCGTGGTTTTGCCAAGGCCCGGTGGGCCAAACAGTAAAACGTGATCGAGTGCTTCACCGCGTTTTTTTGCGGCTTCAATAAAAATCTCTAACTGCCCACGCGCCTTGGCTTGTCCAACGTATTCGTCGAGTAATTTAGGGCGTAGCGCATGTTCTTGTTTTTCTTCTTGAGATGACATTTTTTTACTGCTGATCAAGCGATCAGCAGGCGCAGAAGAGAGCGCATCGGTTTCGATCATGGCAGGCGATCCAGTCGGGTAAAGCGGCTTGTGGCGTAGCAATAAGCCAGCACAACAATGCTGGCGACACTAAAGCCTGCAATGATATCGGAGAAATGGTGCACACCTAATACTAGCCGAGCCAAGCCACCCAATATTGCTGCGCAAACAGCGAGGCTAAACCAAAGGCTACGTTGCTGTGGGCGGTAGTGAGTGGCGATGATGGCTAATACAAAAGACATAATCCAAGCGCTCATAGCATGGCCGCTGGGGAACGATGGGCCGTGGGCTGAGGCTAAAAATTCTAGGCTAGGTCTTGGGCGAAGAATGGTAAATTTGAGCAGGGCATTCAGTACCCAGCCGCTTAAAATAGCCAAGGGAAGGCCGATTGCATCCCAGCGTTGGTGGGTTTTTCTCAAGATGCCGGCACTAATCAGCGCTGCCAGTAGTAGGGAGCCAAAGGCACTACCAAACCAAGCTAACACTTTACTTGCCGCAATAAGGGCCTGAGGCCCGCCGTACAGTGCATTGCCAATGGCATCGTCGAATGCATTGAGTTGCGGGGAGCCTAAGGCTGAGGCTAGAACAATAAAAATAAGGGTGCCGGCAAGGGCGGTGATAGCCAGTGTACGCATTTAAATTTTAACCAGTTGTTTAAGGGCACGCCGAATGCCATCAGACACATCTACATCGGTCGCGAGCTCTTTGACCGCGCTACTGGCTTCGCGTTCGCTATAGCCTAAGGCAATTAATGCATGGTGCACATCGTCTTTATTTGATGCAGGCGTTTGAAACAGTGCGCTTTTATCGCTTGCAGCCGTCATAATAGGCAGGTTATTCAGCTTGCCACGTAGTTCTAGCACGAGTCTTTCTGCTGTTTTTTTACCAATTCCAGGCACTTTAGCAAGGCGTACAAGGTCTTCTGCGGCAATGGCTTGTGCAAGCTCATCTGCATTCATGCCTGATAAAATAGCCAGCGCAATTTTTGCGCCAATACCGCTTACTTTGATAAGCGAGCGAAAAGTATCGCGCTCTGGCTTGGTAGCAAAGCCATACAAAAGCTGCGCATCTTCGCGTACAACCATGTGAATAAATAAGCTTGCTGGCTGCCCTATGTGGGGCAGCACATAAAACGTGCTCATTGGCACATCGACTTCGTAACCCACGCCATTGGTTTCAATCACAATTTGCGGGGGCTGTTTTTCGATCAGGGTTCCGGAAAGGCGTCCGATCATGATGCGCATCTCTAAATGAAAGCGGGGAGTATAAATGCCTGAGATTGGCTTGACGAATTGGACGTTAGGTATTTTTTGCTGGGCCTGCATGCAGCAAGTACATACAGCACCTGTTCGATTGCTGACGCAGCAACAATTGCCCTATAGCAATCAGCAGGATAATGGCCGCCAGAGTGGCGTTGCTTTGGAGACAGTACGCTGTGTCATGACTAAGTTGAAGCGCCCCGTGGATATAAAGTTTGTGCCTTGGAAACGCGCACAACATTTTGTTAAATGGGGTGAGGCGGATGGGTTTTTCTCTGCGTCACAAAATAGTGAGCGAGATCATTACGCTACGCTTTCGCAAATGATTGCTCCTCAGCAGTGGCGCTGGTATTTCCGCTCTGAAAGCGTGGCTAAGCCTTTGAGCGATGAGTTTCGCCTTTCCGCAACGGTAGGCGCTTATTTTGGTTCTAATATGCTTGCCTGGCTAAAAAAAGGTGGTTATCGCATCTATGCCACGCCGCCAGCGCATGATCAGCTATTAAAAATGCTGCTTGCTGGCCGAGTTGATGCAGTGTTAGCTAGTGATTTAGCCATGAATGAAACGATTCACTTGGCCCATGTAGAGCAAAAAATACGCTCCGAATTACAAGAAGATAAACCGCTAGGTGTGTATTTTTCGCATCATTTCTTAAAAGAAGAGCCTGATTTCTTAACGCGCTTTAATGTTCAACTGCCGTCTTGCCGCATAAAATTTTAAAGCACAACCTCAAACATCTTAGGGGGGGCTGTTTGTCGCGCCCATCTCAGCCTATATGCAGCAAGCAGCGTTCCTACCATGCGTGAAAATTTAAGCTAGCCGCCCACGTTTAATGGTGAGGCCTAAGCTGGCTAGTTGTTTCATCGCACCGCTATCGTGCTGAGCGTGGGTGAGGGCGACGGCCAAGGCGTCGGCGGCATCGGATTGTGGCGCACCGTTTAGGCGCAGCATACGTTGCACCATTTGGCTGACTTGTTCTTTATCGGCGTGACCATTGCCTACCACGGCTTGTTTGACTTGCAGCGCGGTGTATTCACCGATAGGCAACTCAGCCAATACCAGTGCTGACATCGCCGCGCCGCGCGCTTGACCTAGCATTAAGGTGGATTGCGGGTTGACGTTTACAAACACAATTTCAACTGCGGCAATATCAGGCTTATAGGTTTCAACTACTTCCGCAATGCCGCGCAAAATTGACTTGATGCGGGCGGCCAATTCACCGCCGGGAGTGCGGATACAACCTGATGCAACATACGTTCGGTTTTGCCCATCTACATCGATCACACCAAAGCCGGTCACTCTAGAGCCGGGATCAATTCCTAAAATGCGCATTAATCGTTGCCTAAAACGGTATCGCCCTTGGCAAAGGTCCAAGTGCGGCTGATGCTAATCACATCAGTATCTTTACGAATTTCATCAGGAAACTTACCAAAAGGCGCGGCCATTTTAACGATGCGTAATGCAGCAGCATCAAGCTCCTTATTGCCCGACGATTTACTGATTTCTGCCTTGCGTAAATTGCCGTTTGCATCAATTTCTACCGAAACCAATAAACGGCCATACATTTTATTGCCTTGCCCATCTAAAGGGTACGTTAGTGCTCCGACGCGCTCCATTTTCATCCGCCAATCTTCAACATAGCGGGCAAAACGATATTCACGTGCCCTAGCACCAATAAAGGTCATACGAGGGCGGCTTTGATAAGCACTGGTTTGTTTACTAATTTGTGCTGCTAAGCCCGCAATTTCACGCGCTTGTTGTTTTAATTGCTCACTATCTTGGCCGGTATCCGCTACTTGCGTGCTTTTGCCTAAATCTTGTGCAATATGGGTGTTTGCCTTGAGCTGCAGCATTAGTTTTTCTGCGTCAGCTTCAAGTTTTTTTTGCTGCTCTTTAACCCGTTCTACCTCTTTAGATGGCAAATGATCGTTAGCAGGTAAAGGTGATTTAACGTGTTGATTTGCCACATCGGTATTGCCACCACCATTGAGGTTGGCTTGGGCAAGCGCATCAGCTTTCAGTGCGTCTTGCAAAGTGCGCTGATTCACCAGGACCACTTCAAGTGGCTGTGCAGAAAAAAGAGTCTTAGGGTCGGGCATTACAAATTTCATGCCAAAAATCGGAACGGCATGGGCCAGTATCGATAACATGACGCCCAGAGCCATAAACCGTTGCGCTCTATCCATTGTTAGCCCGTACATACTTAAGATTTTCAATCGCGGGAGTGTAGCACAGCGCCGGAATACTCACTTGCTGCTAAAATAGTTCATTCATCTACCCGTAAGGATAAATAAATAATGATTAAGTATTTTTTACCGCTATTACTAGTCTGTACCCCATTGGTTTGGGCCGAGGATGGGGCTAAGGTTGCCGCCAAATACAATTGCTTGGGATGTCATGCGATTGATAGTAAAATTGTAGGGCCATCTTATAAGGATGTTGCTGCAAAATATCGCGGGCAAAAAGATGCAGAAGAAATGTTAATGAAAGAAGTGCGTGCGGGTTTGCCAGGCGGAAAATGGGGAAAAATTCCTATGCCAGCTCAGCAAATTGAAGAGAAAGATTTAAAAATTATTATCCATTGGGTGTTGTCTCATTAATACCATACCGCCCGTATGGCAAAACGAGTTATTGCATTGCGGCGGCGACTTGATTATGCTGCCTCCCCATTTGGTGGGGTGTATGCTCGTAAGTTTATGTTCTGTCTAGTATTTGTTTCAATATGATGAAACAACACAGCAGTTCACACGCCCCGCCCCCATTTGCAGAAAGGGAGAACCACCATGGCCAAACTCACGGAACAAGAAATCATTAGCTGGAATGGTTCAGAAGATGATTACATGAACTCGGATCACCTCGAGTTTTTCCGGGCTAAGCTTCTGCAAATGAAAGCAGAGCTTTTGGCGAATGCCAATCAGACCAGCCAACACTTGCAAGAACAAGAAGCCACGCCAGATCCTGCTGATCGGGCTACTTTGGAAGAGGAATACGCATTAGAGCTACGCACGCGGGATCGTGAGCGTAAGCTGTTGATGAAAATCGACTCCACCTTGCGTAAATTAGACGAGGGTAATTACGGTTATTGCGAAGACACGGGTGAGCCTATTGGCTTGCCGCGTTTAGTAGCGCGCCCAACCGCCTCCATGTCTTTGGAAGCGCAAGAGCGTCGTGAACGTATGAAAAAACAGTACGCGGATTAATGCCCTGTTTTTATGAGTAATAGTGCTGAGACTATCGCTAAAGCGCGAGATTTAGTCGCTCAAACCCGTGCCCGCACAACGCCTGCACGGGTACGGGTGCTGGCGGCTTTGCTGGATGCCCAGCGGCCGCTATCCCATCTAGATGTCTTGGCCGCGCTGCAGCCTGCGATTGATCGTGTCACAGTCTATCGCGTGCTTGATTGGCTCAATGAACAACATTTGGCGCATAAGCTATCTGGGGATGACCGAGTTTGGCGCTTTTCTGTTGCACCTGCTCCACATCATCATGCGCATTTTCAGTGTGAAGAATGCGGTCGTTTTTTCTGTTTAGAAAATGTCAGCAGTGATTTACCTGTAAGCTTACCTGTGCAATTCATGGCACGTACGGTGGAAATCACGGTTAAAGGCATTTGCGCCGACTGTCGATAGACGCTAATCTCTTCCCTCCACATTGAAAATCAAAACTTGCCGCAGCGTAGACGGCAATGCGACAGGGAAAGCATATGCAATACCAAACAGATGACGTCCGTATTCGTGAAATAAAAGAACTACTCCCCCCTATTGCGGTGATGGAAAAGTTTCCAGTCAGTGAAGTGGCTTCCGTTACGGTATTTGAAACCCGCCAAGCGATTCAGCGCATCCTGCAAGGCACAGATGATCGCCTGTTAGTGGTGATTGGCCCCTGCTCGATCCACGATACTACGGCTGCCCATGAATATGGGGCTAAGTTAAAAGTGTTGCGCGAGTTGCACAAAAACGATCTTGAAATTGTGATGCGGGTTTACTTTGAGAAGCCACGTACTACGGTGGGCTGGAAAGGTCTGATTAATGATCCTTACCTAAATGGCAGCTTTAATATCAATGATGGCTTACGTATTGCGCGTAAATTGCTGGTTGATTTAAACAATGATGGCATGCCAACTGCCGGTGAATTCCTAGACATGATTACGCCACAATATATGGCTGATCTAATGAGCTGGGGTGCAATTGGTGCCCGCACTACTGAATCACAGGTGCATCGTGAATTAGCTTCTGGCTTATCTTGCCCAGTTGGTTTTAAAAATGGCACCGATGGTAATTTAAAAATTGCCTTGGATGCGATTCGCGCATCTAGCCAATCCCACCACTTTTTGTCTGTGACAAAAATGGGCCATTCGGCGATTGTTGCTACGGCAGGCAATCCTGATTGTCATATTATTTTGCGTGGTGGTAAAGAGCCTAATTTTGATACCAACCATGTACAAGCTGCGGCTGCAGATTTAGCTAAAGCGGGCTTACCACAAAAAATCATGGTTGATTTTAGCCATGCTAATAGCAGCAAAGATTACCGCCGTCAGGTGAATGTATCGGCTGATGTTTGTGCTCAATTAGCCCGTGGTAATAATGCGATTTTTGGTGTGATGGTTGAAAGTCATATTGTGGGAGGCCGCCAAGATCATGTGGAAGGAACACCTCTGACCTATGGGCAATCGATTACCGATGGTTGCATTAGTTGGGATCAAACTGAAACCATGTTGATCGATTTAGCACAGGCGGTGTTTGATCGCCGTGCAATTGCCAAGGTGCATATTTAAGCGCGGGATGATTTAACCGTCAAAAACGCCTCGTTGATCGAGGCGTTTTTCATTTGAGAGCCCGCTTGCGGTGTCATGTTTAAAATGGAGCCCAGCATGCCCATCGCGTGGTTTTTATAGGCTTGTGGGGGCCTATTTTAGGTTCGCTTGTGCGGTTGCAGCTTATCTTTCCTGACCGTAGGGCATGGAATTGCTGGATTTGGCGAGACTCTTTACTAATATTGAAAATCGGTTGGCTTGAATAAGTTCTTTTCGCTGCGGATTTAAGCCAAGGGATTAGCTAATAAGGAGCAAGTCCATGCAATTTGATGAAGTTATTCCAGATCATTTTAATATTATTTCTCGCACCCCATTGCCCCATGTTTTGATTGAGCAAGCGCTGATGCAATTAGGGGGAGGGGGGATTGAGGGCACTAACTTTAAGCGGAATGCCTTGCTTTCCGCAGGTTGGAAGCACGCCAGTGTAGTGTCATATGGTAAACATCCTATCGAGGCGGCGGCGGCGTTTAATTTAGTACGCGCAATGCTAGAGGTAAGCCAAAACCCTGTAGAAATTATGGAAAAACTACAGCAAAGATAGCGGACGTAGAGTGCTTAAAGCATGCGATGCAATGGGCGTAGATTGCTTCAACTCGCTAAGAGTTGCACCTAGCATCTAACCATTGCAGCATGATTGAGCGCACATGGGCTTCTACATCGGCAATTTCAATCGATGGCCCCTGGGGTGTCACTGTACTGAGATCGACGCCCAATTTGGCGGCAAGCTTGGCCGCCGATGGGCTGACGCTGAGTAGGGGGGGCGTGGGCCAATCAAGTTGGCACGCGCTGGCAAATGATAACTCTTCTGTGCCAAACATTTGCACGGGTACTTCTTCTATCTCCATTTCCAAAAGCAAATCACCACAGGCTACCGTTTCTAATAATGTCACCATTAGATGAGAAACTAAGCCTGTTTCTGGAGCACAAATTTCTACTAACTCATCCCCACAATGGAGTGTAAGTAGCGGTGTATTTATTTGGACATGCTGGCTAGGCAAGACATGTAAGGCTACTACGCTAGCGGTATTGTCTAGTTCTGGTACGCAAATCAGGTGCGTGGTAAATGCAGTCATGGTGAATATGCACCTATTTGAGGGCGATTTAGCTTGATTTTGGCCAATACGGGGTGATTTGGTGTTGCTTAGAATATGCAGCAGTAATTATTCCGTTGCGGTGCAGCATCGCTGTTTTTAACATTCGGCCTCAATGGGCAATAGTTATACAGATATTACCGCAGCAGCTCGGTGGTGTTCAGCAAAAATAGCGGTTCACTAAAAGCACAAAAATATATTGGGTGCAGCAAGTATGGCCCTTTTCTCGCATGTGCAAGCTCAGTGAAGAAACAGCGATCTACCTGTCTTAAAGTTTACTAGGCTAGTTGATTGTTCTGATCTATCGATACACGCTAGTGGTAAGGCGACGCTTATCACGGCCAGTGCAATACTAAGGAGTAGTTTATGAGTGAGTTGGTTCTAGTTATCAATGCCGGTTCGTCCAGCATCAAGTTTTCCCTGTTTGAAACCGGCGCAGCTGACCCTGTTTTGCTCTTTAAAGGCCTGGCTGATGGGATCTATGTTGATCCAAAATTTGTAGCCAAAGATGCAGATGATAACAAGCTGGTGTCTGAGTCTATGCCAGCCGATATGCCAAAAAACCACGATTCTGCGCTGCGTCATATGTTGGCTTGGCTAAACAGCCATATTCATGGCCGCCATATCGCGGCCATTGGTCATCGCGTAGTGCATGGTGGTTTAAATTTCTGCCATCCCGTACGTATTACAGAAGAAGTATTAAAAGGCTTGGACGAAACCGTGCCTTTGGCTCCTTTGCATGCACCGCATAATATTATGCCTATGCGTGTCTTGGCCCAACTCTTGCCAAACGTGCCGCAAGTTGCGTGTTTTGATACCGCTTTCCATCGCACTCAGCCTGAGCTTGAGCAGCAATATGCGCTGCCGTATGAATTTAGCGAGCAGCATGGTATTCGTCGCTATGGTTTTCATGGCCTGTCTTATGAATACATTGCCAGCGTCTTGCCTACGATTGATGCTAAGGCCGCGACAGGGCGCACGGTAGTGGCCCACTTAGGCAATGGCTCATCGATGGCGGCCTTGCTTAATTGCGTATGCCAAGCCACCACGATGGGCTTCACGGCCTTAGAAGGCCTGCCTATGGGCACACGCTGCGGTACGATCGATCCAGCGCTGGTTCTGCACTTTATGAGCCACCTAAAAATGGATGTGGCGCAAATTGAAGAGCTGATGTACAAAAAATCTGGTTTGTTGGGTATGTCTGGCATTTCTAGCGATATGCGTGATCTACACGCCAGTAAAGATCCACATGCAAAATTTGCCGTTGATTATTTTGCTCACCGTGTCGTGCGTGAAGCCGCTTCTTTGGCGGCTGCGATGCAAGGCTTTGATGCCCTCGTGTTTACCGCAGGCATTGGTGAGAACGACGATATTGCCCGTGCCACCGTATGTAATGAATTGCGCTGGATGGGTGTGGAGCTGGATGAAGTAGAAAACGCTAAGCGCTCTGGTGAGCCGCGTTGCATCTCGCTGCCAAGCAGCCGCATTCCTGTTTACATCATTCCAACCAACGAAGAGCTTATGATTGCTCGCCATGCTTTAAAGTGCGTGGCCGCTTAAATATCTAGCCATATCAAACGGCCACTGGAGACTATCCATGTGGCCGTTTTTTTACGTGTCGAATTTGATGGTTCAATTTTGAAATGGATTTTGTATGGTTTAACTTTGAAGCCGGTTCACGTATCCTTCAGGCCTTGCCAGAGTCCCAGTGGACAAAAAATAATGGATAAAGATACTGTAATCGATTTAGTGCCAGAACCGCGTCATCTTAAGGCTGGTAGAGGTTGGCAGTGGTATGTGCAGGGATTCACGCTATTTCGCCGCCAACCTGGCATGTGGATTGTGCTGGCATTGCAATTTCTAGTTTTAGCTTTACTGGCCAGCGTGCTGCCTGCCGTGGTGGCTATTGCCTACACCCTTGTCTCACCGGTGCTTTCTGCAGGATTATTCTTAGCCGCTAAGCAATGTGATCTAGGAAATAAAGTGGGGGCATTGGATTTATTTGCCGCTTTTAAGGCTGAGATAAAACCATTACTACGGATTGGTTTTATCAATGTTCTCGCCGTATTGTTGGTTACGGTGGTGCTGAGTTTATTAGGTAGTCAATCCAGTTTGGCCGATATTGCTCCAGGAACCTTGCCCACACCCGAACAAATGAAATCATTGTATTTGCATACTTCACTTAATTTAATTTTGATGACGCCGATGATCTGTGCCGTATGGTTTGCTCCGGCGCTGGTTTTATTTGAAGGCTATACGCCGCTAGAGGCGATGAAGCTGTCTTTTATTGGCGTTTGTAGGAATTGGCAGGCGTTTTTAGTGAGTGGTTTGATTACAATCGCTCTGTGCGTTTTCTCCGCATTTACTTTAATGCTGGGCTTTTTGGTTGTGCTGCCTGTCATGATGTTGATGCAGTATGCAGCTTACCAAGAAATTTTTGAAGTAACGCCAATTGGCATTGATGGAGCATCCGCGTGCTAGAAAGTCCATTTAAAGGAAAAACAGGAGTTGCCCGTGTTTTTAATGCGCTGGGCTATTCTTTAGACGGCTTAAAGGCCGGTTGGCTTAATGAAGCAGCTTTTCGCCAAGTTAGCTTATTGGCATGTATAGGGATTGCCTGCGCTTTTGTTATTCCAGGCTTGCCCCATTGGGGCCGTGCAATTTTGGTTGTTAGCCACTTTGCCACCATGATTGTGGAATTACTCAATTCTGCAATTGAAGCGGCGGTCGATCACACCTCGTTAGAGCGCCATGTACTCGCTAAACGTGCTAAAGATTTAGGTAGCGCAGCGCAGTTGGTTTGTTTATTGAATTTAGCCCTGATGTGGTGTTTGGTATTACTGGGTTAAGTAATGTGTTTGGTATGGGCTAAATAAGCCATTGGAATGTTTTTAACCAATCCCATCGCTATAGCGATGGGATTTTTTTATACCATCCTAAAGCCGCTTTAATTTGTTTTAAGTAGGCATAAGCCGTTACTTCATGGCCAGCATCACATAATAGTTTGTGCCAATGTTCTAATACGGTTTCTAGCCCAGCTCTATTTTGAATAAGAGCAAAGTCTTCTTCTAAAAAGCGATCTAGCTTGCCTGCTAAATATTGCTGATTGCTCATAAACATCATTTTGTACACTTGAGCTAATGCTTGCTTATCAATTCCTGCTAGGCCTGCTTGATTGAGTCCACTCACTTCCTCAACCATTTTGAGCAATTCTAGCCGCGCTAGGCCTTCTTCTAACTCATCTAAGCTCATGGCTTTCAGCAATTCACCGCGTGTTCTTTTGCCATCAAGCATAATCAATAGGCGGCGTGCGGTTGAAGAAAGCAAACCGCTCCGCTCGTCGATTTCATGATTGCCTTTAGCTGTTTTACGATAGCAGTGCTGATCCATTTATGATGACCAAATAGAGTTATATTTGGCGAAGATTACTCTAAGACCCTATATAAGCCAACATTAAAATAGTAAATGCTTACTTAAATATTATTCAGTTGACATTAAATTGTAACTGTGACTTAAGCGGAGGATTGGACATAAAGTTTATGCAATAAAAAAAATCGCCTCATATAGAGGCGATTATGATTAGATTGAGCGGCTTATTAAAGGCCGCCGTATGAATGTAAGCCAGATAAAAACATATTCACGCCAATAAAGGCAAAGCTGGTAACAAATAGACCAATCAAGGCCCACCACGCCAATACATTACCTCGCCAGCCTTTAACTAAACGCATATGTAGCCATGATGCATAGTTGAGCCACACGATCAGAGCCCAAGTTTCTTTGGGATCCCAGCTCCAATAGCCACCCCATGCTTCGGCAGCCCACATAGCACCTAAAATAGTGGCAATGGTAAAGAATAAAAAGCCGATGGAGATGGCCTTATACATCACCTCGCCCAGCGTTTCGTAGCTAGGTAAGCGGCTAGCTAAAATGCCTTTAGAAACCAGTAACTGGGCCGCTGCAAGGCCTGCAGATAGGGCAAAAGCACCGTAGCCAACAAAATTAGCCGGTACGTGAATTTTCATCCACCAAGATTGTAGGGCGGGGATCAATGGTTGAATTTCGTGTGCTTGGCGGTCCACGCTATACCAAAGAATAAAGCCCACCGCCGCCATGATAATGGGTAGCACAAATGCGCCCATAGTCTTTGCTTTGCCTTGGCTTTGAAATTTCTGTTCGTAATACAGATACATCAAGGTGGTGATCATGCAAAACAGAATAAATACTTCGTAGAGATTAGAAACGGGGATATGCCCAACGTCGGAACCAATCAAATAGCTTTCATACCAGCGCACAAGTTTAGAAACCAAGGCGGCGGAAGCCGCAGCCCAAGTGAGGTTGCTGGCGATGTCTAAAGCGGTGTTGGAGCGGCGCAACATACCCAACCAATACATCAAGGTGGCGAGTAGATAAAGCACGCACATCCACATCACCGCCGATTGGCTGGATAAAATATATTTTAGCCAGAACACACTTTGCCCATTGGCAAGGCTGCCTTGGTAAAGCGAGATACCCGCAAGGGCACAGAGGACGCTGATGGGCAGAAACACGCGCATGGCAGGCCAAAAGCGGCCAAACCAAACGATAGCAGCCACCGTTCCTAGTAAGATGCCTTCTTCGTAATAATCCATAAAATTGGCGTAGCGCTTATATGCAAACAGGCCGCCAGCAATAATGACAAAGGTAAACAGCATGTCAAACAGCGATACACGGCGTTTGGAGATAGTGAAACTCATGGGGTTTTTCCTTCGGCCAAATCCGAGCTAAGCTCGGCAAATTCACGATCTAGATCGGAGTTTTTGCGATTGCTACTCATCGCAATCAGGGTTTTTCCACCAGCGAGGCGAACCCAAACGCGGTTTTCACGAATATAAAACATGCAGAAAATGCCGATTACCAATAATAACGAGCCTAAATACACAATGTTTTGTCCAGGAGCGCGGGTAATTTGAAAGCCGCTGGCTTTGACTTCTTCAAAGCTATTGGCCTCTAGCCATATCGGCGGCCCGTATTCAAATAAACTGCTTACTGCCACCAAACTATCCATCAAAAAGCGATATTGCGTTTCATCCATGGGCAACACCGCAAGCCCCGCTTTTTCTTGCGCCACATCCATCACGTCAATAACGGCGCCCTGCAAAATTTTGATATAGGTTTGGGCCACGGTTTGGCGCTGGTCTTTAGGTACTTTTTGATCGAGGAAACTTTCAATAGCGGGAAAGCCCCCTTCACTAAAGCGCGTCAGTACGCCGCTAGTCACATCCCTAAATTGTGCTTCGCCTGCTTTAGAAATCCCACCACTTTGGAAAGCTTTAGCAGCAGTACGGCGGGCAATTTCTGCGTGGAGCGATTTATTCAGTAGGGCGGCACGTAAACGCATAAAGGCGTCGGCTTCTAGCTCCTTATCTAGCGGAATACGGACAAACTGAAAGGGGGCTGCAACTTCGGTGCGCATGCCAGTCACAGCGTAGCCCGCACCTTTTTCAAAGAACGGCGCGAAATAATTCAGGTATTCGGTTGCTTGACCACTTTTATCACGTAATTTAAATTGAATCGATGGACCGATGTTTTTTAAATTGTGCTCACTTTGCACCGCTTGTGCCGAGGCCATCGCTTGGGCAAACTTGCTCACTGCCATGGTGTTATTGGCAACCTTGCCCATATTTTCAATATTAAACGCGCGAAAATCGCCCATTTCTAATTGATAAGGCTGTCCATTAATTTGTATGGCTTGGGTGGCTTGTGAGCGGGTAATCATTGGCTGTGCCGTGTTACTGTTTAAATCCCAGCGCTGCATTTCAAGCTGGGAGCCACCATCGCTAAAGCTGGCTTGATAAACCGCTACGCCATTGTAAATTAAAGGTTTATTAACTTCGATTTTGGCTCTTTTAAGCACTTTGCCAGTTTCTTTATCCAGCAAATCAATATCACTAGCAAACAGCTTAGGTTGGCCGGTGGAGTAATGCTCGATATGAAATTTATTTAACTTCACAGCAAAGGGCAGGTCTTGGACAAAATAACCTTGGCCTGCATTTAAAAACACCACATCACCTACCGTGCCCTCGGATAGGGTGACGTTACCACGGAAAGATAAATTATCTTCGGGTAGGCGGCTTTGTGCAGGGACTTTACTCTGGGGTAAATCGCGTGTTTCTGGTGTTTTAAGGCCAAAGAGCTCGGTGAGCTTGAGGGGCACATTGCCATCTAGTAAGCCACCAATACAAATCACCACAATCGCGGCGTGGGCAAATAAATAGCCTAAGCGCTGAAAGCTGCCTTTCTTGGCCGCAATGAGCACCTGGCCATTGTCTTCCTTCATTCGGCTGCGGTAGCCGCGATTGGATAGCACATCGATTACTTCCCCTGCAGCAAGCTCACGATCAATCTCGTGGTGGTGTGACATTAAACGCAGAGAATTCTGTGTGGCGTTTTCACGATAACCGCGTACATCGCGCCAGATGCCTGGCCACTGCCGCCAAATACACAGGCTGGTGGATAGCACTAGAAAAACCAGAATGAGCAAAAACCATACACTGTGGTAAACGTCGAATAGGCCGAGCGGATGAAAAACTTGAAACCAAAATTCGCCAAACTCAATTTTATAGTTTGGATAAGGCTCGTTTTGTTTGAGCACGGTGCCAATCATTGAGGCAATAGCCAGAATGCTTAGTAGGCTGACGGCAAAGCGCATAGACGAGAATAGCTCGTAGAGCGCTTTAGAAAAGGAAGTTTTGGGTGTCATAGGAAGTCAAAAAGGGGCAAATGGCCCCTTGGTCTGGGGATCTCAAGTGAGCAATGCAAGCTGTGACATTTGAACGAGAGATCCCTTATACCGGAAAAAGTTCCAGTAGGGAGTGGCAGCGCTCGCTCACAAAGAGACAACGCTGCCCAAGTAACGCCTTAATCAATGCAGTGCTTGAATGTACTCGGCTACGGCTTTGATTTCGTTGTCTGACATTCTGCTCGAAATATCTTTCATAACCTGATTATTGGCACGGCTAACATTAGGATCTTCGCTGCGGAAAGCATTTAACTGGGCCAGTACATAGGCTGAATGCTGACCACCCATACGTGGGTACTGCCCTGGAATGCCCGCACCAGATGGTCCGTGGCAGGCCATACAGGCAGGAACCCCTTTCGCCATAATCCCACCGCGATAGATTTTCTTACCAGCTTCGATCAGCGCTTTATCAGAAGCGCCACGATCTTTGGCTTGTTGGGTAGAGAAATAGGCGGCAATATTTTGCATGTCTTCAGGGGATAAAGGCGCTGCCATACCCATCATTACGGGATTTTTGCGCTTACCGGCCTTGAACTCGGCCAATTGTTTTACAATATATTCAGGATGTTGGCCTGCAAGGCTAGGATTGGCAGAAGCCGCGCTATTGCCATCTACGCCATGACAGGCTGCACAGACCTGATCAACCAGTATTTTACCTTTAGCCGGATCTGCTTTCGTGCTGCCGGCGGCAAATGCGGTCGGGGCCATCATCAAAAGTGTGGCAATGATTGCTGCAACAGGCGCACGGCGCATAAGTATTATCCTCAAAAGTGCAATCTGGCCGAGCTGAACCGGCCGACGATCATTCAAATGCTGGTATTCTATAACAAGACCTGTTCACAAACCACAGTGGTTACCCAATGTCGCTTTTTCAAGGCTTGCAATTCCTGACAACCGTCAATGACCTGAAGGCTCTTCCGGCTGACGGTATGGAAGTTGCATTCGCCGGTCGCTCCAACGCCGGCAAGTCCAGTGCTATCAATACACTGGCCAACCATACGCGGCTTGCCTTTGTTTCTAAAACACCAGGCCGTACTCAACACATCAACTATTTTCAATTTGGTAATGCGAATAATCGTTTGGTTGATTTACCTGGTTATGGTTATGCTGAAGTACCTGTGTCAGTTAGACAACACTGGGAAAGATTGCTTAGTCAATATCTGGTCCGTCGGACAAATTTAATTGGCCTTGTGCTCATTATGGACTCTCGTCGCCCACTTACTGAGTTAGATCGACAGATGCTGAATTGGTTTCGCCCGACGGGTAAGCCGATTCATTGCATTTTAACTAAGTGCGATAAGCTTAATCGCCAAGAACAAATTGCGATTCTACGTAAGGTAGAAGCGGAGTTTGCTGATGAGTCCATGATTACCGTTCAGCTCTTTTCTAGCTCTAAAAAGTTAGGTGTAGATATCACGGAAAAGGTTGTTGGTGGTTGGTTTGACGCCATGAATTACCGTGAAAATTTGATTGCTGGCGATGATGCTTTAAGAGAAGGAAATTCAGAACCGACAGACGGGGACTAATCAGGCTTGCAGTTCCATGCCAACGTCCTATCTTGATTTTAGGTGCGCCCCTGCACCTCCCGCTTTTTCCTCCCTGAGCGGGTACTTTGGCAACGTGCCAAAGCGTATATAACCCCGGTCTATGCAAGCTTTGGCCGGGGTTTCTTTTTTCTATTTCACGTATCTTTGACTAATTTACTTATTAATCCTTTAGTATTATCTTATATTGGGGTGCAGCCTCAGCTCGTCGTATATACAATGTAGGATTCAAACTGTGGCGTGTGTATGATATTTCGCTGCAAAAATGGCTTAGATTATCCACAATACTGCTTCGATATAAGAACAGGAGAGGAATGCAATGTCAAAGCTCGCCGGAATAAAAGTCATGGTGATTGATGACAGCAATACCATACGTAGAAGTGCTGAGATATTTCTTGGCCAAGCAGGGTGTGAGGTTATTTTGGCCGAAGATGGCTTTGATGCTTTGGCCAAAATCAGTGATCGCTTGCCTGATGTGATTTTTGTTGATGTCATGATGCCAAGGCTAGATGGCTACCAAACGTGCTCGCTGATTAAAAAGAATCCACGTTATAAAATGACGCCCGTTATCATGTTGTCTTCTAAAGATGGTTTATTTGATCGTGCTAGGGGCCGAATGGTGGGCTCTGACGAGTATTTGACTAAGCCTTTTACCAAAGATAGCCTACTGCAGGCTGTTAGTGCACATATCAGGCTTGATTAACCTTGTATTTAGCAGCACTCTAAATCAATGGGTAGCCGAGCTTAGTATTTGATTTTAATTATGGGTAGAACCGCAATGAGTATTAGAAAAATATTGATCGTCGATGATTCGCCAACTGAACGCCATTTTTTGGGCGAATTGCTCAATAAAAATGGCTTTCAAGTGTTGACCGCTGAGTCGGGTGAAGAAGCCATAGCAAAGGTCAAAGAAATTATGCCTGACCTTATCTTAATGGATGTGGTGATGCCTGGGATGAATGGCTTTCAAGCGACACGCACCATTAGCCGTGATGAAGCCACAAAACATATTCCGATTATTATGTGTACTTCTAAAAACCAAGAAACAGATATGGTATGGGGGCGCAGGCAAGGTGCAGTAGAGTACGTAGTTAAACCAGTTGATTCTCAAGAGTTGCTTGCTAAAATTGCAGCACTGTAAAATTTTAAATCGATCACGCAATAAGTACTGTAATTTGTTTAAAAATAAATTAAATGACTTATTGCGTTTTAAAATACCTGCCTATTTAGCGGAAAAATAATGGCCAAACGGATTAGTCTGCGTGAATATCAAGAAGGGGTAATGGCACGCTTAAGAAGTGTTGCCGCTACCGCTCAAGTAGATGCCCGTTTGGGTGTAAAAATAGGCGGAGAAAATTGGTTGCTCGATTTATCTGATGTTGCCGAAGTAATGCCTTTACCCGCTATATCGCCAGTGTCTTTAGTGCATGCATGGTTTAAAGGCGTGGCAAATTTGCGCGGTAATTTAGTCAGTGTCAGTGATTTAGCCGCATTTATTGGTGCAGGCAGTCTATCTGCCACGCCAGCAGCTCGGTTATTGCTTCTTCATCCTCGGCATATCTTGCATTCGGCTATTTTGGTAGATCGGATGTTGGGGTTAAAGCATTTGGCCGATCTAACGCCAGATCAGGCATTAGAAAGATCGGGAGAGTGGGTAGGGGACGCCTATCGTGATGCCGCAGGCATGACTTGGCGTAGTTTAGATATTCAAGCATTAGTTGCGCAGCCTGCTTTCTTGCAAACAGGTCAAATATAGTCATTTTTTGAAAGATATAGCCCGTCTTTAAGTGCCATTTATCAGTGTTAAACTGTGTGTTTGAAGCGTGTTCGAGCGAGTAGCGATCACCATTGGGCGTTGTTTTTTAAGATATTGTTCATTTGAAGCATTCATAAATATATATACGGGATCGGGAGTAATACAAAATGGCACTAAATCTGGATGGCGTAAAACGCCTCTTTTCCGGACTTAAAAAAGCAGCTCCTGTTCCAGAAAATTCTGAGCCTGCAAAACCAACAATTATGGGCCGGATCAGCTTGCCTGATGCCGACGATGCAAAGCTAAACAAACCCCTTCCTCTGATTGGGGGCTTGCCGCTACGGCAGCAAATGGCTTTATTACTGATTGTGATGTTAGTTTCAGCGGCCTTGTTTATTGTTACGGCCTTTGTTGCTTTTCAAAGCTCTTCCTTTTATGCCGAGCGTCGTGCGGTATCCACTGAAATGCAAATGCTTTCGCAGCGTATTGCGCGTGCATCTACGCAAGCGGTACAGGGTAAGCCTGATGCGTTTGCCACACTGAAAGATTCCTATGGCAAGTTTGATAGCAATTTAACGCAATTATCCGCAAGTAATTTTTTCTTTAGTTTATTGGCAATAAGTCCTGATGAATTAATTAATTCAGTGCGTCAAACATGGGCGCAATCGTTTGCACCGAATAAATCTCGGCCAACAGTCGACACCATTCTTAAGCGAGAAAAAGCCTTGGTGAGCTTGGGCCAATCGGTGGGCTCAATTAATAGTACAGATGCCTCATTGCTGGAAAATATTCAGCAATTTACCACTATGCTTGGGGAGAGTGGCGGCACGATGCGTGAGCTGGATTACGCACACCAATTATCCATGCTGTCGCAACGGATGGCTAAAAACGCGAATGCGGTTTTGGTGAGCGACTTGATTAACCCAGAAGTGGTGTTCTTGTTGGGTAAAGATGCATCGGTATTTAATGAAATCGTGACGGCATTTGGGGATGGTAAAAATCCAGAATTACCTATTCGGGCGATTTCAAGCTCGCAAATGGCAAGTAAATTAAGTGACATTCGCAACCGTTTCCAAGATTTTGAAGTTGTAGTGACCTCTTTTTCTAAAAATATGCAGCCTTTGGTCAGCTCGCGCTTGGCCAACCAAAGTATTGTTTTGGATTCTGAAAAACTACTGAAAGAAACCAGTGAATTAGCTGACACCTATGAAAACAGAGTCGGTGGTTTTTTAATTAATACCCTGCAAGTGGTTTTTATTGCAGTTTCTTTGCTGGCTCTCTTTTTACTGGTACGCACATTTAACCAAGAAGCCGTTCGCCGCCGTTTGGTGCTGGAAGCTGAAAATAAAAAGAATCAGGAAGCTATTTTGCGCTTGCTGAATGAAATGGCCGATTTAGCCGACGGTGATTTGACCGTGCGCGCTTCGGTTACTGAAGATTTGACTGGTGCGATTGCCGACTCGATTAACTACACCATTGAAGAACTGCGCTCTCTGATTACCAAGATTAACCGTGCCACTGGTCAGGTTAACTCGGCTACCCAAGAGGCGCAGGGTATTTCGGATGAGTTGTTGGCCGCTGCGGAACGTCAGTCCACCGAGATTAAAGACACTAATAGCACGGTTGAGCAGATGGTTACCTCGATTCGAGGCGTATCCTCCAATGCTGCTGAATCAGCCAACGTTGCGCAATCCTCCCTGATGGCTGCTGAAAAAGGTGCTGAAGCGGTACAGAATCAGATTAAGGGGATGGGTGAGATTCGTGAGCAGATTCAAGAAACTGCAAAACGGATTAAACGCTTGGGTGAAAGCTCCCAAGAAATTAGTGAAATCGTTGAATTGATTTCTGACATTACCGAACAGACCAACGTTTTGGCATTGAATGCGGCGATTCAGGCGGCTGCGGCGGGTGAAGCAGGCCGAGGCTTCTCTATTGTTGCGGAAGAAGTGCAACGATTGGCGGAGCGCTCCGGTGAGGCGACCAAGCAGATTAGTGCGATTGTGAAAACCATTCAAACCGATACACACGATGCGGTTGCCGCGATGGAAGTGTCAACACAGGGTGTGGTTGAGGGGGCGAAGCTATCCGATGCCGCTGGCCGTGCGCTGACTGAGATTGGTCAGGTTTCGCGTGATTTGGCGCGTTTGATTGAATCGATTGCGCATGAAACCGAAGATCAAACATTACTGGCAAGTAAAGTGAATATCTCAATGCGCGACATTTTGGCGATTACCAAGCAAACCTCGGCAGGGACCAGGCAATCAGCAACCGCGGTGGGGCAGTTGACTGCACTGGCGCAAGAGCTGAAAGACTCAGCATCGGGCTTTAAGCTTTAATAAGTGTTATTAATAAAAATATTATTAATCCGCGAAAAACACTAAAAATAGCTAAGTTGGGCCGCGTAACGTATTGAATATTGATGACCCTTGTTTGTTAATTTTCTTTCGTTATTTTTGTGTTTTTCGCGGGGAAAATAGTTTGTATGTTAAATGTGTCACTTTAAAATAGGCTTTAAATGAGCGCGCATACCGAATTCGATCTGGGCTCTCTGGTCTGGGTCAAGAGCGAAATCGAGCAAACATTAAAAAAAGCAGCGCAAGCGCTGGCTCAATTTGGCGAGACTAACGATAGCGCATTGCTCAAGCATGCCCGTACTTTTCTGCATCAGGCTTATGGCGCTGTGCAAATGGTGGAGCTCACGGGCTTGGCACGGTTTTGTGAAGAAATTGAGCAGGCGCTTGCATCTGATGAGCTTAGCTCTGATGCCTTAGAGGCCATTCAGCGTGCAATTGCCGAAGCCAGCCATTATCTAGAGCAGCTCTCCGCTGGCGCGCCTAATCAGCCGCTTAGACTGTTGGCTAGCTTTAAGAAGCTGGCGGCATTACGCCAAGCGACTGAAAGCGGTGCTGAATTATTTTTCCCGCAATTATCCGAATTAGAATTGCCACTTGGTTTGCCGCTGAAAAGCCTGCCTCCTGAAGAGATGAGTGGCTTTATTCGCCTGCGTCGCCAGCGTTTTGAGGCTGGCTTGCTAAATTGGATTAGCAAAGATGTAGGTGCTGCCAGCATTATGGCAAGAAGCTTGGCAGAGATTGCCGCGACTCAACCAAACGTTGTTTCTCGGCACTTTTGGTGGGCGGCTGCAGGCTTGTTAGATGGATTAAACAGTCACCGCGCATCGGCAGATGTCGATTTTAAATCACTGATTTTACGGCTAAATTTACAGCTTCGTCGCCTAAGCGACGGCTCTGGTAAGGTGGCTGAGCGCCTGTATCGTGATATTTTATATGCTTTGTTGGTTATAGAAACAAGCAGTCCTTTGGCGCTTGGTCTTCGTAAATCGTTTGCTTTGGATAGCTTATTGCCAGGTAAAGATGCTGATTTACTCTCCCCTGAGGCTGTGTTGCGTAAGCAGCGGGCCCGCAGTTTGCGGGATGATATGGCAGTATGCAAAGACGCTTGGAGCCGAATTTGTTCCGGTCAGCTTGAGCGCCTTGCCGCTTTTTTGGCAGATTTTGAGCCTTTGGCCTCGCGTTCAGCCCCTTTAAGCATTCCTGGTTTAGATGATTTATGGCAGGCATTGCACCAAGCGATACATCGCTTAAATAAACTGGCCCCTAGCGATGGGCAGGCTTTGGAAGTAGCAACAGCTTTATTGTTGATCGATAACGGCTTGGCTATTTATCCGCTCTTGGCTGATGATTTCCCTGCGCAAGTGGATGCAATGAGCCAGCGCTTATTAAATCCAGCTTTAAATAGCGAAGTGCCTCATTTAGATGCGGTTTCTCGCCAAGCACAAGAGCGCTTATTGCAAGCGCAGCTTGCGCATGAAATGCGTAGCAATTTACAAATGGTTGAAGATGTATTGGAGGGATGGTTCCGTAATCCTGATCACAATGCAGAGTTGGTTAAAGTAGAGCCTAGCCTGCGCCAAATTCAAGGCGCATTGCAAATGCTGGATAAGCATCAGGCGGTTGAGTTATTGCAGCTTTGCCAAAAGCGGATTGAGCAATTTGTTCGTAGTGAGCTACTACTGCCTGGTCAAGAAGAGCTAGAACTCTTGGCTGAGGGTTTATCCAGCCTTGGTTTTTATCTGGATGATATTGCACAAAGCCGCGATGAGCCCGCATCTTTGCTGGGCATGATCGATAAGCTCTCTGGTGCACTGCCGAATGATTTGCACGCAGATAGCTTACTAGAGGTGCTAGAAGAAGAGCCTGAACTAGAGACTATCAACCCAGTTGTAGCACCACAGCCAGACCCATCTAAGCCTTTACCTGTGTCAGATGCCGCAGTAGACGCTGAGTTGCTTGAAGTGTTCTTAGAAGAAGCGGCAGAGGTCTTGGCTAGCATTGCAGAGCAGTTACGAATCTGTAAACACACCCCGCATGATCGCGAAGCACTCACCGTTGTAAGGCGCAGTTTCCACACCTTAAAAGGCAGTGGTCGGATGGTGGGCCTGAATCACTTAGGGCAAGTGGCGTGGGCGATAGAGCAGCTTATGAATAAGCTGATGCAAATTGAACGCTCGGCAAGCGTCGAGCTTCTTGATTTGCTTGAGCAAGCGCATCGGGCATTTTCTGGCTGGGTGCAGCAGCTTTCTAGCACCGGTTCTGCTCTGATCGAGGCAAGTGATCTAATTGCCTTGGTAGATAAAATAAAAGCGCAACTGGACGAGTCCTCTGCTGTGCCAGCAGAACACGTTCATTTATCGGTAGACGCCGATCAGGGAGACAGCGATGAAGTGATGATAGGCACCGTAACGGTGTCGGCATCTCTATTTGCGTTGTTTTGTAATGAAGCTTCGCAGTATCTGGCGACCTTGCAAAATAAAAATAGCGACCCATCGGCCTATTTATTGGCGGCTCATACCTTGGGCGGCATTGCATCTACGGCGGGTTTCCGCAGCCTAGGAGAGTTAGCCTATACCCTAGAGCACGTAGTGCAGCAGCTTGGTGAAACGGTCATTGCGGACGAGCCGGTGTTGGTGCAAGCGGTTAATCGTATTGCTTCGATGCTAGAAGCAATTTTTGCGCTGCAAGCCCCAGGTTTTGCTGAGGCAGAGATTCTCGCCCTGCAAAATTTGCGTGTTCAGCCTTTTGAAATTTCTTTAGATGAAGCCGTAGAGCTAGCTCCACTTGATTTAGATTTGCACGAGTTGCATAGCGATCTCGTAGATGCCCCATTAGAGAGTGCTTTAGGCCTTGCTAGTGATGCCCAACTGGCTGAGCTGACATTGGCGAGCGATGATCTTGAATTGCCCTTGCTTGATAGCTTGTTAGCCGCCGAGCCTAGTCTGGCCGATGAAGTGATTGAACATGCCCTTGAAGCCGATGCTGAAGTACCTTCTCATCTCGAATCGCCATTATTAGAAAGCTTGTTAGCCGCCGAGCCTAGTCTGGCCGATGAAGTTATTGAACATGCCCTTGAAGTCGATGCTAAAGCGCCTTCTCATCTAGAGTCGCCATTATTAGACGGCTTGTTAGCTATTGAGCCTAATTTGGCTGAAGCGGATATTGCTACGCCTCTTGAACCGGCTTTACACGGCTTGCAAGTAGCAGAGCCATCTTTGGAAGTGGCGGCAGAGCAAGCCAAAAAAATCAGTGAAAACGAGCTAGAAACTATTGCCTCACCCCTATTAGATGGGTTGTTGGATGTTGATTCTTCAAGTGCTACTGGCCCATTGGATGACTTTGAAGATGATGTTGAGTTTGAGCAGCATGCGGCCTTGGCCGATTTGCTGGAGATTGATCCTGATTCCTTAGATCCTTTGCTAGACACGCACGGCTTGCAGCGTAAGGCGGAGCTAGATAGCGAGCAGTTTGACGATATCGATGAGCAGCTATTGCCGGTGTTTATTGAAGAAGCCGACGAGCTGATTCAGCAAATCAGCGCGTCACTGCGCGGCTTACGTTTGCCAGAGCCGGATGCAAAAGATGCCCGTGCTTTAGCCCGCGTTTTACACACCTTTAAAGGTAGTGCGCGGATGGCCGGTGCGATGCGGATGGGTGAGGTGATCCATCAAATGGAAAGCCGCTTGCTGGCAGCAGGCAGCCATTATTCTACATCGCTCTTAGACGCCTTTGAGGCCGATTTTGATTTGATTCAAATGCTGGCCGATGAGCTAAAAAGTGGCAAGAAGCCAGAAGAAGTCATCGCTCCCGTTGTGGCGCAGCTGGCGGAAGTGGATACCAGCACGACGATCCGGGTGAAATCAGAGTTGATGGATCAGCTGGTAAATCAGGCTGGTGAGGTATCGATTGCGCGATCGCGTATTGAAGCCGAAATGCTGACGATGAAATCATCCTTGCTCGATTTAACAGAAAACGTAAATCGCTTGCGCAGCCAGCTGCGTGAGCTGGAAATCCAAGCCGAATCTCAAATGCAGGCCAAGGTGAAAGAGCACGATGGGGATGAGGCAAACTTTGACCCACTTGAATTCGATCGCTTTACCCGCTTGCAAGAAGTAACCCGCTTTATTGCTGAAAGCGTGAATGACGTGGCCACTATTCAGCAAAACTTGTTGAAAAATCATGACGATTCTAGCTCGGCGTTATCCCAACAAGCACGAATGACCAAGGAGCTGCAACAAAGCCTGATGCGGGTGCGCATGGTGCCGTTTAGTAGCTTGTCTGAGCGCCTATATCGCCTGACTCGTCAGACCGGTAAAGAGGTTGGCAAGAAGGTCAACTTGGAATTACGTGGTGGCCGAGTAGAAATCGATCGTGGTGTGCTCGATCAAATGATGTCGCCATTTGAACATATGCTGCGTAACGCGATCGATCATGGCTTAGAAACCACTGAGCAGCGGCTTGCCTTAGGTAAGTCAGAATTTGGTGAAGTACAGGTAGAAGTTCGCCAAGAAGGTAATGAGCTGGTCTTGCTACTAAAAGATGATGGTAAGGGCCTAGACTTAGCTAGTTTGCGTATTAAAGGTCTTGAAAAAGGTCTCATTAATAACAGCGCCAGTGATCAAATGGTCACTGAGTTGATTTTTGAGCCGGGCATCACTACAGCTAGCAGCTTAACCACTTTATCTGGCCGTGGTATTGGTATGGATGTGGTGAAAAATAAGCTAGGGGATTTGGGTGGCCGCATTGATGTAAGTAGCGAAACGGGCGTTGGCACTACGTTTACCATCTACCTGCCCTTGACCTTGGCGGTGACGCAAGTGGTCTTGGTGAAAGCTAATGGCCAGCAATATGCGATTCCATCTGGCATGGTGGAGCAGGTGCAGGAAATTAAGTTGGGGCCACTAGAGCGCATTTATGAAAACCGCTTTCAAGAGTGGATGGATTATCGCTACCCCTTTGCCTATTTCCCAAGGCTTTTAGGCGACACCCAGTCTGTGCCAGAGCAAAAACGCTATAACACCGTTATTTTGCTACGTAGCGGTAGCAGCCGTATGGCTTTGCATGTTGACGAGCTGCTGCGTAATCAAGAGGTGGTGGTGAAAGCGATTGGGCCGCAATTAGCGCGGATTCCAGGCGTAACGGGCGCAACGGTGCTGGGTAACGGTGACGTGGTGATGATTATGAACCCACTTTCGCTGTTGGCTCGTGGGGAAACGCGCAGTACTGCGATTCATATCAGCCCAGAAGCACTGAAAACCACGCCGGTAGTGATGATTGTTGATGATTCACTGACCGTACGTAAAATCACTGGGCGCTTATTGGCGCGTGAAGGTTTCCAAGTTCTGACTGCCAAAGACGGTTTGGATGCCTTGCAGCAGCTCTCTGATATCAAACCTGATGTAATGTTGGTGGATATCGAAATGCCGCGTATGGATGGCTTTGAATTTACCCGCAACGTGCGCGCCAATGAGGGAACACGTCATATTCCTATTATTATGATTACCTCGCGCACGGCGGATAAGCACAAAAACTATGCTTTTGAGCTAGGCGTGAATACCTTCCTTGGCAAGCCTTACCAAGAAGAAGAACTGCTCAGCTATATTCGCGGGTTTATTCAGGCTTAGTTAAGGCACGGCATGCCGTGCCCCAACTTAAATAGAGAGAGGCGTAACCCTCTCTCTATTTGCATTCCCCTAAGCGCCGCGCGCTACCCTTTAGCACCATAGTTTTGCCTTGAGCCAGTATTTGGTGTTCGTACTGGTAGCTATCTCTGGCGGGGCTAAATTCAATTACGCTGTGGATTGTGGCCGCATGGGGCTGACGGTATTGCATATCTATAATGAGGGTGTTTCACTATTGCTCTACCTTGAGCTGCTCGCAGTTTTGCAAGGGCTTTTGCCCCATTTGTTTGATGTGCTCTGCAGTCATCTCACTGACGACTTTCAATTGCCCTGTTTGTAGCATGAGCTCGGCAGCGAGGCAGATGGAGCTAAAAAATGCCAAGCTGTAAAAACACGCATAATCTAACTCCGCTTAAATTAAATAATAAGCCGTTATTAGACTGCATAATGAGCAGAGCAAATACAGAGTGGTATTGTTAGTTGGAATTCAAGTAATCAATGGCTTGATCGCTCTCTAGTGGATGGCTAAACCAAAGTCCTTGTGCATATAAAACGCCCTGTGCAAAAAGCCAATGCGCTTCTTCTGGGGTTTCTATGCCTTCGGCAATAATTTCTAAATCTAAAGCGCTGGCTAAATCAAGTAGCGCATGGCACACGCGCTGTTGGGAATGGTTATTGGCAATGTTTTTAATTAAGCTGCGATCAAATTTTAATTTGGATAAAGATAATTGTGAAATAAGAGATAAATGAGAGTAATCAGTGCCAAAATCATCCATAAACAAAGGGATGTGCGTGGCGCTGAGTGCTTTTATGCTTTCAATGGCTTTGTGATGATACATCAAGGATGATTCCGTGAGCTCCAACGCAATATGCAGCGTATTAGGGTGGGTAAGGTGTGTATTCGGGCAATAACGCTGGCAGCAAAATTGGGTATTCCTAGCTGCAGTGCCGAAACATTAACCGAAATGGGGACTAAGGGCAGCCCAAGTGCGTCCCAAGATTTAAGCTCAGCAATGGCTTGATCTAAAGCCCAATCTCCAATGCCACAAATGATGCCGGTTTTTTCTGCGAAGGGAATAAAATCACAGGGTCTAATTTCACCCCGTTCTGGGTGGTGCCAACGAATTAAGGCTTCCAAGCCAATTAATTGCTGATTAACTAAACGTACTTGTGGCTGATAAACCAGTCTAAATTGCAGTTCTTACAAGGCGCGGCGTAAATCGCGCTCTAGTTCTAATTGCCTTACTGCCTAAGTGGCCATATGTGATTCAAAACGGCGAATATGCCAAGGGCTTAAGGCTTTGCCTTCGTAAAGGGCCACGTCTGCGTGTTTTAATAGTTGTTTCGCCGTCTTGCCATCTTGAGGGAAATTTACTTGGCTGGCAGTAAAGGCTTGTTCAAATTGCAAGCCTTCGATGGTAATTGAGATATTTGATAGCTGCATTAAGGCTTGGTTCATCGCATCGGCCCTTGCTGCTTGATCCAGTAACACAAATTCTTCACCACCTAGCCTGAATATTTCGGCGTCTAAGGTGAGTAGATTGGCTGCTACTAGTGTTAAAGTTTGATCGCCTGCCCTATATGCCCCAGCGCATCGTTGATGCGCTTAAAGTGGTCTAAATCAATAACGGCTGAGCGGTATCAATTTTATGCTGGAGTATATTGGCTAAATAAGTGCGATTGTCCAATTGAGTGAGCGGATTGTGATGGGCTAGCCAATATAAACGCTCTTCCGCTGTTTTACGCTCGCTAATATTTCGGGCAATTCCTGCGGTGCCAATAATCTAGCCATGCATATAAACCGGTACTTTAATCAGCTTAATCCAACGGGAGCCATCGCGAAAATGCTCAAAATTGTGTTCAAAGCGAAGCGCTTTGGCCGCTTGCATAACTCGCATATCGTCGGCCTGATCATTGGCGGCTAAATCGGCCGTAGATAAAAAATAGTCATCTTTGCCAATCAGCTGATTTGGATCACGGATATTCTAATAATTACAAAGCGGCTGCGATTATCTTTTACCCACGCTAAATCAGGTATGCCATCAAGCAAAGCTTGGTAGCGCTGGCTTTTACGCCTTAAGCGGTATATCTGCACGATTGCTAAAGTGAGTAGCAGCAATAAAATACCGTTTATTGCATTTAATGAGCCAATCATTCGAGCGGTCTTACCCTACTGATAGGATGTCTTGTTGGGGGCTTTTTCTAATTTGGAGGGTGTAAGAATAAATTTTAACCTAAATACAGTGAGCACAAGGAAAACCATCTCAGTATAGAGCGATCTAGCTTGCGGGGAGGCGGGGCATGTGGAGCAGATAAAAATAAAGCCCAATCTGAAGACTGGGCTTTATTTAGTATTTTTGGTGGGTCGTGCGGGATTCGAACCTGCGACAAACGGATTAAAAGTCCGCTGCTCTACCAACTGAGCTAACGACCCATAAAGGGCAATATTGATGTATTTAAACTGGTGGGCTGTGACAGATTCGAACTGTCGACCTACGGATTAAGAGTCCGCTGCTCTACCAGCTGAGCTAACAGCCCTGCAAATACTGTGTGATTGGTGGGTCGTGCGGGATTCGAACCTGCGACAAACGGATTAAAAGTCCGCTGCTCTACCAACTGAGCTAACGACCCGCTCACACTTCAGAGAGGTCGCATTATAAGGATAATTTAATTTGTGTCAAGCCCCTTACAGCCAAAATCAATCAGTAACTCAATATTTCATCGGTTAGCTGCTGATTTTTATCATTATTTATTTATAAGAATCTAGAGGCGATTGGTGCTGAATATGCAATCTTTGCTCGATTGAAAAGTAAGAATTTTTTTTATATCAACCGTGAATTTATGTAAAAGCTTGCATGCTGCAAGTGGAGTGAAACACGGTAAACTCAGGTTTTTCAATGATATGGACAATCGTCATGCGCTTGCTACATACCATGCTCCGTGTGGGCAATCTGGAGCTTTCTATCAAGTTTTACACCGAAGTACTCGGTATGCGCTTATTACGCAGCAAAGATTTCCCCGAAGGCCGCTTTACTCTGGCATTTTTAGGCTATGACGATGAAGTCAACGCTACGGCATTGGAGCTAACCCATAACTGGGATACCGCACAATACGATCTGGGCAATGCTTATGGGCATATCGCGATTGAAATCGATGATATTTATGCCTGTTGTGAAGAAGTTCGGCAAAAAGGCGGCAAGGTTGTGCGTGAGCCAGGCCCTATGAAGCATGGCAGCACGGTGATTGCTTTTGTTGAAGACCCTGATGGTTACAAAATAGAATTTATTCAAAAATGAAAAAAATCCTCTTTGCAGTTTTAAGCGTGTTGCCAGCCTTTGCGCTGGCTGCTGATTTTAATGGGGCAGAATTAAGCTTGGCTTGGGCGCTGCCTTTTGTGGGTATTTTGCTCTCGATTGCGCTATTTCCTTTATTTGCGCCGCACTTTTGGCATTTACACTTTGGTAAGATCACCGCATTTTGGGCTGCGTGTTTCTTGCTGCCATTTACCGCAGTGTTTGGTGTGTCGACTTCGCTGGGGGTGATTGCTCATGCAATGATTGATGAGTACATTCCCTTTATCTTGATTCTATTTGCCTTGTACACCATATCGGGTGGTATTTTGGTTTGGGGTAATTTGCATGGTTCTCCCAAGTTAAATACCGGTATCTTGGCTTTAGGTACTGTGCTTGCGTCCATTATGGGAACCACCGGTGCGGCGATGCTGCTTATCCGACCTTTAATTAAGGCCAACGATAATCGCAAGCATAATGTACACGTGGTGGTGTTTTTTATTTTCTTAGTGGCTAATATTGGTGGTGGTTTAACTCCACTGGGCGATCCGCCTTTATTTCTTGGCTTTTTAAAAGGGGTAGATTTTTTCTGGACCTTTAGTCATATGTTGCCTTTAGTTGCTTTTGCCGCAGGGGTATTGCTAACGGTTTTTTATTTTATCGATAGCTATTACTTTAAAAAGGAAGGCGTACTGCCGCGTGACCCAACTAAAGACACGCCGATTAAAATCCATGGAAAATTTAATTTCTTTTTAATTGCTGCCGTAGTTGCGTCTGTTGTGATGTCAGGTATTTGGAAGCCAGGTATTTCTTGGCATATTGCAGGCACTGAGCTCGAGATCCAAGATTTAATGCGTGATTTGCTCTTATTAGTCATTGCTCTTGTGTCATTGAAATTTACACCGAAGCCAATACGTGCAGGTAATGATTTTAACTGGGGTCCTATTTTAGAAGTGGCGAAGCTTTTTGCGGGCATTTTTATTGTGATGGCACCTGCAATTGCTATTTTACGGGCAGGTGAAGCGGGGCATTTAGCGCCGTTAGTCAATACTGTATCTAATGCCAGCGGTGGGCCGATTGATTATATGTATTTCTGGATGACGGGTGTGTTATCTGCATTTTTAGATAATGCACCAACTTATTTAGTGTTCTTTAATCTTGCTCATGGTGATGCGGCTTATATGATGGGGCCAATGGCATCTACGCTATTGGCTATTTCTTCAGGTGCTGTATTTATGGGTGCACTGAGTTATATCGGTAATGCACCTAATTTTATGGTGAAAGCCGTTGCTGAAGACCGTGGGATTAAAATGCCTAGCTTCTTTGGCTATATGGCTTGGTCATGCGTAATATTATTGCCGCTATTTATTGTGATGACCTTGGTATTCTTTAGCCATTCATTTTAAATATGCATATTTTATGATTACGAATGGGCACTTGCTTAGCAGGTGTCCATTTTTTAGACGTCTATTCTGAGTAAAGGCTTTAACGATGCTTTGCTTGGATGTGTGTGTATTAGCAATACTTTTATGTTTTTTTATTATTACGTAAGTTGGTGTAAAGCATTAAGTTGGTTTTTCTAACTTGATGATGAGGCAAATTAGCTTTAAATGATTTTTGGCGCAGTAATAAATATTTATTATCAAAAAGGTAAAGCATTGACCTTAGTCAGAAGTTTCAAATGAAGCGCTGTGTATAGTCGTTTGTGAAGAAGCTAGAACAACCACTGGCCTTAACAGGTGGGCAAGGAATAAGTGTCAAAAAGTTAATAAATGGGAACGTACAGTGATGACAAAGGTCTAGGGTCTGTTGACGTTTCATTCACAATTGCGCTGAGCTGGAAAATGGCCAAGCACAAGGCATGTGACGAAGGCAATAACGGGTTATTGTCGAGGAGCATAACGCAGTGAATGGCCATTTTCCGGCTCAGCCCTTCGGGTTTAGCCCACTTTTGGGGCTGCACAGCGTTAAAAATCGCTGATGGTACTCGTACCATGTCGCAATTTTCTCCTTGTTCAGCCCCAAAACTGGGCCAAACGCAGCCGTGAATGAAACGTCAACAGACCCTAGCTTAGGTACTCATTTAAATGCTTGATAAAAAGATTTTCCGATCAGCAATTCTAGACGAGGTGTTACGTGACTCAACCGCTATCTCTTGCACAAATCGATAAAATGCACGCTTACTGGCGTGCGGCTAATTACCTTTCAGTTGGCCAAATTTACTTGCTAGATAATCCGCTTCTTAGCGAACCACTGAAGTTTGCTCACATCAAGCCACGTCTGCTTGGCCATTGGGGCACGACGCCCGGTCTGAATTTTATTTATGTTCACGCCAATCGCATTATTAAACAACGCAAAAGCCCAATGATTTATATCACTGGCCCGGGGCATGGCGGCCCAGGTTTGGTGGCAAATACTTATCTAGAAGGCAGCTACGAAGAGTTTTATCCACATATCGACCGTACTGCGGCCGGTATGCAACGCCTGTTTAAGCAATTCTCCTTCCCACGCGGTATTCCTTCGCACGTAGCACCAGAAACTCCGGGCTCGATGCACGAAGGCGGCGAGTTGGGTTATTCGCTTTCACACGCTTTTGGTGCTGCATTTGATAATCCAACTCAAACGGTGATCGCCGTTGTGGGTGATGGCGAAGCTGAAACTGGCCCGCTGGCGGCTTCTTGGCACTCGAATAAATACCTGCACCCAGTGAACGATGGTTTTGTGCTGCCTATCTTGCATTTGAATGGCTACAAGATTGCTAATCCAACCCTGCTATCCCGTATTAGCCACGAAGAAATCACCAAGATGTTCGAAGGTTTTGGTTACAAGCCGCACTTTGTTGAGCTGAAGACCGAAACATTCAATGAAAAGAATGAATCGTTTACCGAGATCCATCAAAAAATGGCTGCGACCATGGATCTGTGTATGGCTGAGCTGGATGCGATTCGCGCGAAAGCACAGGCGGAAATGGATGCTGGCGTGCCTATCGTTCGCCCACGCTACCCAATGATTGTGATGCGTACGCCTAAGGGCTGGACTGGCCCGAAAGAAATTAAGGGTAAGAAAGTTGAAGATTACTGGCGCAGCCATCAAGTGCCGTTCTCTGATATCGATGAAGAAAACGTCCACAACTTAGAAAACTGGATGAAGAGCTATCGTCCAGAAGAGTTATTTAATGCCGATGGTTCGTTCAAGGCCGATCTGGCTGAGCTAGCACCGGAAGGCGCGTTGCGCATGGGTTCTAACCCCGTGGTGCATGGTCAAGAGTCTAAAGATCTGCGCATGCCAGATTTCCGCAAATACGAGGTTACTTTTGATAAGCCAGGTACGGTAAACGCCGAAGCCACTCGCGTGATGGGTAAATTCCTGCGTGATGTGATGGAAGAGAACGAAGAGCAAAAGAATTTCCGTATCTTTGGGCCGGATGAAACCGCATCCAACCGTTGGAACGATGTGTTCGATGTATCGGGTAAAACTTGGTTTGCTGATTATCTTGAAGCTGATAAAAACAATGATTACCTAGCGCAAGATGGCCGCGTGATGGAAATCTTGTCTGAGCATACTTGCCAAGGTTGGCTGGAAGCGTACAACTTGACCGGTCGTCACGGCTTCTTCAGCTGCTACGAAGCGTTTATCCACGTTATTGATTCGATGTTTAATCAGCACGCAAAATGGCTGAAAACAACACGTACCATCAACTGGCGTAAACCGTTGCCATCGCTGAACTACCTGCTGACATCACACGTATGGCGTCAGGATCACAACGGTTTTAGCCATCAAGATCCGGGTTTCCTTGATCATGTGATCAACAAGCGTGCAGAAGTAATCCGCGTTTACCTGCCAGCAGATGCCAACACCCTGCTCAGCGTAACCGATCACGTATTACGCAGCCGTCACTATGTAAACGTAGTGGTTGCAGGTAAGCAGCCAGCGCTGCAATACCTGACCATGGATCAAGCCATTACCCATTGCACTAAGGGTCTGGGGATTTGGGACTGGGCGTCTAATGATCAAGGCGGCGAGCCAGATGTAGTTATGGCTTGCGCGGGTGAAGTACCGACCATGGAAGCACTGGCTGCAACTGATTTGCTGCGCCAACACTTCCCTGATCTGAAAATCCGCTTTGTAAACGTTTGCGATTTGATGACCTTGCAGCCAGAAGAAGAGCACTCACACGGCTTAACAGATCGTGAGTTTGATTCGCTGTTTACTACCGATAAGCCAGTGATGTTTGCCTTCCACGGCTACCCATGGCTGATTCACCGCCTGACTTACCGTCGCAATGGTCATAGCAATATCCATGCGCGTGGTTATATCGAAGAAGGCTCGACCTCTACACCGTTTGATATGGTGGTAGTGAACAAGCTGGATCGCTATAACTTAGCCATCGACGTGATCGATCGTGTGCCAGCGCTGCAAAAAATCGGCGCTCATGTTCGTCAAAAACTGTCGGATAAATTGGTAGAACACGGCCAATACATCGCAGAACACGGCGACGATATGCCAGAAGTTAAAAACTGGAAGTGGCCTTATTAATTAGCGCTGTTTAGCTGATTAACACTCACAAAAACCGCTTTCCTGATGGGGGGGCGGTTTTTTTATGGGTGGGATCTTTTGTAGGGCGGGTGAAACCCGCGAGCCATGTTGAAAAATACGCGGGTGCACCTCATAAGAGCTAATCAAATTGAGAAGGAGCTTTTTAGTGCCTTCGGCACGTTGATTTTGGAGCGGTAGCCACCGCGGGGGCCTTCCTTTCTTGAACGGCCAAGAAACGAAGCCAAAGAAGGCCGCCCCGACCAGCACGAAAGCCCCTCACTGCGGATAATCGGCTCGGCGAAAAAGGCTGCTCGGGAGCAAGCCCGCTACCCCTTTTCCGAAATACCGAGCTGCTTATTCCTCGTTTCGGCGTGCTTCAAGGGGGAGATTTAAGCCCTATATTTAGATCGTGGATCCTTACGTTCTTTGTTGTTTGCTAATGCAACGTCAAATTACTTAACGCACAAGGAGGGGTATCTGTTTTACGAGCCACAATTTCTACCCGCGTTTTTTTATGTGCACATGCAACAAAGTCATCTTACTGCCTTACAATGGGAGGTAAACAAGGGAGAAAGCTGTGAGCGATTTTGAGCGTTTATCTGATCTGGTGGCTTTGGCTAGGCGTGTGGCGGCTGAAGAAATTATGCCGCGTTTTCAACAGGTAGCGTCAGGACGTAAACAAGATGGTAGCCTTTTTACCCAGGCTGATATGGCATCGCAAGCGGCTTTGCAGCGTGAGCTCCCTAAGATTGTGAATTGCCCTGTGCTGGGTGAGGAAATGAGCATCGCCCAGCAAAAAGCGCTGTGGGAAAACCATGCAGACGGGCTGTGGATTGTTGATCCGATTGATGGCACCACCAATTTTGTGCATGGTTTGCCGCACTTTTCGGTATCGATTGCCTTATTTCGCCAAGGGCGGCCTGTATTGGGTGTGGTGTATGTGCCCGCCTTGGACGAGTGCTTTTCGGCTGCCGCAGGCTATGGCGCATGGATGAATGGGCGATCTTTACCACTACGCACCGAGATGCCTAAGTCTTTGTGTGAGGCGGTAGCCGCGGTGGAGCCAAAGTACCTAGGCGGGCGCTTGCCTGCGCGGGTGGTCAGTGTTGCGCCATTTAGTAGTCTGCGTAACTACGGCTCGTCCACGATAGACTGGTGCTGGCTGGCGGCTGGGCGTACGGATTTAATGCTGCATGGCTCGCAAAAATTATGGGATTACGCTGCAGGCGTACTGATCTTGCTGGAATCCGGTGGGCAAATTGCCAGCATTCATCAAGATAATTATTGGCAAGATCATATCTGGCAAAGATCAGTAGTCGCGGCGCGTAGCCCAGAATTATTTAAGCCATGGTTAGAATGGGTGAGAAATAATCGTTAAATTATTTTTAATATTAATAATTAATTTAAGCATCTCATTTTTTGAAATCAAACTTCGCGGATTTATTCAGTTTAAAAGTATAGATTGTTATTTTTCGATCAAAAAAGGCACCCGCTACAAAGCGGGTGCCTTTTTTGATATCTCTCAAATAAAACGGCATATTTTATTTCTTACGATAATTGAAAATATAAGCGGATGAAAATTGGTTTTTCCTGATAATTGGTGAGGAAATTTGGTTTTATTGTGTGAAAAACATTTATTATGTGCCGTTTTTTTTGAAAACAAGCTATTTCCCTTACATGAGTGGAGTTGCTAAACATTCAGCTTGGTTTTTAGTGTTTGTCGAATAAGTAAAACACCTTATTTATTCAAATATTGCCAAGCCTATATTGCAGGCTGAGTGAAAACCCGTAAAAAACAAGCCGCAGCGCATGCTAAATAAAGCGGTATGTGAAATTTCAGGAGACGAAGATGTTTGAAGTTGGACGCAGCCTAATAGGTATCGCTGTTCTATTGTTGATTGCTTTTGCACTTTCAATGAATCGAAAAGCAATTAAACCCCGTGTTATTATTGCAGCACTATTAACCCAAATTTCTATTGGCGCAATTGTACTATTTATCCCACTTGGTAAAGATATTTTGCTGAATGTGGCTAATGCCGTAAATCATGTATTGGAATACGGCAATCACGGAATATCCTTTTTATTCGGCGGCTTAGTCGATAAAAAAATGTTTGAGGTGTTTGGCAACGGCGGATTTGTGTTTGCATTCCGTGTGTTACCCATGATTATCTTTATGACTTCATTTATTTCAGTGCTTTACTACCTCGGTGTAATGCGCTGGATCGTTACTATTCTAGGCACCATCTTCCAAAAGCTCTTGGGCGTGAGCAAGTTGGAATCTTTTTCAGCGGTAACGACTATTTTCTTAGGTCAAAGCGAAATGCCTGCGGTGGTTAAGCCGTTTATGAAAACCATGAGCGGCCCTGAGCTGTTTGCGGTGATGTCTAGCGGTATGGCGGCGATTGCAGGCTCGGTATTGGCGGGTTATGCAGGGCTTGGCGTGCGTATGGAATACCTGATTGCCGCTTCATTTATGGCGATTCCAGGTGGTTTGTTATTTGCCAAAATCATTTGCCCAAGCACCGAAGAAAGCCAAGTAGAAATCAAAGACCTGACTTTTGATGATGAGCGTCCGGCTAATCTGATCGAAGCGGGTGCTGCTGGTGCATCGGTGGGTCTGAAAATTGCCCTGAACGTAGGCGCAATGTTGCTGGCGTTTATTGGTTTGATTGCGCTGGTAAATGGTTTGGTTGCGGGTGTGGGTGGTTTGTTTGGCCATCCTGAATATAATCTGGAATTGATTCTGGGTGTGGTGTTCTCGCCATTGGCTTATTTGATTGGTGTGCCTTGGGAGCATGCGGCGCTGGCGGGTAACTTTCTTGGCCAAAAAATGATCTTGAACGAGTTTGTGGCCTTTGTTGGCTTAGCGCCTTACCTTAAAGACGCGGCATCGGTAACGGCTGCTGGCCTGCAAGTATTGGACGCTAAAACGCTGGCGATTCTGTCTTTTGCCCTGTGTGGCTTTGCCAACTTCTCGTCAATTGCTATTTTGGCCGGTGGTTTTGGCTCGGTAGCACCAGAGCGCCGTTCCGAAGTAAGCCGTTATGGCTTGCGCGTAGTGGCTGCTGCAACGCTGTCTAATCTGATGAGCGCAACGATTGCTGGTTTGTTTATCAGTATGGCTTAAGGCTTTAAAGTATTAAATTGATGACTCTGTTGATTTTTCCCTTGTGAAATACAAGTCAACAGAGCCTAGTGGCTAGTTGGGTAGGTTGGGTTAGCTTGTTTGTTGGCCGTATTTACCAATTAAACAAGCGTAACCCAACATGCTCAGATCAAGATCAAGATCAAGCTTCATCTTTGAGGCGAACCGCTCAAATATTTTGTTAAAGGAAAAATCATGACTACTCAAAATCAACTGTGTGCTGCAGCCCTGCGTGGCTTGCATTTAATGGATTTAACTGCGCTGAACGATTCTGACACCGTGGCTTCGATTGAAGCTTTGGCTGCATCGGCTAAAACTCCGGTAGGCAATCCTGCTGCACTTTGTGTTTACGCACAGTTTGTACCCACCGCAAAAGCAGCCTTGGCGGCTCATGGTTTGAATATTCCGGTTGCCACCGTGACTAACTTCCCTAAGGGCGAGCCAACACCGGCTGAAGCGGCTGCTGAAACAGCCGCCGCCATTGCCAATGGCGCAGACGAAGTGGATGTGGTGTTCCCATGGCGTGCACTGATGGCAGGTGATGAGCAAGTTGGCTTTGATGTGGTGGCACAAAGCCGCGCAGCCGTTGGCGACAAAATTCTGAAAGTGATTATCGAAAGCGGCGAGCTAAAAACGCCAGCGCTGATTCGTAAAGCCAGCGAAATTTCAATCGCTGCAGGCGCGCATTTTATTAAAACATCTACTGGTAAAGTGCCGGTCAATGCCACGCAAGAAGCCGCTGAAATCATGATTCAGGCGATTAAAGACAGTGGCAAAGCGGTTGGCTTTAAGGCTGCAGGCGGCGTGCGTACTGCACAAGATGTGCTGGAATACTTAGCGATTGCGGATCGCATCATGGGGCCAGATTGGGCGCAAGCTGCGACTTTCCGCTTTGGCGCATCCAGCCTGATGGGTAGCTTGCTGACCACCTTGGGCCACGAAGCAGGCGCAACGGCAAAATCGGCGTATTGATAGGCACCGAGTCAAGAACCCTAACGCAGGGTGGGTGTGTTCACGCTTTTACATAATGCGTGAGCCGCTGGTTGACTACCCTACATCGTTCATTAGAGGTTTATATGTTTCTACCACAAGAAATTATCCGCAAAAAACGTAATGGCGGTGTGGTGAGTGGCGATGAAATTCGCTTTTTTGTACGCGGCATCAGCGATCAGAGTATTTCAGAAGGCCAGATCGCAGCTTTTGCAATGGCGGTTTATTTTAAAGGGATGACGCTGGATGAGCGGGTGATACTGACGCTGGCAATGCGTGATTCTGGGCAGGTTTTAGATTGGCGCAGCCTAGATTTATCCGGCCCAGTGTTGGATAAACACTCAACTGGCGGTGTGGGTGATCTGGTTTCCTTGTTGCTTGGGCCAATGATTGCGGCTTGTGGCGGTTTTGTGCCGATGATTTCTGGCCATGGCTTGGGCCATACCGGTGGCACGCTGGATAAATTTGATGCTATTCCCGGCTACAACACCGAGCCAAGCACCGAGCTATTTCGCAAAACGGTGCGTGAAGTCGGCGTGGCCATTATCGGCCAGACCCGTGATCTAGCCCCTGCGGATAAACGCCTCTATGCGATTCGTGATGTGACGGCCACGGTGGAATCGGTTGCCATGATTACCGGCTCGATTCTTTCGAAAAAACTATCGGCAGGGCTGGATGCGCTGGTGATGGATGTCAAAGTAGGCAGCGGCGCATTTATGCCTAATCTGGCCGCTTCGCGTGAGCTGGCGACCAGCATTGTTGAGGTTGGTAATGGCGCAGGCCTACCCACCGCCGCGCTGCTCACCGATATGAACGAGCCATTGGCTCCATGTGCCGGCAATGCCATCGAAGTGCGTTGTGCGCTGGATTACTTAAGCGGTAAACATCGCCCTCTACGTTTGCATAAAGTAACGATGGCGCTCTGTAGCGAAATGCTGGTACTGGGCAAGCTTGCGGCGAATGTGGCCGACGCAGAAAGTAAACTGATGGTGGCGCTAGATAGCGGCCGTGCGGCAGAGATATTTGGCCGGATGATTGCTGGTTTGGGCGGGCCAGCTGATTTTATAGAAAAGCCAGCGCAATATCTGCCACAGGCTGCGCTCCAAATTGCGGTGCCAGCGGCGCAAAATGGTTTTATTGTGGGTATAGACACCCGTGCACTGGGTATGGCTGTAGTGGGTCTGGGCGGTGGCCGTCGTAAGCCAGGTGATGCACTCGATTACGCGGTAGGTATTACCCAAATTGCTGGCTTAGATCAGGAAGTAAGGGTAGGCGAGCCATTGGCGATTGTGCATGCACAAAACGCACAGGCGGCCGAGCTGGCGGTGCAAGAAATACAGGCTGCGTTTACTTATGGCTTAGTTGCCGTTGCTAGCAATCCGATTATTTATTAATAGTATTATTTTGGCGGGTAAACACCCGCCCTAAGGAGTCACCCATGCGTGCCATCTTCTTGATTATGGATTCACTTGGTGTCGGTGCAGCACCCGATGCAGACAAGTTTGGTGATGTAGGCTCCAATACGCTTGGTCATATTGCTGAGCGTTGTTTCAATGGAGAGGCAGATATTGATCGCAGCGGCCCGCTGAAAATCCCTCATCTTGAAAAGCTGGGAATGGGCTTGGCTTGTGGCTTAGCCAGCGGCAAAGTGCCTGCTGGTTTATCCGCTACGATCAAGCCGACTGCAGCCTATGGCGCAGCTTTTGAGATTTCGTCCGGCAAAGACACCCCATCAGGGCACTGGGAATTAGCCGGTGTGCCGGTGTTGTTTGACTGGGGCTATTTCACCAAAAAAACCGATACCTTCCCGCCAGAGCTGTTGGAAACCTTGGTAAGGCGTGCGGGCCTGCCCGGCTATTTGGGTAATTGCCACGCTTCGGGTACCGATATTATCGCCAAGCTGGGCGATGAGCATCGCGCTACCGGCAAGCCAATCTTTTATACCTCGGCCGATTCGGTATTTCAGATTGCTGCGCACGAAGAAAGCTTTGGCTTAGAAAAGCTCTATGAGCTATGCCAGATCGCTCATGAAGAAATGCTGCAATACAATATTTGCCGCGTGATTGCCCGCCCATTTAATGGTGAAACACCAGCCACTTATGCTCGTACCGGCAATCGCCATGATTACGCCGTTGCACCGCCGGCTAAAACAGTTCTAGAAAAGCTGACCGATGCAGGCGGCACGGTGGTTTCTATCGGCAAAATCGCTGATATTTACGCGCATTGCGGCATTACTAAGGGCATTAAAGCCAGTGGCTTAACCGCGCTGTGGGATGCCACGCTAAAAGCTACGATTGAGGCGCCGGACAACAGCATTGTGATGACCAATTTTGTGGATTTTGACGAGAAATTTGGCCACCGCCGCGATGTAGCGGGCTACGCCCGTGGCTTGGAATTATTTGATAAGCGCCTGCCAGAAATGCTGGCTCTGCTTAAAGATGACGATATTTTGATTATCTCGGCTGATCACGGCTGCGATCCAACTTGGCCGGGCACCGAGCACACTCGTGAGCATGTGCCGGTCTTGGTCTACGGCAAGTGTGTTCCGGCTGGCAGCATTGGTATTCGCGAATCTTTCGCAGACGTTGGTCAGAGTCTGGCTAACTGGTTCAATCTTTCTTCTTTCCCGGTTGGGAAAGCTTTTCTGGAGTAAGTCATGACACGTGAAGAACTCGATGCAAAAGAATTACTCGATCAGGCCCGTATTGCCAGAACTTCGGCCTACGCACCGTATTCCCGTTTTCTGGTCGGCGCGGCACTGATTACTAAAGACGGCCGCGTGTTTCACGGCTGCAATGTAGAAAACGCGTCTTATGGCCTGTGCAATTGTGCAGAGCGCACGGTTTTGTTTAGCGCCATTGCCAATGGTTATAAGCCGGGTGATTTTTCTGCCATTGCCGTCGTGGGCGATACCCCCGGCCCGATCGCGCCTTGCGGTGCTTGCCGTCAGGTGATGATCGAAATCGGCACACCAGTGCTGCCAGTGATTTTGGGCAATATGAAAGACGATATGGAAATCACCACCGCAGGCGATCTGCTGCCGGGAGCTTTCTACCTCGACCCAAAAGATACACCCGCGCTTTAAATATCAAAATCGTAGGACGGGTGAAACCCGCCAAGTTTTGTGATGAAACAGCGGCAGGCTTCTCCCACCCTACGATTAGATCTCAAATTTAAACTCAAACTATAAAACGTGGAATTCCTGAGAAGGCGAGGTGATACGAGGAAATGATTGTTTTCTCCGTGGTTCTCTGTGTCCTCCGTGGTTCAAGGTTTGGGTTCGTTTTTTTTAAATTGAAGGACTCTCATGTCTAAATCTGAAGTTTTCCATTTAGGTCTCGCTAAAAGCGATTTAGCCGGTGCCACTCTTGCGATTGTGCCGGGTGACCCTGCCCGTGTGCAGCGTATTGCTGAAAAAATGAGCAATGCTAAGTTGTTGGCTAGTCACCGCGAATTCACTACCTACCTTGCTGAGCTAGATGGCAAACCAATTGTGATTTGCTCGACAGGTATTGGCGGCCCTTCTACTTCGATTGCGGTTGAAGAGCTGGCACAGCTGGGGATTAACACCTTCTTGCGCGTGGGTACAACCGGTGCGATTCAATCGCATATCAATGTGGGCGATGTGCTTGTCACTACAGGTTCTGTTCGTTTGGATGGCGCAAGCTTGCACTTTGCACCGATGAGCTTCCCCGCTGTGGCCGATTTTGACTGCACCACTGCGTTGGTTAACGCGGCTAAAAAAGCCGGCAAACCACTGCATATCGGCGTAACCGCTTCATCAGACACTTTCTACCCAGGCCAAGAGCGTTACGATACTTGCAGCGGTCGTGTACTGAGCAGCTTACAAGGCTCGATGAAAGAATGGCAAGCGATGGGCGTGATGAACTACGAAATGGAATCCGCAACTCTGCTGACCATGTGCGCGACTCAAGGCTGGCGTGCAGGGATGGTAGCGGGTGTGATCGTAAACCGCACCCAGCAAGAAATCCCAGATGCAGAAGCCATGAAGTTGGCTGAGCATACTGCGGTAGATATCGTGATTGAAGCTGCGCGTAATTTGATTTAATTGTTGTCGAATGCGCGCTGCAACCCGCGATTAATGTATAAAAAAACGGCCATCATTGATGGCCGTTTTTTTAAGCACTCAAAAACAGTGCATAAGCGGGGTTATCGCTTTCATCCCAGTGCATATAGCCAAGTTTTTGTAGGAAAGCGGCAAAGGCGTCGTCGTCTTGCGGCGGTACCTGGATACCGACCAAAATACGCCCGTAATCTGCACCGTGGTTGCGGTAATGGAAGAGGCTGATATTCCACTCGCCACTCATGCCATTCAAGAAGTTGAGCAGGGCGCCAGGGCGTTCTGGAAACTCGAAACGCATTAGCCGCTCGTTTTGCACATTGGGCGCTTTGCCGCCCACTAAATGGCGGATATGTAGCTTGGCGAGTTCATTGTCAGTGAGATCGACTGCGGCGATTTTTGCGGTAGCCAGCTCGCCGATCAGCTCAATGACTTCACTGCGATCGTTAATAGATAGGCCAACAAACACATGCGCTTCGGTGCTGCTGGAGTAGCGGTAGTTAAATTCGGTGATATTGCGCGCACCAATCAGCTGACAGAAAGTGCGGAAGGAGCCCGGCTGCTCAGGAATAGTCACGGCCACAATCGCTTCGCGCTGCTCGCCCATTTCGGCTTGCTCGGCGATATAGCGCAGGCGGTCAAAATTCATATTTGCGCCAGATGCAACGGCGATCAGCGTGGCGTCTTGCTTGCCTTCACGTTTGGCCCAGGCTTTAAGGCCAGCAATGGCTAACGCACCGGCAGGCTCTAGAATTGAGCGATTGTCTTCGAATACATCTTTAATTGCCGCGCACATGGCGTCGGTATCAACCAAAATTACATCGTCGACAAATTGGCGGCACAGGCGGAAAGTCTCTTCCCCTACTTGCTTCACTGCCACGCCATCGGCAAAGATGCCAACTTGCGGTAGGGTAATGCGCTCGCCCAGCTTCAAGCTTAAATACATGGCGTTGGCGTCAGTGGGCTCTACACCGATAATTTTAATTTCTGGGCGCAGGCGTTTGATATAAGCCGCCATCCCCGCCAATAAACCACCACCGCCAACGGGAACAAAAATCGCGTCAATATGATCGGGGTACTGGCGCAAAATCTCCATCGCCACCGTGCCTTGCCCGGCAATCACATCAGGATCATCAAAAGGGTGAATCAGCGTAGCGCCGGTTTGCTCGGATAAATTAAGCGCGTGCTGATAGCAATCGGAGTAAGAATCACCAATGAGCACCGCCTCTGCACCACGGCGAGTAACGGCGTCTACCTTGATGCGGGGAGCGGTGGTTGGCATCACAATAGTGGCGCGGCATTTTAAGTATTGTGCCGCCATTGCCACGCCTTGCGCATGGTTGCCCGCAGAGGCCGCAACCACGCCGCGCTCTAGTTCGGCGTGCGTTAGCTTCACCATCTTGTTATACGCGCCGCGAATTTTAAACGAGAACACGGGCTGCATATCTTCGCGCTTAAACAGTACTTTATTGCCAATGCGGCGCGATAGATTAGGGGCAAATTCGAGAGGGGATTCAATAGCCACATCGTAGACACGGGCTTTGATAATACTTTCCAGATAATCTTTCGACATAGCGTGCAGACGGGTTGGTGAGAGGGAATAGATGATTCTACCGTTGAAAGCGATAGCTTGGGGCTTTGAAAAAGCAGTAAGCTAAAAATCGGTTAGATATACTTTGTTCAAGAGGATGACTTATTCGGTTGAGCGGCTTTAGCCAAAAATGTATTTAGCCAACCAAGCTAGCAGCCTGTCGGACTTAAGCGATCGTAGCGAGGGAAAGACCGGTTTGAGACAGATTTCGCGGGTTTTTGAGGCGAATAGCTGGCTATTTAACGAGAAAATGCGTTGAATATGGCCAAATCCGGCTTTTCCGTAGTAGATCAGTCTTAAGTCCGACAGGCTGCTAGCACTGAAGGTTGAGGCCTTACTCCGCGCCACGTAGCGCTTGAATTTCTTTATTCATTATTAAATTTTCAAATGCGATGCTGACATTGCGGCAGAATAATTCGATGAGTTCTTTATCTGGATTAGATAAAGCCACTGGCCCATCGATAATCAGTAAATTGACTGGCCCATGTTCAGCATGGAAAAAACCGACAAAATGATCGGCAGCATAAATACTGCTTTCGTCGTGCATGGCCAGCTTAATGGAGGCGTCAAACTTTGCCAGCTCGCTATATTCAAGTTTTCTGCCGCAGAGCGCTTGATAGCCACCCGTGGCATACATCACTTGAATCTCGCCATCTTGAGATAAAGCAGCCATGCCGCCTTGCACCACAATATATAAAGCCTCTTGCTCAAAAAATAGCAGAGATTGCAATTGCTCTAGTACGCCTTGGGCAAAGTTTTGAATAGATTGTTGTTTAAAAATATTGGCCGAGGCTTCAATCACTTTGATTAAGCCACGACGATTAGCATCTAACATTTGGCGCTGATGCTCTAGCAGCATAATGTCTTTATACGAGCGCAAGGTGCCTAAGATGGCGGTGTAAAGCTTATCGCGGGTTAGCTCGGTTTTGGCTTTGTAATCATTAATATCGTAGCTTTCAATCACATGTCGCTCGGGCGCAACCCCTGGTTGGCCGGTGCGCAAGATAATACGAATTTGGTGATTGCCGAGCGTTTCACGGATGGCATGCGCTACTTGCAGGCCGGAATCTTCTTGCTCCATGACTACGTCGAGTAAAACCAGCGCAATATCATTGCGGCTACGAAGTAGCTCCAAGCTTTCTGCCCCAGAATAGCAGGATAAAATTTCTAGTTGTCGGCCTAAGAATTCAATATTGGCGAGCGCAAGCCGAGTGACGTGATGAATATCTGGCTCATCGTCAACAACTAGAATTGTCCATCGATTGGCATTGTTGCTGGTAGATTCGTCTTCGCCGTCTTCATCCAGCCAGTCATCGTTATCGTTATCGTTCATATTTCTCTCTGCGTAAGCCTCGCACCTTGTTATTGTAGAACTTATCGTGTGCTTTGATAGGAAATGAGCATTTTTTTAAAGCTTTAGAATAGCTTGGTTCCATCGTTTATCTTGAGCAGGGTAAAAGTGAAATATCCATCAATTAGTCTTTAAATTTAGTGCTAGTGCCGCCATCTGGTTTATATATTTTGTTAAGGACTGATCATGAGCCAAATGACTCCGCGAGAAATTGTTCACGAGCTAGATAAACATATTGTTGGGCAAACGGCGGCCAAAAAGGCTGTGGCGATTGCGCTGCGTAATCGTTGGCGTAGGCAACAAGTGGCAGAGCCGCTTAGAAATGAAATCACACCTAAGAACATTTTGATGATTGGGCCAACCGGTGTGGGTAAAACTGAAATCGCCCGCCGCTTGGCTAAATTATCTGACGCTCCCTTTATCAAAGTAGAGGCAACTAAATTCACCGAAGTAGGTTACGTTGGTAAAGATGTAGATAGCATTATTCGTGATTTGGTTGAGGTCGCCGTTAAGCAAGTGCGGGATAAAGCCATTAGCCGTAATCGTGTTCGAGCGTCAGATGCGGCTGAAGAGCGCATTCTGGCTGTATTACTGCCGCCAGGTGGTAGCGATGATTCAGACACACGCCAAAAATTCCGTAAAATGTTGCGTGAAGGAAAGCTGGACGAAAAAGAAATTGAAATTGAAGTGGCGGCAGCCGCGCCAACCATGGAGGTGATGAGTCCGCCAGGCATGGAAGACTTCTCTAGCCAGATTCAGCAAATGTTTAAGGGCGCGTTTTCCGATAAAAAGAAATCGCAAAAGCTTAAAGTTGTTGAAGCCATGAAGTTGCTAACCGAAGAAGAAGCGGCCAAGCTCGTCAATGAAGAAGACGCTAAAGCCGAGGCTCTATTTGCGGTGGAGCAAAATGGCATCGTATTTATTGATGAAATTGATAAAGTAACCAGCCGTGCCGAGGCGGGCAGTGGCGAAGTCAGCCGCCAAGGTGTGCAGCGCGATTTACTACCGCTGGTAGAAGGCACCACGGTCACCACCAAATATGGCATGGTTAAAACTGACCATATTCTATTTATTGCTAGTGGCGCTTTTCATTTAGCTAAGCCATCAGATTTGATTCCAGAGCTGCAAGGGCGTTTTCCGATTCGGGTTGAGCTTAATTCACTGACTGTGGATGATTTTGCCAGTATCTTAACTGGCACAGATGCTTGCTTAGTGAAGCAATATCAGGCTTTACTGGCAACAGAAGAAGTCGAATTAGATTTTACTGATGATGGTGTAAAACGGATGGCCGAAATTGCTTGGCAGGTCAATGAGAGCACTGAAAACATCGGTGCTCGGCGTTTATATACCGTGATGGAACGCTTGCTCGAAGAGATCTCTTTTGATGCCAAGAGCGGTAAAATTGTAGTGGATGCTGAATTTGTAAGCAGCAAATTAGGTGGTATTGCTGCGGATGAAGATTTAGCGCGTTACGTGCTGTAGCCGCGTTTAGTTAAATCTGGCGAAAGAGCCTTGAAGCATGGTTTTGCTCCAAGGCTCTTTCGCCAATTTTTTTGTCTGAATCTGTAGTAAACAGATGCGCAAGCATGCGAAGCGTGCAGAGGTAGTTGAGCCTAAGTGTATTGATTTTTAAGGGGCTTTACCGTTCCTCGCCTTGAGGACGTGTTTTACCGAGATATTTCTGGAAAATGTCTTTTATGTGAACTAGGCTGATATGCAACTTTCTGGATCGCCTAGTGTTTACTTAAAACGTCTTAAAATTTGTAGTGTTAATGGTGCTTTGCACTGCGTATTTTGCTGTATTTAAGTGCTTGAATTGGGGCTTTACACACAGGCAGTGCTTGTGCTTGTAGCTTGACTTTATCCTCCCGCATGGCTTTCGCTATTTTACCCTTCAAATGAGAACAGGCTTGGTTCTTAGCCTTGTTTTTTCTTGATTTATATCACTATATAGTCTTATTTAGTGCACCCCAAATCACACTGAATAATGATCTTACCCACAAAGTTATCCACAGCATTTTAAGCTGCCGTTTATTAATCATAATTGCAGTAAAAACCCTCTATTAGGGATATCCCCGCTTTGTATCTTTGGGCGACTTACCTCTATTATCTTTGCCGTAACTCACATCGTTGTGCACTGATATCGCTGGTATTTTATTTAGGGATATTTGCGTAGTAAATGCCATGCGTGGCTATTTATTCGTCATCAGTTTGAAAAAATAAAACAGTTGTTTCATATGCAAACGCGCGTATTTTCTATTTGAAATTCTCGGCTTCTTTTCTCAAGCTCCACAATCACTTTGAAATAAGGATTTGGTCGATGCTTAAATTATTTAAACCTACTCTTTTAGCTACTCTTTTGGCGTTTAGCTTGGCTCCAACTTCGGGTGCTGCAGAAATGAAATCCGTGGCAGTAACGGCGATTGTTGATCACCCTGCACTAGACGCGGCGCGTAAAGGGGTTGAGGACGAATTAAAAGCAGCGGGCTTTGAGCCGGGCAAGCAGATTAAGTATCAATTTCAAAGTGCTCAGGGCAATACCGCGACCGCAGCACAAATTGCTCGTAAATTTGTTGGCGATCAGCCAGATGTGATTGTTGCGATTGCCACACCTAGCGCGCAGGCTGTTGTAGCAGCTACTCGCAGCATTCCGGTGGTATTTACTGCCGTGACTGATCCGGTAGCTGCCAAGCTGGTTAAAAGCTGGAAGACAGGTAACGAGAATGTAACCGGTGTATCGGATATGTTGGAGCTGTCGCCACAAATCGATTTAATCTTAAAAGTAAAACCAAACGCCAAGCGCGTCGGCATGGTGTATAGCCCCGGTGAGGTTAACTCAACGATCGTGGCTAAAGAATTAAAAGCCGAATTGGCTAAGCGCGGCATGACGCTGGTAGAAGCGCCTGCGGCCCGCACGGTAGATATATCTACTGCAGCGAAAAGCTTGGTTGGCAAAGTAGATGTGATTTACACCAATACCGATAACAATGTGGTTTCTAGCTACGAATCTTTAGTAGGCGTGGCACAGCAAGCGCAAATCCCTTTAATCTCTGGTGATGCAAGCTTAGTAAAACGTGGTGCGATTGCTGCGATGGGGATGAGCTACTACGATTTAGGCCGCCAAACTGGCAAGATGGTAGTGCGTATCTTGAATGGCGAAAAAGTAGGCGATATTGCCCCTGAAGTAGGTTCTAAGAAAGAATTGATGGTCAATACCACCGCAGCCAAAAAACAAGGCGTAACGCTATCAGCAGCCCTGCTGAAAGAAGCAAAAGAAGTGCTTAAGTAAGTTCTAGGGTCTGTTGACGTTTCATTCGCCATTGCGCTGAGCCGGAAAACGGCCAGGCACAAGGCATGTGACGAAGGCAATAACGGGTTATTGTCGAGGAGCATAACGCAGTGAATGGCCATTTTCCGGTTCAGCCCTTCGGGTTTAGCCCATTTTTGGGGCTGCACGGCGTTAAAAATCGCTCATGGTACTCGTGCCATATCGCAATTTTCTCCTTGTTCAGCCCCAAAACTGGGCCAAACGCAGCCGTGAATGAAACGTTAACAGACCCTAGGCTTTGAACTAAATCTTGAACCACAGAGAGCGCAGAGCTACAGCGAGAGAATCATTTCAAGTCGGAAATTTTCGCAGTTAACTCTGTACTCTCATTGACCCCTGTGGTTCAAGGTTTAGCTCAGCTAGTCGGTTTGAGTCATCTTGCTAATCAATAAAAATAATTGTTTTTTTATTTGTCTTTTCGTTTCTGAATATATTTTTCCTTTGTGTTTATTTTGGATTACTTATGACTTCCATTGCCCTGATGGGCGCATTGGAAATTGGCTTGATCTTTGCGCTGGTGGCGCTTGGGGTGCTGATTTCGTTTCGCCTTCTGAATTTTCCAGATTTAACTGCCGATGGTAGTTTCCCTTTAGGTGGCGCAGTTGCCGCCACTTTAATTACTGGTGGGCACGATCCTTGGTTTGCCTGTGCAATGGCGGTGCTGTCAGGTGCGGCTTCGGGCTGGTTAACGGCTTGGTTGAATGTGCGGCTGAATATCTTGCAGCTCTTAGCCAGTATCTTGGTGATGATTGGGCTTTATTCTATTAATTTGCGCATTATGGGCGCGCCTAATTTACCTTTGATTGGATCGCCTACGGTGTTTGCACCGTTTATTGGCGAGCAATTTGAGCGGGCTTGGTTGGTGCAGCCAGCGGTATTAGCGGTGATTATTGTGTTGGCTAAGCTGGGAATGGATTTCTTCTTTGCCTCGCAAGCTGGCCTTGCAATGCGGGCCACTGGCGCAAATCCGCGTATGGCTAGGGCACAGGGGATTGCTACCGATAGAATGATCTTGGTGGGAATGGCGCTCTCTAATGCGCTGATTGCCTTTGCGGGTGCGCTCTATGTGCAAACCCAAGGCGGCGCTGATGTTTCTATGGGGGTGGGCACGATTGTGGTGGGTTTGGCTGCGGTGATTATTGGCGAAACGCTATTGCCATCGCGTAAGCTTTGGGTGATTACGCTGGCTACCGTGTTAGGTGCTTTGCTTTATCGCTTATTGATCGCCTTGGCTTTAAATGCTGATTTTATTGGTTTAAAGGCACAAGATTTAAATCTGATTACGGCCGTATTAGTGGGGTTTGCCTTGGTCTTGCCAAAATTAAAAGCCAAAATATTTCGTAAAAAGGGGAAAAAATCATGATGGAAGTCCGTGATTTATATAAAACCTTTAACCCCGGTACACCTATTGAAAATTTGGTTTTGCGTGGCTTGTCGCTCACCATTGAATCAGGGCAGTTTATTACCGTAATTGGCAGTAATGGCGCGGGAAAATCAACTTTTCTGAATGCGATTTCCGGTGATTTACAAATGGATAGCGGCAGCATTCATATTGATGGGCAGGATGTGACACGGCTTTCTGCTTGGCAGCGAGCAGGCATGGTGGCGCGGGTGTTTCAAGATCCAATGGCGGGTACTTGTGAAGGGCTGAGCATCGAAGAAAATATGGCACTGGCTTGGCAGCGCGGTAAAAAGCGTGGCTTTGGCCGTGCGGTAAAAAACGAGCAGCGGGCTATCTTTCGTGAAAAACTCGCTACTTTAGAGCTGGGGTTAGAAAACCGCCTTGGCGACCGAATGGATTTGCTCTCGGGTGGGCAAAGGCAGGCGGTGAGTCTTTTAATGGCCTCTTTGCAGCCATCGCGTTTGTTGCTACTGGATGAGCACACCGCTGCGCTGGATCCTAAAACCGCGGCTTTTGTTTTGCAGTTGACCGATCGCATTGTTAAAGAAAACAATTTAACCGCACTGATGGTTACGCATTCTATGCGCCAAGCGCTGGATCACGGGCACCGCACTGTGATGCTGCATCAGGGTCAAGTGGTGCTGGATGTGGCAGGTGATGAGCGCCATACTATGGAGGTGGGCGATTTGCTGGCGATGTTTGAAAAAACGCGTGGTGAAAAAATTGATGACGATGCTTTGTTATTAGGTTAATTTTTGAAACGCGGGGTTCATTTATAAATGATGGGCTCCGCCGCTACTGGGCTTATCTATGAGCCTCAGTTTAAGCGCCCCATTTAGGCGTCTGTTGGGTGATTAAACCTGCTCGCTTGAGCAGTAAATCGCACTGTTCAATACTATCCCCCATAAAAGCTCCCTCGTTATTTTTGGCGCATCCTAGCGTTATTTCCAGTGTATTTCCTTTATTCTTTCTGTGTAAGACAGTCCATTCCTAGTGATGTTATCCATATTGCTTACTGATTCTGCTTGTGACATACTCACGCCCGCCAAGTAAATAACACTTATTCTCATTATCATTTTATCTGGTAGTCTTTTCCCAGATCCACTTGCCCAGAAATTGGAGGCTGTTTTGATTCGCTTTACACCCCGTCCACTCCCCTTATTTTTAAGCTTGCTTACCGTAACTAGCTTGCCTGTTTTTGCACAAGATGAAGTCACGCTGGATTCAGTAGTTGTTACCGCCTCTGGTTTTGAGCAGCAAATTAAAGAAGCGCCAGCCAGTATTTCGGTGATTACTCGTGAGCAGCTTGAAGCTAAGCCTTATATGAATCTTGAAGACGCCGTGCGCCAAGTTGAGGGGGTGAGTATTACGGGGTCAGATCCAAATGATAAGGATATTTCTATCCGAGGAATGACGGGTGAATACACGCTGATTCTGGTGGATGGTAAACGACAAGGCACGCGTGAAACGATGAACCGCGGCACCGGTGGTGTGCAATCATCCTTGATTCCCCCGCTGGCAGCGATTGAGCGCGTTGAAGTGATTCGTGGCCCGATGTCTTCCTTATATGGCTCAGATGCAATGGGTGGCGTGATCAATATCATTACGCGCAAAGTGGGTAAGCAGTGGCAGGGTTCGGTCAGCGTGGGTGGCACTTTACAAGGCGATTCGGCTTACGGTAATACCGCTCAAGGTGATTTTTGGTTAAGTGGGCCTTTGAAAGAAGGCGTGGTTGGCTTGCAAGTGTTTGGTCATTACAGTGATCGTGCTGAAGATGAAATTTTTTATCCAAGCAATCTTACTCAAGGCGCATATGGCGAGCGTAATCGCAATCTGGGTGCAAAGCTGACGATTGTGCCTAATGAGCAGCAAGATGTGGTGCTGGAAGTCGGCCGTAATGATTTAACCAATAAAAGCACGGCTGGCAAAACCAATGCAGATGAAGTGGTGGAAACCACGCATAGCCGGGATAGCTGGGGTATTACCCATAATGGCCGCTGGGGCTTTGGGATAAGCAAGCTGGCTTTGTATCAAGAAGTTGGCAAGCTGGAATCATGGGAAGACGGCAAGAAAAAAGCCAGCGAGCCAAAAATCGTCAATACGGTACTCGATGCCCTGATTACGCTGCCGTTTGATCAGCATGTGCTTAAAACGGGCGCACAGATTAATCATGGCCGTTTGTCTTCTATCGCCAATGAATCGCCGGTTGCTGGGCATGGTGTAAGCCCTGATGAAGCAAGCGCCAGAACATGGGCGCTGTTTTTAGAAGATGAATATGCATTAACCAGCAAATTGTCTTTAACTGGCGGTATTCGCATGGATGATGCGGATCGCTATGGCTCGCATTGGAGCCCGCGTTTATACGCCGTGTATCAAATCAATGATGCGTGGACGGTTCGTGGTGGGGTGGCGAGCGCCTTTAAAGCGCCTGCATTACGCCAGACTACGCCTGGCTACTGCATGCAGTCCGGTGGTGGTACTTCGCTTCGAGGCTCTTTGTGCGGCAATCCAAATTTGAAGCCTGAAGAAAGCGTAACGGAAGAAATTGGCGTGCGTTATGACGGCACTAAGGGCGAGTCATTCTCTATGACGGTCTTTAATAATGATTTCAAAAATAAAGTAGTGAGCTTTGATACGGGCAAAAAAGATCCAAGCAACCCTAAACTCAATACGTATATTTACGACAATCTTGACCAAGTCGTGATGCGTGGCGTTGAGCTAGCGGCTAGCTGGCCTTTAAGCCGCGAGCTTAGCCTATCGGGTAATTACACCTATACCCAATCACGCCGTGAAGGGGGAACCGAGCGCTCGTTTAGTGGCGGCTCTTTAGATGGCGCTCCACTGGGTAAAACGCCTGAGCACTTAGCTAATGCGCAGTTGAACTGGAAGCCATTAGAAAAGCTATCGGCTTATACCCATGCGACTTACACCGGTAAAGAAACTTGGGCTGCTTTCCGCAATGGCGCAGTTGGCCCACGCGAGCGCCCTAGCACGCTGACATTTGATGTGGGTGGCCGTTATGAAATCAACAAAACCTTCGCGTTAAGCTTGGCCGTGATGAACTTGACTGACAAGATTGTCCCCGTTGATACCCGTGCCCGTCTTGAAGGCTTAGATGGCAACTGGATGGTGGATGAAGGCCGTCGTTACTGGATGAAGCTAGAAGCAAACTTCTAAGCAAGGGATAAGCAGCCCTTGCATATGCAGGGCTGCTTGTTTTGTAAGTTGAGCTTTGCAACGCACTTCAAGCGCATGCACTTAGGTATGGCGGATGAAACGCCATAGGCGCTAAGTAATGAAATTGGCGATATAAAGTAGCAAGATAAATATTAAACCTTAGAGGACACAGCGTTTCACAGAAGAAACGCAGCCTTATTTTGCGTAGTTCGCTGTGCGCTTTGTACGCTCATTTGTGGCTCCTTAATATTTGGATTAGCACGATCCAGATAGTTTCCTGGCACAAAGTCCAACTAGCAGCTAAGGTGTTCTTTGTTGAGCTTTAATGTTAATAGTTCTCATTATCTTACTTGAGGTGATTGGCAGTGTGTAATTGGAAGGTTGGCTGTTTGTTTACTCTTTAAAAGAGATGCTCTGTTATGAATGATATTTTTCGCGGTGAATTACGTACACAGGCTCAGTATTTACTTTCGGGATACCAAACCGATGCGCCTATTTTCTTTGCCAGTGCGCGGCATACAATGCTTGCTCAAGGGCATTACTCAAGCGTTGCTCCAGCTCAAAGCCTAGAGGCGCTAAATCACGCTGTGCTTGCTGCAATAAAGCAAGCCAAGGCAACGGGGCATCCAGATCCTATGGTGGTGGGGGCGATCCCATTTGATGGGCAAAACCCTGCTTGCCTCAGTATTCCGCGTAGCGTATTACGCGCGGGTCCTTTGCCTCAAAGCCTTGCTCAGCTTAATCCACAAGCTGTGCCATGCACGATTAAATCGCTGCCAGAGCCGCAAACTTACGCCGATGGCGTGGCGAAGGCTGTTGAGCATTTAAAAAATAAAGATCTAGATAAAGTGGTGCTGGCGCGTGCACTGGATTTAACCGCCGCTCAAGCCATTGATATCCCTAAATTATTACTGACCTTGGCGCAACGTAATGCCCATGGTTACACCTTTGCGGTGAATCTTTCCGCCAGCCCAGAGCCGCGTATTTTAATTGGTGCAAGCCCAGAGCTACTGCTGCGTAAGCAGGGCAAGTTGGTGTTTTCTAATCCACTGGCAGGCTCTGCAGCCCGTAGTAGCGATCCGGAAGAAGACCGCCAGCGTGGCGAAGCCTTGCTGCAGTCCGCTAAAGATTTGCATGAGCATAAAGTGGTGGTAGAGGCGGTTGCCGCTGGACTAAGGCCTTTCTGCAGCACGCTAAATGTTCCGGCACGCCCAGTGCTGCTGCATACCGAAACCATGTGGCATTTATCGACAGAGATCAGCGGCGAGCTAATTGATGAAGCAACAACATCGCTGACGCTGGCTGCTGCCCTACACCCAACGCCTGCCGTGTGTGGTTATCCCAACGTGGCTGCCCGCGAGCTAATCGCGCAAATCGAGCCCTTTGATCGTGGCTTTTATACCGGCATGGTGGGCTGGTGCGATGCCAAAGGCGATGGTGAGTGGATTATCACGATCCGCTGCGCCGAGATTGCCGGTAATACCCTACGTCTTTTTGCCGGAGCTGGGATTGTGGCGGCGTCTTCGCCAGCTAGCGAGCTGGCCGAAACCTCGGCAAAATTTCGCACCATGCTCAATGGCATGGGCTTAGTACACTCGGGGGAGGTGTAATGAGTTCATTGCTAGCGCATTGCACCCCGTGGCCAGCGGCACTGGCGGCGGATTACCGCAGCAAGGGCTATTGGCAGGGGCAAACCTTCAGTGATTTGCTGGCGCTTAGGGTAGAGCAGGATGGCGATCATCTGGCAATTATTAGCGACGCAACACGCTGGACTTACCGCCAGCTGGCGCAGGAAGCCGATAGACTGGCTCAGGCTTTCACTGCACTGGGTATTACTAAAGATGATCGCGTTGTGGTGCAACTGCCTAACTGCGCTGAATTCTTTGCTGTGATCTTTGCCTTGTTTAGGCTTGGGGCTTTACCGGTGTTTGCTCTGCCTGCACACCGCAAGTTAGAAATTAGCTATTTCTGCCGGCATGCCGAAGCGGTGGCTTATATTATTGCCGATCAGCACGGGGGCTTTGATTACCGTCCGCTTGCCAGCGAAGTCAAAGCCGTCTCGCCTAGTCTGCAGCACGTGCTGGTACTGGGCGATGCGGGGCCGTTTACTGCTTTGCAAACCTTAAACCGCCAAGCTCCCCTGCCTGCGCCACCGCTCGCCAGCGATGTGGCGTTTTTTCAGCTTTCTGGTGGCAGCACCGGCACGCCCAAGCTGATCCCACGCACCCACGATGATTATATTTACAGCCTGCGTGGTAGCGCAGAAATCTGCGGCCTAAGCCCTGCCAGCGTTTACCTTTGCGTGTTGCCTGCTGGGCATAATTTTGCCCTTAGCTCTCCTGGCTCGCTTGGTGTTTTTTATGCGGGTGGCACGGTGGTGCTGAGTAGTAGCGCCAGCCCAGATCAAGTGTTCCCGCTGATGAGCCGCGAGCGCGTTACCATCACCGCATTGGTTCCACCGCTGGTGCCGGTATGGCTGGATGCCGCCGCTAGTTTGCAGCCTGATTTATCCAGCCTGCAGTTGGTGCAGGTGGGCGGTGCCCGCTTTAATAGTGAGATGGCGGCAAGGCTGGTACGTGAGCTGGGCTGCACTTTGCAGCAGGTATTTGGCATGGCCGAAGGGCTGGTGAATTACACAAGGCTGGATGATGCTGAAGCGCTGATTTTGCATACTCAGGGCAGGCCGATCTCGCCTGATGACGAAGTACGGGTGGTGGACGATGAAGATCAGCCGCTGCCCGTGGGTGAAATAGGCCATCTGCTAACGCGCGGCCCTTACACCATTCACGGTTACTACAAAGCGGCCGAACACAATATCCGAGCCTTTACCGAAGATGGTTTTTACCGTACCGGCGATTTAGTCAGGCAAACGGCAGAAGGCTATCTGGTGGTAGAAGGGCGGGCAAAAGATCAGATCAACCGTGGCGGCGAGAAAATCTCTGCGGAAGAAGTAGAGCATCAGCTGTTAGCACACAAAGGCGTGCAAGACGTGGCAATTGTTGCCATGCCGGACACTTACCTCGGTGAGAAAAGCTGCGCTTTTATTATCCGCCGTGATAACACTCTACGTGCCGTTGACCTTACTGCCTATCTGCGCCAACTAGGCCTTGCCGCCTACAAAATCCCCGACCGCATTGAATTTATCGAAGCCTTCCCAAAAACCGGCGTAGGTAAAGTCAGCAAGAAAATCTTGCGGCAAATGATAGAGCAGCGGCTAGAAAGTGTTTGATGCAATGACTTAGGGTGGGCGAGCAGCCTGTCGGATTTAAGACTGATCTACTACGGAAAAGTCGGATTTGGCCATATTTCACGCATTTTCTCGTTGAATAGCCAGCTATTCGCCTCAAAAACCCGCGAAATCTGTCTCAAACCGGTCTTTCCCTCGCTACGATCGCTTAAGTCTGACAGGCTGCTAGGCCGCGCTCAGTGCTTATTTAGAAGCGATCGTGTTCGGCCTAACCCACCCTAATATTTGTCTTGGCCGTTCAGAAATTAAAGACTTCGCGGTGGCTCCCTCACCAAAACACCCTTGCCGAAGACATTTACAAATTAAAACATCCATTAGAAAAAGAAGACAAGCGAATGGCTATTCCAAAAATCAGCTCCTATCCAATGCCAGACCAGTTTCCTGCCAACCGTGTGAGCTGGCAGCCCGATGCCAAGCGCGCGGTGCTGCTGATTCACGATATGCAGGACTATTTTCTAGATTTTTATGATGGTACCGCCGCACCTATCCCTGAGTTGATCGCCAATACTCGGCGGATTTTAGATTTGGCGGCCAAGCTGGGAATCCCCGTGGTTTACACCGCCCAAACCCCAGAGCAAACCTTAGAAGAGCGTGGCTTATTGCAGGATATGTGGGGCCCAGGTTTGGTGGCGCGCCCAGATCGAAAAGACATTGTGGCGGCGCTAGCGCCCAAGCCACAAGACACCGTGCTGGCTAAATGGCGCTATAGCGCTTTTCAGCGTTCAAACTTGCTAGAAATTATGCGCGGGCAAGGGCGAGACCAGCTGATTATTTGCGGCGTTTACGCCCATATTGGCTGCATGATGAGCGCTTGCGATGCCTTTATGAGTGATATTCAAGCATTTTTTGTGGGCGATGCACTGGCAGATTTCTCAGAAAAAGAACACTTAATGGCGCTGGATTACGTGGCGCAGCGCTGCGGCTTTACCACCTCTACCGCGGATCTGATCTCCGGCTTGCAGGGGGCTGAGCTACCTGCTTCGATCGATGAATTAAGGCAAATCATTGCCAGCAGCTTGCAAATGCCTGCTTCTGATCTGCGTGATGATGACAGCTTGCTGGATTGGGGCTTGGATTCAATTCGGATTATGAGCTTGCTAGAAACATGGCGCAGAGCAGGCGTAACGCTTAATTTTATGACGCTGGCTGAGCAGCCAACACTGGCTGCGTGGTGGCGTTTATTGGCCCAAGCCGCTTAATACTTCGCCGTCCATGCTTAAAACCCAGGAAATACAATGCTAAATAGCCGTAGCCAATTAACGGTCCCCTTGGCCGATAAAGTCTTGTACAAACTATGTAAACATTACGCGCTCAAGATCCCCGTAGAGTTTGATAGCGAACGTGCTTATATCCCTTTTGCGATGGGTGAATGCCATATTCGCCGCGAGCAAGAAACATTGTTTATACACTGCCTTGCCGATACAGCCGATAAGCTGGCTAAGATTGAATTGGTGATGGATGAGCATCTTGGATTGATGGTGCGTAATCCAGAGCTTGCGCTCGATTGGCAGGCGTAGGACGCATCGATGCCATTGTTTACAGATCAAATATTCCCGCCAGATTGGCAAAGCGCACCGCTATCTAGAAGCCTGAGTTTTGAAATCGATTCAGCCCATACCGGCCAGCGTTATCGCATTTTGCTGGGCTTACCGCACCAAGCACCAGATTCAGCGGGCTATCCCGTGCTGTGGGCCTTAGATGGGCAAGCTAGTTTGCCCATTATGGAGTTCGCTCGCCCCAAACCCGTGACTGCAAAGGAAAACCCACAATGGCGCGCGCGGGTGGGTGAGCAAGCCGCTTTATTGATTGTGGCAATTGCTTATGCAAGCGGCGAGCCGATTGATGTGCATGCTAGAGCGCTGGATTACACGCCGCAGATTGCTGGCGCGGGTGATGCTTTTTCACCAGGGCACGGCGGTGCGACCGCGTTTTTGAGTTTTCTCACGCAGGAATTACGGCCTTTAGTGGCGCAGCACTTTGCGATGGATGCACGCCGCCATACCTTGTTTGGATTTTCTTATGGCGGCTTGTTTACCCTGCATACCTTAAGCACCGCGCCCCAGCATTTTCAGCGCTATTGGGCGGCCAGTCCCTCGCTGTGGTTTGGCGATCACCATACTTTAAGCCAGCTGCCCCTTAGGCTAGATCACCTGAAAAACCACTTTAGCCAAGCCGATTGGCAAGTGATGATTACGGTGGGGGCGCAGGAGCAAGATCCTCCTTCTGATGCCGCTGCAGCGCTGCAGCAAAAATTGGCCGAGCGGCGCATGGTGGATAGTGCAGAGCGCTTTGCTCAAACCTTAAACGAAGCGGGTATTGCTACAGAGTACCAATGCCTGCCAGCGCATGATCACTACGATATGTTGATGCACGGCGCACGGCGAGTTGTGGACTTTGCCAGCCGCTCGCGCTGAGCTGCAAGCTTTTCTATCAGGACCTCCCATGAATCAAAATTCTTCCCGTTTGCCGCTTAGTGCTGCCCAGTATGGAATATGGATGGGGCAGCAAATGGTGCCAGATAGCCCCGCTTACCTAACGGCCGAAGTCATAGAACTAAATGGCGAGCTAGATGTTAGCGTCTTTAGCCAAAGCGTGATTGAGGTGTTAAACAACGCTAAATCGCTGCATATGCGGTTTCAATTAGATGGCGAGCAGCTCTGGCAGCTGCCACAAATGCCGAGTGAGGCCCCGCTGCAGGTTTATGATTTACGCGATCAGCCCAATCCACAGGCTGCGGCGCAGCAATGGATGCAGCGCTCTTTAGCTACGCTCTGCAATCCAACGTGTGATCCGCTTTATCAAACGGCTTTATTACAAACGGCGGATAAGCAGTATCAATGGTATTTGCAAGTGCATCATATTGCCTTGGATGGCTTTGGCTATAGCGTGCTGGCTCAGGCCGTGGCGGCGCGTTATAGCGCTCGGGTACAAAACCAGCCATTGCCCGCGCTGTCGGATTGGTCGCTAGATAAAATTATCTTGGCAGAGCAAAACTATCAAAAAGCCGATAAGTTTCAAACCAGCAAGCAGTTTTGGCTGCAGCATTTAGCCCATGCCCCCAGCGCCTCGACGCTAGCTGCGGCTCAAGAATTTTCTGATGAAGTGATTCGCCACAGCCAACTCCTAAGCCCTGCTCAGATTGGCGTGTTTGAGCTGGCGGCACGCCAGTGTGGGCAAGATTGGGGAAGCTGGATGCTGGCGGCGATTGGCTGCTGGTTAGCTAAGCAATCTGGACAGCGGCAGCTCACTTTTGGCTTACCAGTGATGAATCGCTTAGGTACGCCAGCTTTGGGCGTGCCATGCATGGCGATGAATATTGTGCCGTTTAGCATCTCTATCGATCCAGACCAAGATATGCAAACGCTGAGTAAGCAAGTGGCCGATAGTATGCGGGCCATTCGCCCACATTTAGCTTATCGCTATGGCTGGATTCGCCAAGATTTAGGCCTGATGGATGTACAAAAGCATCTATTTAACCAAGCTGTAAATCTGATGCCTTTTGATCGGCACGCGCCATTTGCTGGCTTAACTAGCCTTATTCATCCTATTAGCGCGGGGCCGGTTAAAGATTTAAATATCAGCGTTTCGGTGCTCAATGCTCAATGGCGGCTGAGCTTGGAGGCGAACCCGAATGCCTATCCAGCGGCCAAGCTGGCCCAATTGCATGAAGATTTACAGCAGTGGCTATTTAGCCTAGCGGCGCATCCGGCGCAAAGTGGCATGGCCTCCTTGCTGCAAGATTTGCCACCTTTATCGGTGCTGCATGGCCCCGTTTTGGAACAAGCGCCTAGCCCAGTGATGCAACGCATCATGGATCAAGCGATCAGTAGGCCGCAGGCGATTGCGCTAGAGCATGAAGGCGTGCAGATCAGCTATCAGCAATTGCTGGCCAAAGTGCAAACGCTGGCGGCGCGCTTGCAGCTAGCGGGTTTGCAAGCAGATGAGCGAGTGGTGATTTTGTTGCCGCGCAGCTCGCAAGCCATTATTGCGATTCTGGCGACGTTATGGGCTGGGGGGTGCTATGTACCGCTCGATCCACAAGGGCCAAGCAGCCGTTTAACAATGGTGCTGGATGATGCCAAACCACGGCTTATTTTAAGCTTGCAGTGCTGGGCAGATAAGGTAGGCAAGCACGCCGCCTTGTATTTGGATTTGCCTAGCGATTCTCCAGTAAACCTGCTGCCGCCTTGCCTAATGCAGGCAGAGCAGCCGGCCTATTTGCTCTATACCTCTGGCTCCACCGGCAAGCCGAATGGCGTATTGCTTGGGCATGGCGCATTGGCGCATTTTGTGGCCAGCGCTGGCCAGCTTTATCAAATCAGCGCCAACGAGCGCATCTTGCAATTTGCCCCTCTGCATTTTGACGCAAGTATTGAAGAGATTTTCCTCGCCCTTTGCTACGGCGCAACTTTAGTGCTGCGTAATGAGGCCATGCTGGATTCCATGGCTACTTTTGTGAGCAGTATTGAGCAGCTGCAAATCAGCGTGCTCGATTTACCGACGGCTTTTTGGAATGAATTAGCCCATGCCCTGACCGCGCCAATGGCGGCTCAGCTAGCGGGGCTAAGGTTAACCATTATTGGTGGTGAAGCTGCGCAGCCGGAGCGGGCAGGCCGTTGGCAAGCTTTGCTAGCCGATAGTGATTTGCTCAATAGCTATGGCCCTACCGAGGCCTCGATTATCGCAACCAGTGCCGTGCTGAGTGGCCAAGCTGCAGTATGGGATGGGAGCGATCGTCTGCCTATTGGCTTACCGCGCGCAGGGGTGACGGTAGTGATCGTGGATGAGTCTTTATACCCCGTGGCAGCAGGCCAGCCTGGCGAGTTATTAATTTGTGGCGATGCCTTGGCGCTGGGTTATAGCAATCAGCAAGCGTTGAGTGCGAGTCGCTTTATTCAATTGCATAGCTTGCCGGGCCAGCCACGTGCTTACCGCACGGGGGATAGAGCTTGCTTACAAAATGGCCAACTCTATTTCTTGGGGCGGCTCGATCATGAGTTAAAAATTAGCGGCTTGCGTATTGATCCGGCCGAAATTGAAAACGCCATCCTTAGCCACCCAGCAATACGCGAAGTGGCTGTGGTGGGGGGAGAGCGCGGTGGTTTGGCTGCATATCTTGTTGCAACGGCTAAGCATGATGGCTTGCAGGCAGAGCTTCACGGCCAATTGGCGGATATTTTGCCTATGGCCGCCATCCCAGATCATTGGTTTTTTGTGGATCACTTACCGCGTAATGTAAATGGCAAGATCGATCGCAAGCAACTCGCCTGCCTGCTTAGCGAGCGCGCCGCGCCGCTGATGCCTGAGGCTAGCTTGCTGGAACAAAAAATCATGCAAGTGTGGTATCAGGTGCTGGGGGTAATGCCTGCCAATATCCATAGCAATTTTTTTGAGTTGGGTGGTAAATCGCTGCAAGCGATTCAGGTCGCAGGCCAGCTGGGGCGTGAGTTACAGCGCGATATCACCGTCTCTGCCTTGTTTAACCATAATACCGTGCACGCCTTGGCCAAAGCCTTGAACGCGCCTGCGGCACATCGCCCTCCCGCTGCTGCGGAGGATCACGCTTTTTCCCCTTTGCTGACGATTCAGCGCGGCAGCCTACCAGCGCTGTTTTGCCTGCATCCAGCTGAAGGGTTGTCTTGGTGCTATCTGGGATTAGCGCGCTATTTGCCAGATACCGCTATTTACGGCTTGCAAGCCACCGGCATTGAAACCAGTTTGCCCAGCAGCTTTGATGCCATGGTGAGTGAATACGTGCAGCGGGTTCGCCAACAACAAGCCACCGGCCCTTATCGCCTTTTGGGATGGTCTTTAGGCGGTGGATTGGCACAAGCCATGGCGGTGCAATTACAAGCAGCAGGTGAGCAAGTAGAGCTATTGGCCCTGATGGATAGCTACCCTGTTGCCGCTTGGCAGCAGCGGCCTTTACCCACCATGCACGATGCTTTAGTCACGGTGCTGAGTGTGAATGGTGAAGTGGATGCCGATAGCCAAGGCTTATCGCTGAGCCAAGAGGCTATTTATCAACGTTTGCTGCGTCCTGGCAGCCCCCTCGCTACTTTAGGGCGCAGCGCATTAGAGCGTTTGGCGGAGTCTGCTTTACATGGCATGCAGCTATTTCGCCGCAGCCAAACGGCCAGCTATCACGGTGATTTGCTGCTGTTTCATGCGGGGCAAAATCCAGATGACGCCCCGCAGCCTGCTTCTTGGCATCCCTATGTGCAGGGCCAGTTTGATTGTGTAGATATCGATTGCAATCACTTTGGCATGAGCGATCCTGCTCCCATGGCCGTTATTGGCAGGGAGTTAGCCAAGCGGTTGCAATCTTCCATAAGTAATAAGGAATAAGTTTTATGCAAAATCAGGAATTTCGCGGCAAGGTTGCCATTGTTACTGGCGCAGCACAGGGTATTGGAGCTGCGATTGTTAAAAGCTTGAGCGAGCAAGGGGCGGTGGTGGCCGCACTGGATATTCAGCAAGCAAAGCTAGCCGCTTTAGCGCTGGAATACCAAGCTGCCGGTCTACAGGTTCAGCCATACGCTGCGGATATGCGCAGTAGCAGCCAAATTACGGCGGTGGTGGAGCAGATTGAGGCGGAGCTGGGACCGATTGATTATCTGGTGAACGCCGCAGGTGTTTTGCGTATGGGCAGTATTTGCGATTTAAGCGATGAAGATTGGGAAAACACCTTTGCCATCAATACACATGGCCCGTTTTATTTAGCCAGAGCCGTGGCTAAACGGATGATCCCACGCAAGCGTGGCGCGATCGTCACGGTGGGCTCTAATGCCGCTGAAGTGCCACGCTTGCAAATGGCTGCCTACGCTGCTTCTAAAGCCGCGCTAAATCACTTTAGTAAGTGCTTAGCTCTGGAGCTGGCAGAATATGGCATACGCTGCAATATCGTGTCGCCAGGCTCAACCGATACGGCGATGCAGCGCCAGCTTTGGCAGGATGATAGCGATAAGCAAAAAGTAATTGCTGGCTCTTTAGCAGGCTATCGCACGGGGATTCCGCTAGGCCGAATTGCCGATGTTGATGATATTGTAGCGCCGGTATTGTTTTTGCTATCAGCCGCTGCCCGCCAAATCACGATGCATAATTTATGCGTAGACGGTGGCGCTACACTCGGAGTTTAAAAGCGCATGTTAAAAGTTTGGCGAGTGCAGCTGGATGATCCGGCTCATCTTCACCCCAGCCGTTTGGCTTGGCTAGATCAAGAAGAAACCAATCGCTGGCAGCGTTTGCGTAAAGATGCACATCGTTATGCTGCAGCACATACGGCTTTACGCGGCATCTTAGCCAGCGAGCTGGCGTGCTCGCCAAGCGATATCCAATATCAGCAAAATCCTTGGGGCAAGCCTTGGCTGCGGCAAGGCCTGCAGTTTTCGTTGAGCCACAGCCAAGGCCACGCGCTGATTGCATTGCAGCCCAATGTGCCGCTAGGCGTGGATATTGAGTTAAATAGTAAAGACTGCGATGTGAGCTGGTTTAGCCAATGCTGGAGCCCCGCCGAGCTTAAGCGGATGCAGCAGCCCTTAAGCCCCGAGCAAGCGCTTAGGCTGTGGGTGCGTAAAGAGGCGGTGCTGAAGGCTTTGGGCCGTGGATTAAGCTTGCCGATGTCGCAAGTGGTGCTGCCGCTAGGGCAGGCGCAGCGGATGCGGGCGATAACGGCTTGTGAAGGGCAAAGTGCACTATGGCATTTATATGATTTAGATGCAGGTCAAGGCAAGTTGGCCGCCGTAGCCAGCCGCCGTCGCTATTGTTCTGATGAGCTGCAGGTGCTGGATTATTTGCTTTGAGCGAGCTCACGCTCTGTCATCACCGTAGTAAGGCAGCTTGGGCAATAACAGTCGCCCGTGGCAGTGGTGACAGATAAATCTGGAGGGAAATCCATACACCAACAGCCTTGCTCGCCGCCGCTGCCACAGCTAAATTCCATGCTGCAGTTTTGGCATTGCTTGCGTTTTTCAAGCATGGGTAAGGCAAGCAGCCGTTGCCAGATTTGTTTTTTCTCGGCTTCGCTGGCCTTAGACCAGAGGCGAATTTCATCCAAGCTGCGGCGGCAGCCAATACAGTTTTGTTCGGCATCTAATTTACATTGGCTAATACAGGGCGAAGGCAGCGGCGTCATGATCGTCAAGCGGGCAAAAGGTGATTTTACCCTAAATATCGGTCTACGCTTTGCTCCATCAATGCCACGTCTTTTAAGTGAATTTCGATTTGCTCTGGAATATCAATTAAATGCCTTAAAGCACTTTCTGCGCGCTTTAAAGGATGGGCTAATTGTGCGGGATTTTGCTGTGGATTCGCCTTTTCTTCAAACTGAATCACACCTGCCAGCCGCCAATCGCCACCAATACGTTTAAGTTGGTCGTTAGTGCCGTATTCCCAAGGACTGCCATGATTCAAAATCACCCGCCAATGCAATCTAGCGGTGGTCAAATCACGATTAAGCGTTAGCACAGGCTAAAATGCGTAAGCAGCAAGGTTTTTCTACTTCGTGCTTACAAATTGTGGTTTACCCCTTCCCAAATAGAAATCCTTCATGTACTATGCCGCTCTCTTTAGGGGAGTCGCCAAGTTGGTTAAGGCATCGGATTTTGATTCCGACATGCGAAGGTTCGAATCCTTCTTCCCCTGCCAAGAGCATAAAAATAGCCGCTGAAAAGCGGCTTTTTTTATGCCTAAATATGAGTCACTTTGAGGCTTGAAGCGTCATCCCCGAGTGTATTTGTCGGGGATCCAGCCGTACTGCTGGCTTCTTGCTGTTCTGGAATGTGGAACATCTTCAAACAAAGCCTAATAGCTGATCGGCGTGCTGTGATCCCCTTCCGGCCAGCTATTTTCAAAGAAGATTTGTTCTTGCTCTAAGCGGCTGCCCCAGCCTAAGCGCTCTAGCGTGGGTTTTTCGGGGAAGGTTTCGACTTGCCCTAGGCAAAGAATGGCAATCGGCTTTGCGCCCTCTGGCATCTTTAATAACTTGGTGAGATCGCTAGGCTCAAAGATCGATACCCAGCCCATCCCTATGCCTTCGGCACGCGCCAGTAGCCACATATTCTGAATGGCGCAGGATGCTGAGGCTAAATCCATTTCGGGCAGGGTGCGGCGGCCAAAGATATGTTTCTCACGCCCATCCATTAACGCCACCACCAATACCTCGGCGCATTCTGCCAAGCCATCTACTTTGAGCTTCATAAATTCTTGCTGACGGCTAGGCAGCGCCGCCGAGGTGCGCTCACGCTCTGCATCCACCAAGGCATGCACCTGCCCACGCAATGCGTCGTCGGTGATATGCAGAAAGCGCCAAGGTTGCATAAAGCCCACCGAAGGGGCCATTTGTGCCGCTTCAATTAAGCGTGGCATCAGCCCTTCTGGCAGTGGCCCGGTTTTAAACTGACGAATATCCCGCCGCTGGCTCATTAGCCGAGTCAGACTTTCGATTTCGCTATCTAAAAAACGATGTGAGTTGGGCATGGAGAGTCCGGGGCAAGGGTGTTTAGTAGGGCTTAGTATGGATAAGTGTCAAGTTCGCAATGATCGTCGCAGTATGAGAAAATCCCAGCTTGACTCCAAAACATCAGCTCACTCATGAAACTGCAGCAATTTGATCGAAGTAAGCATGTATACAAAAATGACTCCTTTGCAGAGTTGGTAAAAGATGCTGTCAGATTCTTTAATGGCACTCCCGTTCACACACTCCTTCCCCCAGAGTCATTTTTAGGGACTGGTGTTTATGCTCTTTATTATATAGGGAACAATCCACTCTATAAGCGTTATGCGGAGCTTAACCGCCTTTCGTATAATTACCCTATTTATGTGGGTAAAGCGGTCCCCAAAGGCTGGCGACAGGCACGCTCATCTGATACAGCACTGACTCAATCCAGAGAACTTATTGGTCGTCTTCGAGAGCACAACAGAAGTATTACTCTTGGCGCTAATTTGTTGGCTGAGGATTTTATGTGCCGTTTTGTTATTTTTGAAGAAGAAAGCTCAGATATGATAGGCACCATTGAGGCTGCTCTAATTAAATTAAATAGGCCATTATGGAATACGGCGGTTGATGGATTTGGCAACCACGACCCAGGAAAAGGTCGATATGAACAAGCAAAGTCAGATTGGGATGTCATTCACACTGGTCGTATGTGGGCAGATAAGTGTAATGGGAAACATAAAGAAAAAAGCGTTATTGCTTCAAATATAGATCGTCACTTAAAAAGTTTGGGGTAATTGTAATGAAAACCCTTGAAATTTTTTCAGGTGCAGGTGGACTAGCAAAGGGCTTGGAGCTAGCCGGATTTCAACATGCAGCATTTGTTGAATTCAATAAAAATGCGTGTGACTCTCTCTATGAAAATTTTGACCCTGAACGTGTCTTTTTTGGGGATATAAAAGATTTTGATTTAAGTAGCTTAGATCAAATCGATATTGTTGCAGGTGGTCCGCCTTGTCAGCCATTTTCACTTGGTGGTAAGCACAAGGCAAATCAAGATAGTCGTGATATGTTTCCTTATGCGATACGGGCTATTGAACAACTATCACCAAAGGCATTTGTTTTTGAAAATGTTAAAGGATTACTGCGGCAAACATTTTCTGATTATTTTGAATATATTATCCTTCGCTTAAGTTATCCTGATTTTTTATCAAAATCAAATGAAGGATGGGAATCTCACCTTGGAAAACTGCGAAAAATTGATAAATCAAGTTATTCTGGGCTGAGATATGACGTACAGTTTAAACTTATTAATGCCGCGAATTATGGCGTCCCTCAAACTCGCGAGCGAGTCGTGATTGTTGGTATACGTATCGATCTCTCATTATCTTGGGAGTTTCCAAAAGAAACGCACTCCGAAGAAAAATTGCTATGGGATATGAATGTAACCGGTGAATATTGGACGCGGCATAAAGTACCTAAATTATTGCAACCTATTTTAGAAGCTCCATTTGTTTCAAAAATAGCACGCTTAAAAGATAAATACGGAATGTTTGAGCCCGATTTATTACCGTGGAAAACTGTGCGAGATGCATTGTCGGACGCTCCTGATCCGAAATCAGACCACGGAATTGTGGACCATATTTTTAAGGGTGGTGCACGTACCTACCCAGGACACACAGGAAGTGATTTTGATTGGCCATCTAAAACAATTAAGGCTGGCGGTCATGGTGTTCCTGGTGGAGAAAATATGATTCGATTCAGCGATGGGAGTGTTAGATACCTTACCGCATTTGAAGCCAAACGAATTCAAACTTTTCCCGATGATTTTATTATTAAAGGGGCATGGGGAGAAGCAATGCGCCAAATTGGCAATGCTGTGCCGGTCTTACTAGCTGAAAAAATAGGGCATGCATTAGCAAAGAAAATTCGAGAGTATTAACTTTTAAAAATACTATTTCGATAGCAATGCCCTAACTCGTCATTCAAGCGGACGGCCTTTGGCCGTCCACACAATCAGGCGTTATATCCCAGATTAGGCGCTAAATCTCGCTCGGCTTGCTCAACAGTTACCCCACGTCGTGTCGCGTAGCTTTCTACCTGATCCTTCTCGATTTTACCCACTGCAAAGTATTGCGCTTGGGGGTGGCTGAAGTAGAAGCCGCTGACGGCTGCGGTTGGCAGCATGGCGTAGCCCTCGGTGAGGCTCATGCCGATACTGCCCGGATCGATCAGATTAAATAAGCCGGTTTTGGGCGTGTGATCTGGGCAGGCGGGGTAGCCGGGGGCGGGGCGGATGCCTTGGTATTTTTCATCGGTTAAATCATCCACATGCAGGTTTTCATCCGGCATATAGCCCCATAGCTCTTTGCGAATTTTCTCGTGCATATATTCGGCAAAGCCCTCGGCAAAACGATCAGCCAAGGCTTTCACCATAATGGCGTTGTAATCGTCGTTCGCGAGCTCAAAGCGCTCTACATGCTGGTCAATATTCAGCCCGCCCGTTACGGCAAACGCGCCGATATAGTCAGTTACGCCGCTGTCTTTTGGTGCAATAAAGTCAGCTAGGCACCAGTTAGGCTTACCAGCAGCCTTGGCGTTTTGCTGGCGCAGATTGTGCCAAGTCATCAGCGTATCGCCATTTTCTGGGTGATAGATTTCAATATCGTCTTCCACACTGCTTGCCGGGAAGAGGCCGATCACGCCATTGGCTTGCACCCACTCGCCTTCTATCATTTGTGCCAGCAGCACTTGGGCGTCGGCAAATAGGGCGGTGGCGGCTTCGCCAACCACTTCGTCGGTCAGGATGCGTGGGTATTTACCGGCCAGCTCCCAAGCGTTAAAGAAAGGGCTCCAGTCGATATAGGGGGCGATGTCTTGCAACGGCACTTTTTCAAAGCGCATCATGCCCAGCTGCTTGGGTTTGGGTGGGGTGTAGCTGGCCCAGTCTATTTCAAATTTATTGGCGCGGGCGGTGGCGATCGGCAGTAGTTTGCTCTTGCCTTTGTTCTCATGAATGGTGCGGATATTTTGGTATTCGGCGCGTAGCTTTTCCATAAAGGCAGGCTTTAGCTCGTCGCTTAATAAATTGGAGCACACGCCTACCGCGCGGCTGGCATCCGGCACATAAACCACGGGGCCATTGGCGTAGCCCGGCTCGATTTTAACGGCGGTGTGCACTTTGGATGTGGTGGCTCCGCCAATCAGCAGCGGAATATCAAAGCCCTGGCGCTGCATTTCTTTGGCCACATGGCTCATTTCTTCTAGGCTTGGGGTAATCAGGCCGGACAGGCCTATCATATCTGCGCCGATTTCCCTTGCGGTATCGAGGATTTTTTGCGCGGGCACCATCACGCCAAGGTCGGTGACCTTGTAGTTATTGCAGCGGAGCACCACGCCGACAATATTTTTGCCGATATCGTGCACATCGCCTTTTACCGTTGCCATCACAATATTGCCTTTGGCGGGTGCGTCTTGCAGGCCCATGGCGATTTTTTCTGCTCCGATAAAGGGCTCTAAATGGGCGACGGCGGCTTTCATCACGCGGGCGGATTTCACTACCTGCGGCAGAAACATCTGGCCCGATCCAAACAGATCACCCACATGGTTCATGCCGTTCATCAGCACGCCTTCGATCACATGAATAGGGCGCTCCACGGCTAGCCGTGCTTCTTCGGCATCTTCCAGAATAAAGGTGGTATTGCCGCGCACCAGCGCGTGGGTAATGCGCTCTTGCAGCGTGCCATTGCGCCAGCTTAAATCCTCGCCCTTGGCTTGATTTGCGTCGCCTTTAAAGCGCTCGGCAATTTCGATCAGGCGTTCGGTAACATCCAAATTGCCCTCGGTGAGTGGCGCTCCGGCGCTGGTTCCGGCTGGCAACATTCGCACCACGTCTTCAATAATATCGCGCAACTCACGCGGCACTTCTTCGTAAACTTCTAGCGCCCCGGCGTTGACAATCCCCATAGTCATGCCTTTTTTAATGGCGTGATAGAGGAAGACGGCGTGGATGGCTTCGCGTACTTTATTGTTGCCACGGAAGGAGAACGACACATTGGATATGCCACCGCTGACCTTGGCGTGTGGCAGATTTTGGTGAATCCAGCCTGTGGCTTCGATAAAGTCGAGGCCGTAGCGGGCGTGCTCTTCAATCCCTGTGGCAACGGCAAAGATATTCGGGTCGAAAATAATATCGGCCGGATCCATGCCCACTTCATCGACCAGAATGCGGTAGCTCTTTTCACAGATTTCTACTTTGCGTGCATAGCTGTCGGCCTGACCGATTTCGTCGAAAGCCATGACGATCACCGCTGCACCGTAGTCTTTGACCAGACGTGCGTGGTGTTTAAAGGCTTCTAAGCCTTCTTTCATCGAGATCGAATTAACAATGCACTTGCCCTGCACGCACTTCAAGCCCGCTTCGATCACCTCCCATTTGGACGAGTCGATCATGATCGGTACGCGTGAGATATCCGGCTCGGCTGCGATTAGGTTCAGGAAGGTGACCATGGCTTTGTGGGCGTCCAGCATGCCCTCGTCCATATTGATGTCGATCACTTGCGCGCCGTTTTCTACCTGTTGCCGCGCCACCACTAAGGCCTGTGGATAATCGCCATTTAAAATTAGCCGGGCAAAGGCTTTGGAGCCGGTAACGTTGGTGCGCTCACCTACGTTCACAAATAAATCGCTATCGCCGATATTAAATGGCTCAAGGCCAGAGAGGCGGCATTTGGCTTCGATCTCGGGCAGGGTACGTGGCGCGATGTCTTTTACTGCCGCATACATGGCGGCGATGTGTGCAGGCGTGGTACCGCAGCAGCCGCCGACGATATTGATCAGGCCTGACTCGGCCCATTCTTTGATCGATTCGGCCATCATTGCTGGGTCTAAGTCGTAGCCACCAAAGGCATTGGGCAAGCCCGCATTGGCGTGGACGGAGACAAAGCCTTCGGAAATACGGCTGAGTTCTTCTACATACTGGCGCAGCAAATCTGGCCCCAGCGCACAGTTCAGCCCGTAGCTGATGGCGTCTGAGTGGCGCAGGCTGTTGTAAAACGCTTCGGTGGTCTGGCCAGTTAAGGTGCGGCCAGATTGGTCGGTAATCGTGCCGGAGACCATCATCGGTAGTTGATCGTCTTTGGCAATATCATTTCTGCGGAAATACTGTTTAATCGCGAATACCGCAGCTTTGGCATTCAGCGTGTCGAAAATTGTTTCAACCAGCAGAATATCCGCGCCGCCTTTCACGAGGCCATCGATGGCTTCTAAATAGCTTTCAACCAGCGCATCAAAGGTGACATTGCGATAGCCAGGGTCGTTTACATCAGGGCTGATCGAGCAGGTGCGGTTGGTTGGCCCTAAAACGCCGGCGCAGTAGCGCGGCTTATTCGGTGTTTTGGCGGTTTGTGCCACGCATAAGTCTTTTACCAGCTTGGCAGCGGCAAAATTCAGCTCCCAAACCAGGCTTTCCATCTCGTAATCGGCCATGGCGATCGAGGTGCCGTTAAAGCTGTTGGTCTCGATAATATCCGCGCCCGCATCCAGATATGCCTGATGGATTTCAGCGATGATGTGTGGCTGGCTCAGTACCAGCAAATCGTTATTGCCCTTTACATCACAAGCCCAATCAGCAAAACGCGCCCCACGATAATCGATCTCTTGCAGATCGTAAGCCTGAATCATCGTTCCCATGCCGCCATCCAGAATCAGAATGCGCTGTGTGAGCTGGTTTTTAAGTTGTGCTTGAAGACTCTGGGGGTGGGTCATGGGCATATACCTTGGATGTCTAAGAAATACGGCTGCAAAGGCGGCAATTTTACCACGCGAAACCGTGGCATTAGTCTGCTATTCACTTGCTACTATTAATTCCGGTGCAGCCAGCTTGCAATAACGTTATTGTTGTCCTTTGATTTTTTTTCTACTAGCTGGATAGTTTTGTCAGTTTCTGGCGCTATACAAGGGAAATAAAGATGCAAACTCAGATGATCCGTATCCATAGTCATGGAAATAGCAGTGTAATGCAGTTTGAAACACATGCTTTGGCAGAGCCGCAGAAGGGGGAGGTTTTATTACAGCAAACTGCGATTGGCGTGAATTATATTGATACCTATCATAGATCGGGTTTGTATCCGCTAGTGATGCCTTCAGGCTTGGGAGTAGAAGCTTGTGGGGTAGTTGAGGCGTTGGGTGAGGGTGTTACAGAGTTTAAGCTTGGGGATAGAGTGGCTTATGCGGGTGGTGCCGTGGGTGCTTATGCCTCTTACCGCTTAATGCCTGTAGATAAACTGGTCTTGGTACCCGCAAAGATTAGCGATGAGATTGCTGCGGGTACTTTATTACGCGGAATGACGGCGCAGTATTTACTGAAGCGCACTTTCCGAGTGCACGTTGGGCAGGTGATTTTATTCCATGCCGCAGCCGGTGGTGTTGGGCAAATTGCCTGCCAATGGGCCCGTGAGTTAGGTGCTATTGTGATTGGCACGGTGGGTAGCGATGAAAAAGCGGCGATTGCCAGCCAGTATTGTGATCATGTCATTAATTATAAAACCAGCAGCTTTGTAGAGCGGGTGCGTGAAATTACTGCTGGCAAAGGTGTGGCGGTGGTGTATGACGGAGTAGGTGCGGATACTTTTGTAGGATCGCTAGATTGCTTAGCACCACGCGGCATGATGGTTAGCTTTGGCAACGCATCTGGCCCTGTTCCGGCATTTGAGCCTGCAATATTGGCACAAAAAGGTTCGCTTTTCTTTACACGTCCTACACTGGGAGATTACACCTTAACTAGGGCTGAGCTGGTGGCAACCGCTGCGGACTATTTCCATGCTGTCAGCCGTGGTTTTGTAAAACCTGTAATTGGCCAGAGTTATGCTCTAAAAGATGTAGCTAAGGCACACCAAGATTTAGCGCTACGCAATACCCAAGGCTCCAGCTTATTACGGGTTTAGGGTTTAGGGTTTAGGGTTTAGGTTTTTGATTGATTTTGCACATCGCCTTGGTTTAATTTTTGGATGACTCCGCATTACTATTTGTTTGTGTAAGCAGCGGTGCATTACTCATAAAAGCTTGATTCATTTTGAAAATCGTACCGGTTTTACCGGAAAATAAATATCAATAGAGCCTAGCACCATGTTTATTCATCACCCACACATCATTTATCTACATGGCTTCTTATCCAGCCCCTTGTCGCAAAAAGCACAAGACATGGCTGCGTGGATGGAGCAACAAGGCTTGCAGCATTATTTTCATTGCCCCCAGCTCCCCATGCATCCAAATGAAGCGGGTGTTTTGTTGCATGGCTTGTTTTTTAAGCTGGCGCATGAAGATATTTGTGTTGTGGGTAGCTCGCTCGGTGGCTTTTTTGCCACTTGGGCGGCAGAAACCTTTGGCTGCCGTGCTGTTTTGATTAATCCTGCGGTGCACCCTTATTTAAAAATTAATGATTATTTAGGGCCGCAAAAAAACTATCAAACAGGCGAAATTCATATGATAGATCCCTGTTTTGCAGAGCAATTACAGGCTTTTGAGCGGCAGCCCTCAAAGCTTGAGCGGTATTGGTTGTTGACACAAACGGGTGATGAAGTTTTAGATTATCAGGCCGGAGTCGATTTTTATTCAGGTTGTCGTCAAACGATTATTGAAGGTGGCAATCATGCATTTGTAGATTTTGAACCATGGTTGCCAGAAATCTGGCGCTTTGCCCAAGGTAAGTAGCTGGTGTAATCTGCTGAGCCAATATTTGCTCTAGTTTAGGTAGATCTTGCATTGCCTATTGATTAAAGGATTCTCTGCATGACCCCACAAAGCGGAATATTGCCGGCTGCTAATGGCCACGCTCTATTTGTATTGCTACGGCGCAGGTTGGGCAGGCGAGCGGATGTGCGGCTTAAGGCGCTACTCGTCAGTTTTCCTGAGCGTATTGCGCGTTTGCAAGAAGAAGATCGCTTAGCTTTTGGCGTAATTGCTTTTGGTCCTAAAGTTTGGCCTGAGCTTTACAACAAAAAACCGGTAGAACTGCGGCAATTTCCATTTATTTCTGGGGCCATTCATCCTGCGCCTAGTTCAGATGCCGATGTGCTACTGCACCTGCGTGGAGAGCGTTTTGATTTATTGTATGAGCTAGCAGATTTAATTACCGCAGATATGGCGGAGTGGTTAGAGCCCATTGAAACCGTGCATGGTTTTCGCTATCGGGACTGCCGCGATTTGACGGGTTTTGTTGATGGCACAGAAAACCCGCAGGATGAAGAGCGAGCAGAAGTAGCCTTGGTCGATTCCGCTGATCAGGATTGGGCGGGGGGTAGTTATATTCATCTGCAGCGCTATGTGCATCGCATGGATCAATGGCAGCAGCTGCCAGTGCGCCAGCAAGAAACGGTGATAGGTAGAACCAAGGAAGGCAACGAAGAGCTGCCTGATGAAGATCGCCCACATACTGCGCATATTAGCCGTGTAATTATCGAAGAAGACGGCGAAGAATTAGCGCTCCTTCGTCACTCGATGCCCTATGGCCAGCCAGGAGGTGAAAAAGGTCTTTATTTTATTTCCTACTGTAAAACGCCACAGGTATTTGAAAGAATGCTCACTCGTATGATTGCGCCTACCTCGGATGGGCGTGTCGATCATATGTTGAATTTCACCAGAGCCGTAACGGGCGGGGCATTTTTTGCCCCAAGCATTGAGCAATTAAATCAACTATGCAACTGATCGATGCTTTGTATTTTAGCTAATAAAACGAGTATTTGGCTGCAAATCGCCGCGTATTGTGCTGTTTTTAACGGTGTTATTAGCTGTGATTACATATTGCGGACACTGACTTATGCGCTGAATCTAAACCCTGTTCAGGAAACCCCCGATTGCTGTAAAAATTGAACACGCCCACATTGCATAAACACACTCGAGGGGATCTTGTTTATGCAATTTGTTCAAAAATCGGCTGTATTATCTGCAGCTCTCGCTTTAGCGCTTACCGCTTGCGGGCAAAAAACAGAAACCAATACTGCAGAAAATTCCTCTGCTCCTGTTACGGCCACGGCTGATTCTTCTGTAGTAAAAATTGGCTTTGCGGCACCACTGACTGGGCCGCAAGCTCATTATGGTAAGGGCTACCAAAACGGCGTACAGCTGGCGATTGATGACGTAAATGAAAGCAAACCTACCCTTGATGGAAAACCAGTTAAATTTGAGCTGGTGGCCGAAGACGATATGGCTGATCCTAAAACCGCCACCCAAGTTGCAGAGAAGTTTGTGGATGCCAAAGTGGCAGGGATTATTGGCCACTTTAATTCTGGTTGTGCGATTCCTGCCTCTAAGATTTATTCTGACGCTGGCCTGCCACAAATTGCGATGGCCACCGCGCCTGCTTATACCGCTCAGGGCTTTAAAACCACTTTCCGCTCGCTGACTTCTGATTCACAACTGGGCTCAGTAATTGGCAAATACACGGTAGAAAAACTGGGCGCAAAAAAAATCGCCATCATTGACGATCGCTCCGCCTATGGTCAAGGCTTGGCTGATGAGTTTGAAAAAGCCGCTAAGGCTGCCGGTGCAGAAATCGTAAAACGTGAATTCACTAGCGATAAAGAAACCGACTTCACCTCGATTCTCACCTCAATTAAAGGCGCTAAGCCCGATGTGATTTTCTATGGCGGTACCGACGCACAATCTGGCCCTATGGCGCGCCAAAAGAAACGCTTAGCGATTGCTGCGCCGATTGTTTCCGGTGAAATGACCCGCTCTGATACCTTCTTAAAACTTGCAGGTCCTGATGCAGAAGGCACGATTGCTGCGTTGGCAGGCCAGCCTTTGGAGGCAATGCCAGGTGGTAAAGACTTTGCTACGCGTTACAAAGCCAAATATGGCGAGTTAGAAATCTACACACCATATGGCTACGATTCTACCCGCCTGATGCTGGCTGCTATGCAGGCCGCAGGCTCGGCTAGCCCAGCTAAATATTTGCCGGTGTTGGCTAAGATTAAGCACAGCGGCGTAACGTCTAGCAATATTAGCTTTGATGATAAGGGCGACTTGCAAGATGGCAGCCTTACTGTTTATAAAGTGCAAGGCGGCAAGTGGGAAGTATTGGAAACCCTCGGCGGTAAGTAAGTTGTACTCCAGCTTAGGCTGGATTGTAGTTCTCTCCTTTGATGCAAACTGGTTCGCGCCAGTTTGCATTTTTTTATGGGGCAACGTAAAACTGATGTCAGAATGGTGGGTGTTGCTTAGTGCTGTTTTTATCCATGAAAAGAACTAAAGATACGCCAGCGTACAGACGCGCTAGTGGAATAGCATGTCATTGTCCATATTCGTGATTTTTGTGTATTGAGTGGATGATATCTGCCATAGAGATAAATGATTCGGAGTCTATTCTTGAGCCCTAAAACCCCCGAGCAGCAGTGGCAGTGGCTACAAAGTGGTCCAAGACTACAGGCCTTAAGCGAAGCCTGCCCAGAGGATTGGTTATTAGTCAGAGATGAGTTAAGCGCGGTATTTGCACGGCGTGATCCTGTGGAGCTGAAGCAGCTGGTGGAGAAAGCATCAAAGCGGGTTAAGCCAGATGCGCGCTTTTTATCAGGAGAGCGCAATGGGCGTGCCTTTGCTGATTTTGTGCGTGCACAAATTCGCCAGCGTATGAGTGAGCTGGCACTGCGCCAATACGCTTTTTCTGCGGCAACCGGCGTGTATACCGGCAAGGTGAGATTTAATTTGTTTAATGGGGTGTTGGCGCAAAAATTATTGTTTCAGCACGATTTAGTTAGAAAACCCGTTTCTATGCGATCTTTTAAGCTTATTTGGCCGCTGCTATGGCAAAAGCGCTTGCTGATGCCGCTGGTAGAAAAGCGCGGCATTTACTGTTTTTATAGCCAAGAACTGATTGCTGGATTAGCAAAAATCATTGGCCAACGGCGTTGCGTAGAAATTGCCGCTGGGGATGGCACGCTAAGCCGGTTTTTAAGCGATGTGGGGGTAGATATTACGGCTAGCGATGATTTTAGCTGGGGAAAAGTGCTGCAATATCCTGAATCGGTGCAGTGCTTGGATGCCACGGCGGCGATCGCTCGGTGTAACCCGCAGGTGGTGATTTGCTCATGGCCGCCATCGGGTAATCGATTTGAAAAGCAGATTTTCCGCAAGCAGGGTGTAGAGACCTACATTGTAATTGGCAGCCATTCACGCTTTATTACTGGAAACTGGGCGGATTACGAAGCGCAAATAGCTTTTGATTGGCAGGAAGATCCATCACTCAGCAATCTCGTGCTGCCACCTGAGTTAAAAGCGGGAGTGTGGATTTTTCAGCGTAAAGTCGCTTAAATGCTGCTTGCTAGTCGCCCCAAACTCAATAACCCTGCTGATCCGCAGCACTTTTTTGGGTAGGCGCATATAGTGAATTAATTAATTTCTCTACTAGCTAAGCTTTAAAAATATTTTTTAATTGATGTTATAACAATTGTAAAAACGGATGAAAGGATGATTAGTTTTATTGCGGAATAAACTATTATAGATAAGTAAAAATGATGGGTAAAAGCAATGTTTAAAATTATTTTACTATTATTGTTGACCTGCTCTGCAAGGGCAGAGGTGTTGGATTTATCCTTAATGGGGCGCAATGATCAACAACATGTGTATTACCATCGCTTATTAAAAGAATCTTTAGAGGCAAAGGGTGAAACCGTGCGCCTAACTCTGCGTGGGGAAATGCCATTGCTACGGATTTATAAGGGTTTAGAGAGTGGTGAATTATCCGCACATTGGCTATTACAAACGGCAGAACGTGATAAACGGTTTTTACGCGTAAACAAGCCATTAACGTTTAGTTTAATTGGTAAACGTTTATTACTCGTAAAAAAAGGGCAATTCGCTAATTATAGTAAAATTAAAAACTTGGCGGATTTGCAAGCAAGCCACTTACGGGCAGGAATGGCAAAAGGCTGGTTTGATGCGGCACTGTGGAAAGCCAATCAACTCGACGTATATGAACAAACAGGGGATTGGAGGACTCTATTTAAATTAGTCGGTGCAGAAAATAGAAGCGTGGATTACTTACCACGTGGGGCAATAGAAATATTAGATGATCTTGCTCAATACCCTGATCTGGAAATAGAGCCTAGTCTATTGTTTAGCTATGAGCGGGATTTTGTCTTTTATGTTTCCCCTCGCTATCCACAGCTTCACTCAAAGGTTGAGCAGGCATTACAAGCGGCTCTAACGAGTGGTTTGCAGCGCCGCTTGTTTGATCAATTGCTTTTCCCTAAGGTAAAATCATTAAATTTAAATAAACGTACGGTTGTTTTTTTGAATTCAAAAAATGTAGAGTAATTTATTTATATAAATGTTGCAGATTTTTTTCGCAATAGCGCTTAGCTGCGTCATACCCCGTTTTATATAGCCTATCCATATTGCTTCTAGACCAATCAAATACATCAGGCAAATGTTCTTCTGCGATAGAATCAATTAATGGTACCTTATGCAGGGTAATGCCATCACTGTGTAATGCTTCAAATAATTTAATATCATCGCGAGCAATTTCTACTAGCGGGGTAATAATAGACATGACCCAAGCGTCGTAAAGGTCTTTAGGTTTACGCAGTAGTTTTTCTGCGCCTAATAAATCAAAAACAATAATTTCTTCTAAATCAGGATAGTTTTTGCGTAAATCTTTAAAATTTAGGCAGTCAATTGCTGCGCCTTCGATATAGAAATCACCATTGATTTCAGTGGGGGGATATAAATAGGGGAACGACAGCGCGGCTTGTAAATGAAGGACATCAATTTGGCTGCGTGACCAGTTTTCCATTTGGTGCTGGCTTAGATTATAAGCATTGAGCCAAAAATCGGGGCCAGCTTCTTGCAAGGCATTAAAGTCGATAATTTGTTCGGCAAAGGGAAGGTGGGCACATAAGCCAAGCGAATCGCTGCTTAAATTACTTGGGCTTGCGCTTGCGATTGCAAGACTGGCTCCATCTTTAAATACCTGTGCCAAGCTATGAGTAACGGGCCATTGTTGCATCATTTGTAGCACTGGATTAGCGCTAAGTGCTTGGCGGTAGGCTTCTGCCATTGGCCCAGGTTTATGGAAAACCTTGAAATTTACTGGAAAAGCACGGTAGATAAAATCTGCCACGCCCATTTCTTTTAATCTACGCATGGTGCTTACAACATCACCGTTCTTCGGGGCGATATACATTAAGCCCAGCAAGCCGCCTGCGCCCGCAGTAGAGATCACATCGACATGGATGCCTAGCTCATGAAAGGCTTCTAAAGCGCCTGCAGTCAAGGTGGCGTTAGGTGCGCCTCCACTAATGATTAATGCTGTGCGTGCCATAGCTGTCTCTTGTAAAAGGTTTCCTTACTTATACCTTTAGATAAATCTTGCTGCAATTCCATAAATATCTTGCAAGATGAGCGGGCTATTTTTTCATTCATTGTGGGGTCGTTTAAATCTGCTAGAACACAGTAAGCAATGTTCATTTCTAGGGAGATTTACCATGGATATTAAGAGTCCACGCGGCAAAGTCAGCATTCTGTCGCGAGTTGATTTTATTCGTATGGCATCCACTGCGATGAGCGATGCGGTGTTATTTCTTACCTACGATACAACAGATGAGCGCACCACAAAATCACGCGGTGCTTTAATTGATTATTTAAGTGATGCTGGAATGATAACGGTGGCGCAGGCCGTGGAGTTGCACAACTCTATTGTGATGTTTGAGCTAGCGAGTGATGCGGTTAAGGCTTGGCAGCAAATCAATGATCATAGTCACGCCGTGGCAGCGCATGTTTTCTGGAAAGGTTTACAAGACGACGCGGTGCATTCTGCCGTGATTAATGCGCGGCCAAAAGAAGTGAGCCCATTGGTGCACCATTAAGTTGCCTTGCTAGCTGCGCCCATTCTGAACAAGGAACCCTACTAGTACCGATGTTTAATATTATTTATGCAGCAAAAAGGGCCAGCTATGTGAACTGCACCCCAATTAGTTGGACAGTATAAAAATTAGGTGCTCAAAGGCTGGGTTCTGTATTGCACAAGACTAAGCCATTTTAACTTCAACTTGATTCGGTAGTGGTTATGGTAATGGATGTAATCCACGATGCCTTGCTCTAGTTGCTCAAGAGGAGTGAATTTTTCTTGATAAAAGAACTCTGATTTCAACGTGCCAAGGAAGCTTTCCATCGTTGCATTATCGTGGCAATTTCCTTTTCTTGACATACTTTGCACCAGCCCTTTTTCTGCCAATTGCTGTCGATACCCTGCCATTTGATACTGCCAACCCTGATCTGAATGCAGCAGCGGTTTTTCATCCACGCTCAGCTTGGCTAAGGCTTTCTTTAGCATTTGACTGACCAGCGCAAATACTGGGCGGCGCGCCATTTCAAAGGCGATAATTTCTCCATTGTATAAATCCAGCACCGGTGACAAATAGAGCTTTTTTCCCTGCTCATTAAACTCAGTCACATCCGTTACCCATTTCTGATTCGGCTTGTCCGCACTAAATTGCCGCGGCAATATATTTGGCGCGACTTTGCCACATTCGCCCTTGTATGAACGGTACTTTTTAGGCCGAACGCACGACCTCAAACCCAGTTCTTGCATTAAGCGCTGAACCGTTTTGTGATTCAGCCATTCGCCTTCTTTTCTGAGCGCCAGCATGATCCGCCGATAGCCATAGCGCCCCTTATGCTCAGCAAATAGTGAATCGCACCGGGTTTCGCGGAGGCTGTTTGGTTTGAGTCAGACCAACATGGCCTGCTCGCTTTGATTACGATAATAATTTGCTTCTGCTTCCGCAGGTGGGAT
>JBDKJX010000002.1:0-147354 GCA_039796405.1 Pseudomonadota bacterium
AAAAATGGACGATGCCAATTCAAAATTGGCGCATGGCGCTAAATCGTTTCGTTATAGAATTTGGTGACCGCCTAAACGGCCACCATTAATTCCACAGGCATTTACACAGAAAGATTTACAGGCTCGAGCTAGGCGCACACTTGATTCAAGGCTATTGGATTTCACGGCCTGTTTCTAGCACAGATTTAGAGGTGATGCTTAGGCAGGACCGAGTGCTAGATCCAAAGCAATTACATGGGGTAGTCAGCTCATCTTGTGTGCTGGTGATTGATGATCAGCCCGTGATGCTGGAGGTGATTGAGCATATTTTATCCCCCCTTTCCTTGCAGCTATATCTGGCCGATAGCGCTGAAGCTGCTTTACCACTGTTAGAGCAACACCAGTTTGCGGCCATTATTTGTGATTACCAATTGCCAGGCGAGGATGGCATTGGGTTTTTAGCCAAGGCTAAGGCGATTCAGCCAAAGGCATTGCGTATCTTAATTACCGCAAGTACTGATTTAGCCATATTACGCGCAGCTATAAATATTGCTCGGGTGGAGCATTTCTTGCAAAAGCCGGTTGATCCCATTCAATTACTTAACTTGATGACTACTTTATCTACTTAACACCGCCACCTTTAATGCACCCAATGGTGCCTAAAATTACTTAGGTATCAAATTTCTTTTAAGAATAAATACCAGCTAGCGCTTTAAGTCTTTGAAAAAGAGCGAGGGTTGATGCATCTAACATAGATGGCAAAGTGGGTATATTTGAATTGTATTTAGAAGCGAGATCGTGTTCCGCTGAACTAACGAGGCTTAGCCCTAAACCTTTGCTGCTTGATGCGTTGTGATTGAATCCATTGGGAAAATAATGAAATCATTAGGAGCAAAAGCGGATGGGCTGCGGCTAGAGCGTATGCAAGCTTCGCCGCTCTGGTCGGGTAATGGATTTAGAAATATTCATCCCATTACTCCTGGGCTGCGTGATTTAGCTGTGCCACATCCTTCAGTGAAAGATTTTATCTGCGGTGGTGGGCGGCGCAAGCCCGTTGGCGTATTGCCTACGTTTGATCCGCGCGAGCGCTGGCAAAAACCAAGCGACACCGGCCTACGTGCCACATGGCTGGGCCATTCCACCGTGTTGCTAGAGATTGATGGCTTGTTGGTGCTCACCGATCCGGTATGGGGATCGCGCGTTTCGCCTTCTAAGCTGGTTGGGCCTAAGCGTTTTCAGCCGGTGCCAATACCGCTCGCAGCCATGCCGCATATCGATTTGGTGCTGGTATCACACGATCATTACGATCATTTAGATTACCCAACCATCCGTGAGCTAGCCAAGCGCCAAGTGCCTTTTGTGACCTCACTTGGGGTAGGTGCGCATTTGCAAGCTTGGGGAGTGGCGGTTGAATGTATTCATGAGTTGGACTGGTGGGAGACTTACACTCTAGCTAATGCAGATTTAAGCATTAGCGCTACACCATCGCAGCATTTTTCTGGCCGTGGGCTAAAAGACCGTAATGCGACGCTTTGGTCGTCGATGGTGATACGCTCGGCAAAGCATTCGGTGTTTTTTAGTGGCGATACTGGGCTAAGCAGCGAATTTGCCACCATTGCGCAAAAAATGGGCCCGTTTGATCTGGTGATGTTAGAAGTCGGCGCGTTTCATCCATCTTGGGGAGATATTCACCTAGGGCCGGAAAATGCTCTGAAAGCCTGGAAGTTGCTGGGAGGTGGGGCTTTTTTACCGGTGCACTGGGGCACGTTTAGCCTTGCCATGCACGCTTGGGATGAGCCAGTAGAAACGCTGCTTAAGCTCGCCCCAGTGCAGGGTGTTCAGCTAGTGATGCCACGCCTTGGCGAAGCTGTGGAGCCATCGCGGGCAGAAATCGTTACGCCGTGGTGGCGTGATGTGGATGCAAGGCCACAAAAAGTAACTCAAGAGCCGCCAGAAGAAGCCCTGCCTAAAGCCATGCCTTGGCCGTTTGATTAAATTTTTTTTAAGTAGATACTATGCAAAACAAAACGCCCCAATTGGGGCGTTTTGTTTGGGTGGAGCGGGGGTTACAGACCCAGCTTACCGTGTAGTTCTTCTGCTTTGCTGCATGAACCGGCTAGAATAATCCCGATCAGTGCAAACACATACACAATCACGGAAGAATTCAGCGCCCAGTGCAGGCCGTAGTTCGAGAAGATATACGCTGATACAGAAGCAAAAATCAGTGTACCAACCGAACCGCAGGTCAGAATGGTTGAGATCAGGCTGGGTGGTGATACTTTGACTTGTAAGCTGCCGTAGCTGATCAGACCAGAGTAAATACCTGAGTTAAAGAAGCCAAAACACACTAGCGCTACGCCAATTACCGTTGCCTGTGGCACGTTAGCAATCGTTGCAATGCTGGCCGTACCCACGATGGCCGAAGCAATCAGGAAAGTGCGCAGTTGTACATAACGCACGGTGTAGTGATTTAGCCATAGGCCAGTAGCCTTAGAACCCCAGTACAGCGTGACGTATAGTGCGGCAGTATCTACGGGCAGCTTAACTGCATCTTGCAGGTAAGTAGGCAGCCACATGGTGAAGACCAGCTCGGCGTAAATAAACGCAAAGGCAGCGAAACACACGTAGTAAATGGCTTTGCCCCAAGGCTCTTTAACCGCAGTGCCGTCTTCCGATTTTACTTCACGCTCTACGGTTGGGAATTTCGCCTTAGCGATCAACACAATCAAGAGTAATGAAATAGCTGACATCAGGAAGTACATCACCAACCAGCTGGCGTTGTGCTTGAACAGATAACCCAGAATCACAGGCAATACCACACCGGCAAAGCTGAAGAAGAAGTCAGTGAAAATCAGGCTAGATGAGCGATCTTTAGGATCTGGATTAATCCGCACCACCAAATAACTACCCACGGCCATGGTGATACCGGCTGCAGCACCAATCATCAGCACGGTAAAACCAAATAGCGTGATCGATGGCACAACGGTGAGCACTACGGTCAGCGCGATGGTTACGGCAGAAGCAATCGCCAGCAGTGATTTGATGCTGTATTTCTGCATCAGCACACCGCCCACCAGAATCGGCACAAACAAACCAAAGTTCAGTAGGGTAAACATCTGGCCGATAAAGCCAGGGTCTTTATGAAACGCGGCAGAAACCGGGCCAAGTACCAAGCCCAGTGTGGTGATTAATGCACCAGTAAAGAAATAGCATACGTAAGCGATCAGATTTAATCTGCGTTTGGAATCTTTTTGAACGTCCATGATTACAGAGCCACCACAATGTTTTTAACCCACTTAGAAAACTTCTCGGATACGCTATTGGCCACATCCACCACGGCAGCGTGGTTGTGATGGGTTTTAGCTAGGCCCGTCGCCATATTGGTAATGCAGGAAATACCCAGCACTTCCATGCCAAAGTAATTGGCCATAATCACTTCGTATACGGTAGACATCCCCACTGAATCAGCGCCGTAGGATTGAACCATTTTAATTTCAGCGCGGGTTTCGTAAGTTGGGCCGGTCATCTTCACATACGTGCCTTTCTTAGGCGCAACGCCAGATTCAGCCGCAAGCGATTCAGCCAGAGTAATCAGGCGTGGCGAGTAAGGCGCAGTTTGGTCTAAGAAACGCGGGCCGCATGCATCGTCGTTTTTACCGATCAGTGGGTGATTGCCTGTCAGGTTGATATGATCGTCAATGATCATAATGTCACCTGCGGTAAAGCTAGGATTGCAGCCACCTGCCGCATTGCTGACGATAAGCTGCTTAACGCCCAGTTCTTTAAACACCGCGATTGGGAAAGTCACTTCTTGTGGGATATAGCCTTCGTAGTAATGAAAGCGGCCTTCCATAATCAGTACGTTTTTACCATCTGCCACTTCAGCAATGGTCAGTTTGCCCTTATGGCCCGCTACGGAGGATTGTGGGAAGTGTGGAATATCGCCGTAAGAAATGCTTTCTAATACTTTAACGATTTTGGTGAAGTCGCCCAAGCCAGAGCCCAGAATAACTGCTGTTTCTGGGATGGCATGAGTAAAGGCTTTTTGCAGGTGTGCTGCAGAAAGCTTGGCTTCTTCATGACGAACGTTATTCATGGTTTAGTCCTATTGCTGGGTGTGTTTTAAAATATGTTTTTTGAATTTTTCAATATTGTATTTGTAATGGATCGCTTTAACGCTTGGCTTGTTTTAGATCAAACCTGATTGTATCAGTTTATAAGCGTTATTTTTTTATCTCAATTTGGCTATTTTAAGCGTCATTAAAAAAGGGTGCGATTCTCCTCCAACTAGGGAGATTATACGCATAAGGTGAAGTAATTACTTCACACTCTGTGTATGTAATAAATGACTTAAAATTCAATCTGTTATATCCATTGCTTGCTTGTGGAAGATCTAGGGGGTGTTGTTTTTTTTATCAATAGCTTTGAGTGCTGCCTAGATAGAGTAATTGGGTGTTTACTCGGTCATTATGAGGATTTAAATTTATATCTTATTAAATCAATAGCCTATGGTGTTTCTCTTGTTTAATTTCTTACGATTTTCAAATGCAATAATAAACCATAATATGGATGAGTATTTCGTATAAATGGGCTTTGGGCTTCATTTAACCCTTAAAAAACCAAGGGTTAAATGATATAGCTTAAATTAAATACTGATTTAGCAGCGCCCCTACCATACGGATGGTACTGCGTATGATTGATTGAAACTTACAATGCCATCACCGCAATCCAGCCAAACACCATCACAGGCAGGTTAAAGTGTAAGAAGGTGGGCACTACGGTATCCCACATATGATCGTGCTGCCCATCGATATTTAAGCCTGCGGTTGGCCCCAGTGTGGAGTCTGCAGCAGGGGAGCCAGCATCACCCAGCGCACCCGCCGTACCAATAAGGCAGACGATGGCTTCAGCGCTTAGCCCCAGTTTAATCGCCAGCGGTACATAGATGGTGGCCAAAATAGGCACGGTAGAAAACGAAGAGCCAATGCCCAGCGTAACAATCAGCCCTACGAGCAGCATTAAAAACACCGCGAGCGGCTTATTGCCACCAATCAAGCCCATAGATTGCTCAACGAGGTTGGTGACGTCGCCAGTGGCTTTGAGTACTTCGGCAAAGCCAGAGGCGGCAATCATAATCAGGCCAATCCCCGCCATCATTTTCATGCCTTCAGCAAAAATGCTATCTGCCTTTTTAAGTGGCACAGCACCACCCAGTACGCAAATCACAAACCCTGCCAATGCGCCAAACAGCATGGAATCAGCATAAAGCTGGGTAATAAAAGTGCCCACCATGGCCAGGCCTGCCACTGATAGGCTGCGGCGGCTGTAATGAATGTCTTCGCGCTCAATGGCGGCAATCGCATCAACATTGTATTGGCGCGGTTTGCGGTAGCTAATAAACACAGCAATCACTAAACCAACCACCATGCCCAGTGCAGGCAGCGCCATGGCGCGCATCACATCGACGTGGCTGGCGTCTAAGCCTGATTTGGCGATGCTGCCAAGCAGAATCTGCTGCAGGAAAATCTCACCAAAGCCCACGGGAAAAACCATATACGGTGTGACCAGACCAAAGGTAAGAATACAGGCCAAGAGGCGGCGATCTACTTTTAGCTTGGCTAGGGTGTACAGTAGTGGCGGAACGACGAGCGGGATAAAGGCGATATGAATCGGCAAAATATTCTGCGAGGCAATCGCAAGTCCCAGCAGTGCTAGAATAATTCCCCATTTGATTTTGCTGCCGGTGCTGCTTTGCTTTGCCAGCTTAGCTAAACCATCGGCCATGGCGTGGGGCAAGCCAGATTCGGCAAGCGCCAGTGCAAAAGCGCCCAATAGCGCATAAGACAAGGCAATCCCTGCGCCACCACCCAAGCCAGCATTAAAAGCTGCCAAGGTCTGCGCAATATTTAGCCCACCAAATAATCCACCTGCCATGGCGCTGACCAAAATGCTGATCACCACATTTATGCGGCTGAGTGAGAGCGCCAGCATCAGCGTGACGGCGATTAAGACGGCATTCATAAGCAGATTCGGCAGGGAAAAAACCGGACTTTAACCCGTGGTAGAAAATTTTGCTTTAGGAATTAGGGAACTTTTGCCAAAACGGTTTTATTCCCTATTCAGCAATTTCCACTGTAAGGATGGCGGCTGCGGGTGCTAACATCACGCGCCGCTGATTGCAGCCCCTATTTAACGGGCTGTTTGGCATGGCTTTAAAGTCTAGCAAAGGAATATGTAATGATTGGAGAAGATACAGGTCAGGCCCACGGATTGAAACGTAATTTACGCGCTCGTCATCTCTCCATGATCGCCATTGGCGGATCAATTGGTACTGGGCTGTTTGTGGCTTCTGGCGCGACGGTTGCGCAAGCGGGGCCGGGCGGTGCCTTACTTGCTTACGCAGTAATCGGTCTGATGGTTTATTTTTTGATGACCAGTCTGGCTGAAATGGCTGCGTATATGCCGGTCTCCGGATCTTTTTCGACCTACGGTGCCAAATTTGTGGAGCCAGGCTTTGGCTTCGCACTGGGGTGGAACTACTGGTACAACTGGGCGGTCACTATTGCGGTTGAGCTGGCCGCGGCCAGTATGGTGATGAAGTTCTGGTTTCCCGATAGTCCTGGCATGCTATGGAGCGCTTTATTTCTAGGGATTATGTTTTCACTGAACTATATCTCGGTGAAAGGCTTTGGTGAGGCAGAGTATTGGTTCTCCTTAATCAAAGTAGTGACGGTGATTGTATTTATCGGCACTGGCCTGTTTATGGTGTTTGGTATCATGAAAGGCACGCATTCTGTGGGCTTAGAAAACTTTACCTTAGGCGATGCGCCCTTTGTTGGAGGATTTCCCGCCATGCTCGGGGTGGCCATGATTGCTGGGTTTTCTTTTCAAGGTACTGAGCTGATCGGCATTGCTGCTGGCGAATCGGCTAATCCAGCAAAAGATATTCCCCTAGCGATCAAGCAAGTGTTCTGGCGAATCTTATTATTTTATGTATTTGCCATTCTAATCATTGGTTTGTTGATTCCCTATACCGATCCTAATCTATTAAAAGGTGATGTGAGTGATATTGGTGTTAGCCCATTTACGCTGGTGTTTAAAAACGCAGGGATTGCCTTTGCTGCTAGCTTGATGAATACAGTGATTTTAACCGCGATTTTATCGGCGGGTAATTCGGGCATGTATGCTTCTACCCGCATGCTTTACTCCCTTGCTACTGAAGGCAAAGCACCAAAGGTCTTCGCTAAGTTATCCAATAATGGCGTGCCAAGGAATGCACTTTATGCCACTACGGTAGTGGGGATGTTGTGCTTCTTTGCCTCTATTTTTGGCGATAAAACGGTTTATCTTTGGCTATTAAATACCTCAGGGATGACGGGCTTTATTGCTTGGCTAGGTATTGCTATTTGCCATTATCGTTTCCGTAAAGGCTATATCGCTCAGGGCCGTGATTTAAGCGCATTGCCTTATCGCTCGCGTTTTTACCCCGTTGGGCCTTTGTTTGCGTTTGCGCTCTGCATGGTGATTATGCTGGGACAAAACTACCAAGCCTTTATGGCTGGTAACATTGATTGGGCCAGCGTAGCCGCCACCTATATTGGCATTCCGCTGTTTTTAATTATTTGGTTTGGCTATAAGTATAAAAATAAGAGCAAGTTTGTTTCTTTTGCCACAATGGATCTAGATAGCCAGCGAGATTAATCGCGTTGTAAAACAAAAAAACTCCGGCTTAGGCCGGAGTTTTTTATTGCATCCTTGCATTAAGTGAAATAATTCTAGTTAAATGCGGGGTGGACATTTGTTGCGCAAGTAGCATAATGAGTAAAAGCGCAGTTGTACTTGGCAAAGTGGCGTGCTGCTCATTTTATTTTGCGGTATCGCTTATTTAATTTGCAGGCACTTAACACGCTAAATGCTGGTTGATTCGTTTGAATTTTGTAACTCACTATTTGGAAAAACCTTGAAAATCGCTCACCGACTCACCGTATTGGTGGCAACAACAACCGTTTCAATTTTGCTCTTGATTACCGTCGGATATTTTAAGCTCAGCGCAATTAATACGCTAGTCGACGAAGTAGTCGTGAATGTGATGCCATCTTTAGAAACATTAAATAATGCTGAGCTCACCTTTATGAGCGCTCGTCGCTTGGAACTCAGTTATATTATTGAAGCGGATCCGGCTCAAAAGCAGGCGCAAATTGATAAAATGCAAGGCTTATTGGCAGACGTTGATCGTTTGCTGCAAAGCTATGAAAAATACGTTGATGATGATACTGATCGTAAAAACTTAGCCACTGCCGTCACAGAATTTACCGTTTTAAAACCATTGATGGCTGAAGGGGCACGTTTTGCACTGTCCCGCCCTGCGGAAGAAACACGTGTGTTTGTTTCTAATTCAATCACCCCTCAGGCAGAAAAATTTTTTACCGCGCTCAGTATCGCTAAAGAACACAATAGTCAGTATTCCAAAGAAGCAGGGCAGGAGGTTAAATCGCATATTGCTAAGGCTATTACTAGCTCTTTAGTTGTGGGTGGTGTGCTGCTGATCTTGGCTTTTGCAATTGGCTATTGGATTACGCAAGGTATCAAAAAGCCACTCATGGACTTGCGCCAATTCTTAGTTAATTTAGGCACGAATTACGATTTTACTCAACGCATGAAAGTAAGCAGCAATGATGAAATTGGTGAGTCGTTGCACGCTTTAAATAGCTTACTTGATACCCTGCAAGCTAGCTTGCAACAGCTGCATAGAATTGGCCGCGATGTAACGGCGACAGCCAGCGAATTATCTTCTGCCAGCCATGAGTTATCGAGCACATCACACCATGTAAGTGGCGCTGCATCGAGTATGGCGGCGGGGGTAGAAGAGGTGACGGTGAGTATTAGCTTGGTTGCAGATCGCAGTAGTGAATGCGATCGCACGGCGCGCGAGGCAGGCTTGATGGCCGCGAGCGGTGGCGATGTGATTGAAACCACCATTCAGAGTATTCAGCAAATTGCTGCAGATGTCCGTGTTTCTGCCGGGCAAGTTGAATCGCTGAAAGAGCGCACTGCAAGCATTAATACCGTTCTGAATGTGATCAAAGACATTGCAGATCAAACTAATTTGCTTGCGCTTAATGCCGCGATTGAGGCTGCGCGCGCGGGTGATCTTGGCCGTGGTTTTGCGGTTGTTGCCGATGAAGTGCGTAAGCTTGCTGAGCGAACCAGCCAATCTACCCAAGAAATCGTTGCTACCGTTTTAGCGATTCAAGATGAAGCCAATTCAACGGTGCTAAGTATGCAGCAAACCGTAAAACAAGTTGATTTGGGCGTACTGCATGCGCAAGAAGCCAGCTCGGCCATCTTGAATATTCGTCAGAATGCCGATCTAGTTGTGGTACAGGTTAGTGAAATTAGCGATTCAATGCGTGAGCAAAGCGCGGCAAGTAGCATGATGGCGCAGCAGGTAGAGCGTGTGGCGCAAATGTCTGAGGAAAGTAGCTCCGTTGCACAAAACACCGCCTCTGAAGGTCTACGTTTGCGGCAGTTAAGTAGCGAGCTGGATGCGGCGATAGCAACTTATCAGGTTTAATCCGGCCTGTGCTTTAGCCCTGTGCGATTGAAATAAGCGACTCTCATTAAAAATGCCCCGATCTGAAATCGGGGCATTTTTTGTATTTAATTTTATTTTTTTAATCTGAACGGAAAGAGTTGCTGCTTTAAAAAACCATGCGGAACATAATTACCAACTACGCCATATTTATCTGGGAACTGCTTATCTGAATCAACGGCAGAGCCAAAAATGTAGTCGATAAACGCAAAGTGAGCGGCATAATTTTTATCGATGGCAATATCGTCGGATGAATGATGCCAGTGGTGGAAATCAGGCGTGACCAAGAGATAGCGTAAAGGCCCCCAATTAAGATGTACATTTGAATGATTAAATACCGATTGAAACCCCACAATCAGGATATACATATCTAATACATTTTTGCTAAATCCCATCACATAAAGCGCGCCAAGGATTAAGACGCGAGTCACAATAATTTCAAGGATATGCAGTCTTGATCCTGCCAGCCAGTCCATGACTTCTGAGCTGTGATGGATGGAATGATATTTCCATAAAAAAGGGACTTCATGGTAGGCGCGGTGTGTCCAGTACTCAACGAAATCTGCAATAAAAATACACAGCAATAATTGTGGGAAAAACCAAATGCTCTGGATAAATTCTTGTAATGAGTGTTTAACTAGCCAGCCGAAGCCGTAATGAATTGTGAAGTTAACGACTAACAGCATAAAGCCGATTAGTAGATGGTTAAAGCCAAAGTGAATTAAATCGTTTTGCCATGCTTTTCTAAATAATGTTTGCCCTTTATACAGCGGGAACATTTTTTCTAAAACCACAAAAAATAATGGATGAGCCAAGCAAATCAAGAATAAACCAATCTAACCCTAGATAATAAGCATTTTCATGGTTGTAATCGCCCACATGTACCCGTGATCCACCAAGTGCAACGGTGATCATCACAAAGATAAATGCAGATGAATTAATATTTATTTTACGGTTTAAAATAATATTACTGAAGGACCAGCTACCAGCAAACAATAATGAAAAAAACATAATCTGGCGAATATCCGCCGTGTTATAGACATTGCGCAGCTCAGGTGTAGTGAGATATTCAGGGAAATGAAATGCAATAACACCTAAAAAACACAGAATAGCCAAGCATAAAGAAAAAATGCCGTTGGCTATGCCGTAGCCTTGTTTTATTTCACCATCTTTATTCAGTAGAGAGCTTGTTTCGCTGATGACTTCATTGGCGACTTCATTTGCCACTTTGATGGCTTCTTCGCCAATATCAAGCGCTGGCAGGGTTACTTTGCGGGCTAAGTGCTTAAAGTTTTCTTTCATTTTAGCCTTTTATATGCTTTTTTCTGACGGATAATTGTTTTTTATAAATATTTTTTGCATGCTATGAAGTTTAATACGGATTGTCAATTTCATATTTAAAATGGATTTATTTTATATTTTTTCAATAAATTGAGGGGATTAATTAGAGCGGGAGATCTTGGGTTTTTATTTGTAGATTGATGGCTTCTTTTGGGCGTTTTGTTTCATTAAATAAATATATTTTGAGCATCTAAGCACTGCTGTGCAGGGCTAGCTGGGGTTGCGTTGACGCGTGGCCCCCCCCTCTTATTTTGCATGCTCTAAAACCCTAATGCAAAAAGCCCCGATGACTTAACATGCTGCAGCGCGCAAAATACGCGCCTAGAATTTATCTTTTGGAATCTCTCATGGCCAGAAACGCGCTTTACGCCCAATCGGGTGGTGTAACCCCTGTGATTAATGCATCCGCTGCTGCGGTGATTGCGGCTGCCCGCGCACATCCTGAGCAGATTGGCCGTATGTATGCCGCTAAAAATGGCGTACTGGGTATACTGGCTGAAGAGCTGATCGATACAGCCTGCATGAGTGAGGCAGATCTTGCCGCGCTGGCCGCATCCCCAGGTGGCGCTTTTGGCTCTTGCCGCCATAAGCTGCGTTTTGGCAAAGAGCTAACCCGCTTATTTGAAGTCTTTGCCGCGCACGATATTGGCTATCTGTTTTATAACGGTGGCGGCGATTCGGCCGATACCTGCTTAAAGATTGCTGCACACGCTGAATACCTTGGCTACGATCTCACCGCAATTCATGTGCCAAAAACCATTGATAACGATTTACCTCATTCAGATTGCTCGCCCGGCTTTGGCTCGGTGGCAAAATATGTGGGCACATCGATCCGTGAAGCGGGCATGGATGTGGCATCCATGTGCGGCTCTAGTACCAAAGTCTTTATTATGGAAGTCATGGGCCGCCACACCGGCTGGATTGCGGCCAGTGCTGGCTTAGCCTCTGGCGAAGGCAACTTGCCACCGCACTTGATTTTGCTGCCGGAAGTCACCTTTAGCGCGGCGACCTTCCTTGCTGCCGTTGAAGAAACCATTGCCCGCGAAGGCTATTGCGTGATTGTGGCTGCGGAAGGTATTAAAAATGCTGAAGGCAAGTTCGTTGCCGAAGCAGGTGGCACTGATGCTTTTGGTCATGCCCAACTGGGCGGTGTTGCGCCTTACTTGGCACAGCTGATCAAAACAGCGCAGGGCCACAAATGCCACTGGGCCGTGGCCGATTACCTGCAACGCGCGGCTCGCCATATGGCGTCGCAAACCGATGTGGATCAAGCGATGGCAGCGGGTGCCGCCGCCGTGAAGTTTGCGCTGGCTGGCGAGCGTGGCGTCATGCCAACTATCGTTCGCACTAGCGACGCGCCTTATGCTTGGACGATTGGATCGGTAAAACTAGAAGAAGTGGCAAATCATGAAAAGCATCTGCCAGCAGAATATATCCGCGCGGATGGATTTCATATTACCCCCGCAGCGCACACTTATTTTGCACCGCTGATTATGGGTGAGGCGATTCCACCCTATGTGGATGGCTTGCCTGCTTATCCAGTGTGGAATTTTTCCGTGGTGGAGGCCAAGCTAGAGGTGTTTAATACGGCGGCGTAAACTTTCTCTATTCTTGATTCAAATAAGAGGGAAGGGCACTGTTCAAGTGTACGCTTCCCTTTTTTGCGTGGACAAGATGACCCTATTTCGCTTGGTACTGGAGTACCTGTCTTACATTCTGACTACGGTCACGGCTTTGCTCCCGATTATTAATCCACTTTCTACCGCTGCCATTTTGCCTGGGATATCGGCGCATTTATCCGATGCCGAGCGAAAGCAGCAGGTTAAGCTAGCTTGCTACTATATGGCAGGAATCTTAATCACCTTCTTGATGGCGGGGGGCTTGATTATGGATTTCTTTAATATCTCTATTCCAGGTTTACGCATTGCAGGCGGGATGGTTGTGATTTATTTGGGTTTTAGAATGCTGTTTCCTGACGCCTCGCCGCCCATTGACGACAAGCCTGAGTTAGGCGCTAGACGTGAAATCGCTTTTACCCCGCTCGCCATGCCTTCGATGGCGGGGCCAGGCTCGATTGCAGTGGTGATTTCAATGTCTTCTACCCTGCATTCGCAACGGCATATTCCTGTTTGGGCGGGCTATTTTCTTTTGATTCTCGGGATTGCTGCCACAGCATTTATCTGCTGGCTCACCTTACGCGCCTCCAGCCGTTTGTTTGCGGTGCTTGGCGATGAAGGCATTAGTGCAATTTCAAGAATTATGGGGTTTATGCTGATTTGTATCGGGGTGCAGTTTTTTATTAATGGCGTGGGTGAATTGCTACACGATGCAAGCTTTATGCCGCGTTAAGCGTTTTATGCTTTATCTTGATAGCTGGCTTACTCAATCAGCGGCGGTGAAGTTTTATGAGGATGCTTTTAGATTTCGATATATATTTGCGCTTGATTCTGGCCGTTTTTTTGGGCGGGCTGATAGGTATTAATCGCTTTATGCATAAAAAGCCAGCCGGCGTGCGCACCCATTCCTTGGTTTCCTTGGGCGCGGCGCTGATGATTGCTTTAAATGGCGTGATTAGCCATGACGATGCCCAAGCCTTTAGCCGTGTGGCTCAGGGCCTTATTACCGGCATTGGGTTTTTAGGGGCGGGCTTGATTGTGCATCGCTCCGATAATGTTGTGGAGGGGCTGACCTCTGCCGCATCCATCTGGCTTACGGCGGCGATAGGTTTGGCCTGCGGTGCTGGCTATTTGGATATCGCCCTATTTGTTGTGGTATTAGCGTTGCTGGTGATTAATCTGGGTGGCCCCTTAGAGCGCTGGGCCGAAAGACGGATGCAACACTGGCGCGATGATAGATCGCCGCATTAAAGCCAGCTTTCAACGGCTACTTTTACCCGCTCTGCCAAATCACTTTCTTGGCAATTAATCTCTAACAAATCATCCATTCCCCGCATCCAAGTTAGCTGGCGTTTAGCCAATTGGCGGGTAGCGGCAATGCCTTTTTCGCGCATGGTTGGATAATCCACTAAGTGATCTTGATATTCCCAAGCCTGCCGATAGCCCACACAGCGCATCGACGGCAGCTCCAGCGATAAAGCATATTTAGCGCGTAAGCGGCTGACTTCATCGAGTAAACCCAGCTCCAGCATTTGCTCAAAACGTAGCGCGATGCGTTCGTGCAGCCATTTTCTATCTTGTGGCAGCAGGGCCATTTTAAGTAGACGATAAGGTAGCGCGCCGCTAGCGGGCTCGGCCAGTAAATCAGACATTTTACGGCCAGTAAGCTGGCAGACTTCTAATGCCCGCTCGATGCGCTGGGCATCGGTGGGTTTTAGGCGCTCGGCGGTGATCGGGTCGATGGCGGCCAGCTTGGCGTGCATGGCGGGCCAGCCGATCAGCGCAGCTTCTTCATGGATTTGCATCCGCAGTGCGGCATCGGCTTGGGGTAATTCATGAATGCCGTGTTGCAAGGTGTTGTAATACAGCATGGTGCCACCTACCAGTACTGGCACCTTGCCACGCGCCGTAATATCGGCCATTAAAGCCAGCGCATCACGGCGGAATTGCGCGGCTGAATAAGACTCTTCCGGTGAAATAATATCAATCAAATGATGCGGCGCACGGGCTAGCTCATCGCTACTTGGCTTGGCGCTGCCGATATCCATATTTTTAAACACCAGCGCCGAATCAACCGAAATCAACTCCACCGGCAAGCCGCTTTCCAGCAAATGAATCGCACTGGCGGTCTTGCCGCTGGCGGTAGGGCCCATTAAGAAAATGGCGGGAGAGCGATGCGGCATGGTGGAAGTCTCAAGCTAAAAAATACGGAAAATTGATCATGGTATGAAACGAGTAGGGGGCTGCTTATAGCGCCCCTACATTTTGCCGCGTGCCGGTATTTTCATTGGCGGCAATAAAAAACCCGCTAAAGCGAGGCTTTATGCGGGTTTTTAGTTTTTCTAGTGTTTTGGCGGTGGGTTGCCAATGGAACCCAACTCAGCAGCGATTCTACAGGCCGCTGTCAAGATCGACAAGCCGGCTTGGGGCCACGCCTGAAATAGCGGCCCCTAGGACTTAATCAAACATCATGACCTTATTGCTATGATCTTGCTTGCAATGGCTGATATGCCCCGCCATTTTGCTAAGGGAGTGCGCCTGTGCTGGGTTGATATCAAGGCCCATTTCGCCCATTTCAAAAGCCAGCGCTAGCTCTTGCAGGGCGGGCACGTACTGTAGGTTAGCGGCTTGTTTATAGTGGCTGATCGCCATTTTATTGTCTTGCTTTACATAATCGCCATAGCGATACCAGTTGCCTAGGGTGTAGATTGCGGCAGCGTCGTTATTTTTGGCTGCGGCTTCTACCATTGAAATTCCCTTGGCCTGATCTTTGCTGCCGCCTTCGCCTTTAAGCGTCATCATGCCTAGGCGATAGATGCCCATTTCCCCTGCGCCGCTAAACCAGAGTCGTGCTTTTTGCGCGTCTTGCGGTACGCTGTCGCCTTTTAAATAGGCCATGCCTAGTAGATAGCGTGCTGTTTGGTCCCCCGCTTCGGCTGATTTTTCTAGCCAATGTGCGGCCATTTCTTTGTCGTCTGTGCGCTCTGCAATCAGGCGTGCAGCCAGCGGATGACCTAGCGTTGCCAGCTCTAGCAGGAGGCGCGCATTGCCGTCTTTGGCATCAAGGCGTAATTGCTGTACTGCTTCGTTGGGCATGGCTAAGGCACGGGCTTGCTGGCCTTGTTGATACTGCTTGATGGCGATGCCGCCTGTGGCAAAAAGCGTGATGGCGACGAGGGCAAGCCTAGGTTTGGATAGGGCTTTCATAAAAACTCCAAATCCCCAAGGCTTGCGCCTTGAGGATTTTTAGACAAAGCGTCAACAAATGCTTACTTGCTTAGATCAATGCTAAATACTGATGCACTTTTGTCCGCTTTGGTGGAGTCGAGGGCGATATTGCTGATTTTCTCTTGAGCGGCCACGCTGAGTGCGCTCGTATCTGCTGAAGATTCAAACAGCACCTTGCCCGCTGTTTTGACCTTAGCAAAGCGCCAGTTGGCCACTGGGCCTTGTTTGGCCAGTGTTAGCGTTTTTTGCTCTTTTACATAATTAACGATGATGTCGCGATTTGCATCACCACCGCTATCCACCACAATTTGGCTGCCATCGAGGCCAGCAAAACCACCACCGCCGCTGGCACGGTAGTTATTGGTGACCACGATAAAGTCAGCTTTTAGATCGATTGCTTTGCCATTGAGGCTTAGATTAACAATACGGTTGCCCTTTTCTTTGGTCACATCGATTTCATATGTTATGCCGTCGATTTGATCAAAGTTATACGAAGGGAATGTGCTGTTGATTAAGTTTTGATCCGCTGTTTTTGTTGGATCAATTTGATTAAATTGCTCTGCCGATTTTTCTAACCAAAGTTTGACTGTAGCGCCGTTAATTTTTACGGCATGCAAGGTATTTGGGTAAAGATAAAGGTCAGCAATGTTTTTGATTGCCACATCGCCAGCCGCAATGTCGGTAAAGCCCGTGCCACGGAAGTTCACCTTAAACGGCGCTGCTGCAGAAAGAATAGGCAGCGAGGCATATTGCGGTAAATTGGCTTTGACAAACTTAGTTACATAATCAGTTTGTGCCAAGTTAATCAGGCGCATTGCTGCCGTAGGTGCAACTTGCGTGAAGAAAGAGCTGATGCGGTATTCGCTCTTGCCAACCCCCGCATTGACATACTTGATTGTGCCTTGGTGCTCTTTTTCCACCAGCTTAGCAATCTCGGCTTTTGCAGGTACGACGGTGGCTACGCCAGCAGCATCCTTTGTGTTCACTGATTTTAATTCGCCTTTTGAATCGTTGGTTTTCCAGACTTTGCCATCGAATTCAAGATTCAGCTTCAGTACGCCCAGTGTGTTGCCCCAGAAACCAGACATCACGGTTGGCACGCCATTGACCAAGCCTTTTACATTGTCAACATTCTTGATGCCCGCGTAGTTTTTGCCATCTGGGAAAAAACTGTGCGAGTGCCCAGAAACAATGGCGGTAATGCCAGGCACGTCTTTGGCGAGGTAGTAAACTGCGTTTTCCATGCTTGGGCTGTAATCGGCAGAAGAAATGCCGCTGTGCGCCAGTGCGACTACGATATCAGCGCCCTTGGCTTTCATTTCTGGAACGTACTTTTTCGCTGCGTCCACAATACCTAATACGCTGACTTTACCTTCCAGATTGCGTTTGTCCCAATCCATAATGCCAGGAGGGGTAAAGCCGATGATGCCGACTTTAAGTTGGATATCTTTACCATCTGCGCTTTTAAAAGTGCGATCCAAAATGACATAAGGATCAAACAGAGGCTTGCCATCGCCTGCGTTGTTTACGTTAGAAGTGACCAGAGGGAAATCTGGGCCTTTACAGTTTTGCCCCGCTTCAGGGCCGGCTTTCATGGAGTTGCCCGCAATTTGGCCAAGGTATTTCAGGCCATAGTTAAATTCATGGTTCCCAATATTGCCTGCGTCATATTTCATCGCGCTCATTACTTTATGAATAGCGAGTTGGCTATCGCATTTTACTGGCTCGATTTGCGCCTGAAAATCAGAAAGCGATGTGCCTTGAATGGTATCGCCATCATCAACCAGCAGGTTGTTTGGGTTTTCTTTGCGTGCGGTGTCGATTAGGGTGGCGGTGCGCTCAAAACCAAGCGTCGTGTCATCCGTGGTTTTGTAGTAATCGTAGCTCAGCACATTGGCGTGTAGGTCGGTGGTTTGCAGTACGGCTAAATCAAGTTTCGTGCCTGCTGCAGGAGGAGGTGTTGCGGGCGTTGCAGGAGTATCGTCGCTGTTATTACATGCAGCTAAAACCAGCGTGCTGCTGATCAGACTTGCTAATAGTGAAACACGCATTTCTTCTCTTCTCTTTCTGATTTTAATGAAAGGGGGAGTATAGATTATATCAGTTTGCAGTAAGACTTAAGTTGTATTGCAAAGGGATGAAATTTTTAATGCAATGGGCATTGCTGTGTTTATTTTTGTATGTGTTTTACTTTGGTCAGGCAAATCGCGGCTGGTGTTAGCTGGAGGAATGAATTTAGAAAGTATTACCTGTTTATATCGAAGTATTGGGCGGCTTAAAGCTTCGGTGGCTTTATTTGCCATGCCATAGTGCTGCAAGCTGGCTAGAAAACCGGCAAAATAGCGGGTTGAACTGGAGGAGTGGGCTTGTTTGCATATTTTATGGCGGGTGTTTTCTAGCACTGCATAAAATATGTTAATCAGTGCCATTTGCGCACCTTGAATTTCGGAAGCACAGAATGTTAAGAATCAATGAAGTAAAACTACCGCTCGATCATTCGGAAGAAGAATTAAAACAGGCGCTGCTGAAGCGCTTGGGTATTTCTGCCAGTGATCTCATTAGCTTTAGTATTTTTAAGCGCAGCTATGATGCGCGTAAACGTGCAGCTATTTTGCTGATCTATTCCTTAGATGCTGAAGTTAAGCAAGAAGCCACGGTGCTAAAGCGCTTAAGTAGCGATCGCCATATTATGCTCACCCCAAATATTGAATACCAATATGTGGCTAGCGCTCCTGAAGGTCTTACAGATCGCCCTGTAGTGATTGGCACCGGCCCTTGTGGTTTGTTTGCTGGTCTATTGCTGGCACAAATGGGTTTTAAGCCGATTATCCTTGAGCGTGGTAAGGCGGTACGTGAGCGCACCAAAGATACGTGGGGCTTGTGGCGCAAGGGCGAGTTAAATCCTGAATCAAATGTGCAATATGGTGAGGGTGGCGCGGGCACGTTTTCTGACGGCAAGCTTTACAGCCAGATTAAAGATCCTAAGCATCTTGGGCATAAAGTATTACAAGAGTTTGTAAAAGCAGGCGCACCGGACGAGATTATGTACGTCAGCAAACCACATATCGGAACGTTTCGCTTAGTCAGCATGGTAGAAAGCATGCGCGCCAATATTATTGAGCTGGGCGGCGAAGTGCGTTTTTCTAGCAAAGTAGAGCGGCTGATTTTGAAGAACGGCCAAGTAGAAGGCGTTGAGCTGGCCAATGGCGAAAAAATCCATGCCAAGCACGTGGTGCTGGCGATTGGCCATAGCGCACGCGATACGTTCTACAAGCTATTCGAGCAGGGCGTGTATATGGAAGCCAAGCCGTTTTCGCTGGGTTTCCGAGTAGAGCATCCGCAAACCATGATTGATAGCGCACGTTTTGGTGCCAGCGCTGGCAACCCTATCTTGGGCGCGGCGGATTATAAATTGGTGCATCACGCCAGCAATGGCCGTTCGGTGTATAGCTTCTGTATGTGCCCAGGTGGAACGGTGGTGGCTGCCGCATCTGAGCCTGGCCGTGTGGTCACCAATGGTATGAGCCAGTATTCGCGCAATGAGCGTAATGCCAATGCCGCGATTGTGGTGGGGATTACACCAGAAGTTGATTTCCCCGGCCATCCGCTGGCAGGGATTGAGCTACAGCGTAAGTGGGAAAGCAAAGCATTTGAAGTGGGCGGCAGCACTTACCAAGCCCCTGCCCAAAAGCTAGGTGATTTTCTGGCAGGCAAGCCTTCTACCGAGTTTGGTGTGGTCGTGCCCTCTTATACACCGGGTGTACATCTCACTGATTTAAGTGATTGTCTACCTGAATACGCCATTACCGCCATTCGTGAAGCGATGCCTGCTTTTGATAAACAGATCAAAGGCTTTGGTATGGCCGATGCGCTGTTTACTGGTGTTGAAACGCGTACCTCGTCGCCAGTGCGGATTAAACGCGATAACGACAGCTTGCAAAGCATCAATACTAAGGGCTTATTCCCTGCAGGTGAAGGTGCTGGCTATGCGGGGGGAATTTTATCTGCAGGCGTGGATGGGATTAAAATTGCTGAAGCGGTGGCTTTAAGTATTTTGCATGAATTAAAAGTCGCTGATTAAGTATTTTATTGTTATTTAGTAGGTATGATGTGGGGGCTGGGTTTTTTTCGTGGCTTAATCCCCATCTTTGCTGTGTTCTTCCTCACCCATGCTGGGTAATATGCCCAAATCCTTTTGATTTAAATTATGATTAAGGCGTTTATAATCAGGTGTATTTTCATTAAATAAATACTGAATTGGCATTGGGCTTGCCCGCTGTATTGATAAGCTCAATGTTTGTCTTTCAAAAAAATAAAAGGAATCATCGTGCGTATTACTTTGCCACTTATTTTAGCTTTATTACTTTCAGCGTGTGCCACCAATGATTTGGGGGAAAAACGAGATTTTAATAAAACAGAGCTGGGCGCTTTAATTGGTGTGGTTGGCGGTGCGGCTGCAGGGGCTGCAATCAATCATAATAACCGTGGCAAAGGTGCGTTGATCGGCGCTATTGGTGGTGGTTTGGCAGGTGGTGGGATTGGTTATTATATGGATAAGCAAACCAAAGATTTCCAACGGCAATTGGCCGCTGAAATTCAGCGTGGCGATATCACCGTGCAAAAAATGGCCGATCAATCATTATTAGTAAGTATGACTTCTAATACAGGTTTTGATACCAATTCATCGGTATTAAAAGCGGGCTATACCCCAACGTTAGATAAAATTGCCAAAATTGTGAATCAATATGGCAAAACATCTATTTCTATCGTTGGCCATACCGATAACACCGGTAGCGTAGCGGTAAATCAAAGCGTATCAGAGCGCCGTGCTCAATCGGTATCGGATTACTTTGTTAGTCGTAATGTCAATCCAGTACGTCTTGATGCATCAGGTCGTGGCAAGGCTGAGCCTCGAGCCAGCAATGAAACTGAAGCGGGCCGTAGCTTAAATCGCCGCGTAGAATTACGCATTGTGCCGGTTTCTGCTTAATTGGATTGGGGCGCAATTTATCGCGCCCTTACTATTTTCTATGATAATTTCATTGATGGCGTAAGGAAGAGCATTGCGACATGCAATTATTTATCTAATTCACATCGTTTAAGCGGCTATTTAGCAACTTTAATTGTGAAATAGAGGATAGATCCGTACACTGCTGCCCTTTATTGTCATGGGCGCTTTTATGCTTTATTTGCTTCGAATGCTGTTGATGTCGGTACACTTTATTGTTGCTGGCATGATTGGCATCCTGATTGGCCTTTGTCGCCCATTTAATCCTGATAATAGCCGCCTCTGTGGCCGTCTTTACTCGCTGCCTGCCATGCGTATTCTTGGCTTTAAGGTCAAGCCTGCGATCAAAGGCCTACTAGAGCATCAACGTTCCTGCGTCATTGTGGCTAATCATCAGTCTAATTATGATTTATTTGTTTTTGGTGGTGCTGTGCCTGCACGTACCGTCACCATCGGTAAAAAAAGCCTGAAATGGATTCCATTTTTTGGTCAATTATTTTGGCTCTCGGGCAATGTACTTATCGATAGAGGCAATGCGCAGCGGGCTAAAAAAGCGATGCTGGCCACAACGGATACCTTACAACATAAAGACACGTCTATTTGGGTGTTTGTTGAGGGAACACGGAATAAAGGCCGTGGTTTATTGCCTTTTAAAAAAGGCGCATTTCAGATGGCAATTAATGCGAGAGTACCTATTTTACCAGTCTGTGTGAGCACTTATAGCAAGCATATGCAGCTCAATAATTGGCATGCTACGGATGTACTTATACGCTCGCTAGAGCCTATCCCAACCGCTGGTTTAACGCAGGAAGATTTACCCGCTTTAATCGAGCAATGCCGCAATCAAATGCTGGCGTGCATTGAAGAGTTAGATCAGCAATTAATGGTGCGAGCTTAAATATTGCGCAATCGCGCGCAGTACCCAATCGCCATCGTCTAATGGTAAATCGTGGCCTGCCTGATTGTGAACTAAGCAGGGTACTTGCCATTTATTGGCAAGTGTTTGTGAGCAAGCGGGGCTCACTAATTGATCTGCGCCACCTGATAAGAGCAAAATTGGCACTTGGGGTTGGCTGGCCTTATAGCGCATTGCGGCTAGCAATTGGCGAAGTATATTTAGGTGGCTAATCGGGTATTGGCGTTGCATTACCACCCAATCTGCTAAAGTGGCCTGAGGCCGAGTTTGGCTGGTTAATTGCAAAATAATGCGCTCTTTATTTTCAGGCCTGCTGATGAATAAGCGCAGCAAAGCTAGATAGCTTTGGGGCCTTAGTCGCTGATAAAAAGGATTAATAGGTCTTAAGCTGGTATTAATAAGAATGCAGGCACTGATTTCTGCTGGATACGCCTTAGCCCACGCTACCGCGGCCATAGCGCCTAATGAAATGGCTAATACATGATAGGGCCCAGGGTGTGTCGCTAGGCTTTGCCGGATATGCGCTACCATTTCTTCAATATGGCTTAAGCTATTTTGCTGATGCAATACGCCATTACCAGGCCAATCAAGGGTCATTATTTTATCATTTGGCCAAGCGGTTTGCGCTTTTACAAGAAAATCACCCCAATGTCGAGATTCACGCATTAGCCCGCGTAATAGTACCCATGTTTTCATACAATACCGTACCAAAGCGCTTCGGCTTCTTGTTTACAGTTGAGATAGTGATTAGTTTTAGGTAGCCATTTGCTGTGATCGTGAACCGCACGTAATAAAAATTCAAATAATAATAAATGACTGCGCAAGACGCGTTGCTGGCGATGCGGCACAATGGGGTTAAATAAACCTAATAAAGACATTAACTGGCGTGGGTTTTTTTTGACCCATAGCCAAGAGCCTAATTCTAAAGTGAGCGGTAAAAAAAACTGATCACTGCCCCTATTTTCTGTATATAAATAATCCCAAATATCGCCGTGGGTACAATACTGTAAAGCCTGTGGTTCTATTACATAGGGGTGGTGCGGGTAGCTTTGGTCAAATAGAGCTTTAAGCGCATAGACTTCGGCTAAATTAGGGAAAGGTGTTCGGGTATGAGCATAGGGAAACCACAGTCTATCCCTTAGGCCAAAGCCAGAGTGGCAATCTAGGGCAATGCTAAATGGGCTGTTGAGTAATTGGGATTTAACCACATTGCATAGCGCTTGGTTTTCTAATTCCATGCTCGAATTTAATTCACCTCGATACCAAGGCAGATGTGGGCTAATTCTATGCCCCCCGACTAAAAAAGATGTTTTTTCTGCGGATTCAATGGGCGCATTGCGCATTAAATCTACCCCGTAGCCATTGCTCCGTGTGCCTCGGGCAATACCAATGGGGTTGATGAGCGGCATAAACACCAGCCGTATGTTTTTTAATTTATGCTGCAGGCTACTATCCCAGCGCTGCCTTACTAATAAGGAGCGAAGAAAAGCCAGCACAATTTGGCTGCCAATACGCTCTAAACCATGTACTCCGCCAAAAAATCCCAGTACCGGTGCATCTGCGCGTTGACTGCCCATGCTGATGCTATAGAGGGGAAAGCGGCTGGCTGCGTATTTGACCTCTCCATGCTGCTGCAAACGGATGGCGTCACCCGCTTGTAGGATGATGTCTTCCAGTTCAATCAGTTCTGGTAATTGCAGCATGACTTACTCAGGTAAGTGAGATCAAGGTGCTTTTATAGTAAGCAGCGGCGGATGCTGCATGGCTTATTTATATTCTGTTGCCTTGCATCTTACCTAATATACATTTGGTTTAGTTTTACTTCTAGCTTGCGTTGTACGGATTCAAAAGATGCGCTTAATACCCAGTAAATCGCTGCGGCCATTAAATAAAGTGGGAAGGGTTGAAAGGTGGTGGCAATCACTTCCTTGCTGGCCAACATAAGTTCGCTCACTGAAATAACTGATACCAGCGAGGTATCTTTAATTAGGCTAATCAGGCTATTTGATAGGCTAGGCACGGCTAGGCGTAAAGCCTGTGGGGCAACGACGTAACGCAGGGTTTGACTATTTGTTAAGCCCAAGCTTTTACCTGCATCCCATTGTCCTTGGGTTATGCCATTGATGGAGCCGCGCAGCGTTTCAGATAAATATCCACCCACATTTAGGCTGAGGGCTAAAACACCTGCGGTGAGCGGCTCAAATTGGATGCCGACGCTGGGCAGACCAAAATAAATCACAAATAATTGCACTAACAGTGGTGTGCCACGAATGCAGCTCACATAAACTGCGCAAATTTGTGATAGTACGGGGATTTTACTTAGCCGGATTAAAACCACCAAGATAGCGATCAGCAAGCCGCCAAACATGGAAGCAACCGCTAAAAAGAGCGTATAGCCTGCGCCGTGCAGCAAAATCGGGAAGGCGTCTTTAAGTAGCTGTATTAAACTGGGCAAATCCATTCCGTTACTCCAAAAATAAAAACCCCCTTTATAACAGGGGGCGTAAATCTTACCTTTACTCGTTGATATTAGGATCTGTTGACGTTTCATTCACTGCGTTATGCTCCTCGACAATAACCCGTTATTGCCTTCGTCACATGCTTTGTGCCTGACCGTTTTCTGGCTCAGCGCAATGGCGAATGAAACGTCAACAGACCCTATATACAACCATTTTTAGTCCACGAAATACACCAAAAACACGAACAGTTGGGAAATTGCATTTTTTCATGTATTTCGTAGGCTATTTATTGTGCAGTAGGGGCTTTGCTCACATCGCGATCAAACCATTTTTTAGATATTTTGGCGAAACTACCCTCTGCTTGTAGATCAGCTAAGGCTTTGTTTAAGGATGCCTTAAATTTAGGATTGCCTTTTACAAAAGGAATCCCTGATTTCTCGATATCGCCCAGCGGAGCACCAGCTTTCAGTGGCAATTTAGTTTTCTTAACAATATAAGGGATAAGCAAGCTATCGTTCAGCGCTGCATCAATACGGCTAAGCGCTAAATCTTGCAGATATTCTTGGGAGCTTGGATAAGTCTTAACGTCAATTCCACCCACTGCCTTGGCGATATCGGCATAGTTAGTGCCTTGGCCCAAGCCCAGTTTTTTACCTTTTAAATCTTCTAAATTTTTGAATACGCGTTTGTCATTACTACGCACAATTAGTTGCGGGCTAGATAGTGTATAAGGCTCAGAAAAATCAAAAGTTTCTTTACGTTTATCCGTAATGCCTACTTGGTTAATCGCAATATCGTACTTACCCGCTTGTAGGCCTGCCAGCATGGCGCTCCACTCGCTGGTACTAAACTCCGCTTTTACCCCAATTTTTTGCGCTAAAGCTTTAGCTAGTTCAACTTCAAATCCTGTTAACGCATTGTTTTCTTTGAAGTTAAAAGGGGGGTAAGTACCTTCAACCGCAATTTTTAGCGTGCCACGCTGTTTAATCGTATCGAGTAAATCAGCGGCACTAGCATGAATTGTAAAACCCAATAGAGCTGCAGCAAGTAAAAATTTGCGCATGTACATATTCCTTTTTAATCTAAATGGATGTTTTCAAATGAAATATTCGCATAGTTGCGCGGTGCTGAACAGAAATTTTCTTAGGCAATGACATGGTAATTTTGCCTAAGGATGAGTAGCGAGGGGGCTTGGGGGTGTCGTTGCTAGTGCTTTATTTTCTATATTTATTTTCTATGGCTAAGTTGCTTCCATCTTTATCCATACTTTGCAAAATTTTATTGTAAAGATCTATCTTTTTTTTATCTATGTTTAGATTACAGGCGAGATACATTTCTGTTTGGTTAAATAAAAGAATGGGTGATATCTTATCTGATAAGTTTTTCCTTTTTAAAATAGCTAAGCCAAGTAGTTCACCCGTAGCCCAAAAATTAAAACGATCCTTTAATAATTTTTGTGGGTTCTCTTCATCGGCTTTTGCAAGATCCACTTTAAAGCCATTTTTAAGTAAATACTCAGCGATTGCATCGCCGCGATATGCGCCAATTGAATAAGGCTTTAATTCATCTAGATTTTTAGGCGCGCGACTATCACCTTGTTTGGCAAAGATATACCAATTATTTTTGACTAAAGGGCCTACCCATTGAAATAGCGCTTCGCGCTCTGGAGTGCGGGTGGTCGAAAAAACACATGTAGCGCGCTCTTTTTGGGCTAATTGATAAGCCCTGACCCAAGGATAGGCGGTGATGGTATAGCTTTCTTTGGCACGTGCCATCACTTCAATTACTTTCTCTGTAGAGATGCCGCTAACCTGCTGGCTTTTTGCATCCACGATATTAAACGGCGGGTAGTCCTCCGTGGTTAAGGTCAGTGCCTGTGTTGGGCTGCTCAGTATGATTAGAGTCAAAAGCGTTGATTTCATTTTCTAATCCAAATAAAGCCAGCACTAAATAGTCGCACTTTCTATCTGTTCAAGCGCTATTAGTGGAAGGCTTTTCATAGGGGACTATGTCTATTTGCTTAGCTGGCTTAGTGATTGAGTTGCTGATGCTAGCAGCTTGCCGGGCTTAGCATCAGTCAGCTGCAAAATCACCTGATCGGCCTATATTTCACCAGATTTTTGACCAATAACTCGTTATTGGCGCTGCAAATCCAGCAAAATCTGGTCTCGACCATGCGATTTTTCGCTTCGACCGTCTAAGTCCGACAGGCTGCTAGGGGGCTCTTATCCTTGTTTTAGACCGTAAATTAGTAAAGTACAACGCAGCAGGCAAGCCAAGCAGATCGTTTTATGGGGCTTATCTGTTCGTTGAAAGTAGGGTTTTATTGCGCCTGCTTGGCTGAACCCTACAGCGTTGCTTCGCTGGTTACTTGCTTTCCCTCGCCGTAGGGGGCTGTGGCCCTTTCTGGCAAGTGGTCATCCTCTGTGTCTGAAAAAGTATAAAAAATACTATTAAAGTAATTTTTTATAGCCAAATAATATAAAAAGCGGATAAGCTGGCCTTTTTAGATCAAACTGTTCTAAAAAATTTTTTAAAATAATCGTTAGATTGATAGGGGCCTGTATGTTTAAACATCCTTTTTTTCTCATCTCTTGTCGACGCTGCAATGTGGAGCCTGCCGTGTTTACAAGGTGATTGAGGTGTTTAAATGAGCTTGCCCGTTTTAGATTTATCCCTGTTTAAAAGTGAAAATCGTGATGAATTCTTGCGTGATCTGCACCATGCCGTGCGGGATTACGGTTTTTTTATTTGCGTGGTCATGGCATCGGTGAGCGTTATCAGCAGGACATGCTGACCTTAGCAAGTCAGTTTTTTGTTTGTCAGCCGGTATTAAAACTACAGAAAGAGTTTAATAAATGACTTCAGCATCTATTTTATCTTTGATCGGTAATACGCCATTGGTAGAAATTACCCAGCTTGATACGGGCCTCTGTCGCTTATTTGTAAAGCTGGAAAACCAAAATCCAGGAGGGTCAATTAAAGATCGCGTTGCACTTTCAATGATTGAAGCCGCCGAGCAAAGCGGGCAGTTAAAACCTGGCGGTACCATTGTTGAAGCCACTGCTGGCAATACCGGCCTTGGGTTGGCACTGGTGGCGGGCCGTAAGGGCTATCGCACCGTGTTGATTGTTCCGGACAAAATGAGCCGTGAAAAAGTGCTGAATCTGCAAGCTTTAGGTGCGGAAGTGATTCTGACTCGCTCCGATGTTAGCAAGGGTCATCCTGACTATTACCAAGATAAAGCCCGCCGCGTGGCACAATCGATTCCGGGCGCTTTTTATATTGATCAATTTAGTAATCCGGCGAACCCCGCCGCGCATGAAAAAACCACGGGGCCGGAAATCTGGCGTCAGTTGGAAGAAAAAGTGGATGTGGTGGTGGTGGGTGTAGGCTCAAGCGGCACACTCACTGGTTTATCACGCTTTTTTGCCCGCGTTTCTCCGCAAACCGAGTTTATATTGGCCGACCCAGTGGGATCGATTCTGGCAGATTATGTAGAAACCGGCGCTTTTGGCAGCGCAGGCAGCTGGCTGGTTGAGGGCATAGGAGAAGACTTTGTACCGCCGCAGTTTGACGGCAGTTCAATTAAACGTAGCTACCGCATCAGCGATAAAGAAAGCTTTGAAACTGGCCGCGCGCTACTGCTGGCTGAAGGCCTGTTTGCCGGTGCATCGTCCGGCACGCTGCTGGCCGCTGCACTACGTTATTGCCGCGAGCAGACCACGCCCAAACGCGTGGTGACCTTTATTGGCGACAGCGGTAATAAATATTTAAGCAAAATGTATAATGATCACTGGATGATCGATCAAGGCATGATAGAAAACGCTAAAACGGGTAATCTGGCTGATCTCATTGGCCGCCCGCACGCCAGTGGAGCCACGCTGATTGCTGATCCAGACGAGCCACTTTCTCAAGCTTGGCAGCGCATGCGCAGCAACGATGTATCGCAATTGCCGGTGCTGGAAAACGGCGAAATTGTCGGTATTATCGACGAGTGGGATTTACTCTTGTCTGTGCACGGCGAGCCGCAGCAATTTGCTATGCCGGTGCGGGCCGCTATGACCAGCCAAGTCACCACCTTAGCGCCAGATACATCGGTCAGAGATTTGCTGCAAGTTTTTAATGACGACAAAATAGCCGTTATCGCTGATAAAACACGCTTTTACGGCCTTATTACCCAGAGTGATTTACTGGCCTTCTGGCGTAAAAAATTTGTGAGTGGGGCGGGGGCTTAGGTGCATTCGCGTTAAGCAAATAAATGGTGATATGAGCCCGTGCGTTAAATATCTTTCGTATTCTTACTCATCGCTGAGGTTCCTTGTGACTTTTTTGCATACAGGGCATCAAACCTTCAGCTTCACCACAAATATAATTTGGAGTGTCATTATGAGTTCATTTGAAACCCTAGCCGTAACCAGCGGCCTGCACCGCGATCCACTGGGTGCAATTAATACCCCAATTTATGCCTCTTCTACTTTCCGCCAGCCATCCCCCGGCCAGCCGGATCAGTATGAGTATTCGCGCTCATCTAATCCGACGCGTGATGCTTTTGAGGTGGCGATTGCCGCGCTAGAAGGCGGTACACGTGGCTATGCTTTTGCCTCTGGAATGGCTGCCATTGCGACCGTGCTGGAGCTACTCCCGGTGAATAGCCATTTGGTGGCGGTGGATGATTTATACGGTGGTAGTGGTCGCTTATTTGAGAAAGTAAAGCTGCGCACCGCAGGCTTAACGGTGACTTATGTGCCAACCGGCGATTTAGACGCGCTACGTGCGGCCATTCAGCCAGAAACCAAAATGATCTGGATCGAAACACCTTCTAATCCATTGAATCGCCTCAGTGATTTAAGCGGGATTGTGGCGATTGCCCGTGAAGTAGGTGTGCTTACTGTGGCTGATAATACCTTTGCCTCGCCCGCTTTGCAGCGCCCGTTAGAGCATGGCGTGGATATCGTACTGCACTCGGCAACTAAATATTTAAATGGCCATTCCGATGTGATCGCCGGAGCGGTGGTGGTGGGGGATAACGCTGAGCTGGCTGAGCAATTAGGCTTTTTGCAAAATGCCATTGGTGCGGTGCTCGATCCATTTCAAAGCTTTTTAGCGCTGCGTGGGATTCGCACTTTGGCAATTCGTATGCAGCGCCATAATCAAAATGCCTTGGCTGTTGCTAATTGGCTGGAGCAGCATCCACGGGTAGAGCGCGTTTTATACCCTTATTTAGAAAGCCACCCACAATATGCCTTGGCAAAAAAACAAATGTCAGGCGGTGGCGGTGTGGTGTCGTTTTACCTAAAGGGCGATGACGCAGCGGTGCATCAAGTGCTTACTCACACCAAGCTGTTTACCTTGGCCGAAAGCCTTGGCGGGGTGGAAAGCCTGATCAGCCAGCCTGTGCGGATGACCCACGCCTCCGTGCCACCAGAGCGCCGCCTTAAATTAGGCATCAGCGATAATCTGATTCGTCTTTCAGTTGGGATTGAAGGGATTGAAGATTTAATCGCTGATTTGGAGCAGGCGCTGGCGGTGTAAACGAGATGTATTGAGTTGTATATGCTGATCTGTAGCTATTAAGTGCCCCCTTAAACCGTTATCCTTTGCTTACTATTTTGTAAAAGGATTTACTATGGATTTCCAGACTCCCGTCGATCGCAGTGCCACCTCTAGCCAGAAATGGAATAAATACGCTGGCCAAGATATTTTGCCGATGTGGGTGGCGGATATGGATTTTGCTAGCCCGGAATCCATTATTACTGCGCTGCAGGAGCGGGTGGCGCATGGGGTGTTTGGTTATACCGATGCACCGGATAGCTTGGTAGAGGCGGTGCAAAGCTACGCGGCTCAGCATTATGGCTGGCAAATTGATGCCAGCTGGATCGTTTGGTTGCCGGGGCTGGTGCAGGGTTTAAATCTGGCTTGCCGCACGGTGGGCGAGGCGGGGGATGAGGTGCTGACTGCCACGCCGATCTACCCGCCGTTTTTACGTGCACCAGGCTTATCAGGCCGCAGCTTGCTGGCCGTGCCGCTGCAGCAAGTAGATCATCACTGGGAATGGGATTTTGCTGCCTTAGAAGCGGCAATCACGCCTAAAACCAAGCTGCTGCTGCTTTGCCATCCGCATAATCCGGTTGGGCGTGCTTGGAATCAGCAGGAGCTAACCCAGCTGATTGCCATCGCCCGTCGCCATCAGCTGATTATTTGTTCCGATGAAATTCATTGCGATTTACTGCTGCAAGAAGGTGTGCAGCATCAGCCGCTGGCGTCCGTAGATGCCAGCTTTGCCGCGCAAACGATTACTCTGCTTGCCCCTTCTAAAACATGGAATATCGCAGGGCTTGGTTGCTCGCTGGCGGTGATTCCAGACCCAAAATTACGTGCAAATTTCTGTAAGCAAATGGCGGGCATTGTGCCTTCAGTTAACCTGCTGGCTTTTACCGCCGCCGAAGCCGCCTACCGTGACGATGGCGTATGGCACGCCGAGCTAATTAGCACTTTGCGGCAGAACCGCGATATTTTGCTCGATTGGTTTGCCGGATCAGCCCGCCTAAAAATAACCTGGCCAGAAGCCACGTACTTGGCGTGGATAGACGCAAGGGCGCTCGATCCTATTAACCCGCTGCCGTTTTTTGAACAGTTGGGCGTGGGGCTATCGGATGGGCGAGATTTTGGCTTACCAGGCTTTGTCAGGCTAAACTTCGGCTGCCCAAGCGTGACACTGAAAGCCGCTTTAAAACGGATTGAATCGCTGCGTTAGCAGTACGGTGTGGGCAAGGTAAAGGTAAAGGGGCTTGCTCACTCTGCTGAGCAGAATGATGAAACTTTCTTGGCTTGTGCTTACCCCTTTAACCCAATCTGCCCACAGCCACGCTCCAGCTTATTTAGCATCCCTTGAAATACTTGTAGTTCTTCATCGCTAAATTCCGCCAAAATCACGCTTAAAAACTCGCTGCGTTTGGGCAGTGCTTGGGTGATGGCGGCTTGCCCAAGCGGGGTAAGGGTGACATTGCTAAGGCGATTGTCTTGGCTATCGTTTACCCTATGGATCAATAAATCTTTTTCCATCGATTTAAGCTGCCGCGTTAATGCGCCTGGATCCATGCTGAGCTGATGCACCAAAAACTTTTGCGTGCATAGCGTTTCTTGATGTAGCTGGTTCAAAATTCGCCAACGGCTTAGGCCTTGCCCCACCGATAGCTCAAATGCGCCTAGCATGGTGCGATAGCTGCGCCCAAGCTGCTGTAATACTTTGAGTTGCTCAGCTTCATGCGGTGTCATGCTGGGGCCTTTGATTTGAACTGAATACGGGGAATCCGGCGCAAGCACCAGAAGGCAAATAAGATGGCGGCCACGCCCAGCCATTGGCTGCTTTGAATGGCATGGCTGAGTATGGCGCGGGCTTGCTCGATCAGCGCTAAGCCATCAAAACCCATTTGGTTGATCTGAGTCATCGCCATTTGCTGTGCTTCTGGGTTAACCAATACCTGCGGGTCGTGCATTAAATTGGCGATGGCGGTTTGGTCGGCAAAGCGCTGCTGGATTTCATGACCGTAGCGCCAAGTCAGAATAGAGCCAACCAGTGCGGTGCTTAGCATACCGCCAATCATTCGTAAGGATTGTAGTAGCGCGGTGCTAATGCCTAGGTCTTTGCGCGGGCAGGTTTCCTGCACAAAAATAGTGAGATTAGGCATGATAAACCCCAGCCCCAAGCCACCAGACACCATCAATGCAATCACCAAAGTATGCGAGGTTTGTGGGCTAATTAGCATCATGCCCAGTACACAAATCAGCAGCAGGCCAAAGCCCACATAAAGCATCGCTTCGGGCCTGGGTAAATGCGGCACGACACGGCCATTGATAATGCTGGCAAAGGTAATGCAGACCACCAATGGGGTAATCAGCATCCCCGCTTGGCTGGCCGATAGATGAAAGCCGCCTTGTAATAGCAAGGGTGCGTAAGACAAAATCGCAAACATGGTAAAGCCCATTAGCAGCGATAGCCTAAATAGCGCCGCCAAGGCGGGATCGCGAAAGAGCGCAAAGGGCAGCATGGCGTGCTCGTTATTGGCTTCTTGCCGCCAAGCTAATACCCCAGTGATGATGCAAATGATCAGCGTAGCCACGACCGTTAGACTTAGTCCTTGCGCTGGCAACCATTCTACTGACAACTGTAAGCTGCCTAAAAACAGTGTAATCAATAGAGCGCCCAACCAATCAAGCCGAATCTTACTGCTGTGCTGTGGCTTAATCCGTGGTAGGTAGCGGCTAACAAAAAATACACTTAATAAGCCAACTGGGATATTCACAAAGAACACGGCCCTCCAGCTTACATAGTGGGTGAGCAAGCCGCCTATGCTTGGGCCAATCGCGTTAGCAATCCCAAAGGCCGCGCTAAGCATGACTTGCCATTGCAGACGTACTTTGCTATCGGGGAATAAATCGGGAATGCAGGCAAACGCCGTTCCCACCAGCATACCGCCGCCTATCCCTTGCAGGGCACGTGCTAGCACAAGCAGTAACATGCTATTGGCCATGCCGCAGAGGATGGAAGCCAAGGTAAAGGTCACGATGGCGACCACCACAAAGGGACGGCGGCCATAGTAATCGCCTAAGCGGCCAAAGATGGGAATGGTGACCACCGATGCCAGTAAATAAGCGGTAGAAACCCAAGCGTAGAGCTCAAAGCCATGTAGCTCGGCCACAATGGTGGGCAGTGCGGTGGCCACCACGGTTTGGTCGAGTGCCACCATCATAGTCACAAAGCAAATACCCAACATGGCGAGCAAGGATTGGCTGAAAGTGCGTTCGGTGTTGGGTGTTTGCATAGTAGACTGGTCAATGATTGATTAGTCAATAGATTCTGGCAGTTTGCCGCTCCAGAATAAAGGAACTTTTACCAGGAGTCCGTTGGGGTGTAGTAAAGGGATACAAAAAAAGCGCAGATTGATCTGCGCTTTTGAAAAGGATATTAGGCTACTGAGCTCTTAGCGATCAGCAAAAGCCAGTTGATCTTGTGCTTTATTGCTGGCGGCTTGGCAGGCGGCAGCGGTAAACAAGACATCAGTGGATGAATTTAAGGCGGTTTCGGCGGAATCTTGCATTACGCCAATAATAAAGCCGACGGCAACTACTTGCATGGCTAGATCGTTAGAGATACCAAACAGGCTACAAGCCATAGGAATCAGTAAGAGCGAGCCACCTGCCACGCCAGAAGCACCGCATGCACAAATGGCAGAGACAACGCTTAGGAGAAGTGCAGTTGGTAAATCAACTTGAATACCTAGGGTGTTGACTGCTGCTAAAGTCAGTACCGAAATAGTGATCGCCGCGCCAGCCATATTGATGGTTGCACCCAGTGGAATCGATATCGAGTAATCGTCTTCATGCAGACCTAGTTTTTTGCATAGCGCCATATTTACCGGGATATTGGCGGCGGAGCTACGGGTAAAGAAGGCGGTTACGCCGCTTTCACGCAGGCAAGCAAATACTAATGGATAGGGATTACGGCGTAGTTTCCAGAACACAATCGCTGGGTTCATCACCAGTGCTACAAACAGCATGCTGCCAATTAGCACTAATAAAAGATGGGCGTAGTTCAGCAGCGATTCAATCCCTGTTTCGGCAATAGTGGAGGCCACCAAGCCAAAAATCCCTAACGGCGCAAAGCGAATTACCACGCCAACAATCACTGACACGCCACCCGATAAATCGCTTACCACGGTTTTAGTGGTTTCATTGGCGTGGCGCATGGCAACACCCAGTGCCACTGCCCAAGCTAAAATGCCGATAAAGTTTGCGTTCATTAGCGCTTTAACAGGGTTGTCTACCACGCTAAGTAGCAAGCCACGTAGTACTTCAACAATGCCGCTAGGGGGGGGGATGTCGCTGGCGTGCTTGACTAAAATTAATGTAGATGGAAATAAAAAACTAGCAGCCACAGCAACCACGGCAGCGGCAAAGGTGCCGCATAAATATAAAACCAGAATGGGTCGCATATTTGATTTTTGGCTGGGTTTATGATTAGCAATTGATGCTGCAACTAATACAAATACTAAAATTGGCGCTACAGCTTTTAATGCGCTTGCAAATAAATTACCCAATAAGCCAGATGACTTGGCAAATTCAGGAAAGAATAGTGCAAGCATAAGTCCTAGAATTAAGCCCACTAAAATTTGACTGACTAAACTGGTGCTATTCAATAGCCTAATGAGTGGATTTTTTACCTGTGGCATTGAATTTCCTTTTGTTATCTATATGGCATTATTTGATAATAACGCGCAGCCGATTTCTAGTGAAAGAAAGGGGCTTTTGAAAGCGGAGTGATTTAGGGGGGCAGGATAAGAGCTAAATGAATATCTTACTACTAGGGATTCCCTTACGTCGTTTGTTTTCTGTTTAAAATAATACAAACTAGGGTAAGTGAATTGGGACTGTTAACCCATTGGCATAATGGTGCCAAAAAAAGCGCCACCCAGCTGGGCAGCGCTTGAGTAAATACGATTAATTAAATTTTAAAGCGATTAAAAGTAGCCTGCATATTTTTAGCTAATTTATCGAGCATTTTTAGCGTTTTCATAGAGGATTGCAGGGCCGCATCAGAATCAAGAATTTGTCCATTAATTGATTCTGTGCTTTGCGCCATGGCGGTGGTGGCGTTTTGCTGCTCACCAGTAGATAGCGCTATCTCACCGATTCTTTCGGTTACTTGTTTCATCGAATGGCCAATCAACAGCATGTGCTCGCTAGCAGTTTGGGTGAGCGCGCTACTTACATCTACGGCCTTTACCGTAGTTTGCATATTGCTAACAGCAAGACCTGTTTCACTAAGGATATCGCCAATCATCTGGCTGATCTCCATAGTGGCCTTGCCCGTACGCTCAGCTAGTTTGCGCACTTCATCAGCCACTACGGCAAAGCCGCGGCCTTGTTCCCCTGCGCGTGCCGCTTCAATCGCAGCGTTCAGTGCCAGCAGATTGGTTTGGTCGGCAATTTCGCGAATCACATTGGTGATTTTGCTAATATCTTGTGAGCGATGCTCTAGCGATACCAGCAGGCTAGATAAATCATTGACAGATTGGCGCGTGTGCTCCATTTCTGTGCTGATTTTAAGCACGTTTTCGCTACCATGCAGCGAAGCATTGGCTGCGTCTTTCACTAGATTGTCGGTTTCGCGCGCGGCATCGGCAATATGCGAGATGCTGACGCTCACTTCTTCGATGGCTGAGGCATTAGAGCTAGAAATATCGGCCAACATGTGTGAATCATCAGCAAGTTTTAGTACTGAGTGATTAACTGTACTTACCCCTCCGGTTAGCTCAATGGCTTCACTGCGTAATTCTTTGAATAAGACATTTAAGCGCTCAATGAATTGGTTAAACGCCTGCGCGGTTTCAGCCACCTCATCGTTACCAGTACTTGGGATGCGCTGAGTTAAATCGGCTTCGCCCTTGGATATATCCCGCATGGCATCGCGAATCTGTAATAAGCCCGCTAATAAGCGACGTAAATAGGCCGTGCAGAATGTAAGCACGATAATTAAGACTAATACAACAGCTGCAATAATGACCATAATCAAGTGATTAAGCGGCGCATCAATTTCAGCCTTATCTAGGGCAACACCTAGTACCCAATCACTACCCGCAATTGGGGCAAGCTTGATTAAAAATGGCTCGCCTGCAATTTCTACTTGACTGGCACTTCCTTTATTTAAAAGTGCTGATAAGTGCTGGCTATCTAAGCTTGGGATTAACTCAGTAATGGGCTTAAGCTCAAATCCTGACTTAGGATAAGCAATGACTTTACCTTCTTTGGTCATTAAAAATACATGGCCATTGCCTGCCAGCTTGATGGCAAGAGTCGATTTCACCAAGTCGCCAATCAAAATATCGCCACCAATTACTTTCTCTTGGCCCCCGACTTTTTGTGCCAAAGTGATGACCAACTCATTCAGGGCGGCATCTCGGTAAGGCTCTGAAAGGGTCACATCATTGGCTGATTTGGCCTGAATATACCAAGGGCGTGTTGCTGGATCATACTCAGGGTCTGGTTTGCCTTGGCCGGGTACTGAATACATCATGGTTTTGTTTATGCCATCTCCTTCAAACATCAGGCTATAGCCACCCGCTTCGGTAAGCTGTTGTAAATAAAGGCTGATGTTCTCTTCACCGCTATGGCGCTGTGCAGATTTAATAACGCGCTTACGGGCATTAAGCCACTGGCTGATCATTGCCGATTGGCCTGCGACAACCGAGTCTACCTCTCGTTCGGCTTCGGCGTAGGTGTGATTGTGGATCTTAAAGCAAGTGACCAAGGTGATGCTGATTGTTGCAAAAAGCATAGATAACGCGATTAATAGCGTGATTTTACTTCTAATTGAGTTCATATGTGCGCCTAAAAGTAAAGAGAATTGATCTGAATTATCCTCTTTTAATAATGTTATTAGGATACGCTTATGCATTTAAATTGTGGCTTGGGTACTAATCACAATTTAAACCAAATCAGTAGCCATTGTCTAAGCGATTTTTACTGGTATATCTGGGGGTGAGTGCACTTGAAAATAATTTAAATTCCAGCCACCCTCTAGCTTGTTCATTAAATAGTAGCAGGAGTCATCATGACCAACGGCCCAAGCCCAGATAATTCTCACCCTAAGGAAGGCTTCCCTCAGGTCTGTTTTATTAAAAATACCGTTTCCAATCCCAATATCATCATTGGAGACTACAGCTATTACGATGACCCAGAAGATTCGGAAAACTTTGAGCGCAATGTGCTCTATCACTACCCCTTTATAGGCGATAAATTAATCATTGGTAAATTTTGCGCCATAGCTAAGGGGGTAAAATTTATAATGAATGGTGCCAATCATAAGCTTTCTGGTATTTCAACCTATCCCTTTCAAATATTTGGCAATGGCTGGGAAAAGAACGCCCCTCCACTCTCTGACTTTCCATACAAAGGCGATACCATTATTGGCAATGATGTATGGATAGGTTTTGATGCTTTGATTATGCCAGGGGTGAAAATTGGCCACGGCGCAGTGATTTCTGCTCGCTCTGTTGTTACCCGCGATATTCCTGCCTACACCGTTGTTGGTGGTAATCCAGCTAAGCTTATTAAGCATCGCTTTACCCTAGATCAAGTTGCAAGAATAGAAGAAATAGCTTGGTGGGATTGGCCGGTGGAAATCATTAGCCAGCATTTAGCCGAAATTATGGCGGGAGATATTGAAGCTTTAGCTGCGGTGGTGCGCGCTTAAGTTAAATCACATTGAGAAAATATGAATAAAGTGATCGTTATTACCGGTGCTAGCCGCGGTCCATGTCATTATGTGGCTGTTGTCCGATGAGGCGTCTTATGCCACGGGAACATTTATTGATTTAGCAGGTGGGAAGTAAACGCCGCACCTTAAAAACAAAAAACCCGCTAATCCGTGAGGATGCGGGTTTAATATTTTGCTGTGGTGCCCGGGATCGGACTTGAACCGATACGCCATAAGCGAGGGATTTTAAGTCCCTTGTGTCTACCAATTTCACCACCCGGGCCACAAACACTTGCTGCTGCGTTTGCAGAACAGGTGCGCATTATAACTAGCCTCAGATATTTTGCAAGCCCTTTTGTAAAGAAAAAAGGGCGGCGGCGGCGGGTAGTGCTTACTAAGAAACGCTAGAATCTGTCAGCCTATTGATTTGCAAGGAAATTATCATTAGCTGCAAGCCTAGCGATTAAATCTTGCTACGGCCTCTATTAACACGTAAAGGCTTGGCAATGTTTAAACACAATGGCAGGTGATTAAGGCGCTATTAATCGTCCCGAGTAAGCACTTCTAGTAGTTCAATTTCAAAGATCAGATTAGAGTTTGGTTTAATGTGTTCGCCGATTTGTCTCTCGCCGTAAGCAAGGTGAGCAGGAACGATAAGCTTACGTTTACCGCCTACTTTCATCCCCATTAATCCCTGATCCCAACCTTTAATGACGCGGCCAGTGCCGATGACGCATTGAAATGGCGAGCCTCTATCGTAAGAGGAATCAAATTTTGTGCCATCTTCAAGGAATCCATTGTATTGGGTGGTGATCAGCGCGCCTTTAACAGCTTCTTTTCCATCGCCTAGTTGGATATCGATGACTTCAAATTCTATTATCATGATGTTCTCTCACTTAATTTAATAACGCGCCATTGCTTAATTTTTCTCGCGTAATTCGCCAGCTTTGCTAATCAACGGCTAAGCATGCTTGCAGAGGGTTAATTATAAGGTTTATGGCGGTTATTCGGGGGGGGGACAGGCATGTAAGGTGGCGGCAGAAACGCTAGGCAAAGAAAAAGCCCTGATTAATCAGGGCTTTAACTGTCTTACTTATGGAGGCGGAGGCCGGAATCGAACCGGCGTAGACGGCTTTGCAAGCCGCTGCATAACCATTTTGCTACTCCGCCATGGTTACTTAAATAAAGATATTTTCTTTATTCTTAAAATTTGGAGCGGGAAAGGAGACTCGAACTCCCGACATCTACCTTGGCAAGGTAGTGCTCTACCAACTGAGCTATTCCCGCATTAAGGCAATACCACATGAATTGGAGCGGGAAAGGAGACTCGAACTCCCGACATCTACCTTGGCAAGGTAGTGCTCTACCAACTGAGCTATTCCCGCATTTTTCATGTATTTTTAATGTATTTTACAATACTTAAAATAAGTGGAGCGGGAAAAGAGACTCGAACTCTCGACATCTACCTTGGCAAGGTAGTGCTCTACCAACTGAGCTATTCCCGCATCTTACTTTAGTATTTACAACGTTTATTACTTAATCAGTGGAGCGGGAAAAGAGACTCGAACTCTCGACATCTACCTTGGCAAGGTAGTGCTCTACCAACTGAGCTATTCCCGCATCACATTTTATTATGTTTTCTTTTCTGTCGTTGCACCATAAGAGGAGTCGCATTATGAAGATGGGCCCCTGCTTCGTCAAGCACTATCTACGTGTTTTTCTGCTGAAAAGGTGGCTAGATAGATAGTGTCTTGATATTTAAAGGCTAAAAAGTCTGCTTATGTTAATCTTATGCCTGCTGATGCTTGTCAGGGATACTGGCGATGTTGTTGGTCATTAGCAAGCCTTTAATTTTTTATGCTGCCGGGATGACGGCGGCGTCTACATCGGAGGATTTCCCGTGTCTAAACGTATTGTTACGCTTGCTCATTACTATACCCAGCCTGAAATCCAACAAATGGCCGATAAAGTCGGCGATAGCTTAGAGCTGTCTTTATATGCAAAAGAATGCGGCGCAGATGTCATTGTGTTTGCTGGCGTGCGTTTTATGGCTGAAACCGCCAAAATTTTAAACCCGCAGGCCGAGGTGATTTTGCCTGCGAGTGGCTCAACCTGTTCACTTGTTACCCAAACCGATGTAAAAGCCTTACAAAAATGGCGTGAAGAGCATGCAGATTACGTGCATGTTTCTTATATCAATTCCTCTGCCGAGCATAAAGCGATATCCGATTGGATTGTAACGAGCCGCAATGTGGATGACATTATCGCTAGCCTCTACGGCGAGGGTAAAAAAGTAGCGTTTTCGCCTGATCGCAATATGGGCGCGTATTTAAACTTCCAGTATGGCTACGATATGCCGCTATGGAGCGCCGTGTGCGAAGTACACGATAAATTCAACCAAGCCGCGCTAGATGAAGCATTCGCAGCAGTAGCAGGCGCTAAATACCTGATTGCTCACCCTGAAAGCCCGTTGCCTGTGTTGCAACAGGCTGATTATGTGGGTTCCACATCGGGCATGCTGAACTGGATTAAGGCGTTTGATAAAGAGCCGGATGCGGTGATCTTTGTCGCGACCGAAGACGGCATTCTCTACAATATGGGCCTTGCCCGCCCTGACTTAAACATTAAACAAGCACCGATTTATGCGGGCTGTCAGTGTAATTCCTGCCCATATATGAAGATGAATACCATTGATGCGGTCAAACGCGCCCAAGCGGGCGAGGGGACACGCATTGATTATCTGACTCCTCAGCAAATGGATGACGCTCGCCTGCCGATTGAGCGCATGCTGGAATTCTCCAAGCGTTATTACCAATAAGCCCTTGAGTAAGCAAAAAGGGCCTGTGCTTCATCTAATCTGCAGGCTTTTTGTATGGATCGCTAGCCGTCTGCTGAGTTTATCCTTGGCAGGATTTTGCTGGCGATTTGTCTTTTAAAGCGCTTTATTTGCGTTTAAAACCCTAACAGGCGGGTGATAATGTTGGATTACCTTGTGTTTATTGGACGCTTTCAGCCTTTTCATCTAGGGCATTTGCAGGTGGTTAAGGCCGCTTTAGAGCGCGCAGGTAAATTAATTGTCATTTGTGGCTCGGCCCGCCAAGCTAGGAATCCACGCAATCCGTGGACGGTGCCTGAGCGCGAGGCGATGCTGCGGGCCGCTTTGCCAGCAGAGATGCAAGAGCGCGTATTTGTGGTGGGCTGCTCAGACCGAATGTACAACGATCAGCAGTGGGTGACCGAGGTGCAGAGCTTGGTAGATAAGGTGATCGCGGTGGATAACGCTAGCCTTGGTAGCCGCGAAGCGCAGTTTAAAGTGGGCATTGTAGGCAGCAGCCGCAGCAAGCATACCTATTACCTGGATCTTTTTCCGCAGTGGCTAAGGGTGGAGGTACCAGAAATTATCGGCATCCACGCCTCACAAGTGCGGCGTAATCTATTTGCACAAGGGGGGGCAGGGTTATGCGCCGATAAACTCCCCGCGCCCGTCTACCAGCATTTACAAGTGTTTCGCCAAGGGGATATTTACGCCAATCTAGAAACTGAATGGCGTTTTGTGCAGGATTATCGTAAGGCATGGTCGGAGTCACCCCATCCCCCCACTTTTGTGACGGTTGATGCGGTGGTGATTCATTCTGGGCATATTTTGCTGGTACGGCGTAAAAACCTGCCCGGGCGCGGGCTGTGGGCGTTACCGGGTGGCTTTATTAATCAAGATGAGCTGGTAAAAGACGCGGTTATTCGTGAGCTGCGTGAGGAAACCCGCTTGAAAGTACCTGCGCCGGTACTAGCAGGCTCGATTCGCTCTTCACGGGTGTTTGATCATCCGCATCGCTCTTTACGTGGCCGAACCATCACCCATGCTTTTTTGATTGAGCTGACGCCAACCGGCGAAGGCTTGCCTAAAGTGCGTGGCGGCGAAGATGCCGATCGCGCTAAATGGGTGCCGCTATTTGAATTTAACCGTATGGAAGCAGAGTTATTTGAAGATCACTTTTATATTGTGAATTGGTTTTTAGGGCAGATTTAAACCATTTATTAAAGCTAATTGCCCTATGTATTGTTTAAATTAAGCACTCGTTATCAAGTAGGCGTTAATACGATGAAAGTGATTGAGCTAATCAATAAAGAATTTTTGGATATGATTTTTTCTGATTTCGATCTTGGTGCGTATAGTGATGATGTGGTGATTGAGTGTGCCGCTATAGGCATTGATCTTGATTTGCAAATGGGATTCAATTTTTTGAAAATGAGACAGAATACACGGATGCCGTTATACATTCATTCGGTGCTAGGTTAGATCAAGCCATTGGTTTAAATGATGGAGAATGCGTTCAGTATGAATTGGATGATGACGATATTGTGGTGGCATTTGCTCTGCCTTTAACGGATAACAGTAAAGTAATTTGGAAAAAAAATTGGATGAGCAATTTAGCCCCTTAATGAGCACCGATCGCGTTGCCTTATTGGCGGCGAGAACATTATTGAATCAGTCTGCGGCAGCAATCGTCTCGAGTGTTTTAAAAGAGATGGGGGATTTCTAATTGCATGCTTGATACCGTAGTGGTCCTTCAGCACACCTCTTGCATAAATAAACCCCTATTTTGCATAGACCAAATTTAATGACTGTTTTCCCGCTAGGCGATAATAATTCCCATGCGTTTAATTCGAAAGTCATTTTTTTACGCAAACAAAAGTTAGATAAAGCAATGCCCCAGATCTTATTTAAATGATCTGGGGCATTTTTACGTATAGCGAGCTTAAAACTGTAATTTGCGGCGGCGGTACAGCAGTGCGCTGATGCCAAGGCCTAGCAATATGCTCGTCTCTGTGCTGATTAAGTGAGTGTTGCTACCCAAGTGGCCTAAGGAGAGGTTTAAGCTTGTGTTTTGCTCCTCCAGCTTAAATGGGACATCCGCGTCAATATTTGCCAGATTAAAACTGCCTTTCATATTGGCTTCAGTGCTTGCAGGCCAAGGGGTCCTGTTGTGGAGCGATTCAAAATTTTCATGTGAAATCAGGATGTGAGCCTGACTCTGGCTGGCCAGCAAAAAGTTTAGGGCTAAAAAGATCATCCGCATTGTTGATTTTTCTCCGACTAAAACGTTAAAAATTCAAGATGATTTATTACGTTAATATCTTCTTCTCCTTAACTGGAGCTGACAACGGTAATTATTACAATGCAGATTACATCTCATAAAAGTGTTGTTTTTCTTACATTTAGAATTGGTTTTACTAGGTTTAAGACGTAAAAAAAGCCTGCATCACAAGATGCAGGCTTGTTATTTTTTATAATTTATTTAACAAGCTCTAAAGGTACTGGGATATTTTTATCAGGGGTTTGACCATCAATAATTTTTTTGGCCGCTTCAATTCCCATTTTTCCGATCAGCTCTGGTTTTTGCTGCACGGTAGCGGCCATACGGCCCACTTTTACAGCGGCAACGGCATCAGTTGTTGCATCAAAGCCTACAACAACCACGTTTTTCAAGCCTGCTGCTTCTAGCGCTTGCACGGCACCTAGTGCCATTTCGTCATTATGGGCAAAGACGGCTTTAATCTTTTTATTACCTTGCAGAATGTTTTCCATGACCGACAAGCCCTTGGCGCGATCAAAGTCAGCGGGCTGTTTGGCGGCTACTATGACGCCTTTTTCTGCATCAATCACAGTATGAAAGCCTTGGCCGCGTTCACGTGCCGCAGATGAACCTGCAATACCTTCTAGCTCCGCAATTTCGCCTTGCTTGCCGATTTTTTCTAGTAAGAATGCTGCGGCCATTTTACCGCCAGCCACATTGTCTGAAGCGATATGGCTGGCTACTTCGCCGCCATTCACACTGCGATCCAACGTAATAACAGGGATGTGCGCGGCGTTGGCTTGCTTAACTGCGGAGACAACGGCATCAGAATCGGTGGCGTTGATCAGGATCACTTTCACTTTTTTCTGGATTAAATCTTCGATGCTGGCAATTTGCTTGGCCGCATCATCTTGGGCATCCACGGTGATCAGGGTAAGGCCATTGGCCTTAGCAGCTTCTTCTGCGCCTTGTTTTAAGGTCACAAAGAAGGGATTGTTTTGGGTAGAAATGGCAAGACCGATGGTATTGCTGCCCGCTGAGGCCACTGCGGGGGCCGATGCAGCAGGTGCTGCGCTTTCTGGGCCTTGCTTAGAGCAAGCGGAGAAGGCAAGTGTCATAGAAGCGATAAGGAGTGGTTTGAGCCAGATTTTCATCATTAGAGCCTTGTGTGTGGGTAAAGACATCAACATCAGCACCAAGCGTATTTTTTCGCTTTTAAGTGCGTTTAGTAAGTGCAGTTTCAGGCTGTTTGCCTTGGTTGTCGCTTATTTTTTTGCACTTCTATCTAGTAATACTGCCAGCAGAATGACGCTACCTTTAATTACCTGCTGGTAAAATGATGACACAGATAGTAAGTTTAACCCATTATTAAGTACACCAATTAATACAGCGCCAATCAGTGTGCCAACAATCCAGCCTCGGCCACCCGATAAACTGGTCCCGCCTAATACCACTGCAGCAATCGCATCCAGCTCGTATCCCATCCCCGCATTAGGCTGGGCGGAGTTCAGGCGCGAAGTCAGAATAACCCCCGCAAGGGCAGATAGAGCGCCGGAAAGCGTGTACACCCACAGCTTGACGCTATTCACTTTTACGCCGGAAATCAGCGAGGCTTCTTCATTGCCACCTACCGCATACACATGGCGGCCAAAGACGGTTTTTTTTAGCAAAAACCACAGCGCTACAAAGGCGAGCGTGGTGGTAACGACTGGCACGGGGATCAGATTAGCGATATAGCCGCCGCCCAGCATGGCGAAAAAATCGCTATTAAAGCCAGTAATAGGGCGACCATCTGAGGCCACTAGCGCTAAGCCGCGAAACACCGTCATGGTGCCCAAAGTGGCAATAAAGGGTGCGACCTTACCGCGGCTGATAATCAACCCATTAACCGCGCCCAGCGCTGAACCGGCTAAAACGCCGCAAAGCGTGGCAAGGATTGGGTCCACTCCTGCTGCTATCATGCTGGCAATCGCCACGGAAGAGAGCGCCAGCACGGCACCTACGGATAAATCAATCCCGCCGAGCAAAATCACAAAGGTCATGCCAAAGGCAATCAGCGCATTAATTGAAACTTGGCGCAGCACGTTGAGTAGATTATTAACGGTTAGAAAGTCGCGGCTCATGACCGATAAAACGCTTGAAATCAGCAGTAAGGCGAGTAGGGGGCCAAGTTTGTGTAGTGTGGCTTTTTGCTGAGCATTCATTCTTATTGCCCTCCGGTTGCTGCATGCATAATGGATTCTTGGGTGGCGGTTTTGGCGTCGAATATTCCGGCGCTATTGCCTTGGTGCATCACAAGGATGCGATCACTCATGGCCAGCACTTCGGGCAGCTCAGATGAGATCATTAAAATCGCCACGCCACTGGCGGCCAGCTGATTAATGATGTGGTAAATCTCGGCCTTGCCGCCGACGTCTACACCACGGGTAGGTTCGTCTAAAAACAGCACTTTGGGTGCAATGCCCAGCCATTTGGCAAACACCACTTTCTGCTGATTACCGCCGGAAAGTGATTTCACTTCTAAATCGGCATCACGGGTGCGGATAGATAATTTGGCAATTAGCTCGCTGACATTTTTATCCTCGGCTTGGCGATCAACCACGCCCCAGTGGCTAGGGGCTTTAGTCAGGCTGATGTTTTCTTTGACCGATAAACTTAGTACTAAGCCTTGGGTTTTTCTGTCTTCTGTGACATAGCCAATGCCGTGCGAGATGGCCTCGATTGCTGAGCGGCAGTGGATAGGCTCGCCATCTAAGCAGACTTTGCCTGCAGATTTAGCCGCTAGGCCAAATAAGGTATGGGCAATTTCACTGCGTCCCGCACCCATTAAACCCGCCACACCGAGCACTTCGCCCTGGCGAATTTCAAAACTGATATCACTGATGGTGCTGGTGTCGCACAGGCCTTCAACCTTAAAGCGCACGGGGCCTAGTGTGTTGCTACGCAATGGATAGCGATCGCTCATTTCGCGGCCAACCATCATTTTTACGATTTCATCAAAGCGGGTTTCTTTAATAACGCGGCTACCAACAAACTGGCCATCACGTAGCACCGAGATACGGTCGCAAACCTGAAAGATTTCTTCCATGCGGTGCGAAACATACACAATGCCCACGCCACGCGATTTTAAATCCTGCATCAGCGTAAACAGGACTTCGGTTTCCTTGTGGCTGAGCGCTGCTGTCGGCTCGTCCATAATCAGCACTTGGGCGTTGAGTGACAACGCCTTGGCGATTTCAACCATTTGCTGTCGGCCCACGGATAAAGTGCCAGCTTCTTGCTGAGGATCGATATTGTGTATGCCAAGCAGCGCCAAAAACTCCAGACACTGCGCATGCATTTCAGCTGATTTAAGCAGGCCGCCACGGGTTTTTTCCCGGCCCAGAAAAAGGTTCTCCACCACAGATAATTGTGGGATCAGGTTTAGCTCCTGATGGATAATGGCAATACCCAATGCCTCTGCCTCTTTGGGGCTATGGATATGTACTTCACGCCCATCCACATGAATACGGCCAGCGTCGCTTGGGTAAATGCCGGTAAGGATCTTCATTAGCGTGGATTTACCCGCACCGTTTTCGCCCATTAGCGCGTGGATTTCACCGCGTTCGAGTGCAAAATCCACACCTTCCAGCACCTTTACTGGGCCGAAAGCTTTATTAATGCCCTGCATTTGGATCAGCATTTGCCTTACCTTAAAAAAATGTAGGGTGAGTACGTCGTACCCACGCAGCGGTGCATCGCTTAAAAAATCACGCCCGATTGCAGGATGATATTGGCGTAGGGCGATGCTTCGCCGGTGCGGATTACGGCTTTTGCTTTGTGGCACAGCTGTTTGAATGCTTCATGGCTGACAAAATCAATACTAATACCTGACGATTGCATGGCTTGTGCTTGAGCTGCAACGGTTGGATTTTTGGTCAAGCATTCTGTGGCAAATACGGCACGCTCTACCTGCATGTCGGCAAGGATTTCTTGCAGCGTGTCTACAAAGCTGGGCTGGCCCAGTTTGAGTGCTAGATCGATACGCTCCACATGATCTGGAATCGGTAGCCCGCAATCTGCAATCACAATGCTATCGGTGTGGCCCAGTTGGGCAAGAACGCGAGCGATGTCGCTATTTAATATGCCGTGCTTTTTCATGATGCTTGCTTTAAAAAATGTTCGAGTTCTGCAAGGGTTGGCATGCCGCCTTGCGCGCCTGCGCGGGTTACCGATAAGGCGCCTGCTGCGCTAGCCTTATGCGTGGCTTCTGCAATGCCCTGATGCCAAAAGGTAGCGAGCGCGCCATTAAATGTGTCGCCAGCGCCGGTGCTGTCAACCAAATCAACCTTAAAAGCCGCTTGGTGCTGTAACTGGCCATCTTGATTAAACCAAGCGCCATCGCTGCCCTTGGTCATCACCGCTGCGTGCTTGGCCAATACCTTTTTCCAATCGCCCTCTGGGTCACCTAGTGATTGAAGTAGCTCAAACTCATTGGGGGTGAGCAAGGTGCAAAGCGCTAATAGCTCAGCGGGGAGTATTTGTGCAGGGGCGGGGTTTAGAAAAAATGGCTTGCCGTGTTTTTGTGCTAATTGCGCCGCAGCCATAACGGTTGCTAAGGGGATTTCTAGCTGAGCAAGAATCACATCGGCATCAATAAATGCCGCTTCGGCAGCTTGGATATCGCTTGGGCTGAGCTGATTATTAGCGCCTGGCACAACCACAATGGCGTTGTCTCCTTGGCAAAGCGTAATCAGTGCCACGCCGGTAGCGGTGTCTGGACTCGTTTTTAGCCAGCGGGTATCAATCCCTTCTGCTTGCAAGCCCGCGACTAGCCTTTGGCCAAATTCATCATTCCCAACACAGCCCACCATTGCAACTGAGGCACCAAGGCGCTGCGCTGCAACGGCTTGATTGGCACCTTTGCCGCCAGGATGCGTTGAAAATTGCTCACCAAACAGCGTTTCGCCCATGCGAGCAAGCTGCTGGCTATGGACAACTAAATCCATATTCATGCTGCCAACGACGACTATTTTTGTCATGTTGCACCCTTATTTATGCTGATTGCTACGTGATTTGTGAGTAATGCTAAACCGTACACAGCAAAAAATATAGATCTAAATCAAGAAAATGTAGTGCTTTTTAATAAACTACGGGATTTTCCTGATAAGCCTCTAGTGAAGCGCCGCAATAAAGTGGTCGCTGAGCAAAGAGGGGGGGGCTTGAGTAGAACGTACGGGATAGGTGAACGGCTAGCAGCCGTGTGGACTTTGGGCATCGTCTATGAAATACCCCCATATCACAAAGCGATGCCAGTAAGCGGTGCTTACTCTTCTTCTGCCATTTCTACCCGATTCCGCCCAGCAGTTTTTGCGCGATATAGCGCAAGATCAGCTCGATGCAGCGCCGCTTCAAAGCTTTCATTTTCTGAGCGCTCTGCCACGCCAAAACTGCAGCTTAGGCTGGTGCCGGTTGGCCAGCTTTGACTAAATAGCCAGAGGCGTAGTTTTTCTGCAAGCTGCCCAGCTTGTGCCAAAGCACTGTGTTGGCACAGCAAGACAAACTCTTCGCCGCCCAAGCGAATGAGTTTGTCGCTGGGACGAATTTGCTGCTGAATATGTTGCGTAAGTAGGCATAGGACTTGGTCACCGATTGCATGACCATAGTTGTCATTTATTTTTTTGAAATAGTCGATATCAATAAAAATAATGCTACTGAGCGTATTGGGCTGCTCATTGGCGAGTATTACGCTAAGCCCTTCACGGTTAAATGCCAAGGTGAGCGGGTCTCGCATGCTTCGTTCTGTAAGTAATTGATTTGTCTTTTGTAAATGCCGCTGAGCGTTTTCTAAATCTGTATGTCGGGTATGACTGCGCTGCAACGCGCGTATGGCACGGCGTAATTCAGCAATTAGCCAGCATGCTGCACTGCCTCCCCATAATACAAGTAGCAATAGCTGCAAATTATGCGTGCTGATCCATTTACCACTTAATTCTATATAGGCTAGATCAATTTGATATTGCTGCTGCTTAGGATACATGCCCGTGGCTAAACGAATTTCACGTACATTGTTAAATTCATTGATGGTCCATTCAGGGAGAATTTTTTTATAAGCAACCCACCAAGAAGCGACATTAAATTGGTTGCCATTTAAATGGCTGGTAAGCCATTCATTGGTGCTAGGGAGAAAAACTTCATTAAATTTTTGGCTACGGTAGTCATCTAGCGTGCTATAGACGGGATTAAAATTAACCAGCATCAGTAATGCTTGCTCATTGGGGATGGGATAGCGATAACGTATGGTAATTTGGTCGTAATTATCGATATTAATCCCTTGCTCCCCTTGGCTAAGATCAAGATCTAATGAGCAATAAGGCGCGCGATAGCCTTCATTGAGCTGGCAATCTAATCGCCAGAAGTCTGGGCTGGTGGTGAGCCGGCTAATGCTTTTTCCATTGATGTGCTCTCTATCATCATTAACGCTAACTTTTTTGAAGTGACTGGGGTCAAAGCGCAAAATCTTATTCATCCCAAAGTGCTGCCATACTAATAGTACGGTAGTTAAGATGATTAAGGCTACGAGTAGTAAATGGATAGTTTGAAGGTTGCGCCACCGATTGATGATTTTGTGTGTGGGCATGAGCAAACCTATAGGGAGCAATGAGTTTGCAGTATCAGGTTGAAATACAAAAAAGGCTAGCCAAAATTGGTCACTTGTTTGGATGGGCATTATGTGTAAAACAGTATCTTTGATAGGTTTTTTCTAACTGAAGCACTTAGCATTGCACTGAACTCGCAATAATCTTACTTAATTTTGATGAGTGGTAATTTTAATATAATTTATTTAATTTTTATTGAGTTAATATAAAAAAATGGCACATTAATTACCATTTTCTTTTTAATTCAAACGCTTAGTATTTAATGCTTGCTGCTGATGCGGAGTTTGTAGCCGGCAGAATCAAAAACTCAATCACAATTTCTTCATGATCGCGCTGGACATATTTGATCTGCACTTGGCCTTGATAGTGCTTCTCAATTTGTGCTAATAGAGGCAGCGGATCGTGGTCATTCACAAAACGTATGGTTTCACCTTCATTTAATGTATCTAATGCGCCAAAAATAGCGGCGTGTCGGAAGCGTTTGGCCACGCCACGCGCATCAAATCCATAAACACCAGCTAAATTAAGTGAATTACTGCAATTGCTCATATTGATTCCTTTTGAGTTAAAAATATTCTTTTGATATAGCAAGGGCCTAGGTTTCTTTTGAAACGCCACTCTCTTGGTGTTTCTGGGTTTAATTAGCTTTTGCCAACGGCTTAGTGGGCACGGCTTGGCGCCACCAGCTCTATGGCCACGGCTCTATCGGCTTGAATAGTCAGCGTATCGCTGGCTTTATCGTAAGTATTGCTACGCATCACCGAGATTCAACGTGCATCCAGCGGCGCTTGCTCTTCGCTATTTAGCTGGCTGTAGTCCTTATTGAACTGCTGCCTTGCCCAGATTTCACGCAGGGTAATCGCCTCGCGGTGCAGCCAATCGGCCGACCAATCTGGAGCCACATAACTACCATGCCCCCACACCGAGCCCATCTACTGACAACCAAGCCTCCTGCCCCCGCTGAATTTACTCACCGCTATACAGCCGCTTGCCGGTACTACTTAAAACTTGTTGGGGAATCGGTGGTTTCTCTAGGTAGATTTCCCAGCCTATCCAGCCGAGCACGGCAAAAGACAGGAAGAAGATAACCGCAAGCGAGCGCCAGAGATTACGCGTTTTATGCATGATGTGCTCCGGATGGGTGAGGCGTGTTGGGACTTATATATGCATATTTAAGGAAAAGGCAGATTTTGGAGCAGAAGATGTTTAGGGTCCTGGCTCATGCTCATTTGCGGGTCTGTAAATACCATCATTCTTGCATGCTATTGGAGGCGTCCAAAGGCGTGACAGGATCAACTAAACACTGGGGAATGATGGTTTTGTTTATTACGCCATGCTGTGAAGCTATTGCGAGCCACATCTTGAGTCCGGCTGGCTGCCAGCTGTTTAAGCCGCTGTAATCAACCCCTGCTCGACCCATGTTCGTAAAAAACCTGCGGCCGTCAGAGGCACGTCGTTGATATCGTCGCTCAGGAGCGCCTCACAGATGGAGGAAAAGTTTGCGCCGCTGGCCAATAAGTTTAATGCATGAATTTCGGCTGGATTGGCGCTGCGCCAATGGATGCTTAAATCAGGTTTGCGCCAGACTAAACAGGCCTGTGAAAGGCATTGTGGCTCTGGCGGCGTTTGCTCTGCCATCAGTGCTTGCCACACCTTAGGCGCGTTCCATTGCAGCGATAAAATGCTTAAGGAAGGATGCTGCTTAAAGCGGAGTTGACCCCAATCTTGGCCTGGAATTGCCTGTAAGTTTTCTAGCGTTAGCAGGGGCGCGTCAGCGGCATCGATGGTATGGCGCAAAGCCCATTCAAAAGCAGCGAGTTCAGCAAAAACGGGGAGGCTGGCATAGGGCAGCTCTTGTGCGAGGAAGGCGGCCAGTTGATCGCCAAACCAGCGTATCGATGGGTGCGATGAAGGATGGGCGGGCAGATAAGCTCGGGCTAGGGTGTAAAAATCATCGTCGCCCAGAATTTGAAATAGGGCGGGGTAATTGGTCTGTAATGCCTCGGCTAAGCGCAAAAAATAGCCATCAGCATAGATGGCGATCTCCCGTTCTCGGCTGATACTTCCCTTATTTAGCGGCTGCTGTATTTGATCACTGGCCGTCAGAATACTGGCCTGTAAATCACGCTGCCATGCGTGCAGATTCATGGGCGGCTCCTATCTGGCGGGCATGATCCAACTCGGCTAATCGCTCTGGTCGTGCTCGAATACTTGCGCCACACTCGATCATGTTTGGAGTCTCTTGTGCAATCACGCTGTAGTGCGTGCAGATTCATGGGCGGCTCCTATCTGGCGGGCATGATCCAGCTCGGCTAATAACTCTGGTAGCGCTGGGATATTTGCATCACGCTCAATCATGGTAGGAATCGCATCCCATTGGGCAAGGGCTTGAGTATATAAAGACCACACTTCGGCACAGATAGCCTGATCGTGGGTATCGATACAATGATCGCCATGATCGGTGTGGCCCGCCAAATGAAGATAGGCGATGCGCTGGCGGGGAATACTTTGTAAATAGCGCAGCGGATCAAAGCCATGATTACGGCTGGAAACGTAGATATTGTTGATGTCGAGTAGTAGCTCGCAATCGGCCTCAGAGAGGATGGCGCTGATAAATTCCCACTCGTGTAGATCCGCTTTTGCTTCAAGGTAGGTGGAGGCGTTTTCTATCACTAAGCGCCGGCCTAAAAAATCCTGTACCTGCCGGATTCGCCCAGCGACATGTTTGACGGCCTCTTCGGTATAGGGAATCGGCAACAAATCATGCAGGTATTTGCCATTCACGCCGGTCCAGCAAAGATGATCAGAAATCGCCAATGGCTCGATGCGTTCGGCCAGCGCTTTAATCTCTGCAAGGTAATTTAAATCAATGGGATCAATCGAGCCTAGATTCATCGCTACGCCGTGCATCACCATTGGATAATCGCGGCGAATTTTATCGAGGTAATAAAGGGGTTTGCCGCCAGGGACAAGATAATTATCTGAAATGATTTCTAGCCAATCTACTGGCTGCACTTGGGCTAAAAAATCTGCATAGTGTTCTGGCCGTAGACCGAGCCCAAAGCCTGTGAGTAATGGATGCATAGCGGCTCAAATAAAATAAAGGGGGCAAAGAAGGCCCCCTTTGTAAAAAATAGCGGCTTTAAAGAACTTTTCCACCATGCTCGGTACACGCTTTGGCGCTGGCAGCTGGCAACCAACCATGGCCCTTACAAACGTTTTGGCCTTTGCAGGCGTTATCTGCTGTTTTGCACATTGATGTGCCTTTGCAGCTATTAATCCCCGCACACTTCACTTCTTTGCTCGTATCGTTTGAGGTGGGCATTTCCTCGGCATAAGCCGCAAGAGAAAAGAGCGTTGCAGCTGCTGCAGCTAAGGTTGCACCGGTAATACGATTCATGGTCATTCTCCAAATTTTGCTGAGTAGGCAACAAGCAAGATTGCTTGCTGACCCTTAGTCGTAGCAGATCAGCAAAATATGACGAAGATTTTTATATTTTTTGTGGTGGGGATAGTTGTGTCAGTATTTTTATGGATACGCGTAAGCAAAATGTATTTTTATAGTCACCATTTTGCAAGCACGTTCTGCTACTTTACTGTGTGCCTAAGGCATGCAATGCAGGCGTTTTAAGCTGAATTTCTAGCAAGAATACACCTCTAACCTAGGCCGTTTATCTGTGCGTGTGAGGATATTTACCTCAAAATTGGCAAGGTGAGCATGGCTTTTATGCCGCCGTTTTTATGTGAGCTTAAGACGAGCCGCCCATTAAAACGCTTAGCGATGGCGGCTACGATGGATAGGCCAAGGCCGCTACCTTTGGTACTGCTACGTCGCCAAAAACGTTGGGTGACAAAGGCTAGCTCGGCGGGCTGCAGCCCCGGCCCTTGGTCGATAATGCTGAAACACATTGCCGATTCTAAGCGCTGTGTTTCCACCCTTACCACGCTATTGGCTGGGGAGTAATTCAGCGCGTTATCTAGCAGATTACGCAGCGCCGTTACGGCAAGAGCTTGGGGCAGGGCCAGTTGAGCTGTGGCTATTGCGCCTAATTGCACCCGCTCTGTCTGCTGGGGGGCGGCGTCTCTGATGGCTAGTTTTAAGATCTCGTTAGCAGAGGTGCTTTGCCCGTCATCCCAGCAGAAATCGCCTTCAATCTGGGCCAGTGTCAGTAATTGCGTCAGCGTATGCTGCAGCCTTGCCACGCTTTCTTCGGCGTAATCTAAAGCGGTTTTTGCTTCTTCGCCCTCGGTAATGCGGGCAACTTGCAAATGGATTTTGATGGCGGTGAGCGGGGTGCGTAATTCATGCGCGGCATCGCTGGTCAGCTGGCGTTCCCGCTCCAGCGTTTGTTCTATGCGGCTTAGTAATTGATTTAAGCTGTTTACTAAAGGCAGCAAATCTTTGGGAATATGCAGGGTAGAGAGCGGGCTTAAAGTTTGCGGCGCTTGGCCTGCAAGGGCTTGGCGAATTTTCTCTAGCGGCAGTAGCCCTTGTCTTACGCCAAACCAAAGTAAAAGCAGGCTGCCAACAAGTGCAACCATAAAGGGCAGCGTGGTGGCAAATAGCACATCGTGCAGCATTTGATTTCTTTCGCTTAGCCGGTCGGCGGTGGTGACGCGCAAGCCAAAGGCTTCGGTGGTGTAGCTACGCCATTGCTCTTTATTGATGGTTAAATCAGTAAAGCCCAGTGTTTCAGAGCGAGTGGCATCGGGATGCGTATGATCGGTGCGCGCCAGCACTTCGCCACGTAAGGAGCTGATCTGGCAGGCTAAGCCTTTGCCTGCTGGCAGCAGTAGGGCATCGTGTTTTTTACCTTTGGCCGCCGCATCCCAGGCCGCGGCGTTTTGCGAGATTAGCCCCGCTACCATTTGCGCCGACATGCTCAAGCGTTGGTCCAGCGTATTGCGTATTTGTCGGTCCAGATTATATAAAGTCCAGGCTGTTACGCCACCCCATAATAGGCTCAAAGAAACACCAATCAGTAGTAATAAACGTAGGCGCAAACTCATTGTTTTACTCCGCCATAGCGATAGCCCATGCCGCGTATGGTCTCGATAATTTCGCCGCCTAATTTACGGCGAAGATGATAAATATGCACATTAAGGGCATTGCTTTCGATTTCTTCGCTGAAATCGTACAGCCGGTCTTTGAGCTGCTCGGCACTGAGTATTCGATCCTTGGCTTGCATCAGCGCGGCCAGCAGCGCCATTTCCCGACGCGATAAGGCAATGGGCTGCTCATTCAGGCTCACATTGCCGGTAGCGGGGTTGAGTTTTAAGGGCCCATCTTCGATCAGATCAACGCAACGCCCAGCAACGCGCCGCTGCAAGGCGTGTAAGCGGGCGACTAATTCATCTAAATCAAAAGGCTTCAGCAGATAATCGTCAGCGCCTTTTTGCAATGCCATAACTTTGTCTTTTACTGAATCACGCGCGGTCAGCACCAGGATGGGTAAAACGATGCCTTTTGCTCTTAAGCGCGGCAGGAGTTTCATGCCGTCTTCGTCAGGTAAGCCAAGATCTAGAATCAGCACATCACAATTTAAAGTGGCAAGCGCAGCCTCTGCCATTGCGGCGCTCGCCACGCTGTCTACCGTGAATTGATGGGCTCGCAAGCCTGCTTTAATGCCATGGGCAATTAATTCGTTGTCTTCTACCAGCAGCACGCGCATGGGGGATTTTTCCTTGCTTCGTATTCAGGGCGCAGATTATTGCACAGTTAATGTTGCCTTAATCCGAAGGCGACATCCTTACATTTCCGGTTTTGATTTTGGAGAGATTGATGTTGCGTTCATTATGGATAGGCCTGCTATTGGCCCTGCTATGGCTGCCTTTTGCTCAGGCAGAGGAAAATTTTTTGCCACCAGAGCAAGCTTTTAAACTGGTGGTGAGTCAGGAGAAATCCGGCCAGATCAAGCTGCATTGGGATATTGCTCAAGGCTATTACCTTTACCGTAAAAACATAAAAGTAGAGAGCCTGCCTGCGGGTCTTATCGAAAAAACAGAGCTACCCGCCGGTGTGCCCAAGACGGATGAATTCTTCGGTGAAACCGAGGTTTATTTTAATCAGGTGGATGTGCTGCTTAAAGCGCCTCATGCTAAGGAGCTGGTCATCGGCTGGCAGGGTTGCGCTGAAGCGGGGCTGTGCTATCAGCCGCAAACACGGCAAATTAAATTGGATCAGCTGGATGCCTTAGACAGGCCTTCATTACCCAACCCGCTTAATCTCAGTGATAGCCAACTGCCTGTGTCTGAAGGCTTACCTGCAGGCGAGCTGGCTGAAGATCAGCAAATTGCACAGCGATTAAGCCAGGCGCATTTGGGATGGATGTTGCTGATGTTTTTGGGGCTGGGCTTACTAATGACGTTTACCCCCTGCGTGTTACCGATGGTGCCTATTCTTTCTAGCCTGATTGCAGGCAGTGGGGCCTCTCCTCGGCGCGGTTTTATACTTTCACTGGCTTTTGTTTTACCTATGGCGCTGACTTATGCGGCATTGGGTGCTGCTGCGGCGATGGCAGGGGCGAATCTGCAGGCCTTTTTGCAAAATCCTTGGGCGCTGGGCGTGTTCGGCATGATTTTTGTGCTTTTGGCGCTGGCGATGTTCGGAGTGTACGAGTTGCAGCTGCCCGCGGTGGTGCGTGATCGGCTATCGGCAGCCAATCAAAAGTCGCAAGGCGGAACAATAGGCGGCGCGGCCATGATGGGGTTTTTATCGGCCTTGCTGGTGGGGCCATGCATGACTGCGCCATTGGCGGGGGCCTTACTTTATATCAGCAATACCGGCGATGTATTGAAAGGAAGCTTAGCGTTGCTCTCAATGGGGCTGGGAATGGGCTTGCCACTGTTGCTGGTGGGCACGCTAGGCGCACGTTTTTTGCCACGGCCCGGCATATGGATGAATCGGGTCAAAATGGTGTTTGGCTTTGTGCTGCTGGGTATGGCCATTTTGTTTCTGGCCCGCATCATGCCGCCAGCGCTGGCTTTGGCGTTATGGGGGGCTTTATTACTGGCGATGTCTTTTTGCCTACGGGCTTTATTGCCGCAAAGCAAAGCTTGGGCAATCCGTAGCCTTGCTGCTGTGATGGCGCTTTGGGGCGCGGCAATGGTGCTGGGCGCTGCCGCGGGTCATCATAATCCTTATCAGCCCTTAGGATTGATGCAGGCAACAGCGGTGAACACCCTTGAGCGGCCTTTTCTAGAGCGGTTTACCACGGTAAAGAGCGTGGGTGAATTGGCTGCAGAAATCCAATCGGCCAGCGGGCAAGGGCAGTGGGCTTTGGTGGATTATTACGCAGACTGGTGCGTGGCTTGCAAAGAAATCGAGCGCGATGTGCTGGGAGATGCCCGCGTGCAGCAAGCCTTAGCAGGTATGCGATTAATCCGCCCTGATGTGACCAGCTCTGGCGATCAAAGTCAGGCACTACTTTCTGCTTATCAGGTGCTTGGCCCGCCTACGCTCTTGCTCATCGGCCCCGATGGTAAGGAGCGGCGAGCACAGCGGGTCGTGGGCAAGCTGAGCGCCGATGCCTTTCTTGCCCGCTTAGCGCAAGCCAAGTTATGAATAGCATAATGAGTATCGGCCCTTTTCCTTTGGCTTATGCCGTGCTGGGTTTATCGCTCTTGATTGGAGCAGGCGTGGGGCGCTATTTGGGGAAAGGCCAAGGCATTGCCTCCTTGCTGCTGGATCTTTTATGGCTAGGGTTGCTGGGTGCTCGCTTGGTGTTTATTGCCCTGTGGTTTGATCTTTATCCCTCACTCTGGGCCATGATCGATTTACGCGATGGTGGCTACAACGTGTGGGGCGGCTTGGTGGCGGCATTGCTGTATGCAGGATGGCGGGTGAGATTAAACGTGCCCTTGCGTCGGCCCCTTGCTTGGAGCCTGCTGGCCAGCATATTGGCTTGGGGGGCGATGACGACCATGCTAAGCATGCAAAAGAGCGCGCCACTTTCTGCCTTGCCCTTGCAGCATTTAGCCGGCACAAAGACCACGTTGGCTAAATTGGCCGAAGATAAACCACTGGTGCTTAATCTATGGGCCAGTTGGTGCCCGCCTTGCCTGCGAGAAATGCCGGTGCTGCAAGCCGCTCAAGCGGCAGAACCCAATATCCGCTTTGTGTTTGCCAATCAGGGCGAAGCAAATGCTGTTGTTGAGCAGTATTTACACAAGAATAAGCTGAATCTAAACCATGTGCTGGTTGATCCTTTTAGCCTGCTGGCTAAGGAATACGGCACGGTGGCGTTTCCAAGCACTTTGTTTTTTAGTGCAGATGGCCAATTGCTGGGCTCTCACCTTGGTGAGCTGTCTGCTGCTTCTTTAGCCAGTAAGCTTCAATTACTGCGCTCTGCTCAGCCCAAATAGGAATAAGCAAATGAAAGTAATCATCACCGCATTAATCAGTAGCTTCTTAATCATGAGCCACGCTCAGGCGGTATCCGATTGGCCTGCTCCGATTAAAGCCTTAGAAAGCAAAGGCATGGAAGTGCTGGATAGCTTTAAAGCCCTCGGCGGCGTAACAGGCTATGCCGCCTTATACCAGCAGCAGCCGGTTACGGTTTATCTAACGGCGGATGGCAAACAAGCGATTATTGGCTCGATGGTTGATAGCAAAGGCGAGCTGCTTAATCAGGCCCATGTTGATCAGCTATTTAGCAATAAGCTTTGGAAGCAGCTAGAAGACAGCCATTGGATTAGCGATGGCAATAAAAATGCGCCAAGGATTGTGTATATGTTTACTGATCCTAATTGCCCCTATTGCAATAAATTGTGGAATGACGCTCGACCTTGGGTGAATGCAGGCAAGGTGCAGATCCGGCATATTATGGTGGGCATTATTAAAAGCGATAGCTTGGGCAAAGCGGCCGCGCTGATGGTTGATAAAGCGCCAGAAGCTGCGCTTTATCAACATGAAAAACAGCATGCCAGCGGCGGGGTAAAGCCTTTAGCACAGATCCCAAAAGAAGCACGCAGCAAGCTAGATGCTAATTATCAATTGATGCAGCGATTTGGTGTTTTTGCTACCCCTGTGACGTTTTACAAAGACAGCGAGGGCAAAATGCAAAAAGCACAGGGCGCGCCACAAGCCGAAATGCTGCCCAAAATATTTGGCCCGCGCTGATTTAGGACCTTTTAAATAAATAGAGCCGCTTAGATTAAGCGGCTCGAATGAGTAAATTGAATGCACTGCAGGCTTAGCGACGCATTCTGGCATCTAACTCTTCTACCTTGCTGCGTGCCCAAGCTGTGCGGCGTAGGAACTTAAGGCTGGATTTAATCGATGGGTCTTTTTCAAAACATTGAATTGGGATGCGGCGGGCTAGCTCTGGCCAGCCAAAATGCTCGACTAAATCGGTGAGCATTTTTTCTAAGGTAATGCCGTGCTGGCTATTATTTATTTGGTTCATAAAGTCATTTTTTGTGGGAGTTTACTGCTGCGGATTTTTGACTTGCAGTAGTGAAATACTAAAGATGGCGTTTAATTCAACTGGGTTATTGATTAAGTCTTGTAGAGTGTAGCGATCGAGCACGCTATAAAACGCTTCCATGGCTTCAAAGAGTACTCCTTTTAAGCGGCATACCCCGCCAATGCTACAGGTGGAGTGTTCACGATCAAAGCATTCTACAACGGGGCTATCTGCCTCGCTTAGGCGCACCAATGCGCCAACGCTAATCTGATCCGCAGGGCGAGATAAACGCATGCCGCCGCCTTTGCCACGGGTGGTGTCTAAAAAGCCATTGCGGGCGAGAAAGCTCATGACTTTCATCAGATGATTGTCAGAAACGCCATAAGCCGCGGCAATCTCCCCCCGGGTAACAATGCCATCGTTCTGCACGCCAACGTAAATTAAAGTGCGTAAACAGTAATCGGTAAAAACATTCAGGCGCATTGCTGTGGTCCGGACTTTAAAATAAGCATTTATAATACATCTACATGTGGCATAAGCCTATGCCGCTTAATGCCATCGTGCTATTTACTCTAGAAATTAGCTGCGTTGATGCAGGCTTGCTGGCACCCATACCGAATCTACAGCTTCGCCCTGCATAAGTTTCAGTACGCGAGCTAAGCTTTCGCTGGCGAGTAACTGGCTGTCTTGCACCACGGATTGAATACCCCAAGGTAGGCAATTGAGCAGGTTGTGGTCGTCAAAGGTCATTAAATGCTTGGGCATGCCATTTTGTTTTTCGTTGATATAGGCCAGCGCGCCTTCAAGCAGGGTGAGCGAGCCGGTAAACAGGCTGTTGGGATAATGCCCAAGGCGCTCATAGCATTCTGCCATCATGCTGTAACCCGATGGGCGCAGGTAATCCCTTTGCCAGACCCAGTGCTCTTGTTCTGTCACACCGCTTAATTCTAAGCCTTTTCGATAGCCAGCCAAGCGATCTTGGCTGGGGGATAAATCGGCTTGTCCACCAAAGTAAACCACCTCTTTGCTGCCCTTGGCTATGGTTTGCATGACCAAGGACGTGACGGCATCGATGGCATCGGTGACCACAAAGGGAATCGGGCAGTCTTTAATGTAGCGGTCTACAAACACCAGCGGCAGGCGCAAAGACCATTTTAAATATTGAGTAACATCGCTGCTGCAGGGCACCACAATTAAGCCGTCTACTTGGCGGGTGAGTAGATGCTCTACTCCAGCGGTTTCCATATTGGCTTGCTCATTACTGCTCATCACGAGTAATTGATAGCCTGCTTCGCGGCAAAGGGGCTCTAAAGCTTGGGCTAGGCTGGCGTGGGCAAAGTTGCTTAGCTCGGGCACAAGTAAACCTAAAGTGCCACTTTTGCGCGAGCGCAGTGTTTTTGCCGATTGTGAGGGCTGAAAATGATGCTCGCGAGCAATCGCTAGCACGCGCTCTTTGGTAGATTCGGCGATGCGATATTCGGCAGAGCGTCCGTTTAGTACTAGGCTAGCCGTGGTTTTGGATACATTGGCCAGACGGGCAATATCATCCATAGTTAGACGAATAAATTGACTCACGATGACTCAGTTCTTCATGCACATTCAAGCGGCAAGGTTACCACGACCGTTTGAATTGCATATTTGTGATTTAAGGGAAAATGAAGCAATCGTTACCGGCTTGCCAAGCTGGAAATTTTTGCATGCAGTGTGCAAATTCTGTACTGCTACAGAAAAAATATAGCCACTGCTTTAACTTAGGGTAAGGGGCGGAGTCAAACCATTTTGGATCAACGCTGGTAAATTGACGCACAAATGGAAAAATCGCCAGATCTGCCAAGCTTATTTGATTGAGTAGTAAAAATGAAGTTTGTTCCAAGCATCGCTCTAAATGCTGCAAAAAGAGCTCGCCTTGGACGCGATAATATTCCTTGCTGTGCTCTGGGTAGCGATCAGCGTATTTATATTGATCTAAATTTAATTTAAAGACTTGATCGTTGTGATCGATGAGTTTATTTATTTGTGTTTGTAGTGCTGGATTTTTTAGGCAAAGGTAATTGAGCGGGTCATTTTGTGTTAATGCCAATTGCATAATGTCGCGGCTTTGTTCTATCACTTGGCCATTATTCAGTATCAACACCGGCACCGTGGCTTTGGGCGAAGCGAGTAATAATTCTGCTGGTTTATTACGCAGCACAATTTCGCGTAACTCAACGGCAATACCGCTGTATTGAATCGCTAATCTGGCGCGCATGGCATAGGGGCAACGGCGGAAGGAATAAAGAATAGGGAGCATGATCAGTAAAGTAAATGGCTTATGCGAATGATACTCGATATTTATTACTCTACGGGCGCGAGCGGCTCGGTATGTTGGGCGAAAGCCGAGTCTGTGTTAGGTGGATTGGCTTAAAGAAATAAGCCGAATGAGGGGGGGGAGTGAAGGCCAATCGTATCAGCCCTCACTGAAGCAATTAAGCTTTCTTTAAGAAGCACGCTTTGAGCATAAAGTTACCAGCATCCATCCGGCAATCTACTTCATGATCGCCACCGGAAACCAAGCGAATACTTTTCACCTTAGAGCCTTGCTTTAGCACTGTAGACGTGCCTTTTACTTTTAAATCTTTAATCAATACCACCGCATCGCCATCAATCAGTACGGTGCCATTTGCGTCTTTGATGACCACATCATCACTATCATCGCTGACGGCTGCTTGTGGCCACTCAAAACCACAGTCGGCGCAGATATAGTTTTCTGCATCTGGGTAAGTGTTTTCTAAAGTGCATTGTGGGCAAGCGGGGATATGAGACATGATTTTTTTCTAGCAGTTGGTTCGGATCGTCTAGATTATACCAGTTGCTTGCATAGTCTTTCTCGGTAGCTAAAAAGTACCCAAAATTTCGTTTTAAGCTTTGATTTTGGTGGCAAATATGTAAATCAATATATAAAAAAAGGAGGAGGCAAACAGTAATGTAATGCTCTGGAGGAAAAAAGAAACGGGTGAAAAAACTTAGCTGTGATGGCAGCAAGTTTAGGGGAGGCAGCAGCAATTTGATGATTGCCTAGCGCGCGCAAGCTGTTATGGCTATGCTGCTGAAATTTAATAAATACTTAAAAAGTCTTTTAATTCAACACTCTATTGTGATTTTGCTCTTGTTAAATTACGAGTATGTGCACAGTAATCACTTTAATCCTTGCATCAATTGTTTTTCACAGGCATTATTGAGTGAGTGAGCGTGTGCTCACAATGTTTAGTTCAAGGTAAAGAGCAATGGCAACTGGTACTGTAAAGTGGTTCAACGATGCAAAAGGCTTCGGCTTCATCACTCCTGATCAAGGCGGCGAAGACTTGTTTGCCCACTTTTCTGCGATCACTTCAAGTGGCTTCAAGTCACTTCAAGAAGGTCAAAAAGTAAGCTTTGATGTGACAACTGGCCAAAAAGGTCAACAAGCATCGAACATCCAGCCGCAATAATTTATTGCCGCTTAAGAAAAACCCCGGTTTTGCGCCGGGGTTTTTTATTGCTTAAAAATTAACTCGCTGCATCGCTTGAAAATATTAAGCTGTAATCGCGATTGAGTTGCGGTAATTTCTATTTTGGACACGTATCTGCGCACGTTAATAACGCCATGTTTGTGTTGTGGTCGGTTGATGTGGCGCTATTGCATCCTAAGGGCGCTTTATTCTGGTGAGCCACGGTGTAATTAAAATTCCGCCCTGTGCCCTGCGATAAGCTTAGATTTAAGCGGTGGTAAATACCTTTCCCTTTACTGCAAATTGGCTGGCAGAGTCATGGCTGGTGCGCGCTTATGAAGAAATAGATTAGGCATAAAAAAACCCAAGCAATAAAGCTTGGGTTTTTTTATGCCGTACAAAATATTAAAACGCTGGAACGATAGCGCCTTTGTATTTCTCTAGGATAAAGGCTTTAACTGCTGGGCTGTTCAGTGCAGAAATTAATTTTTTAATTGCTGGGCTGTTAGCGTTGTCAGTGCGGGTAGCAATGATATTCGCGTAAGGGGATTGTGCCCCTTCAATGGCAAGTGCATCTTTGCTTGGGTTAAGGTTGGCAGCGAGTGCGTAATTGGTATTAATTAGAGCGAGATCAACTTGGGTAAGTACGCGCGGTAGGGTGGCCGCTTCTAATTCGCGAAATTTTAATTTCTTATTGTTTTCTACGATGTCACGGCTTGTTGCAAGAATGTTTTTGCTGTCTTTCAGCTTAATTAAACCGGCTTTTTCTAGCAGTAGCAAGGCACGGCCACCATTGGTAGCATCGTTAGGAATGGCTACAGTGGCACCATCTGCTAGGTCTTTAAGGTGTTTTACCTTAGTTGAATAAGCACCAAATGGCTCTACGTGCACATTGGCTACGCTTTGCAGATTAGCACCCTTTCCTTTGTTGAATTCGGCTAAGTATGGCTTGTGTTGGAAGAAGTTAGCATCGAGGCGCTTCTCTAATAATTGCACATTAGGCTGTACGTAATCGGTAAATACTTTAATTTTAAGCACCACACCATCTTTTGCCAGCTGTGGCTTTATAAATTCTAGCAGCTCGGCATGAGGAACTGCTGTGGCACCGATGGTCAGCGTGTCTGCCGCAGACACATTTAAAGCCAGTGTTGCGGTAAGGAGGGCGAGTATCTTTTTCATAAAGGTGATTCCCTTGGGAGTTGAGTGTGCTTACTAAATAGAGCTGTTGATTTTTGGAAAGCGTGCTTTATCTGTGAAATGAGCAAGCCAAAGCACGCGGCCAAATTTTATTTACGGCTAAAGTGGCTCACTAAACGATCGCCAATCATTTGTAATATCTGCACCAAGACCAGCAGTAATACGACGGTCACCACCATGACATCAGTTTGAAAGCGCTGATAGCCAAATCTAATCGCCAAATCACCAAGGCCGCCGCCGCCAATAACGCCCGACATGGCTGCGTAGGATACCAGTGTAATCGCGGTAACCGTCATGGCGGCCAATAATCCTGGCAGTGCTTCGGGGAGTAGCGCACCAAAAACAATTTGTCGTGTACTGGCGCCCATTGCTTGGGTGGCTTCGATAATGCCTTTGTCTACTTCGCGTAGTGCTGTTTCAACTAAACGGGCAAAAAACGGCGTTGCGCCTACTACCAGTGGTGGAATCGCCCCTGCTACGCCGAGCGATGTACCCGCAATTAGTACCGTAAACGGAATCATGATAATCAGTAAGATTACAAATGGAACTGAACGCAAAATATTAACTAGAAACGATAAGATGCCGTAAATAATCGGCTGATCGAGCAATTGGCGTTTGCCAGTTAAAAATAGCAAGATACCAAGTGGCAGGCCTAGTACCAAGGTAAACGCCAAGGAGCCAAGCAGCATTAGCAGGGTATCTTGCCCAGCCAGCCAGATCTCTGCCCAATCGATATTGGCAGTCAGTTGATTTAAAAGTTCCATTAGCGTAATACCTCTACATCGATACCTTCAGCGGCAAAACGCGCTAAGGCGGCGTCGATATCATTGCCGCTCAGGGCAATGGTCAGCTGGCCACAAGGTGTGTCTTTAATTCGTTCAATACGGCCCGCTAAGATACTAAAATCGACCGCGCAATCACGCGCCACCGATCCCAAAATAGGTTGGTAGGTTGATTCGCCAATAAAGGTTAAGCGAACCACTTTGCCGCTGACTTGCGCGTAGTCGTCAAACTGCTTACTTTCGTCAATATGCTCCGCTTCAAATACAAAGCGGCGCGTAGTCGGATGTTTGGGATGCAGAAAGACTTGCGTGACTTCGCCTTCTTCCACAATGGCACCGCCATCAATCACCGCCACACGATCACAAATACTGCGAATCACGTCCATTTCATGGGTGATTAAGACAATAGTCAGACCCAGTTGGCGATTAATATCCAGCAGTAATTGTAAAACCGATTGGGTGGTTTGTGGGTCAAGTGCGCTGGTGGCTTCATCGCAAAGTAATACTTTGGGGCGATTAGCCAAGGCGCGTGCAATACCGACACGCTGCTTTTGCCCGCCAGATAGCTGAGCTGGATATTTATTTTTGTGCTCAGTGAGGCCAACCAGTGCGAGCAATTCATTTACACGTTGGTTAATCTCGGCCTTACTAAGCTTGCCAGTAATCTTTAAAGGGAAGGCGATATTATCGCCAATGGTTTTGGAGCCCAGTAAATTAAAATGCTGAAAAATCATTCCAACTTGCTGGCGTAAGCCGCGTAGACCCGCTGTGCTCAGCTCGGTAACATCGTCGCCGTCCAGCACAATGCGGCCACCTGTTGGGCGCTCCAATAGATTGATAAGCCGAATCAGCGTGGATTTACCTGCGCCTGAATGGCCAATAATCCCAAATACAGTTCCGGTAGGTATCGATAAAGACACACCAGCAAGTGCTGGAATATCACGGCCATCGACCCGATACGCCTTGCTGACGTTTTCAAGTTTAATCACGGTAGTGCAAACCTTGTGGGCTTGATTTAAAAAAAGCGGGTAAATCCCACAGAGTAATTCAGGATTGTATCGCCCCTTACATATAATCCCAAAATCTTTAATGCCATAAACTAAGGTCTATAAAGCATAAAACGGCCAAGCAGAACGCTGCCGAGCCGTTTGTAGTAGAGATATAACCCTTTGTGCCTATTGTGTGAGTTATTTAATTCGCATAAGGTAATTGATAAATCTATTTAATGTAAGGATTATACCTGTTTCTGCAGCGTTTAGCCGCCATTGCGTTAGTGGGTTGCCAGCGTTGCGATTTAATTATTTTAGAGTTTGTCCCGCCACGCTTGTAGTGCGATAAAGGCTGCTTGTGCACAGGCGGAGGCTTGAATATGTAATTGTTGATTATCAGGCTGATTTTCTAATAGGCTTAGGCTGGTGCTAAGCTGATGCGCGCCAATTTGCCCTGCAATTCCCCTCGCACTGTGTGCATGACGGCTCTTGTTTTCTAGATTGTTTTCTTCTTGCATTGTTTCTAATAGCTGAGTGATTCTATTTAAGCCTTTTTGAGCGATACTTACACACTTTTCTAATGAGTAAGCAAGTGCTTGAGCGGTTCCTTCTAAATCAAGAATTTCTGGCGCCGTGCTTGGCAACGTAGGCAAACTTGCTTGATCGCGTAAGGCTGCAAATAGCGTTTCTCTATGGAAAGGCTTCTCTATCCACTGATCTATCCCAGCGGCTTGCAGCATATCTGCTTGAAGGGGGTGGCCAGCGCTAAGCAGTAATATTTTGCCTTTAAAGCCTAGCGCACGAAGGCTGCGTGAGACTTGCATGCCATTCATAAGCGGCATATGGTAATCCAACAAAAGGATATCGATGGAGCTATCGCTACGCCATGCGTTGAGCGCCGATAACCCATCTTCAACTGCCGTTACTTTTGCCCCAATGCTGGCCAGTAAATCATGTAGCAGCTCGCGGTTAATGTCTTGATCTTCGGCAATTAAAAGATGCAAGCCATCTAGCCGAGAGTGGTTAGTGCTTGCAAAAGTAGCTTGGCGGCTTGAGGCAGGTTTGATTTTAACCGGTACACAGAGGGTAAAGTTTGCGCCTTTCCCAAGCGTACTTTCTACATGCAAATTGCCCCCCATAAGTAGAGCAAAATCCTTGCTAATGGATAAGCCAAGGCCTGCTCCGCCGGCGCGTTTACCTTGTAGAGTTTGCTCGAAAGGGGCAAATATTTTTTGGCAGTCGGTATCCGCAATCCCTGGGCCAGTATCACTGACTTCTGCAATCAGCCAGCATTTTTTTTCGGTTTGTTGCAAGCTGATATTCAATTGCACTAAGCCCACTTCAGTAAATTTAATGGCATTGCCTAATAGATTAACAAGAATCTGCCTGAGTTTTCCGGTATCTAATAAAAACTCCCCTTGAACGTCAGAATGAACCTTGAGTGCAATATTTTTAATGTTTGCTTGCTCATCAAAGAGTGCATTAAGTTGGCGAATTAATACTTCAATTGAGATATGGCTTTCATCTAATTCAGCTAAGCCAACTTCTAAACGGCTTACATTAAGCACATTACCAATCAGGCTTAATAAATAATCACCGCTATCTGCAATACGTGCCAAGCTTTGCATTTGCATGGAGTTTAAAGATTTATCATGTTTTAATCGATCTACATAGCCCAAAATAGAGGTGAGCGGAGTGCGAATTTCGTGACTTACATGGGCTAAGAAATTGCTCTTGGCTAAGCTTGCTGCCTCGGCATCGCGCCGTGCTAAATCTAGCTCTAACGTGCGTTGCATTACCAGTGCTTCTAATTCTGAAGCTTCTTTTTCGAGTTGCTGGCGATAAACCGTTTCTAAATGCTCTTTTTGCCGATTAATCTCGGCAACGCGTAGTGCCATAGCGGCGCTGAATAATAAAATCTCAATCACAATACTCACGGAATTAAATCGGTAACTAACTGGGGTGTGATCGATCATGGCAGAGCCACGTAAACCCCAAGTTACGGTAATTGAAACTGTATAAATAGTCCAAGCTAAGGCAAAGAGTTTTGCGCCAGAAACGCCATATCGCACTGCATAGAGGCTAGCTACAATATGCAGCATAAAGCCCACACCACCCATTTCTAAAGCGAGTAAGGTAAATTGGGTAAAGCCCAATAAAGCACTCAGTGTGCTTATTGCCCCACAGGCAATAATGCCTTTTAATGCGATATCTAGCCTTGGGGTGATTTGTGCTGTTTTTAAATATTGCCGAACAAACTGAGCTGCACAAATATAATAAAGCCCACTTAATACATATAAATGGGTCAAGCTATATTGGCCTTGCCATAGAAATAAAGGCAGTAGCCCTATGGCGCTTAAATGTGAAAGAAAAAGAGTTAAAAGCTTTAGTCCATAGAATAGAAATGTTTTATCTTTTGATGCTGAAAAAACGGCTAATGCGGCAAAAGCGACTAAAAGCATTATCCCCGCCATGCCCCCCCACAACAGCATTTCTAGATTATTGGCCTGGATAAAGGTTTGCTGGCCCCAGATACGCACATCAGCAATAATAGGTCCGGCCATGACTTCATGATCGCTATAAATAGCGCGCATCAGGACTTCAACTTGGGATTGGGCTGGGGTTTTCTGTAAAAATACGGGTCTAATCGTGGCAAAAGGTCGGTTGTTAGCGCTTTGAGCCGCGCTAAAATGCTGCTCTTGCCAGCTGCCGCCTACTTGGCGAGTATAGAGCTTGACGCTGCCAATATGGGCTTCGGTGTATTCCACGTAATTAAAAATATCTGCGGAGCTGGGGTTATTCAACACAAAGGAAAACCACACGGCATTTTTTGAATATCCCAGCGAGTGCCGCACGCTTTTTTGCGCTAGAAAATGGCCTAAATCACGTTGAGCTGCTACTTCATTCACACCCATTTTTCGGCTTGGGTCTTGCCAAATTTTTAGCTCTTGCTCAAGTTGTATGCCTGGTAATTGACTATTGACGATGAGTGCATGGCTGGGGCAAGCTATTAGCAAGCAAATGCAAAAAATGCATCTGTTTAGAGATAAAAGATTGAGAAAATATTGGAGTGTCAGCGTAGGCACAGGATCGTTCTTAGTGAAGTTAGGCCCGATTATTTTATTTTCCTAGTAGCAAACTTTCTGCTCAAGTAACATAAAATAACAATTTGGTAATTATTTGCGCTAAAATGTTCGTATTAAACTTAAATAATCCATAAGTAAGTGAACTGCCTAAGTTTTTACTTGTATGAGGCACGCTAGAATAACTTTTGCGTTTCTCCTTAAGTCATTCATTTCTTTCTCAACTAGTGGTTCAATCAGTGAAACTAATATTAATGAGTGGCTTGCCCATCAAGGGATCGCTGACTTGCCTTAGCACAAGAATAAATCTGTGAACCTAAGAACCTATTCCCCTATTTGGTCAGATGCCACGCTAGACCGGCTTAAAATGAGCGCAGATCCCTTAGCGGATCAATGTATCCGCGACCTCATCCTGAGCGGCAATATTAGTAAGGCTAATCAGATTTTAGCTCAAATGGATACGAATATCGCATGGCCTAGCGATATGCCACCTAAATTACATGATTATTTGGAAGCAACGTCCAAGCTAGCAAGTGATACCGATATGCTGCGTATTGAGCGAGCGCAGCAATTTTTTATTACTTACGGTATTCCATTTGGGATTAGCTTGATGTGCCGCTCCTTACCTGTGTTATATGCGGGCAAAGTAGGCGGGGCGCAGGTTTTGGCTGCAACGGGGCAATTAACGGGGCATTTTGAACGTAGAGCGTCTGAAACACTGCGTTTTATTTTAAATGTGGCCGAGCCCAATAGCCTTGCGGAAGGTGGTAAGGGTTTATTAACGATTCGTAAGGTTCGCTTAATGCATGCGGCGGTGCGCCACTTTGCCCGTGCTAAACGACGCAGCTCCTCGTATAACTGGCATGCAGACTGGGGAATGCCCATTAACCAAGAAGAGTTAATTGGCACCATGCTAGCATTCTCCCAGCAGGCGATTGAAGGTTTGCGCCAATTAGGAGTTAAGGTAAGCAAGCAGCAAGAAGAGGATCAGCTTTATTTATGGAAAGTGATTGGTGCCGCCTTAGGCATTATGCCCGAAGCCATGCCAAGCAACGTAACTGAGGCGCGCGAGGTTTGGAAAGCGCTAGAGCGGCGTAATTTTGGTGCTTCTGAAGCGGGTGCTATGCTTACTAAAGCCCATGTGGCTTTCTTGCAAGCGAATCTTCCTGATCTTGCTGCAGGACTAGTGCCTGAGCTAATGGCTACGCTACTAGGGAGCCGTAATGCTGGCTATCTAGGTTTAAAAAAGCATAACGCTTGGGGCTGGGCACTGGATTTACTGCGATTTATATTTCGCTTGAAAAGCCGCTTAGCCAATAGCTCGCACACCGCTGAAAGCTTTATGCAGGAATATGGCGAGTATTTTATGGATGCATTACAAAAGCATTGGGCTGGGCCAAATCCTGGCACCCCTTTTCAAATTCCTGAGCAGTTGCATGTCCCAAGCAGTGTTGCTGCAGATTTGGTTTCGAGCAAAGTATGATTTTATTTGGTGGCGCAATTAATAATCCAGACGCGTGGTTTAATACCGTGAGTGTGGATGGTAGTTTTTATACTCCGCTGCAATTGAGTTTGTTTGCGGTGGGTTGCCTGCTTTGGGTGGTGGCCTATGCGCTGATTTTGCTACAGGCCAAACGCTATCGTGCGGTAGAAATGGCAGTGATTGCTGCGGCAAGTAATTTGGCGTGGGAATTTGTGTGGGGTGTTTTATTACGCACCGATATGGGGGCGTTTTTAGTTTGGACGTATCGTGCTTGGTTAATTTTTGATTTGTTTATATTTTGGCAGGTATTGCAGCTGGGCTTTGGCCAATTTACTAATGAGGTATTCAAACAGCATTATCAAAAAATAGTTTGGACCAGCGTAGTATTTTTTATCTTGGTTTATTGGAGTATGACACTTGCTGGGATTGATACCCCAACCGGAGCAAGGTCTGCCTATATTTGCCAATTTATTATCAGCTTGCTTTGTATGATATTACTGATTCAGCAGCCAAGTGCGGTAGGTTATGCTTGGACCATTGCGTGGCTGCGCACTTTGGGTACAGGGTTGATTTCGATTTATATGTATCTTCACAATCCCGCAGATGTGTTTATTTTGGTTTTGGCCGCCTCTTCAACCATTCTGGATGTGGCGTATTGTGGCTATGTGTGGCAATTGCGCAAGCAGCCTAAACTAGCCTAGCTTTTTCTCGCCACCTTGTTACCTTATTTGCTGATTTTATGCGTAGCTAATAAAGCTTGCTTTGCTACTTGATAGCAATCATCAACGTGGGCATTTCCAACTAATTTCATTGCGCCAAAACTAATACCCGCGGCCAAAGCCTGCCCCAAGATAGGGATAAATTTAGCCACTGATTTACTGGCAACGCGTGTGCCAATTCGGCTTAATATTTGCAAAATAATAGGCTTGGTAATGACTTTACCAATAAGTTGGCTACCAATGCTAGTAATGCCAATTAATACAATTTTTTTTAGCTGCGGATTCAGCGATGCAATTTCGGTTGGGCTTAAGCCAAATTTTTGATTAATGGCAGGGATCATTTCTAATAGCAAGGTCATATCTGTGCCAATATCCGCGCCAGGAATGGGGACAACCGCCGCTACAGCAGAAAGCCCCGCACGTTTATTCACCATCGCTTTGCAATCTTTTCTTATTGCATCGAGTTCTGCAATTGAATGAGGAAACATTTTGTTCCTTATTGGTGGAGTTGTCGCAGTGTACCGGTAATTACGCTGCTACAGGCTAGGATGCCATTAATGCCCATAGCCTAGCGTTTCGATCGTGGTGATTTTATTGTCAATGGCTTTGATTTTCATCATCAGCCGATCTGGGCCCAAGTTGTAAGTCCATTCTTGATGAGAAATAGGGGCTTTGCTGGGGTCTACTTTTTTATAGCCTTTGCTGTTGATATAGCTGACAGGCATGCTGTATTCGCGTTTATCCATGGGCGCGCCACATTTGGCTTTTGCTGTAAAAATAGGATCGCCGTTACTAACAAGTTGCTGGCCACAGCGCATTGAATCTGTTTGGGCATGCTGGCAAACAAGCAGATTAAGGCGAGATATTTCATATGATTTCCATTGCGTGCGGCAAAAATATACCCGTTGTATAGCGTTTAGATACGACCAGTTTTTATCGCTAGTGGGGGGGGAGTTGGTTTGCTTATAAGCTGAAATATACCTTAATTAAATCAATGGCATATTGGTTTTACTTTTCTTGCCATATTTAAGATAAAGATGTTTGCTGTTTCGTGCTGAGGGGCTTACTTAAAACGATGGGTGAGGTGATATTTGTATGCCTTAAGGCGTAATGAGCAGCATCATCTTTTAATTAAAATATTTATGTCGAAGCTGCTCTAGTTTCCCCATTTTTTCTGCTTGAGCTAATGCCGCTTTTAACCTAGCAAACTGTAGGGGGTTAATTTTATTACTTAAAGCAAAGTAATAATCAAGATCTTCATCGAGTACGGCAAGTATGCTTAATTGAGTATATTTAAGCCCTTGCTCGCGAGCTTGCCATGCGGCGCTCCAGTCTAAAATAGCAATGATATCGTTACGCTGTTTAATGAGCTTTTTAAAGCTAATGGTATCATTGGGTGCTAGATCGAGTGATTTATCGGGGATAAAGCCAAGTTGCTGTAGTTTTTTAGCTGAGGCAGATTCACGCACCGCACCCACGGTGTATTTTTTTGTATCTTCTACTGTTTTGGCCTGAATATTGCCACGGCTAGCTAATTTAATTAATACAATGCGGCGCTTGCTAATTGGGCCTAGCCACTGGTATTGCTTTTCTCTTGCTGGCGTGCGGGCCACGGTAAATAAAATACTATTGGGATCCGTATCTGCGGTGGCAACCGCTCTAGCCCATGGCAGTACCTCAATATCAATGTTAATACCTGCGTTATGAGCGATTATTTGTAGTAGTTCTACGCTGTAGCCCTGTAGTTGGCCCTGCTGCAAATAATTAAGCGGTGGCACATCCTCGGTGTAGGCGTGTAGATCGGCCGCTATGCTTGAGTTAAATAGTACAATGGCCACCAAGCCTGATAAATAGTGGCTTATTATGTGGCTCATTTTTATCCTTTGCATACTATGGCTCTTGTTTTATTTTAGCTGTGCAGAGCCACATTTTTATTAAATATTCTTATTGGCTTGATGGAGGGCGTGCTTAATGATGCGCTGCAATGACTTCTAAAAAATCATTGCCATATTTTTCTAGTTTTCGATCGCCAATGCCTGAAACGCGTGACATTTCATAATGATCGCCAGGGCGAAGCCGCACCATCTCTTTAAGCGTGACATCGCCAAAAATGACATAAGCCGGTACATTTTGCTCGTCAGCTAGCTCTTTACGTAGGCGGCGCAGTGCTTGCCATAGGGTTTGGTCGGCGGTATTACTAAAGTCACTGCCTTTTTCACCCTTGTAATTAAATTTCTCGGTGCGCTCGCGTAAAAACAGCGATGTTTCGCCCTTGAGTAAGGGTCGCGCTGCATCGGTTAACTCTAAGCCGCCGTGGCCGGATGCATTTAAGCGGATGGCGCCACGGGCTAGGAGCTGGCGAAATACCGCGCGCCAGCTGGATTCATCCACCTCTTTGCCGATGCCAAAGGTGGTGATGCGATCATGGAAATGCTCTTTTACCTTGGGCGTGGCCTTGCCCTGCAAAATATCCACCAAATGCCCAACGCCAAAGCGATTGCCGGTTCTAAAGATGCACGACAGCGCTTTTCTGGCGGCTTCCGTCATTTCCACCAGCTTGGGCGGGTTGATGCAATTATCGCAGTTGCCGCAGCGCTGGCTGTCTTCGCCAAAATAGCCCAGTAAGGTTTGGCGGCGGCAGGCCGTGGCTTCCACTAAGCCCAGCATGGCGTCAAGCTTGCGCCGCTCCACCAGCTTTTGCATATCGGGGGAGTTGGAATTATCAATCATGCTATTGAGCAAAATTAAATCTTGCAGGCCGTAAGCCAGCCAAGTGTTGGCAGGCAAGCCATCGCGCCCCGCACGGCCGGTTTCCTGATAATAATTTTCTATGCTTTTGGGTAAATCTAGGTGGGCCACAAAGCGCACATCGGGCTTATCGATGCCCATCCCAAAGGCAATCGTGGCCACCATGACCACGCCTTCTTGGCGAATAAATTGCTGCTGGTTTTTGGTACGCACGCTCACATCCAGCCCAGCATGGTAGGGCAGGGCGTTGATTTCCTTGCTTCTGAGCCATGCGGCGGTGTCTTCGACTTTTTTACGGCTTAAGCAATACACAATGCCCGAGTCGCCCTCGTGCTCGCGGCGGATAAAGGTGAGTAGTTGATCGCGGGCGTTTTTTTTCTCCACCATGGCGTAGCGCAAATTGGGCCGATCGAAACTAGAGACAAACTTCTGTGCGTCTTCGAGGCGCAGCCGCTCTATCATCTCGGTGCGCGTGGCGTGGTCCGCCGTGGCGGTGAGGGCAATACGCGGAATACCGGGAAACTCATCTGCAAGGAGAGACAGCGCTAAATATTCCGGCCTAAAATCATGGCCCCATTGCGATACGCAATGCGCCTCATCAATTGCAAACAAGCCTATCTGCGCGCGTTTCAGCAGTGCCATAAAGCGCGGCGTTACCAGCCGCTCTGGCGCCACATACAGCATCTTGAGCTGACCATTGATAAACGCGTTTTCTACATCGCGCGCCTCTTCCTGATTCAGGCTTGAATTTAAATAAGCCGCTGCAACACCCAGCTCTTTTAAGGCATCCACCTGATCCTGCATCAGCGCAATCAAGGGCGACACCACCACGCCGCAGCCATCCCGCAGCAGAGCGGGGATCTGATAACACAGCGATTTCCCCCCACCAGTAGGCATCAAAACCAGCGCATCCCCACCCCCTGCCACATGGCTAACAATAGTTTCCTGCTCACCGCGAAAACTGCGGTAACCAAAGACGTGTTCGAGGACTGAATGGGGGGACATGGCGAATCTTATGTGCAGCAAAGGGAGGATTGTACCCGTGTGCGGGGCGAAGCTAAAACTTGGCGTGCTTTGGGGGGAAGATTTACGTGGGATATGTACTGTAGGGCGCACTCGAAGCGAGCGCGCCGTTGGGGTGCCTCCATTATCCTAAGGCGTACTGCGCCGGGCGATAAAGCCAGCCCCGCTTCGAGTACGCCCTACGGGATTTAATTCACGGCATTGCATTAAATTCAATTTTCTCAGCCAAAATTGCTTGATCCCTACTGTAGTATTTGAATAATTGCCATTAGATCGGAAATATTATTATTTTATATCTCGAGAGGAAATTTCTGATACCACTCATTAATATTGAGCTGAAATGCCCCTAATGGTCGTAATTGGTTTATCAGCCATTCTCTTTCAATTTGTACGGTATGTAATGGATAGTTTTCATCCTTATCATTGATCATTTCTGCTTCAAAATCCATAAAGGTAAGTCGGATAAAATCATGGCATGCTTCTACCCGTTCTGCTCCAAAAATAATATCATCTTCATCATTGGCAATTATGATAATTGGCTGGTTTACTGGAATGCCGGCGAAAGAACCCAGCTGGGTTAATATATCTGTGAGTGTGTTCTCATAACCATATGTGCCTAATTCACACGTTTCCTCTCCAAAATCAGCATGCTTTATTTGTAATTCAATGTCCCAATGCGGTCTGGTCATTTTAATGATGTTTTGTTTTTTATCCGGAAATAAATCAATTGATTTTTGTACTTCTTGCAGGTACTCAGACCATTTGTCGTTAAAGGCAGAAAAATAATCGGTATTGATGATTCCATTTTGCGACGCATAATCATATTGATCAACCATGCCTTGGAAATTGGGTGAGAAATCCAAGAATGATTCGAAGATTGTTCGTTTTCTTAATCTAAAGAAAAAAGGCTCGGTAAGTTTTTGTAATAAACTTACATTGCTATTAATCGAAACTTGATAGTTTGGTGTTTGACAAGCAGAAAATATTTTTGATGGTGCATGCATAGAGTTATTCCGTTTTTAAATTTCATTATGTGAATTGCATGGATGAATAACATCTTGCCGCAAGTAGGGCACGGTCGAAGCTCCGTGTGCGACAGTTTTGTGTCGCTCAGTGATAAACGCAGTGCGCCGGGCGATAAAGCCTGCCCTGCTTCGAGTACGCCCTACGGACTTTAGTTCACGGTATTGAATTAAATTCAACTTTCTCAGCCAAAATCGCTTTAACCCGCGGCCCGAAGCTGGCTAGGTTTGATAATGTGGCATTGTGATGTGCGGAATTTGAGCTGCAGTTAGTACATCATTGTCTAGTGTGGAATGGCCGTCAGCAATCAGCGTAACAGGGTAGCCCAAGGCAAGGGCGCGGCGGACGGTGGTGTCTACGCAAAATTCGCTTTGTAAGCCACAAATAATTAAGTGCTCGGTGCCAAGGTCTTTGAGCAGGGTGTGCAGATTGGTATTGTGAAATGAATCTGAGGCGCTTTTTCTGATTAATAAATCATCCGGCTGAGCTTGCAAGCCCACGGCCAGTTGCAAGCCCACGGCCAGTTGCCAGCCAACAGAGCCATATTCAAGCAGGCCATCATTGGCTTCGTGCTGGATATAAATAACCGGCACGCTATTTTGGCGGGCTAATTGGGAAACGGTATTAATTCGATTAATCACTTGCACGACTTCAAAGGCAGCATATTCGCCACTGCAGAGCGCTTCTTGCACATCAATGATCAGCATTGCGGTTTTCATAGTGGCCTTGTGGTGGAAAATAATTTAAAAGATAGATTGCTTTGATTTATTGCATCAGACGATTTTAAATTAAGTGTGGATTGCTTGGGTTAAAAATTTATTAGCTCCGTACGCATTGAGTTAAGCAAATTATGTGTACTGTTTTTTTAGGGTGGTGAAACCCTATACCTACTAATCAATTTTTTTCAATGAGCAAACAATGAAAAATTGTAAGAACCACAATCTAAGCATAGGGTTTTAAATCCCCTTGAAGCACGCCGAAGCGAGGAATAAGCGGCTCGTGGTTTCGGCAAAGGGGTAGCGAGGCAGCGAGCGAGCAGCCTTTGTCGCCGAGACGATTATCCGCAGTGAGGGGCCTTCGTGCTGGTCGGGGCGGCCTTCTTTGGCTTCGTTTCTTGGCCGGTGGCTACCGCTCTAAAATCAACGTGCCGAAGGCACTAAAACGATATCCGTTTGGTTGTAAAATGTTTCGCAATTTTATGGCTGGAAAAATACACTCTAGTTCCATCCCTGCTCAGCATAAAAAAGGCCACCTCTGCGGGTGACCTTTTGTTGTTTTACAGCTTAGCTAATCTATTTACTTAATCTCAGCCCCATCAATCCCCAAGCGACTCGCTAATCCCAAGCCATAAGCCGGATCGGCTTTGTAGCAGTGGCGCAGCTGGCGTAGCTGGATTTCTTTTACCGTTACCTGGCTGAGCGCACCGGCCATATTGTCCAGCAGACGTGCCTGAGCCTCTTTGCCGATCAGGCGGAATAGTTCGCCGGCCTGGATGTAATCATCTGGCTGATCTTGCAGCGGGTTGTAGCGATCTGCGCTGCCATAAATTGCCAAAGGCGGCTCGGCCACGCTCGGGTCTTCAACTGGGCCGCCAAAGCTGTTTGGCTCGTAGCTTGGGTAGGCGCTGCCGTTGTAGTTGCCGCTCTGCATTTGCCCATCACGGTGGTAATTGCTGAATGGGCATTTAGGGGCGTTCACCGGCAGATGGCCGTGGTTCACGCCAAGGCGGTAGCGCTGCGCGTCTCCGTAAGCAAATAAACGACCTTGCAGCATTTTATCTGGCGAGAAGCTGATACCAGGCACCACATTAGCTGGGTTGTGTGCCGATTGCTCGACTTCGGCATGGTAGTTTTCTGCGTTGCGGTTTAGCTCTAGCATGCCGACTTCATGTAGTGGGAAATCACCGTGTGGCCAGACTTTGGTCAGATCAAAGGGGTTGATCGCGTAGTTATCCGCTTCGGCTTCACTCATCAACTGCACACACATTTTCCAACGTGGGAAGTCGCCATTTTCGATGCTGTTGTATAAATCGCGCTGCGAGCTTTCTCTATCGTTGGCAACCACCGCTGCGGCTTCTTCATTGCTGTAGTTTGCTATGCCTTGCATGCTTTTAAAGTGGAACTTCACCCAAGTACGCGTGTTGTCGGCAGAAATCAGGCTAAACGTGTGGCTACCAAAGCCGTGCATCTGGCGATAGTTTTTAGGCAGGCCACGATCGCTCATCACAATGGTGATTTGGTGTAGGGCTTCGGGCAGGCTAGAGAAAAAATCCCACTGCGAATTGGCATTAAACATATTGGTGCGCGGGTCGCGTTTCACCACATGGTTTAGATCAGGGAATTTGAGCGGGTCGCGCAAAAAGAACACCGGTGTGTTATTGCCGACCAGATCCCAGTTACCTTCTTCGGTATAAAACTTGATCGAGAAACCACGGATATCGCGCTCGGCATCGGCCGCACCGCGCTCACCCGCTACGGTTGAAAAGCGTAAGAACAGCGGCGTTTGTTTACCCACTTCGGAAAAAATCTTGGCCTTACTGTACTGGCTGATGTCGTGGGTCACAGTAAATGTGCCGTAAGCCCTCGAGCCTTTTGCGTGCATTCTGCGCTCAGGAATCACTTCACGATTAAAGTGCGCCATCTTTTCCATATACCAAACATCTTGCATTAGCATCGGGCCGCGCGGGCCTGCGGTGAGAGCATGTTGGTTATCGTTGACGGGCGCGCCTGCTTGGGTGGTGAGTTTTTTCGATGTCATGATGTGTTTCCTTTGCTGAGATTGGGATCACTGCATCCAGCTAAGGCTGGCAAGCAGTTCGCAAAGGAGTTCCCCAAGTGTGTCTTGCTTCATGGTGGCTCCTTGTTGAAGCGATTATGAGTTTTTGTAATAGTCAAAACAAATTGATTATTTAAATGTGATTGATAGATTTTATTAACCAAGGGTATAGGCCTATATCACTTTTGACCAATATGGGGCTTAAGGCGGGGATGGCTGATAGACGGCAAGAATCTTAGGCTAGCTTGAAAAACGCCCATGTCATATACTCTGCGCGCTTGTAAGTATTACAAATTCCTATTGTTCTCGATTTGCTGCAACGCAAATCGCGAGTTGTGCTGTTTCTTTTAAAGGCCATCCTCCTGATGAAATATCAAGCCTTTTTGAGTGCCTGTTGACGCCAACCGAAGTTTCCAAATCAGTGTCTTTAGTGCTGGGAGATTTTGCCCCCACTGGCAAGTGGTAAAGCATCAAATGGATGGAGCAGCATAGTTTTTTACCTCATGAAGAAAATCAAAAGTAGAAACTGGTTAGGCACGTTCATACCAAGGTTTCGTGCGATTCACGATATTAACAACTAGCAGCATTACCGGTACTTCAATCAAAACGCCCACGACCGTTGCCAAGGCGGCCCCTGAATTAAAGCCAAATAATGCAATCGCTGCTGCAACAGCCAGTTCGAAGAAATTCGACGCCCCAATTAACGCAGATGGGCAAGCAATACTGTGCTTTTCACCTACCGCACGGTTCAGCAGATATGCCAAACCTGAATTGAAAAATACTTGGATCAAAATAGGTATGGCCAATAAGGCAATGACCAATGGCTGATCTAATATTGCTTTGCCTTGAAATGAGAATAGTAAGACCAATGTGGCCAATAAAGCAGAAATTGACCAAGGGCCAATATTATTCATCGCAGCATCAAAGACTGCTTGACCATGACTGAGCAACCGTTTCCGAATGATTTGTGCAATGACGACTGGAATAACAATATACAGCGCTACAGAAATAATCAGCGTTCCCCACGGTACAATAATGGCCGACATGCCGAGTAAAAATGCCACGAGTGGCGCAAACGCGACAACCATAATTGCATCGTTCAATGCCACTTGTGACAGAGTAAACAACGGATCGCCATTAGTCAGCCTGCTCCACACAAACACCATTGCAGTACACGGTGCCGCAGCAAGCAAAATTAAGCCCGCGATATAGCTATCAATTTGACCTGCAGGAAGATATGGGGCAAACAGGTGTCGGATAAAGAACCATGCCAATAATGCCATTGAAAAGGGTTTAACCAGCCAGTTTACAAACAAGGTCACGCCAATTCCGCGAATATGCTGGCGCACTTCATGAAGCGCCGTAAAATCCACCTTGATGAGCATGGGAATAATCATGACCCAGATCAGCAGACCCACCGGAAGATTAACTTGGGCAACCTCAAGTCGGCCAATTGCATGAAATACACGGGGGAATAGTTGCCCTGCACCAATCCCGACAACAATGCATAAAAACACCCAAATGGTGAGATAGCGCTCGAAAAAATTCATGGGTGCAGCAGCGATATGTTTGCCGGTAGTTTCACATTGTGCGGACATCATGCACTCCAATTTTCAATCTTAGGGCGCTGCATGACACAGACTGGCGCGTGCAGCTCGGGTGTTATAACTCTGCAACCTAGTTGAGTTTGCTTTCGCCAATAGCACGCACCATATCTTTTAACGCTAAGCTGGCTAGTTTTTCGTCAGGCAAGCTCACGAGCAGCGAGACGCGCTGCTTAATCTGCAAAAATACCTTACGGAACGAAGCTTGTTTTTCTTCCGCTGTTTCTCCGTGCGGGTCTTCATAGCCCCAGTGTGCAGTCAGCGGATGCCCCGGCCAGATTGGGCAGACTTCGCCCTTGGCGTTGTCACAAACGGTGATGACAATATCCATGTGCGGTGCATCAGCGGCTTCGAACTCCTCCCACGATTTCGAACGCAGTGCGCTGGTGTCGTAGCCGATGTCATTCAGCAACGTGATCGCGTACGGGTTGATTTGGCCGCTCGGGTGGTTACCCGCACTGAATGCCTTGAAGCGTCCCTTGCCCAGCATGTTGAGCCAGCCTTCGGACATGACGCTGCGTGCCGAATTGGCGGTACACAGGAAGAGGACGTTGTAGACTTTGCTGTTCATTGTGAACTCCGATTAGAGCAATGTTAAAAACAGGTGTTGTCGCAAGACTTGTTGCCAGAGGACTCGCAGGCTTGTCCACGGCAACAGTTCTCAGTCATGAACCCAAGCAAGTTGTTCATCTGCTCATAGTTGGCTGAGTAGTAAATAAAGCGACCATCTTGTCGCCGATTGATCAGGCCAGAATGAGTCAGCTCCTTCAAATGGAACGACAAGGTGGCATTTGCAACCTCCAGACGTTCACCTATCTGGCCAACAGGCAAACCTTCCGGCCCTTCCTGTACCAGCAGCTGGTAGATGGCTAAGCGAGTGTCCTGAGCGAGGGCAGCTAAAAGTGTAACGGCAGTTTTGATTTCCATATTTCTATAATTATAGAAATATATAGTCGAGTCAAGGAGGATTTTTGCGTGCGCGAAAAATTAGATAAATATTCTGCTTGGGGTCGTCTCAGAAAAGGGAATTTAAAGTACGTTAAGGCTTCCGAAACGGTCGTAGCGGCCTAAACTTTCTCGCGCCAACTTTGGCGCTGCTGCGGCAATGATTATCGCCAGTCAGGTTGAAAGTATGGGGTCAGGTCTTACATTTTGCATAAGATAAAATTTATAGTGGTTTCAAAAGCAGGGCAAATTGATTGCTCCATGCCAAATATAAGGCCAGACCCTATAGGTACTCATAACCTTGGTGCATCCTAAACGAGCCATCTTACCCATGCTGCTTGGGGCCGGAATTGTTCTAATACGTTGTTTTTTAGCCCACTAAAAATGCGGCTTCATCAATCGTCAACTAAGCACTAATTTATTAGACCTGTTAATAATAATTTATGTGTTAATCAAAAAATTACATTGACTTGAATCCGCGTCTAGCATGCAGGCCAGCACGGATTACTTTACCCTGCTGACTAAAGCGGATCGCTTAGTGAGCAAAGAGTGGGCCGCTGGCAATAAATATGGCATGAGCCGTTATGCAAGTAACACTACCAGCAATCATGAGCTGCTCTATGTGCTGAGCTCTAAAATCATCGGCCAAGATGTGCGTAAAATCTTTGCTATGTACGGCTTGCCGTTCAGCCAAACGGCGCTTGATTCGGAGGCAGACTTACAGCTGCCTGTGGCAACAGAGCAGTTTTATGCGCTGGCACAGAAGAAATTTAATCAGGTTTCTTCAGGAAAATGGCTGGATTTATCGGCCACCAGCCCAGCTTATCCGCAGTAAATGGCGAGTGGCCCACGGTAAGCGTGGGCTATTTCATTGCTCTGGCTAAATAATCTACAAAACAGGTAATTCTGGGGCTATGCCACACCATGGAGGCGTAAATTTACCACGCCTTATTCTCAGTAAAAATATGTGTTCGTTTTGAGTATCAGCGGCTAAAACGCCGCACTCGCCTGTTGCCAATAATGGCGATGGGCTTTTCGCCAGCTGCTTAGCTTTATCTCTTTATCCACATCAAAAATCAGGGCACCTTCTTGATCGGTACGTAAGTTGATCGCTTGGGCGGCGGCATAGCGGGCGATGATTTCTGGCTTGGGGTGACCAAAGTGGTTTAAATAGCCTGCGGAAAAAACGGCATAGTGGGGCGTGCTTGTCTCAATAAAGGCTAAGGACGACGATGATTTACTGCCGTGGTGCGGCACCAGCAGAATATCGATCTTGCCTAAGCCCTGATTAATCAACTCGGCTTCTTCATGGATGCCAATATCGGCGGGGATCAGCGCAGTATGCTGGTCATTTTCGATGAGCAGCGTGCAGCCGCGTGCGTTATCGGTGCTTGCGGCGTAGGCCGGATCGGGCCAGATAAAGCGAAAGCGCACGCCATCCCAAGTCCAGCTTTTGCCAAGCTGGCAGTGTTGCCGATGGATATGCAGCGGGGCCAAGAGGGGATGATCGTCGGGCAGACTATGCCATATGGTGTGGATGGGGATGTTTTTGAACAAGGGCGGGGCCGCGCCAATATGATCCATATCGTTGTGGGATAACACCAGTGCATCTAGCTGACGAATGCTCTGGCTGCGTAAGGCGGGCAGCAGCACACGTTCGCCGTTGGGTAGCTGGCCGGTATCAAATAGCAGTTGATGCTTGGCCGTTTGCACCAGTACCGCCAAGCCTTGGCCCACATCGAGTACGGTCAGCCGAAAGCTATTGGGCGCGATGTGATTGGGCGTAGGAATAAACAGCGGCAGGCAGCAAATGAGCCCCAAATGCCGCCCCGGCACGCCGCGAGGCAGCAGTAACAGCATCACACCAAACCCTGCAGGGATAAGGGTGAGTGCGGAGGGCATATTGAAAGCAATATTGGGTAGCGTACTGCACCATTGCAGCAGATAGTCGGTGGCCGCAAACAAGCGCTCGGCAGCATAGAGTAGGTAGCCAAAAGGATCGAGCAAGCCAGCAAGAGCGAGCGGTGTGATCAGTACACTGACAATAGGAATCGCAAACGCATTGGCTAAGGGGGAAATCAGCGGCAGTTGCCCAAACACTGCCAGTAAGATGGGCGCTGACGCGATGGTTGCTGCGGCTTGCGTGCTGATCCAGATCCTCCATTTAGGCCCTTGCCCAATTTGCCGTCCTCCCGCCCAAAGCAGCGCACCCACGGTGAGGTAGGATAGCCAAAATCCAATCGATAACACAGCAAAAGGATCAATCGCCACGGTGACGCATAATGCGGCCGCCCAAATGGCGCTGCTGGCGCTGGGCTGTGCCCGCCATAGGCAGAGGGCTGCAATGGCCAGCATAAAGAGTGTTCGTTGGGTGGGCACAGCCATCCCTGCCAGCAGGCAATAGCAAAGTGCGGTAACAACGCCTGCGAGTAACGCGGCCCGTTGGGCGGCAAAGCGTGCCGCAAGATAGGGGATACGCCGCCAACATGCTTTACAGATGCCCGCAGCAATCGCTGCAAGTAAAGTAATATGCAAACCAGAAATGCTAATTAAATGCGTAATGCCCGTGGCAGCAAAGCGTTGCCATTGCTCAGGTGGAATCGCGCCTTGATCGCCTACTGTAAGTGCAATCATCACGCCTTGATACGGCGCACCGGGTAGGGCCTGCTGAATTTTGCTACGTAGTTGGGCACGAATCCGATGCAGCCAAGCGCGTTGCTCGGGTAAAAGGGTTCCCGACTTTACCGTGCCCGTTGCGCCGATACCTTGCTGTAAAAACCAGCTCTCTAAATCAAAACTGCCCGGATTACTTTGGCCATGCACTTGCTTAAGTTTCAGCAAGAAATGCCAACGCTCACCGGCTTTTACCTTATCTGGCGCGCCATACCATTGCAATTGCAGCTTGCTGGGTAAGGGCTGGCTACTAGATTCTGGAATAAACAAAAATCGCGTACCAAATCGTGTGGCCTGCGGCAAATCAGTAATATAGCCATCTACCTCAATCAGTTGCTGCTCAATGGCTGGCGAAAGCCTATCTGCCATCCGCAGCTGTGCTCGCCAATTTGCCCAGCTAAAGCCGCAGCACAGCACCGCCAGTAATAAAAAAATAAAGTGCTTATGATGCATGCTAAAGCAGAGTACTGCGGCGGCAATTAAGAGCCAAAGCGCAGGCAAGGAGGCTAGACTTTGCAGTAGACATACCCCACTTACAAAGCCCGTGATCAGGAGTAAATAACGGGTCAGCATGTTTTAGCTTAGCAGGGAAAAGAGGTCATCCTAGTAATAACCATGTTGATGGCATAGGCTATTGTTAGCGCTCTAGTGAAAGGATATGGCAAATGTACCAATTGCATGTTGGCAGTAAAAATTACTCCTCTTGGTCTTTACGCCCTTGGCTGCTTTTAAAACATTTTGAAATTGAGTTCATTGAAAAAGGCGCGCCGTTGCTGGGGGAGTGTGAGTATCGGGAATATATCGAGAGTGGCCTTTATCCCTGTTTGTATGACAATGAATTTAATGTTTGGGATAGCTTGGCCATTGCCGAGTATTTAGCCGAAAAACACCCTCAGATGTGGCCAAAGGATGTGAAAGCAAGGGCAAGGGCACGCAGTATTTCGGCTGAAATGCATTCAGGCTTTACCAGTTTACGTAGCTTGATGCCGATGAATATCAAACTGCGCGCTCAAGGTGGCGAGTTAGTCATAAATGTAAAGCATGATGTTGAGCGAATCTGCTTTTTGTGGCGAGAAGCCCGACGTTACGCCACGGCGGGGCATTATTTGTTTGGTGATTTTTCTATTGTGGATGCGATGTATGCCCCCGTCGTTTGGCGTTTTCATTCCTATAACGTGGCCTTGCCCGATGATGCGGCGATTTATTGCGAACTGATGTTGGCTCATCCTGCAATGCGTGAGTGGGAGAAGGCGGCGTTGCTTGAAACCTTGGTCTTGCCCCAGCAAGATATGTTGCTGGAAGCCTTTGGTGGCCGAAGATAGCCAGCCAGCGCAGCTTGAGTCATACGCCATTAGCCCCTAGGGCTGTGAAAAATTGGCTGTAGCAAACTGTTCTTTGTTTGGTTTCTAAAGCAACAGCCTGATAAACTTCGCTTCATGGAAAATTTTGACGCAGATGTCATCATCGTCGGTGGCGGTTTGGTAGGAAGTGCCTTAGCTTTGGCGCTCAAACAGTCTAGCCTTACGGTCATGCTAATAGAAGGCCGCCAGCCCGCTTGGGATTGGCCGCTAGAGTCTTGGGACCACCGCATTTATGCGATTAGTCGTGCTAGCCGGCAGTTATTGCAGCGGATTGGTGCGTGGCAGCAGATGGATGCGACGCGTTTACAAGCTACATCTGCGATGAAAATATTTGGCGATGCGAACGCAGCCTCTTTGCAATTTAACGCGCTGGAAGCAGGCGTGGATGAGCTGGCTTTTATGCTAGAAAATCGCGAACTGCAAAAAGCACTGTGGGCAGGGCTTGCCGATTGTAGCCATATCCAAATTATTGCACCTGCCAGTCCTAGCTTACTTCATGTGGATGAGCGTGCTGCTACCCTTAGCTTAAGCGATGGCCGTCAATTGCGTGCGCGTTTGGTTGTGGGCGCGGATGGTGCTCATTCTTGGGTAAGAAGCCAGCTTGGCATCGCGCCGCAAGTCACACCGTATGAGCAGTTTGGCGTAGTGGCTAATTTTACGATTGAAAAGCCGCATCTTGGGGTGGCGCATCAATGGTTTATGCCTGATGGTATCTTGGCGTGGCTGCCATTAGCAGGTCATCGCATGTCTATGGTTTGGTCTTGCAATGATGCTAAGCGGGCTGAATTAATGGCGCTAGCTCCTGAAGCGCTTTGCCAATATGTTGCAGCAGCGGGGGGGGCACGTTTAGGTACTTTGCAGCTGATTACGCCTGCGGCCGCTTTTCCACTTCGTTTAAATCAATTGCCCCATACCGTGAGTGATAAGGTGGTGCTGATTGGTGATGCTGCCCATACCGTTCATCCTCTGGCTGGACAGGGGGTGAATTTAGGTTTTGGTGATGTGGCCGAATTAGCGGCATTACTGCTACAAACACCTGTGAATCAAATAGGTGATTATTTGCTGTTACGCCGTTATGAACGTGCGCGCAGTGAAGCTGTCTACACCATGCAAAGCGTTTGTCATGGTTTGCAAAAATTATTTAATAATACGAACCCCCTGCTAAAAACTTTACGAAATCTGGGCTTAGGGGCCACTAACCAATTACCATGGCTAAAAAGGCAATTGATTCGCCATGCAATGGATGCTTAGGATATTTATGAAAATGAAGTCTGTTACTCAAGTTTTGATTGCTGCTGGTTTTTTAGCCTTAACGGCTTGCTCTGCTTCAGCAGATAATTCCACTTCGCAGCTTAAGCAAAAGCTGGCAAAGCAATTACCTGGCCGTGAAATTACCTCGATCAATACCACGCCAATGAAAGGTATTTATGAGGTAGTGATTGCGAAGCGGCAGATTGTGTATACCGATGCTAAAGGTGAATATATCTTGGCTGGGGATATGATTGATTTAGCTAAAAAATCTAGCCTAACAGAGCAGCGCACGGCTGAATTACAAAAAACAGATTTTAGCAAACTGCCATTAGAGCAAGCCTTTAAAGAAGTGCGTGGCGATGGTTCCCGCGTACTGGCGGTATTCTCTGATCCAGATTGCCCTTATTGCAAACGCTTAGAGCGTGAAAGCTTAAATGGTATTACGAATGTCACTATTTATACTTTCTTAATGCCTTTAAGTATTCATCCAGACGCAGAGCGTAAATCAAAAGTTATTTGGTGTGCAGCTGATAAACAAGCCGCTTGGAGCAATTTTATGCTTAAAGATCAAATGCTTGAAGGTAAATCAGATTGCGAAAATCCAGTTGAAAAGAATATGAAACTGGCCGAAACCCTTGGTATTAGCGGTACGCCTGCCCTGATTTTTAAATCAGGCCAAATTGTATCTGGGGCCATTCCTAAGGAGCAAATTGAGCAATTACTTGCTGCTAAGTAATTCATCGATATAAAAAAGCCAAGCATCTATGCTTGGCTTTTTTTACTTAACTAAACGCGCCTGAAGTTTATCAAAGTTTTTTTTGAGCATTTTTTCTTCATACACAAAGTCATCTTCATTATTTATGCGGCGTAGGCCAGACATAAAATTGAGGTCACGAAAATTCTCTGAGCCGGAAATAATATTGTCATTTTGGGTGAAAATATATTTGAATGATATTTTAGGGCTGTAAATTTCTTTAATTATACGTACTCCATTCATCCGGCCTCCTAGCATGGGTGGGATATCACCGGCTAGATCAAAATCAGTGATGGTGATTTCTAACAAGCTATCAGCGGGCAATTTTTGGGCTAATTCTGCAAATACTTTTTCCATGTGCGTAAATAGTCGTTGCTGGAAGCGATCTTGTTGTTCGTGTGTGGCACGGATATCTGTGTATTTTTCGGGGGCCTGCCAAATGACATTGGCACTGCCAGCCTATGCGCTAGCATTAATCAAAGCAAATAGGCCGAAACTTAGAAAAATCTTTTTCATCGTGTTATTCCGTTGCGTGTTTGATTTTGCATAATTTTACGCTTGCTTAAACTAACATAATTAAAACAATAGCTTATGCTTTTTGTAGGCTTTAGATGTATGGCAATGGGTTGATTTATAGCGTAAATAGATACAGCTGATTGCATATTAGTGTGATTATCGAGTAAATTTAAAGTGCTTTTCTTTGTTAAACAAGTGAATTGTCCACACCCCAACACAATTGCATGTAATGATTGCTGTTAGAGATGTATAACAACAAGAGGTCCTTTTTTACCCTGCATGCCTTTGGTTTTTTTGTAAGCTGTTGTGGGCGTCTTTACGCAAATCATAGTTTATGTGTAATCCACTAGGTCATCTTTGTATTGGATCTGTTGGCCATTTTTAAGTGATTTTCTCAATAATGAGATTGTTTGAGCTCTTTGCTTGATTTAAGTGCAGGGTATTTAGCTTGGCTGATTAGCAAGTGTTTAACGAAAAAGGAAGTCTTCAATATGGATGTTTTGTACTATTGGAAAGATGTAAAAGCAGATATGGCTGCTGGGCACATTGGCTGGTTTCGTTCATCTCGTGGCAAATTAAGTGAGTTGAGCGAAAGCTTTCCTGATCGTATTTGGGTGATTAAAACCCCCACAGGCAAGAAAGGTAGTGTGCAATTATTGGCGTGCCTGCGCTGGAGCGATAAGGCTGCGGTGAAGGTGCCCGTTGTAGATGTGCAATCCACCATTTTTTACGACCCCGCTCATGTACAAAGCATGTGGTTTGAAGGTTCGGATAGCGATGAAGCTATCGAAATGACCAGTAAATGGTTGCGTGAGCATTTTTCTGCGGCAGTGCGTGCTAATTTCCAAGGTGATAATGGCATTCACGCCTTGCGCGGCGATACCTTGCGCCAGCTAGAAAAAATCTCACAAAACTTTGCTACGCGCCCTTTTTTAACAGAAAAAGTGAGCTAAGCACCAAATCCGGCTTTTCTGCGGTAAATCAGCCTTAAGTTCGACAGGCTAGCCCTCTTGACATGTGTTTGCCTGTGGCAACATACATTTCAAGAGGGTTTTTTTATGGGTATGATTTTATCGTTCAAGCTGTCTTTGAATTCTTGTATTACTTTCGTAATTGAACTTTAATTATAATTGTTGATAATTTTCATGGTGATTACCTTGATTGCAAGTTTTAGTTTAAAAAACTTTCTGCTACTGATCTTGTCGCTGGTACTCATTATTGTGCTGGGGCTGGCGGCACAGTCTTATTATTTCCAAGGTAGAACAGCGCTTGCAGCAGGCCAGATGGGGCAAGGTAAGGATGTGGTGGCCGATATTTTGCCGCCCCCTTTGTATATCATCGAAGCGCAGTTGGTGTCATATCAGCTACTGAGTGCCGATGCTGAAGAGCAAGCACGTTTATTGGCGCAACTGGCACAATTAAAAAAAGATTATTTCACTCGAATTAGCTATTGGGAAGGCAGCGATCTCACTCCTGATTTAAAGAAAATGCTACTAGGCGAGGCGCAAGTTACGGCCAAGCGTTTTTGGGATATTGTCGATCAGCAATTAATTCCTGCGGTGAAAAGTGGTAATAAGTCTGTGATTGAGCAAACCTTAATTGAGCTAAAGCCCTCTTATGCCGCACACAGATCTGCAATTGATCAGCTGGTGATTAAGGGCAATGAATTTGCATCCACAACATCAGAGGGGTTGATTTCAGAATCAAATCGAGCTATTAAAGCCTCTATATTATTGGGCTTAGTGGGGGTCATTATTGTGACCGGCTTATTGATTTTATTAATGCGTGAAATGAAAAAAAGATTAGGCGAAGAGCCTTCTTATTTAATGGACCTAGTTAACGCCATTGTGACCGGTGATTTAATATTAAGAAACTATTCCTTTGTCAGTAAAAATAGCAATCAGAGTGTCTTGGCAAATATGGGATTATTGGTTGCGCATTTATCTGAGCATATGCGGCAAATTTTGCGTGTGAGTAAGCAAATTACTTTGTCGTCTAATCAAATTACCGAGATTAGCGATGATATTGTGGATTCTTCTAAGCAAAGGGAGGAAAGAGCGCAGCAAGTGAATAATGTGACCGATCGTTTAAATGAGGCATCTTACAAGGTGGGAGAATGCTCAGAGCAGATCCAGCAACAGGTGAATGAAACCAGTAGCTTGGCGCAAAAAGGCTTGCTGGCCGTGCGCGCTAGCCAACAGGAAATGAGCGCAATTTCAGAGAAGGCGCAGGAGGCTGAGGGTAGTGTGTTGCAATTGGATCAGGCAGGGCAAAAAATCCAAGGGATTACCGAAGTGATTCGGGAAATTTCCGAGCAAACTAATTTATTGGCTTTGAATGCCGCCATTGAAGCTGCGCGTGCAGGAGAAATGGGGCGTGGTTTTGCTGTGGTCGCCGATGAAGTCAGAAAACTAGCTTACCGTACGGGTGAGGCAACATCGGAGATTGGCGGGATTATTAAAGAGCTGGCTGGTTTGATTAGTGAAAGCCGAGCAGCCATGACCATTATTTTACAAAGCACTCAAACAGGCTTGGAGCAGGCATTGGTGAGCACCAAGGCGATTGAGGAAATTAGCGATAGCGCACGGACCACAACCGATCTCTCGCAAACGGTGACTAAGGAAATCAAGGGGCAAATTGAAATGGTGTCCGAGCAGCGCGATCGTTTGCAAACCTTGTTTTCTGCCCTACAAGATAGCGCGGAACGTGCCCATACCACTGGCACCATTAGCCATGATTTGCATGATTTAACCGATAAATTGAAGCATTGCCTTGGGGCTTTTCAATTTGATACAGAAATAATAGTAGAAGTGGCTACGCATGATAAACGGGCCGTGCCTCTTTAGAAAAGCAATTTGTTGGTGGAATGGGATGTGGATGGGCACTGGGTGTGGTATTTCTGAATCTATTGATGATTTCAATATTTAAGTTTTGACGCCCTTTGAATCATTGGATGAATATTCCCATCAAGAAGCCCTTTGTATTCGTGCTCATAAGATTTGGCTAAGGGCAAAAGACTGCGACCATTTTATGGCATTAGATTATGCAAAAATGATAAATCAAACTGAAAAAAATCAACTTGAAACCTGTTTTGAATTCTTTTGCCGTTCTAACCGATATCAATCCAAGTAGTTAGGGGGTATTCAATCCTAGCAACTTAGCCAGAGGCCATGGCGTTGCCACACAATGACAAGCGTTGAATCAGCATACCGTGGATGCAACCCGCGTGTTTTTCAGCATGGCTCACGAGTTTCACCCAACCCTATCATCTAACACAAAATTAACAGGACATGATGCTTGTGTAGGTTGAGTTCGCCGCTTTGTTCGCCGATTTTTGGCAGTCAAACCCGCGTAACCCAACATTTATGCGCAAAAGGATGTTCGGTTACGCGGTATATCGCTGAACGGGGTAAATCTAGCACGCAGACGGCTCACCCAAGCTACAAATTTCCCTTAAGTTGATAGGATTGAGGAGGAGCCCTCTCCTGACACAGTATGCATATAGTAAAGATGACTTTTCTGTTAGAGCGATTGACACAGTTTGCTTAGGGTAAAGATGCGTTTTCTGTTAAGGTTCGGCCAATGATTACCCCGCACGGCAGCAGCTATAATGTCTGAAAAAAAAGAATTTCCCGCTATTAAAAATAATCTTCATCCGCGTAACCCTCACCGTGGCCGCTATGATTTCCCCGCGCTCATCATGAGTTGCCCAGATTTAGCTCCCTTTGTAGCCCCAAATGCCTATGGCGATGAATCGGTTGATTTTGCCGATCCTGCCGCTGTAAAAGCGCTCAATCGAGCCTTACTTAGCCATTTTTATGGCATTAAAGAATGGGGCTTGCCAGCAGGCTATCTCTGCCCACCTATCCCAGGCCGTGCCGATTACATCCATACCATGGCCGATCTGCTGGCAAGCAGCAATAAAGGCGTGGTGCCGCGTGGTGCTGCGGTGCAAGTGCTGGATGTAGGCGTGGGAGCCAATGCGATCTACCCAATGCTGGGCAGGGTAGCTTATGGTTGGCAGTTTGTTGGCTGCGATATCGATGATTTGGCGTTAGATAACGCGTATGAAATTTTTGAACGCAATGCAGTTTTAAAAGACGGCCTAATTTGCCGCTACCAAGCTAATGCTGAAAACATCTTTGAAGAGATGATTAAGCCCACAGATTTATTTGAATTTACTTTATGCAACCCACCGTTCCATTCTTCGGCGGCGGATGCCGCAGGTGGCACGCGGCGTAAATTACGCAGCTTGGGCACGGGGCACGCCAAGGGGAAAGGCTTGCCACCGCCCGTATTAAATTTTGGCGGGCAGAGTAGCGAGCTGTGGTGCGAAGGCGGCGAGATGCGTTTTGTGCGCAGCATGATTTCACAAAGTCGCCCGTTTAGGCAGCAGTGTTTGTGGTTTTCTACCCTCGTTTCTAAGCAAGATAACTTGCCACTGGTCTATCAAGCACTAGAGCGGATTGGCGCGGTACAAGTGAAAACACTGGATATGGCGCAGGGTCATAAAATTAGCCGCGTGGTGGCTTGGAGCTACTTTACTGAGGCGGAGCAAAAAGTGTGGGCCAAGAGCCGCTGGCGTGGGTAGTCTTATTGCTGGGGAAGTGAGTCTCAGCTAATGCGAAGTAAGGAGCTGTGTATGGAAAAGTTTAACCATCATTTTCGTGCTTTATTTCAGCAGCTGGGCTTGCCCGCTGGCGACGGGGAGATTGCTGCATTTATCAAGCAATATTCTCCTATCGAAAAAAGCATCAGATTGCCAGATGCTGATTTTTGGAGCGCTAGCCAAGCGCAGTTTTTACGCGAGCAGCTATCAGTGGATGCCGATTGGGCAGACGCGATTGATCAGTTGGATGTGGCTTTGCGTTAGGGGCGGTGATGGCGATTAATCATCCCATCCCGCATACACCGGCAGTACTTTCCAGCATTGCAATTGGCTGGCTTCCACTTGTAGCGTGCTTTGGTTTAATAACCAGCTGGCTAGGTTACTGCGCATATAAGCCAGCTCATCGCCACACAGGCCAAGTAAATCCCGCGCTAGGGCTGCCGCGTTAAGGTAGAGCTCGCCTTCGACAATGGGCGCGGTAGCTAAATAATATTGTCCCTCGATTAAAGCCAGCCAATACGCTCTTTCCTCGGCCTCTAATACCGCCAGCGTGCCGCGCGGCTTACTGACTAATTCGCTTGCCACTAAATGCCCCACGGCCTGAAACCATTGCCAGTTTTCTATGGTATGCGTATCTGCGCCGTAGTCTGGGATATCGATGTTGATTGGAATCACTTTAAGCCTTATGAATTGGGGCGTTCAATTTATGTAATCTGCGGGCTCTAAAATATTGCGTATTGGCATAAAACGCATCGTCTTGTATTTGCCACCAGCTTGGAATACCTAAATAGGGTAAAGGGGGGAGCTGGCGGGTTTTTTTTAATTGATCGTCATTTAATAACTGCGCTAATTGTGTGTCTAATTGCGTGCATTGCTCAGCGATAGTGAGCTTAAAAAAATCAGCCGTTACTTTAATCGGCCAGCATTTGCCGGTAAGTCCCAGAAATGGCTCTAGCAGGTTTTCGTAATTAGCGTGGCCAAAGCTGAGTGCGTTTATTTTGATGCCCCAATCCTCTTTATGCTTTTGAAATAAATCCTGCCATTGATGATTAATGAGTAATTGCAATAGCGCATCGTCGCAATAGGGCAGAATTAAGCCGCACTCATCAAATAGAGTAGCGGCATCACGCACGGGGCCGCGAGGGTGATCAGGGGTGAAATGGCGCATATGCAAGGCGGTAATGGCCGCTTTGCTATGGGGGAAGGCACACCAAACCAAGGCATTAAAGCAATCGTGCCAATTATCTGGCCGAGTGGCAACATGGCCATGCTGGGCAATGGCGATTTCGTAATAGTCACTCAGTGATTCTGGTGGCACAAAGCGAATCGGCAGGCCTTGCTGGTTGCGGGCAAGGGGGCCAAGTGAATCCCAATCTGCATGCTGAGGAAAGTGTTTAAACTGTTGAATAAACGGCAGTAAGGGCTGGTAGGGAGCTTGCTGGGAAAAGAAATCGAGTGGCCACATGGGGCAGTGTGAAACCTTAGGAAAATGCGCTGATTGAAACGCTTAAAAATGTGATGCCACGCTATTAAAAAAACACGCTAAATCAATTGTTTACTGGGGCAGTTAATAAATAAAGGGTGAGCATATACCCACCCTTTATGGCTTTTACAGTACGGCTAAAGCGGCCGCGTAGTTAGGCTCTTCTTTGATTTCTGAAACCAGTTCTGCGTGTAAAACATGATTGTTTTCATCTAACACGATTACGGCACGGGCAGAAACGCCTGCCAGTGGGCCACTTACAATTTCAACACCGTAGTTGCTGAGGAAATCACGGCCGCGCATGGTAGATAGGCTCACCACGTTTTCGAGGCCTTCAGCGCCGCAGAAACGGCTTTGTGCGAATGGCAAGTCGGCAGAAATGCACAGTACCACGGTGTTTTCTAAGGTAGACGCTGTTTCATTAAAGCGGCGAACCGAAGCTGCACATACACCGGTATCCACGCTTGGGAAAATATTTAGAATTTTTCTGCTACCTGCAAAGGTAGCCAAGTTTGCATCAGACAAGTCTTTAGCAACAAGGCTAAAATCTTGTGCTTTTTGGCCAACTTGTGGGAAAGAACCTTTGATTTCAATGGCGTTGCCGCCCAGAGTCACTGCAGACATAAATGTTTCCTTTGTGGCTATTGATGGGGTAATTTCGATATTAATTATCTATTAGCGCAGCATTGAATAGCAAGCAGCATAGGCTTGCAATATGTACAGATGATTGCGGGATTTGATTTTTTAAGTTTGATTATTTTCTTCATCAATATCTAATTCAAGCGGAGCGTCTTCTTCTTCAATTGGCGGGAACAGGCATTCGGCCATCTGGCCATAATCGGGTTCAAAGCTAAGATCGGCAACCAGCTCGCTATACATCACGATATCGTCGCTATTGAGCCCAATCAGCGCCGTTGCCATCAAGCCCGAGAGGGGAACATCCGTGATCATCACGCCGTAGTCTTTGTGAAAATCACGGCCACGTAGGGTACAGAGTAGTTGTACACGGCGAAAACGCTCTTGCTCCATGGCCCGAGCAAGGGCGTAGGGCGTATCTACAGAGATCACGAGGATGATGGTTTCTTCTGGCCAATCAATAGATAGTTTTTCTAGTTGTCGAGCAATATTCAGACCGATAGCGCTATCAATACTTGGAATAACGGCGATGACTTTGGGTTTGCCAGCAAAGCGGGACAAGGGTACATCGATCAGACTGGTGTCTACTAAAAGAAAACTATGGGCGTATTCGCCTACAACAGGGAAGTGGCCCCCAACATTAATTTCAGTATGGTTAAGTAAAATAGTGGCCATGATCTACTCCGTCTAAGTGATCAGTAATTAGGCAAACTTGCCCTCTACCTACATCTTTATTTTAAATAAATATAGCCCCTGAGTGCTTCATCACAATACCTTAATACCGCTCTTTTGTAAGGAGACGCTAGGGGGCTAAGGATAATTTAATTGGCTCATTTAGTCATGGCTTGCCCACCTTAGTCTGCCATTTCAGGGGGTAAGATAGGTTTTATCTTTTTTGCCATTAATCGGTGCGGGCATTATGGATAAAACCAGTAGATTGAGTAAGCGGTGGACTGCAGCTCACCTAAGTCTATTTGTAAAAAGGCTCGCAGCTCATCTTGCGCATCAAATTGCAGGCGCTTTTTATCATGGCTGCTGAGGTACTCGCTGGGTTTAAATACTTTTTTAAGTACGATATGTTCTTGATCATCCGTTAGGGTGACTTCGAGCATCGGCAATGCTTGCTCGTATTGAGCCAAGTTTCGCAAGGTGGCATTGAGCTGAATAATATTTGGGAACTCGGGCACATAGCTGAGCTCTGACCATTCTGAACGCAGCATCTCGGTATTTTGAGGTAGGGGCATGCTGCAGCCTAATGCTTGGCAGGCGCTGATTAGCTTAGGCCTTAGCCATGGTAGCTCCATCGAGATTTGAGTGCGCTGATGGTAGGCCAACTGAACGACAAAGCCCAGTATCAGCAGCACAATGACCGCCATATAAACCGAATGCCATTTGGAGCGGGCAGGCGCTGGGGCCAGCAGATTATCGTCATCTATATAGATGGGGCGATACCTGCTGGGCTCTTTGCTTGCGGGGGGGGTAACAGGCTCTGGCTTTGCTTTCGCTAAAGCTGGGGCAGCTGGTTGAGGTACTGGCTTGACGATTTTGGCGCTGGGCGTATGCGAATCAGTGGCAGGTATCGCCTCATACTGGATCTCTGCTGCTGAGCTTTGCATCTCCATCTCCACACAATCCACTTTAGGTTCAGCAGGGCTGGCTACCGGCTCGGCAATAGGCTGTGGCTTTGGGCGGGCGATGTGTGGCTTAGCTTGAGGGATCTCCACAACCACGCTATGGGGCTGCACAAGAGGTGCCTCTTTTGCCGCACTGGGTGTGCTATTGACTTCTTCTGTAAGCGGCTCGCTCTCTAAGCAGTCTTTGGCATTAAAGACAAAGGCGCAGCGCCCACAGCGAACTTTTCCGCGGTGGGCAGCAAGCTGCGCTTCCGTTACACGAAAAGCGGTTTGGCAGTTTGGGCAACGGGTGATGTCATTCATATTACTTGCGCGTACCTGATAAACAGACCCAGCCATCTTCGATTTGTGGTGTGTTCATGGCAAACCATTGGCTGTAAATGGCGATTACATCGTCAGCTTGCTCGGCCAAAATGCCGGATAAGGCAATACGGCCACTCAGTTTGACTTTAGCAGCCAACATCGGGGCAAGTGCTTTGAGTGGATTGGTTAGAATATTGGCAATTACCACGTCGTAACTGGCGGTTGGCTCGGCATCAGGCAAATAGAACTGAACTTCAACGGCATTTTGTTCGGCATTTTGTCGTGAGGCCGTCATGGCTTGCGGGTCGATATCTACGCCAACAGCAGACACGGCGCCTAGCTTAATACCGGCAATCGCTAAAATTCCAGAGCCGCAGCCATAATCGAGTAAGGTTTCGCCACCTGCCAGATTACTATCTAGCCATTTTAAGCAAAGGCGGGTGGTTGGGTGGCTGCCCGTGCCAAAGGCCAAGCCTGGATCGAGCTGAATACTGATCGCCCCAGCATCTGGGCATTCGTGCCAAGTGGGGGTAATCCATAGACGATCAGAAATAGGGATTGGATTAAATTGGGATTGAGTTAGGCGTACCCAATCTTGTTCCTCTACACGCACTACATCAAATGAGGGGAGGGCTAGTTTTAAACTCGTGCTGGCCGCAGCCACAATTAGCGCGGTATCGATTCCTTCATCAAACAGTGCGAGCACCACACTTTGCTCCCACAACTGATCGACGGGTTCACCAGGCTCACCAAAAATTGGCTTTTCTGCATCAGTGCCGGCTTGCGCGTCTTCAATGCTAACGGAGAGCGCACCCAAGTCAAACAGCGCGTCAGAAAAACGTTCTGCATGGATGGATTCGGTGGTGATGCGTAGTTCTAGCCAAGACATTTTTGTATACCTGTTAGTGTTCTTTCCCGCATTGTCGCATTCCCCCTTAGTTTTGAGAATGTTTTTACGTGTAAAAACAGGGATGGGGCGTGACCGCTAGATTGTTGATGTTTATGTTTGAGCTTAGAGCTTAACTAATGAGTCGTTACCTAGCGCATTAAAAAGGCAATTTGCAAGGCTTAGCATATTCACAAATACTCGCTGATGAGGGCCGTAGGCCGCAGCCCTTAATTGCCCATTTTCATGGTTATTTCGTATTCAGATTTTCCCTAGGCTGATGCCAAACTTTGATATACGTCAATATTAAGGGGTCTCCTTGGCGGCATGATCCCTATTAAAATTATTAAATAATAGGGAGTAACACGGCAATGGCACTATTTTTTGAGTGGGTTGATGAGTTATCGGTGGGGATACAGGAAATTGATGAGCAGCACAAGGTGCTGATTGAATTAATTAATGAATTACACGATGCAATCCGTCAGCGCCACGGTAGCGAGGCTTCTGTCCAGATTCTAGGGCGTTTAGCCGATTACACTCGAACACATTTTACTGTGGAAGAAAGTTTAATGCGTATCTTAGGTTATTCAGATTACGATGCGCATAAGCAATATCACGAAGATTTAATAAACCAAATGAACGAGCTACAACTTCGGCTAAGTGCAGGTGAAGCGGTGACTTTTGAATTGATGCATTTTTTAAGACACTGGCTCACCAATCATATTATGGAAGGCGATAAACGTTACACCGAGTACTTTTTATCCTGCGGGGCACAGGAAAAGTGGCATAAAAAGAGTTGGTTAGAGCGATTTTGGGCCTAGCCAATCGTAGTATTTATGCCAATAAGTGGGCTTAATCGTTTGTTTTTAAAGCAAAGTAGCTGAGCGATAGAGGTGGGGCGTTTGGACTTGACAACATAGTTTGGTGAAAGTTCCGTTTTTTGGGATTTAAAAAAACCAGATGCTAATCTAGCTACTGAGCACAGGCGATTTAAGTCGCTTTGATGACCTATAGCAAAAAAGCTGGGTAGATTTTGTGCGGTTCAGCGGCTAGAATGGCCCGCTTTGCTTTATTCACACGGAACCGATCCTATATGTTCATTCCATCCGCGTTTGCTCAAGGCGCCGCACCGGCGGCAGAAATGAGCTTTATGTCTTTCCTTCCAATGATCGTGATTTTTGTTTTGTTCTGGTTCATGTTGATCCGTCCACAACAAAAGCGTGCCAAAGAACAACAAGCTTTGTTGGCTGCACTTGCCAAGGGCGATGAAGTGGCAACCAGCAGTGGTATTCTGGGCCGTATCACTAAGGTGAACGAACAGTATGTCACTCTTGAAATGGCCGACGGCGTAGAAATCTTGATCCAACGTGCTGCAGTTGCTGCGCGTTTGGAAAAAGGCACTATTAAAAACAACAAATAAAGCCAATAGGCGGTGACTTTGTTTTTCAAACAAAGCATCGCCTTTTGCGCATTCTGGGTCCCGTTATGAATCGCTACCCGCTTTGGAAATACCTGTTAATTATTTTGACCGTTGCTTTGGCAGCGCTCTATACCCTGCCTAATCTATTTGGCGAAAGCCCTGCAGTACAAATTGCGAGTGTTCGTGCCACGGTTAAGGTGGATACTGCGCTGCAACACACTGCCGCAGATATTTTAAAAAATGCAGGCATTAAGACTGAAGACGCTTTTTTTGATGGCAACTCAGTCAAGTTTCGCTTTAAAGACACTGAAGTACAGCTCAAAGCTAAAGAAGCTTTGCAAACTAAGCTGGGTGAAGATTACAGCGTGGCCTTAAATCTGCTGTCTGATACCGCGTCTTGGTTGACAAAGTTGGGGGCTAAGCCGATGTCACTGGGTTTGGATCTGCGCGGTGGCGTGCATTTCTTGCTTGAAGTGGATATGAAAGCTGCAGTAGATAAAGCATTAGAAAAAACTGCAGGTGATATTCGTCGTGAGCTAAAAGAGAAAAAAATTCGCTACGGCCGTATTGTCAGCACCAGAGATAGCGTAGAAGTGCAGCTGCGCGATGAGGCCACAACGCAAGAAGCCGTTAAAGCTTTGCGTAAAGTCTTGCAGCAGCGCCAAATAGATGTTGTTGAAAACAAAATTGTGATTTCATATTCTGCAGCTGCCTTGCAGCAGTTGAAGAATGATGCGGTTAAGCAAAATATTACCACTTTGAATAATCGTGTGAATGAGTTGGGTGTTGCCGAGCCGATTATTCAGCAGCAGGGCGAAGGCCGTATCGTGGTGCAATTGCCTGGGGTGCAAGACACTTCAAAAGCTAAGGATATTTTAGGCCGTACTGCCACGCTAGAAGTGCGCATGGTAGAAGACGATCAAGCCAAAATGTCTGAAGCGCTCAATGGCAATGTGCCTGCGGGCTATGAATTGTTGAATGAGCGTGGCCAAAATGGCCGTGTTAGCCCTATTTTAGTGAAAAAAGATGTTGAGCTCACTGGGGATAATATCAACGACGCGCAAGCGGGCTTTGATGATCAGAACTCAGCTGCGGTTCACTTAAACCTTGATTCAACCGGCGCGGCTATTTTTAAAACGCTCACCAAAGAAAGTATTGGCAAGCGCATGGCCATGGTTTTGGTTGAAAAAGGCAAGGGCGAAGTGGTGACAGCGCCCGTGATTCGTTCCGAAATTGGTGGCGGTCGCGTGCAGATTTCTGGTTCTATGGGGGTTGCAGAAGCGAATGACACTGCACTGCTCTTACGCGCAGGCTCATTGGCAGCGCCGATGAATATCGTTGAAGAGCGCACTATTGGTCCAAGCTTGGGTAAAGATAATATCACCCGTGGCTTTCACTCTACCCTATACGGTTTCTTGGCGATCTCAGTATTTATGATGATCTACTACCGTGTATTTGGTGTGGTTTCTACCGTCGGCCTTGCTACCAATTTATTGTTCTTGTTGGCGTTGCTGTCTTTACTGGGTGTAACACTGACTCTGCCTGGTATCGCCGCGATTGCCTTAACGCTGGGTATGGCGATTGATGCCAACGTGCTGATTAATGAGCGGGTGCGCGAAGAGCTTAGAGCGGGCATGACGCCTCAGGCTGCAATTCATAATGGTTATGGCCATGCTTTTGCCACTATTTTGGATTCTAACGTCACGACCCTGATCGCTGGCCTTGCGCTGCTGATTTTTGGCTCTGGCGCGGTGCGTGGTTTTGCTTGGGTGCATTGCATTGGTATTTTAACGTCGATGTACAGCGCGGTCTTTGTTTCTCGCGGCATCATTAACCTCATTTATGGCGGCCGTCGTGTTTCGACGCTGTCTGTGTAAGGGTGCATCGCAATGATTGAATTTTTTCATATAAAGCGTGATATCCCGTTTATGAGTTATGGCAAGCTCACAACGGCGATTTCCTTGGCTACTTTTGTGTTGGCCGTGGTGTTTTTGGTAATGAAAGGTCTGAATCTGGGCGTGGAATTTACCGGCGGCACGGTGATGGAGCTGCGCTATAGCCAGTCGGTTGATTTAAACAAGATCCGTGAAAAAGTGGATGGTTTAAAGTACGGCGAATCGCAGGTGCAGTCCTTAGGCACAACCCGCGATGTGATGGTGCGGATTCCTAATATCAAAACTAAAACCAGCGCTCAGCTATCAAATGAAGTTTTGAACCTACTCAAAACAGATCGTAGCGATGTTGAGCTACGTAAAGTGGAGTTTATCGGCCCATCGGTAGGTAGCGAGTTGGTTACGCACGGTGCTACAGCGCTTCTGCTGGTGTGCTTGGGGATTATCGCTTACTTAGCGATTCGTTTTGAATGGCGTTTTGCGGTATCGGCTGTGATCGCGAATATGCACGATGTGATCATTATTCTGGGCTGCTTTGCTTTATTTCAGTGGGAATTCAGCCTAACTGTGTTGGCGGGTATTCTAGCGGTGCTGGGTTATTCTGTGAATGAATCGGTGGTGGTGTTCGATCGGATTCGTGAGAATTTCCGCAAGCCAAATCTACGTGGTAAAACCGTCCCTCAAGTGATTGATAACGCGATTACCGCTACGATTAGCCGGACCATCATTACCCACGGCTCTACCGAGTGTATGGTCTTATCTATGCTGATTTTTGGTGGTGCTGCCTTGCATGGCTTTGCCATGGCGCTGACCATTGGTATCGTGTTTGGTATTTATTCATCGGTGCTGGTGGCCTCGCCTCTGTTGCTGATGCTAGGCGTAACCCGCGAAAACATGGTTAAGCCGGTTAAAATTAAAGAAGAAGCAGTGGTATAAAGTGAGGGGCGCGGTAGACGCGCCCAAAAATATCCATTGGTGTTGTTTTAACGCCACCCAAAACGCCGGCGATTTGATCGTCGGCGTTTTTATGTTTAAAGAGAGAAAACATGGAATTCAACCCGATTGATGTTTTTCTGCACCTTGATGTGTATTTAGCCGAAATTATTCGTCAGTATGGTAACTGGGTGTATGCCTTGTTATTTTCAGTGATCTTTATTGAAACGGGCGTAGTGGTGATGCCATTTTTGCCTGGAGATTCATTACTCTTTGTGGCGGGTATGTTGGCAGGTGGCGGCCATATGAATTTATATCTATTGATTGGCTTGTTGTTTAGTGCTGCTGTATTAGGTGATGCGCTTAATTACACTATTGGTCGATATTTTGGGCATAAGCTCTTTGCAAATAAAGATTCTAAAATTTTTCGCCAAGATTATTTACAAAAAACGCATGCTTTTTATGAAAAACATGGCGGTAAAACGATTATTTTGGCGCGCTTCGTACCTATTGTTCGTACCTTTGCGCCCTTCGTCGCGGGCATGGCAGAGATGAGTTATCGCCGTTTTGTGATGTTTAATCTTATAGGCGCTGCAGTTTGGGTGCTGTCTTTGCTTTACGCGGGTTATTTTCTTGGCGGCATTCCTTTTATTGCTAAAAACATTGGCTCGATTGCCATTGCCTTGGTGTTAATTCCTGCATTACCCGTAGTGATTGAATTTATTAAAATGAAATTTGCAAAGGCAGAGGCATGAGCCAAGCGTTTCACACAGAAAAAGCCGCCATGCGGGCAGCTTTTGATAAAGCGGCCAGTAGCTATGATGCGGCGGCGGTGTTGCAACGCGAAGTCGCTGATCGCATGTTCGAGCGCTTGGATTACATCAAGGTGAATCCAAGCGTGGTATTAGATGCAGGCTGTGGCACGGGCTACTGTGCACCACAATTACGCAAGTTGTATAAAGACGCTCAGTTAATCGAGCTGGATTTAGCGCCTAGCATGTTACAAGTAGCAAGAGCCAAAGAAGGGGGCGGTTTAAAAAAGCTATGGGCCTCTATACGTGGCCAAGGCGCGGTTTATCTTTGCGCCGATATTGAGTCGCTTCCATTAGCGAATGAATCGGTCGATGTGATTTGGTCTAGCCTGACCTTGCAGTGGTGTAATGAGCCTGATGCCGCGTTTGCAGAATTTACCCGTGTGTTAAAGCCTGGTGGTTTATTAATGTTTGCTACCCTTGGGCCAGATACCTTAAAAGAGCTACGCGCGTCTTTTGCGGCGGTGGATCAAGCCCAGCATGTGAATCGTTTTATAGATATGCACGATTTAGGTGATGCCTTGGTGAAAAATGGTTTAAGTACGCCAGTGATGGATATGGAATATCTCACTATGACTTACGATAGCGCCAAGGCTGTGATGCAAGACCTAAAAGATATTGGCGCGCACAATGTGGCGCAAGGCCGCTCGCGTGGCTTGTTGGGTAAGAGTGCATGGCAAAAAGTGGTGGCTAAATATGAAACATTTCGTGCCAATGGGGTGTTGCCGTGCACCTATGAGGTGGTCTACGGCCATGCATGGAAGCCTTTGAATAAACCGGCAAGAAAGAGCGCCGATGGCAGCCAGATTATTGAATTTAGGCCAAGGTAAGCATGATAGAGCCACGCTACTTTATAACCGGCACCGATACCGACGTCGGTAAAACGATTGCCACTGCCCAGCTATTACGTGCCTTTGCTGCGGCAGGGCACGTTGCGGTGGGAATGAAACCCGTAGCGGCGGGCTGCGAGTGGCGCAATGGCCAGCTTTATAATAGCGATGTTGCCGCCCACGCTGCGGCATCTAGTATCCAAGCTCCTGCTGCTTTAGTTTGCCCGTATCTGTTTGAAGCCCCGATATCACCACATCTGGCCGCCAGGGATGAAGGGCGGAGTTTAGATTTGGAGCATATCGCTTCTGCCGCTCATCAATTACAAGCATGGGCAGATGTGGTGCTGGTAGAAGGAGCGGGGGGCTGGTTTGCACCCTTGTCTGATGAGTACAATATCGCCGATCTTGCTTTGCGCTTACAGGCCCCTATTATATTGGTGGTAGGAATGCGCTTGGGATGTTTAAATCATGCCTTATTAAGCGCGAAAGCAATTTTGGATAGTGGCTTAAGGCTAGCGGGCTGGATTGCGAATCAGATTGATCCCAAAATGCAACGTTATGCAGATAATATCGCTTATTTGCAAGCGAATTTGCCCGCGCCTATGCTCGCAGAAATCGCCTTTCAGCCGAATGCGCAAGATTTAATTTTACCCGCACAAGCAATTACGCTACTTGCTTGTGGAGCGAGTGCAAAGCAAGCTATAAACAATTAATATAAGGAAAATAAAATCTATGTTGAGAGCTTTATTGTGCATGCTATGTTTTGTTTTGCTCTCAGCTTGCTCAAAGCCAGAGTATCAAGGTAGTAATATTAGTGGTGCTTCGCTGGGCGGTGACTTTACTTTAATGGATCACAAAGGTAAGACGCGTACTTTGGCGGATTTCAAAGGTAAGGTTGTGGTGATGTTTTTTGGCTATACTCATTGCCCAGATGTTTGCCCAACCACGATGATTGAATTAAAAAACGCTATGCAGCAATTAGGCAGCAAGGCAGATCAGGTTCAAGTTTTATTTGTTTCTGTCGATCCAGATAGAGATACACAACAAGTATTAAATCAGTATGTTCCCGTTTTTGATTCCCGATTTTTAGGCCTTACAGGTAACGCGACACAATTAGCTGAAGTGGCGGGGCGCTATAAAGTCATTTATCAAAAACAAATGAGCAGCAGTGGGGATTACACGGTTGATCATAGCGCCGGTAGCTATTTGCTAGATAAAAGTGGTAAGCCTAGGGTGATGGTAAGTTATGGGGCTGGGGCAAGTGTCTTTGCACATGATTTAACCCTTTTGCTGAATGAATAATAAATTAAGGCGAGAAATCCGTGAGTGAAAGCGAGCAAGTAAGTCCAATACCAGAGGGTGAGGATATTGGGGCATTTCGGATTACCGCGCCGATGGAGATAGGCGCTGTGCTTCGCACACTGGCTCAGCGTGGTGATTTTATTACCATTTATTTAAATGAAGGGCGTGAGCTGCTGCTATCGCGTATTTTAGAAGTCGACATCAAAGGCAAGACATTTATTTTTGATGTGGGTGGCAACGCAGCCACTAATCAAATGCTGCTGAACTCTGCTAGATCGCTGGTGCTGGCTGTGCCTGATGGGGTAAAAATTCAATTTGCCGTGGGTATTGTGCGTAATTGCCAGTACCAAGGTGGCCCTGCCTTAACAACGGTTTTTCCGCCTGATTTAATTAAATTGCAGCGGCGCGAATATTACCGATTACCTACGCCCGTAGCGCGGCCTTATCGCTGCCAATTACCTTTTGCTAATAGCACACACGAATGGCTGAATGTACACGATGTATCTTTAGGTGGAATTGGCGCTTGGGTGCCCAGCGAGCTTAAGCCGCAAATAGAAGTGGGCAAAGTCTATAACGATATCCCTTTTGATTTTGGCCCCGCAGGCGTGATGAAATTAAATTTTGAGGTGCGATCTTTGCGCCACTTAGAGCAGCGCCCTGGGCACTTTGCTTGGATGGTGGGGTGCCAGTATGTTAATTTGCCAAGGCAGATTGAAGCCAATATTCAAAGGCTGATGGCCCAGCTTGAAGCCGAAAGAAAAGCATTAACGGGCTAATTAACTTAGATAAATTTCAAGTAAAAAGGGGCGAATTGATCGCCCCTTTTTTTATTTGTTGGCTAAAAAATGCCCAACATTTGGCCATTTTAATTGCAAGCGCAAGTCCTGCTTTAAACGGTAATTATTTAAGCGTCGTGATTCATTTAAAAACGACATTAAGCTCGTCGACAATACTGCGGGTGCTTCTGAGCGTTTAATCCGTGGTGGGTGTGGCTGGCCGATAGAATCTGCAACTAAATCAAAATAATCCCCCATTTTATGTGGCTGATCATCTGCTACATTAATCGCCCGTAATGGTTTGCCACGAAACAGTGCTAAGCCAACCGCATGGGCTAAATCATCTGCATGGATGTGATTAGACCAACTATCCTCTGCATGAATTAATGCAGGGGTGGCTTGCATAATTCGCTCTGTGGGCAAGCGATCCGCAGCATAAATCCCTGGAGCACGTAAAATAGCCAGCTTAATTTTTTGTGATCTAGCCCAAGCTTTTAAGCTGCTTTCTGCTGCAACACGGCGAACGGCGCGGGCTGATTGCGCGCGCAGTGGTCGTGTTTCATCCACCCATTCACCCTTGCAATCACCATAAACGCCGCTGGTGCTGATGTAGGCAAGGTGGCGAGGTGTTAGAATTGCAGACTTATCAACGCCGGTGTAGCGCTCCATCTTGGCGATAAAGCGCTTGCAGCGGATATCCTCCTCGCCATTGGGAGCTGGAGGCGCGCTATACACCATCCAGCGGGCTAGGCCCGATAAGCGTCGTAGGCTATTAGGCTGGTCTAAATCGCAGATCACAGGAATTACCCCCACGCCGCGCAGCTTGGCAGCCGCTTCTGAATTACGCGCGGTGGCATAGACTTTAAAACGATGGGTTAACCAAGGCAGGGCGCGGATGAGCACATCGCCGCACCCTATAATAAGTAATCGATTTTTTCGCATAGCGGATCGCAATGAGCAAGCAACTTACTATTTTACCAAGTGGCCAGCAAATAGCCATGAATGAAGATGAAACTATTTTAGATGCCGCAATGCGTAGTGGCTTTAATATGGCTTATGGCTGCAAAAATGGCGCGTGTGGTTCTTGTAAAGGCAAAGTGATTACGGGTGAAGTCACTCACGGCGATCACGCCGAAAGCGCCTTGTCGGCCATGGAGCGTGAAAACGGCTACGCGCTATTTTGCTGCGCCTATACGGATGCCGATATCACGATTGAATGCAAAGAAGTCACAGGCAGCAAAGATATTCAAATTAAAACCTTGCCATGCCGCGTACAAAGCATCGATAAATGCTCGCACGATGTAGCCGTGTTGTCTTTAAAGCTACCAAGCAGCGAAAAGCTGGTGTTCTTGGCTGGGCAATATATTGATATTCACACTAAAAATGGCAAAAAGCGCTCGTTCTCGATCGCCAATGCGCCGCATGATGCCGAGTATCTGCAATTACATATTCGCCATGTGGCCGGGGGTGAGTTTTCAGATTATGTGTGGAATACCATGAAAGAGCGTGAAATCATGCGCTTTACCGGCCCGCTGGGCTCGTTTTTCTTGCGTGAAGACAGCGATAAGCCCATTTTGCTGATCGCCACCGGTACGGGCTTTGCCCCGATTAAAGGGATTTTGGAACACGCCTTTAATAACGGTATTCAGCGCGAAATCGTATTGTATTGGGGGGCGCGTACGCTGGCAGATATTTATATGCCAGAGCTACCCTCTGCATGGCAGCAACAGCACGCCAACTTTACGTTTATCCCTGTTTTATCTGAGCCAAGCGAAAGCGACGCATGGAATGGCCGTACCGGTTTGGTGCATGAAGCCGTGCTCAATGACTTTGGCAGCCTAGCCGGTTACCAAGTTTATGCCTGTGGCGCGCCGGTGATGGTGGAAGCGGCTTACACACATTGTGTTTCTCGTGGCTTGCCTAGTGATGAATTTTTCTCTGATGCCTTCTTTACTTCCAAGGACTTAGCTAAATAATTGAAGTCTGCGCTTGCAAAAATAAGCCTGATCAATTAATCTGCGTGCCTTCGCCGATGTAGCTCAGTTGGTAGAGCACCTGACTTGTAATCAGGGGGTCGCGAGTTCGATTCCTGCCGTCGGCACCAAGTATTTAAAAAGTAAGCTTAGGCGTACTTAGCAGTAAATTTAGTAGCAAGGCTTTATTGCCGATGTAGCTCAGTTGGTAGAGCACCTGACTTGTAATCAGGGGGTCGCGAGTTCGATTCCTGCCGTCGGCACCAGGATTAAAAAAAAAGCCTCAGCTTATGCTGGGGCTTTTTTGCGTTTGGGCTAAAAGCACCGCTTACTCCTAAATTTGGCTAGCTGCTGCTTATTAAACATCGATGGCGCTTAGGGCGAAGAATGGCACGCGCTGCGTGCAGAACGACGCCTACAGCATGACCAGATTGAACGCGGTAGCCCAAAGCGTATTTTTAAGGGGGAGAAGTTTGAATGCACCGTAATTTAGTGTGCTTGTACGGCAAGACGACGCGGGTGCTTAAGATGATCTTTGGGGTTGAAGCTGAGGGCTGATTTCTTAATCAGACTAGGTATCGCTGTTGAAGTCGCCATCATCGCAATCGAGGCCTAAACAGACGCGCTGAAGAAAAAACCTCAAGAGAAAAACGCTGGCAGGATATGTGTGAAGCTGTAATCGTTCATGATGGCAAGCCAAATGTGGCGGCATGCTTATTTGTTCATTATTCATTGTTGATTTTTATCTTGGTTGGCGCTTATGCACTCTGTAAGATGCTGTTCTTGTATTGTTTGTTAAAAAATAATGACTTGGAGTCATTGCGATGACCATCAAAATTGACGTGATAGTAAGCACAAAGCTCGGTTTTGCTTCTCAGCAAAATGCGGTGCCAGTACTGCGCGAATTAGAGATCAGCAATAATGGGGAATCTGATTATGATGGCCTCACCTTAGTTTTGACGGCATCGCCCGCTTTTCTTGAAGCCAAAACATGGAAAATTGATCGCTTATCCAAAGGGGATAGCCTGCATATTACTGAGCGTGATTTAAAGCTCAATGCCGAATATCTAGCAGATCTATCAGAGAGTTTAAGAGGTACGCTCTCTTTGTGTTTGTATTGTGATGGTCAAACACTAGCTGAAAGCGTTTTTGAAATTGACATTCTTGCTAAGCATCAATGGGGTGGTGCTAGCGCAATGCCAGAACTGCTGGCCGCTTTTGTGATGCCGAATGATCCCGCTGTGGATCGGCTACTGAAGTCTGCTTCTGATGTGTTACGCAAAGCGGGCAAGAAAGATTCAATTGATGGTTATTCAGGGCAGTCTAGAACCAGAACTTGGGAGCTCACATCCGCACTTTGGTCCTCTGTTTGTGGTCTGAAGCTGAGTTATGCTTTGCCGCCGTCTAGTTTTGAAATGCAAGGGCAAAAGATAAGAACCCCAAGCAAAATTATGGATGGTGGCGTTGCTACGTGTTTGGATACTGCGCTGCTATTTGCAGCCTTGGCGGAGCAAGCAGGTTTAAATCCTTTGCTGCTGTTGACCAAAGGTCATGCCTTTGTCGGTGTATGGCTGCAGCCTCAAGAATTTTCACAACTGATTACCGATGAAGCTTCTGCTGTTCGTAAACGAATTGAATTAAATGAAATACTTGTTTTTGAAACGACATTAGCAACGCAAGCGATTGCGCCAAGTTTTAGCCAAGCTGTTGAAGCTGCAAAGCGGCAAGTTAATGATGATGATTTCATCATGGCGATAGATTTACGTCGGGCGCGTATGCAGCGCATTAGGCCCTTAGCATTGATCTCTGCTCAGCAGATCAATATCGGTCAGGATGATCTTGAAAAACCAGCCCTGACAGATGCTTTGGAAGAGGCCCCACTACTACCCAGCTTTGATGTTGAAATTCAGGCTGATCCTGATAGCCCTGCTAGCAAACTTAATCTTTGGCAGCGCAAATTACTCGATCTAACGACCCGCAATCGCTTGTTGCATCTGCCAGATAGCGCGAAGTGCGTGCGTTTGATTTGTCCAGACCCAGCAAGGCTGGAAGATATTTTGGCTGATGGAAAGCGGATTCGTGTTGTGGCGATGCCAGATTTAGAAGCCGGTGGGCGTGATGCAGCGCTGTATGAGCAACAAAACAGTGAAAACTTGCGTGATGAGTACGCACGGTCAGCGCTCATGAGAAATGAAGTGCTCGGTGTCCTCGAAAAAAATAAGCTCGATACCGCATTAGTAGATTTATATCGTACTGCACGTAGCGATCTGGATGAAGGTGGAGCGAATACCCTCTTTTTAGCCATTGGCTTACTAAAATGGAAAAAGTCTGCCGATGATCCCAAATCATATTCGGCACCATTAATTTTACTGCCGATTAAATTAGAAAGAAAAAGTGCGCTTTCAGGCGTCACCATGAGCATGTTGGATGAAGAGCCCCGCTTTAATCTGACCTTGCTTGAGTTGTTGCATCACGATTTTGAATTAAATATCTCTGGTTTAGATGGTGCACTTCCTACCGATGAAAGTGGCATTGATGTTGAAGGCATTTGGAATACGGTGCGCCGTGCTGTTAGGGATATTCCGGGTTTTGAGGTGACTTCTGACTTGGTGCTAGGTACATTTTCGTTCGCCAAATATCTGATGTGGAAGGATCTGGTTGATCGATCCGAGCAATTATTGAAGAGCCCATTGGTTAAGCACTTACTAGATCGCCAAGCGGATGGCGGCGAAGCCATCTCGTATAGGGATTTTCCGCGGGCCGAAGAGCTGGATCAAAAGATTGCGCCTTCTGAATTATTTACCCCGCTGCCTGCAGATTCTTCTCAGCTCGCTGCGGTGGTTGCTTCAACCAGCGGCCATAGTTTTGTTTTAGACGGGCCGCCCGGAACGGGGAAATCACAAACAATTGCCAATATGATTGCCCACAATTTGGCGTTGGGCCGTCGAGTGTTGTTTGTTGCTGAAAAAATGGCCGCGCTGAACGTAGTTCATCGTCGTTTGGAAGAAAAAGGCCTTGGTGAGTTTTGTCTTGAGCTTCACTCAAGCAAAACCTCGAAGGTGGGCATTTTAAAGCAGCTAGAACGAGCATGGGATACACGTGAGCTGCTGTCAGAGCAAGAGTGGTCTACCGAGGCCAGTAACGTTAAGCGCTTGCGTGATAAATTAAACAGCACCGTTCATTTGCTGCATAAGCGCTGGCCCAATGGGCTTTCTGTTTACCAAGCGATGGGGCGAGTCATTCGCCATAGTAGCCCTGCAATACCACGCCTTAACTGGCCTGATGGCACAACGCATGATTTGCCTGCGATGACACAGCTGCGTGATGTGGCTCACCGCTTAGATCTAAATAGCACGGCGGGACAATCGCTCTCAACGAGTTTTGGATTGTTATCTTGGGCTGAATGGTCAAATGGTTGGCAGGAGTCGTTGGTTGCTGCTTCACATGAGTTCTCGGCTGCAATGAATGAATTGAATGAGCTGCAAGATAACTTTATTCGGGCAAGCCAACTCCCGTTAAAAGCCAGTCAACATGGCGAGATTGCTCAGCTTATTAGCTTTGCTGAGCTACTGGAAAAAGCCCATGGGATTGATCTTGCATTTTTATTTGCAGCCAATGCCAAATCAAAAATAGCGGCTGCTCGCCAAGCCACGGTACTCATTAATGACTACCGTAAACTAGAGCGGGAATTGTCTTTGGCGTATCCCGCAGAAGCATGCCGACAAATTAATCTAGAGCAGATTAAAAATGACTGGATTCAGGCAGAGGGCAAGTTTTGGTTCTTAGCCACCTTTGCCAAGAAAAAAGTTGCGCGCCAATTAGCTGCAGCAGGTGGTGTTGTCGGTCTGCCTGATGTTGTTGCTGACTTAGCAAAATTGCAGAGGCTTAAAATACGACTGGACGAGCTGGATGCTTTATCGATTGATTTAGAGGGGATTCCTGGCTGGGCGTCTTTAGGTAGCAATCTTTCTCAGATGGATGCGGCTTTGCAGCTCAGTGATAACTTGCGCTCAGCAATGAGCTCTATTGCGCTATCACCTGAACATTCAGTAGAACTTCGTAGTGCGACGGCCAGATTGGTGGTTGAAGCAAATGATCTTTTGGGGGCCGATGGTGCCATTATTTCTGCGCTCAATCGATTCAAATCAGCGTTTTCTCGTTTAAGCAATGGTCTTGAGCGCTTTAAATCTCTGAGCTCAGACGCTGTTGAAATCACGACAGAGCTATTGAGCCTTCGCGATATGGCCAACGCTATTTGCAAGCAAGAAACTCAGCTTAAATCCTGGTGTGATTGGTGCCGTGTTCGGCATGAGGGGAGCGAGCTGGGTTTAAAACCACTGGCAGATGCTGTAATAGCTAGGGCCTTGCCTGCAGGTGGGGTGCTAGATACATTTGAAACGGCTTACGCGCGTTGGTTTGCAACCCAAGTGATTGATGCCGAGCCTTTGCTGCGCAATTTTGTGTCTGCTGAGCATATGAGTGATATTGAAGCTTATCGCCAAGCAGAAGACCAACTTTCTAAGCTTTCGGTCCGCTATATACGTGCAAAATTGTGTGGCTTGATTCCTTCTAAGAATGACACTGGTAAGCAAGGTGGTTTTGCTGTCCTTAAGCATGAGTTACAGAAATCTCGTCGGCATAAGCCTGTGCGCCAATTGGCGGTGGAAATGGGTGATGCTATGCAGAAGTTGGCTCCTTGTATGCTGATGAGCCCGCTATCTATTGCACAGTATTTACCTGCTGATTTAGCCTTGTTTGATCTGGTTATCTTTGATGAAGCCTCACAAATTGCGCCGTGGGATGCCATTGGCTCCATTGCGCGCGGTAAGCAGGTTGTGATTGCCGGTGATCCACGGCAAATGCCGCCGACCAGTTTTTTTAATCGCGGTACTTCTGCTGTCGATGATGATACTGAAGATGATATGGAAAGCATTTTAGATGAATGCTTGGGGGCAGGTATTCCGAGCCACAGCTTGAGCTGGCATTATCGCAGCAGGCATGAAAGCTTGATTGCATTCTCGAATCATCGCTATTACGAAAGTAGTTTGATTACTTTCCCAGCGCCCGAAACTCGGGCCAGTGCAGTTGAATGGCGCTATGTGAAGGGTGTGTATTCCCGTGGTAAAGGGCGCAATAATCAGGCCGAAGCAAAGGCGATGGTGGCCGAAACGGTACGCCGGCTCACCGATCCTCAGTTTGTAGCGCAAGGACTGACTATCGGCATCATCACGCTCAATAGTGATCAGCAAACCTTAGTCACCAATTTGCTTGATCTAGCGCGTCAAGCACATCCTGAAATTGAACCGTTTTTCCAAGAAGGCCTCGCTGAGCCAGTAGTGGTAAAAAACTTGGAAACCGTGCAGGGTGACGAGCGCGATTTGATCATGCTGGGGATAGGTTACGGCCCTACGGAGCCAGGTTCAAAAACGATGTCGATGAATTTTGGCCCTTTAAATAAAGAAGGCGGCTGGCGGCGGCTGAATGTGGCCATCACGCGGGCACGACGTGAAATGCTGGTCTTTACTTCTTTTGAGCCTTCTATGGTCGATTTAAATCGAACCAGCGCGCGTGCAGTGCGTGATTTGAAACATTTTATTGAGTTTGCAAATCGTGGCCCAAGGGCGTTGGCAGAAGCTGTGCAAGGCTCAGTGGGGGGGTATGATTCGCCGTTTGAAGAAGCCGTTGCTGAGGGGCTGCGACGTAAAGGCTGGGATGTCGTGCCGCAGATTGGTGTATCACGCTTTCGAATTGATCTGGGCATTGTGCACCCAGATCGCCCCGGTGATTATTTGCTGGGCGTTGAATGCGATGGCGCTACTTATCACAGTGCCGCCACGGCGCGGGACAGAGATAAAGTACGCAGCGCCATTTTGCAAGGCTTGGGCTGGAAATTACTGCGGGTTTGGTCAACAGACTGGTGGATTGATAAAGAAGGTGCTCTCGAGCGGCTGCATACTGCTATTCATGAGCAGCTGGAAATATCGCGTGCAACACCCCTTCCTACCGTTGTGTTGGCAAGTGCTGAAGTTATTGAATCTTTGCCTGAGCATTCAAGCTTTGAAAAGGATGCAGTTGTTGAGCCCCCTCTGTTGGCTGCAGCCAAGGGGGAGCCGCATTTCGCCCGCTCTACTGAAAATAATGCGGTGCATCCTTTGGCACAGCGCTATTGCATCACTGATTTTGCTGACTTGAGCCATCAAATTAACCCAGAGCTGTTTTATTCGGATGAGTATGAGCCAGTTCTGACTACGTTGATCGACCGAGTGCTCATGCATGAGGCACCGATTTTGGACACCTTACTGGTGCAGCGAATTGCGAGGGCACATGGCTTTTCGCGCTCTGGGCGCTTGATTCGTGAGCGGGTGCTTGAGCTGGTTGAGCAAAAATATCATCTGCAAGCAGATGCCATAGAGGCCTTGTTTGTTTGGCAGAACGAACAGCATCGCCAAGATTGGGCATATTACCGTGCTCCGGCGACAGAAAATGATGTTCGCTCGATTGAAGAAATTGCGATGGAAGAGCTAAAAGCAGCAGCGAGTACCATTTCTGCAGAAGATCAAGCACTTGAGGTTGCACGATTGTTTGGGGTGAAAAGGCTGACTAGTTCTGCGCGGAGTAAAATTGAAGAGGCAATGAGGGCTTAGTTGCTTTGGGCGATATGCTTTGGCGGGGGGCTAAGATCCTGCTTTATTTGCGACTAAATAGATGGGTGTTGCTCGCTAAGTTTGGTAGGTAAAGGGCTGGAATCAAATATATCAAAACTGTAGGGGGGAGCCAAAGGGGTAACTCGCCACTTGGATTTCGATATTTCGAATGGTGATGGGTGTGGGTTGATAAAACGCCCCCAGCCCTGCACGACTAAAAATATCACGGAATTTAAAAGATGAACTTACCTTTCTAAAGGATTGATCAAGATAAAGCTTGTCATGGGGCCTGATCAGAGTGTTTGTATGTTCTCAGTACAAACAGGCTTGGAAAAGGAGAAATTACCCCCTGTTACTTTACGGTTTTCCCACGCAGCATTCGGTCAATCTGCTCTAGGGTGGCGTCTAGTTTGATGGGTTTTGTGAGGTAGCCATCAAAGCCTGTACGCTTGGCATGGGAGATTTCGTCGCTGCCTGTATCACCAGAAATCGCCAGCACAGGGATGAGCCGAGTTGTGCTTTGTTTGTGTAATTGCTCCAGTACGGCAGCGCCAGAGGCGTCAGGTAGGTGTAGATCGAGCAAGATTAAATCAGGCTCGGCAGAGAGGGCGAGGGCAAGGCCGATGGCGGCGTTACTGGCTTGAATCAATTTATATTGTGGGCGGTGCTGCGCCATGATTTTGACGAGCAATTGCTGCGATAAAATATCGTCTTCGATATAAAGCAAAATTTTGCTATTAAGCGGGTGCGGAGCAGCAAGGGTGGTGGATGAGTGTAAGGTGGCGCAGGGCAGGTCGATCCAGAAACGGCTTCCCTTGCCTAGGCTGCTGTCCATATTGACTTCGCCACTCATCAGGTGGGCCAGTTTACGGGTAAAGGCGAGGCCGATGCCCGTGCCTTCAATCTCTATGGAATGATCACCCACACGGCTAAATGGCTGAAATAGTAAGGCTTGATCGCTCTGTGAAATACCGTTGCCGGTGTCAGAAACCATGAGCCGCCAATGGGTTTCATCCGCAGCGGTAATGGTGATTTCCACGCGACCATTGAGGCGGTTGTATTTGATGGCATTAGAGATCAGATTCAGCAGCATTTGCTTTAAGCGCCGTGCATCTACTTGGGCAATAAAACGCCCACTATTTAGGTGCGGCTCGGCCAGATGCACATGCTTATCGATGGCGAGCTGGCGGGTTAGCTCAATGCAATCTTGAATAATGGCGGTGAGATCAATGGGCTCGATGCGTAGCTTCATTTTTCCGGCCTCAATACTGGCCAGATCAAGCACTTCATTGATGAGCTCAAGCAAATGCCAGCCCGCCTTGGCGATATAGTTGCCCAGCTCGTGTGCGGTGGGGTCTGGCTCGCTTTCTAGCAGCTGGGCAAAGCCTAAAATGGCATTGAGCGGGGTGCGCAGCTCGTGGCTCATATGCGATAGAAAATCAGATTTAGCTCGGCTGGCGGCCTGCGCCTCGTCACGCGCAATGCGTAATTGCTCTTCGGTGGATTTAAGCGCGCTGATATCGTGCATGGTAATCAGCCTGCCAATGGCCTGCTGTTTAAGTAGTTGGGGATGGCTGCTTAGCTCAAAAACGCGGCCATCCTTGAGCCAGCATTCTAGCTGGCCGTTATGATATGGGTCTTGATAGAGCGTCTCTAGCCAGTGTAAGAAGCGTGCAGGGTCTTGTAATTGGGATGCCATGTGGCTAAAGAGCGTACTGCTATTGGCATCGGTTTGCCATTGCCAAATGGTATTTACGCGTTGGTTAAAGTTGCAGATTGTCCTGTCTAAATTGCTTACCAAAATGCCATCGTGGGTGGATTCTAGCGTGGCGGCCAGTAAGGATGAGCTGCGGGCGGTTTCATCTTCCAGCCGCTTGGCGGCGCTTACATCGTGCACAGAAATCACGCAGAGCGGGTTGGTATCGTCATTAAAACAACGTACGGTTTTTTGTACCGTGATAAAAGAGCCGTTTTCGTGCCGGTATTCGCTTTGCACTGCCCGCACCGAGCTGGTCGAATTTTGCCGTACTTCTTCCCAAAAAAACAAATCATGTAAGCCAATTTCAATATCCGCAATCGGCCGCCCCAGCAGGCTGGCTTCTGAGTAACCAAGCAAACGCTCACACTCTAGATTACTGCTAACGATCAGCCCCGTGTTGGGGTTAATGGCCAGCACCGCATAGCCACAGGCATCTAGCAGGGTTTTGGGATCGGTTTTCACTGCTCACTCGTATTAAAGTAATAACTGACGTGCTTGCCGGGGCTAAGGTAAACCGCCGCTGCTTTGGGTAGCTGGGCCAGTTTGATCGATTTACAGATATTGAGCTGTGTTTCGTATTCTAGGTCAATGAGTACGGTGCCTTGGTCTTGCGTATCGGGGTTGTACACTTGAATCAACGGCTTTAAAGGCTTGGCGGTGTTCACCGCTATTACCAACGCATAGCAATCATTGGAAAGCAGGACCAAAGAGCCAGGTGGATACACGCCCATTCCTCTGATAAGTACATTTAATGGCACCGGATCAAAGCTTGCTTTTTGCTGTGTATAGATCTGTGAAAGCGCTTCATGCGGCGTTAGCGATTCGGCAGGATTAAGGCGATTGCAGTAATTATCGTAGCAATTAACCAGCGCTAAAATTCGCGCCAGTGGATCAATTTCATCGTGTTTTAATCCCTTAGGGTAGCCTCTGCCATCACACATCTCGTGGTGCTGAGCGATCAGGCGTAATACCGCCGGTGGTAGCCCCGCAGTTTTAGCCGCATTCACGCTCCAAAGGCTGTGCTGTTGATACACTTTTTCTTCAGCTGCGCTGAGTGGACCAGATTTCATCATGATACGGCTTGGAATTTGCGCTTTGCCAATATCATGAAACAAAGCGGCCAGACCCAGAGTGCAAATATCCTGTTTCTCCAGCTGCATATCTCGGGCCAAAATTAAGGATATAACCGCGACATTCAAAGAGTGGAAATACAGTTCCTCGCCTTTTGTTTTGTCATTCATCAGGTGAATGATTATGTCGTTATCTACCAGCAGCGTATCCAGCATTTGCCCCACCAGCCTTTCTGCTCCAGCTAGGGTTTCCTTGGGGCTGCTATGGAGTTGCTTATCAATATCACGCAGGGCTTGGGCCGTTGCAGCAAAGGCCTTGGCGCATTCGCTGCGCAGCGCATTATGGTGCTCAAACTGCTGCAATTTACTCTGCTTAGCTTCTAGCCTGACTCGCAGATCGGGATCAGGCTGAGCAGCAGGTGTTTCAATCAAGGCCTCTTTGATTGCAATCGGTTGGTTATCGCTTTTGGTGGGCGAGTAACGAATCTGCTGCACCCCTAGCTGCTTAATCATTTCAATTTGTTCACCTGACTTAATTTTAAAACTGCCAAAGGTAAACGGATGTTCATTCCACGGTAAATCTAAATGGATATACAGACCCACTTGCAATTGCTCTGCGTAAATAAAATGGACGAGTTTATCTATTGGCATGATACGGCAGGCTAAAATTCAGACTTTTAGTATGGCTTTTTTTAGAAAAAATGCAGGAAATATAAGCAGAGGCGTGGTGTTAAATAAGTTTTTGATGAAAAAATAACAAGCTTCAGAAATAAATAAGAAAGTTAGCTATTGGGCTTTGTAAAAAGATGCCAGTTCATTCCCTTGCTGTGGGCTTGCTCTGTAGCGCTAAAAGGGCAGGGCTGTGGGAGGTTGATATTTTTAGCCGACAGGGATGATTTATGGCTGAAAAAAGCGATTGCTTAAGTTGGTAAGCTAAGCCAGCTTGAGCAGGCAACATCCTGCACTAAATGGATGAAGGGGCCAGTCTAGTAGATATGTATTTTGTGTGTGCCAGCAAAGTGACGAGCTAGCAATAGCTGGCCTGTGTCTGAGCACTGTAGCAGCTGGTTTGCTCATGCTCTGCCTGATTTTCAATGATAAGCGGGCTGTTTTGCAAGGCTTGAATCACGGTGAGATCGGTGTGATCAAGCGGCCATTGCTGCCCGCGCTCTAGTATGACATCGTGGCCGTCATGGCTTAGCCAGACTTGCCCTGCCATGCAACGAACCCAGTAGCGGCCTGCTCGGATAGAAAAAACTTCTGCTAGCTAATGCTTGAATTACACCACTACATGGCCGATCCAGTTTGCGTTTAGTCAGACTCAGAGGCAAATTTAATCGTAGATATTGCAGATTTATGTGATTGTAATGGCGGGAGTGGAGAGCACCAAAAGACCTTTGCTGTATACCACTAGTTTGCGAATTCAAAAGCAAGACTCGGAGTGTATTTCGCAAGTGTGTTGTTTAAAGTGTGGCTTATCTTATTTAAAACATCGTTTTTTGAGGCCGCCATGTCTAAGCAAAAACAAGCAGCAGAAACGCTAAGTGACCCACGCTGGGCGATGCTTATTGCGCGTGATGCTCAAGCGAAGGTTGGTTTTTATTACGCCGTACTCACCACGGGGGTGTATTGCCGCCCCTCTTGCGGTGCGCGTTTGCCTAGGCCAGAAAACGTGCGTTTTTTTAGCCGCAGCCAAGACGCTGAACAGGCTGGGTTTAGGGCTTGTAAGCGCTGCAAGCCGGATCAGGCCAAGGCTGAGCCGCATACCAAGCTGATTGCACAAGTGTGCAGGCAAATCGAAATGGCAGACACGCCACCTAGCTTGGCGCAGCTGGCGCAATCTGCACAGCTCAGCCCCTCTCACTTGCATCGAATATTTAAAGCGGAAACCGGTGTCACCCCCAAGGCGTATGCTGCGGCGAGTCGTGGTCAAAAAGTGCGCGCACATTTAGCCAGCAGTGCCAGTGTGACGGAGGCGATTTATGCCGCTGGGTATAACTCTAATGGGCGTTTTTACGAGGGCACAAACCTGCTACTGGGCATGACGCCTAAAAATTTTCGAGCGGGCGGTAGCAATACACAGATTCGCTTTGCCGTGGGCGAATGCTCACTGGGGGCTATCTTGGTGGCGGCGAGCGAGCGCGGCGTATGTGCCATCTTGCTGGGGGACGATCCGCAAGCTTTGCTGCTTGATTTACAGGATAGGTTTTTGAATGCAGAGCTGGTGGGGGGCGATGCAGATTTTGAGTTGCAGGTGGCGCAGGTAGTGGGGTTTGTTGAAATGCCGCAGCAGGGCCTTGATCTGCCGCTGGATGTGCGGGGTACGGCTTTTCAGCAGCGAGTCTGGCAGGCGCTGCTGGATATTCCTGCGGGGTTTACCGCCAGCTATAGCGAGATTGCACAGCGCATTGGCGCGCCAAAGTCTGCTCGCGCCGTGGCAGGGGCCTGCGCAGCTAATGCACTGGCCGTAGCGATTCCTTGCCACCGCGTAGTGCGCAATGATGGTGGCTTATCGGGCTATCGCTGGGGAATTGAGCGTAAACGCGCTTTGCTGGATCGGGAGGCTGGGCTCCTTGAGCAAAACACCTCTCGGCCCAAGTAAGCAAAATAATGAGGACTCAATAAAAACAATGATGAATGATTTATTCGCCGACTTTGATGATGGGTTGGCGCAAAGAGAAGATTTAGCGGCAGGGGCGGTGTTGCTACGGGGCTTTGCGCGGGAGCAAGCAGCAAGTTTGCTGCTGGCCGTGGCGCAGATCACGCAAGCTTCGCCTTTTCGGCAAATGAGCACGCCAGGCGGCTATCGGATGTCGGTAGCGATGAGCAATTGCGGCGCTTTGGGTTGGATTGCCGATTCGCAAGGTTATCGCTATGCGGCGCGTGATCCGCTCAATAACCAAGCTTGGCCAGCCATGCCTGAGGCATTTTTAATCCTTGCGCGCAGCGCTGCGCTGGAGGCTGGTTTTGCGGATTTTTCACCGGATGTTTGTTTAATCAATCGCTATGTGCCAGGTACAAAATTATCCATGCATCAGGATAAAGACGAAGCCGATTTTAGCGCGCCCATTGTGTCGATTTCCCTTGGCCTGCCAGCTATTTTTTTATTGGGTGGATTACAGCGCAATAACCCCAGCCAAAAAATAAGGCTAAGTCATGGGGATGTGTTGGTTTGGGGTGGCCCAGCGCGGTTGCGTTACCATGGCGTATTAGCCTTAAAGCAGGGCAGCCATGCAGAGCTGGGTGCTTGCCGTATTAATCTAACCTTTCGCCAAGCGGCGTAGTGATTTTTTGATGAACCAGTTACTTTCTTGCACTATTCCTCTTACCGCCACCTTTCGTGCGGGCGATATTCTGGCTTTTCATGGCCGCGATCCGCAGGCGATTGCTGAGCGGATTACTGCAAACACACTGCAAAAAGGGATGGTTTGGCGTGGGCAAGCGGCTTGTTTGTCTGTTTTTTTTCAGCCTGAGCATGCTGAGGTGCAACTGCTGATAGATGGGGCGGCAGATGATGGCAGTCAGGCTGCGTTTGATGCGATGGCGCATCGTATGCTTGGGCTTACTCAAGATATTGAGGGATTCGAGGCGCAGTATCGAGATCATCCACTGCTCGGTGCTTTAATCAGCCAGCAAGCAGGGCTGCGCGTGCCACTCACCGCCACGCCTTTTGAGGCCTTAACGTGGGCGATTACTGGCCAGCAGATTAGCGTGGGGGCAGCGGTATCCATTCGGCGCAGATTAATTTTGGCCGCAGATATACGCCATTCGGGCGGCCTATTTTGTTCGCCCGAAGCTAGCCAGATTGCGGGTCTAAGTGAGCAAACATTGCGCCAAGCCGGTTTTTCTTTAAGTAAAGCCCAAACCCTAGCAACGCTGGCTGAAATGGTAGAGCAAAAGCACTTGCCGCTGGATGCTTGGGTACACAAGCTACCGGTAGAAGAAGCCAGAGCCGCACTTGAGGCGATTCGCGGCATTGGGCCATGGACGGTGAACTATACACCTTGCTGCGTGGATTTGGCTGGCTAGATGGCTCGCTGCACGGTGATGTTGCGGTGCGCAAAGCATTACAAATGCTGCTCGGCCAAACAGAAAAAATCAATGAGAAAGACGCCAAGATTTGGCTGGAAGAATTCTCTCCTTTTCGCGCCTTAGTTGGCGCTCACCTTTGGAGTAGCTTATCCAAATTAGCGTAAACAGGCCAATGGTTGAGCGCCTTCGGCTTCAGTTGGCCCGACTGTGTGATATGAAATACGCTCAATGAGCAGCCGCTTGGATTTGGGTTGCTACTAAAAAAGCCCATCTGCTCGACCAGCGTCAGCTGCGCCGCTTGCTGCAGTGCAAAACGGCTGTCTTTTAAGGCTTGAATCACCAGCAGATCGCCCCCTTGTCCCTGCCATTTTTGCCTGCAGCTTAAAATAATATCTAGGGTCTGTTGGCATTTCATTCACAATTGTGCTGTGCCGTAGGATTTAATTTTGTTCTGACCCCAGTTATTTTCTTGCTGATATAGTCAGACAAAAATAGAGCAAGACTAATGCCATTGAATTAATAAACTCATATGGAATATTCATCAGTGCTATGGATGCTTTTAACGGAATGAGAGGCGATTTATGAAAATACTGAATGTGGTGTTGATCACCGTACTAATGACGCTGCTGGCAGGGTGTGCCAATTTGGCGGATGGCTCGGACCAGCCGTTTACCGGCAGTGGTGGAAAGGCTTTAAATATGATTCTGGTTAATCATAACCATCGGCCTATTTCACAGGCTTTTGTGAGCACAAACTGGGCGGCTAATGCGGGGGCCGGTGATGTTAAAGGTCCTGGCGGGGGGGGGATTGTTTGTTGTTACAACGTGACTGACTGGCGTAAGCCCGTAAAAGTGATGTGGACTTTTAGTGCAGTACGTGAACAAAGTATTGATCATCCGGATGGCTCATATACCCCTGGCAAAGTTTTAATCCCTAAAGAGGACCATGTGGCGATGGTGAGTTTGCCGCCAAGGATGCCGATTTCAAGTGATGACAGATTTAAAAGAGAACGTAATTTGTGTGTCATTTTTAGAGATTTAAACACGGTTGAATTGCAATATACCGCTGGTTTTGATTGTGAAGATAAATAAGGATTAATGATGAGTCTAAGTCAGTCTGGTGCTTTTATTGAAGATTCCTCGCTATTGGCTGCAAGCCAGGAAGCGGCTTATGCGCGCGTTGCAAAAGAATGTAATTGGAGTACCCCTATAGAGCGTATTCAATGTCGTTTATACCCAAAAATTAGTATTTATTTCGATGGTACGGGTAATAACCTTTATCTGGAGCAGGCAAAGCCGGTAGAAAAACAAGCTATCAGTAATGTGGCCCGATTATTTCTTGCTGCAAAGAGTAGTAAGGATGATCGGGAATGTTTTCGAATTTATATCCCTGGTGTGGGCACCCCGTTTAAGTCTGAGCTTTCGGAAGTAGGAGAAGACAAAGGCGGCGTATTGGGCTTGGCCTTTGGTAGTGGCGGAGAAATGCGCTTATTGCATGCCCTGCTGTCGATTAAGGATACTTTAGACATCAAGTATGGTGATGGGGCTATAAAGCACATTCGGGATATTCAGGTAGATGTATTTGGCTTCTCCCGTGGGGCGACGCAGGCTCGGGCCTTTGTGCGCCGCTTGCTGGATGAGCAATGCGAAATCAACGCAGAGGGAGGGGTGCTTTGGAGGTCGCACTTTGGAAAGAAAGCCCCCTTTACACTTAATTTTTTGGGCTTGTTTGATACGGTTGCCTCCGTAGGCGGCCCGGGCCTGCATAAGTACTGGGCGAATGATTTGCGTATTCCACCACAGGTAAAGCGGTGCGTGCATTTAGTGGCGGCGCATGAGCTTAGAAGTGCTTTTCCTCTAGACTCCATTGCTTTTGCTGGGGTGTATCCGCCCAATAGCAAGGAAGTGATTTATCCTGGTGTGCACTCTGATGTGGGCGGCGGGTATTATCCAAATCAGCAAGGACGCAGTAATGATCTGGCTAAGATCCCCTTGCGTGAAATGTATTTGGAGGCGCTTAAGGCGGGGGTGATGCTGTTTCCGATAAAAAACCTGCCAGATGATGCGATAGAGAGCGAGTTTAAATTTAAAGACCCTTCTGTTTTAAGTGCATACACCAAATACCTCGAATGCTTACCTCAATCCGGTGGCGATTTAGTAGCGCAAATTCGCGCACATCGTACTCCCTTTATCCATTGGCGAAGTATGCTTGCGCGGCGCGGTGATGCAAGCACTTTACTGGCTGGGCTACGTGCCACTGCAGATTGTAATGCGTGTTTGGCAGCCCCTGAAAGACGCCCCCAGTTTCAGCATAATGATCAGCACTGGAAAGACAAAGTCTTGGAATATGCCACAGAGCAAGGGAAGCAGCTGATTTCAGAGCAAAAGCGCTTAGTGAATCGGATTGAATTTATGCGTGCCCCTTATGATGGCGTTGGAAAAAACAGGGTTCCGCGGCCTCAGACCGAGTACGAGCAGTGTATTCTGGCCGCTTGGGATAATAAGGAGGCGCTGCCTGATTCAACAGAGGCGTTCTTGACGCAGTATATCCATGATTCAGTCGCTCACTTTTCTGGCTGGCCTTGCGCTCTCTATGATCCACGAGAGATTTATTTACATAAAGATACGGTTATTGCACAGCAGAGCACTGACCCGTTGATCGTTGGCTAGTTCACATTGGTTGGATGGATGGTTTAACAAAGAAATATGTGGGCAAAGTAATTAATCAGTTGAGCGTTTTTTTAGTCAGTATCTGGCCCGCAATAGCGTGCCTTTTTTACGCCCAGTAAATAATTGGGGCCAGAGGTTCGCAGTAACAGTTATTGGGACAAGCAACCAATTTAATTGGCTTTGCATATCACTGTAAATTTTATCTGATGTCAAATGTAATACCTAGCCAATGCTTTACCTGCAAAATGTATACAAAAACTTACACTTAAACATGGTAAATAAATCACAAAGCTGACTACAAGGCAATACAAAGGTGGGAATTTCCGCTCAATCGTGTGTAATATATCGACCGAAATACTTCAGGTCGCGCTCTGAAAGGTATTTCCGTAGGGTTTTTACAAAACCTACAGGGTTAGGTCTTATATTTGACATGGGGCAATCAATTTGCCCTGCTTTGGAAACCACTATAAATTTTATTTTATGCAAAATGTAAGACCTGACCCCGCTTATCCCCTTTTTTGTAAGTAATATTGAGGCTGTTTGTTATTTAATCTAAAAGTAATAATTTTCCTTGAAGTGCTCGCGTTGGTATTTGCAAATTTTTATTTGCCATAATTTTAATGTTTATTTGAATTAAAAATAAGGTGGCATTTAATTAAGTTGATTAAATATCTTTATGTCTGAGTATTTTTTTTGCTTCCTCTTGGCTAAGTTTATTTCTCACCGAGATATAGCCAATTCTCTTCCCGTTTTCTAAAGTAAAACCATGAAAAAATCAATATTTATTCAAATGGGTTTTGTTATTGCATCGGCATTTACGGCGCAATATTCCTTGGCGGCCTTACCAAACAAAAATGTTGCTAAAGTAACGCCGCCTGCCTTATCTGATGAATTGTTAATCCGTTATGATCAGGCTTGGAAAATTAATTTTGCTCAAGATCATGCTCAGCTTTTGCAAGCTATTCCTGATCCACATACTATTGCCGAGAAAGAGCTAAAAAAGGCGCTCGAAAAACACGGTTATCATGATATTGATCCCAGTAATACTTTCTTCAATATGTTTGAAGGTGCCAATAGCAGTCCAAGAAGTTATAACGGCTGGGAGCACACGGAGCAGCCCGCACGCTCATACACGCTCACTCAGGCGGTAATGCTTAATATCTTTAATGAATTTCGTGATGGTTTTCCAGGGGATATTAATTTATTCACCGGTGTTTATACTGCAGGGGCAGGGGCTAGCCAATATAATGAGCATAATGAAGTACGGCTTCTTTCTTCAAAATTGTGGGATATTGATTATTACGATTTAGATATTCAAGCTTCCTATACTGCAGCATTAAAACAATTCTGGCAAAAATATAGTGAAAAGTTTACGCATTTAATGCGTGATAACTTTGCCTTTTCTGCTTATCAACAGTATAAGCTGGGTTTGCTCAATCAGGCGCAATATCAACTGGCTAGAGCGGTTATTAAAGGTAAACGCTCGGATGATGTGTATGTTTATCGTTTTGATATCTATGGTTATGATTCAAGCGATATCCTTCTTATTGAGCAACAAGGCCATGAGGCGGGTTTACTTTATATTCCGGGCGCCGATCAGCCATTTATTGCATTTAATAATGAGCGGCAGCTTAAAAAAATACTCTACAGAGCCATACAATCAACGTCTTCCAGACAAGCGCTGGCAAAACACTTTAGCCTATATGATCGTCAAGATGGTGTAAGTTATTCGGGGGTGGATTCCTCGCTCAAGGCCCTAGCAAATCAGTCATGGGATGACTCTTATTTCATGATGAAAAAGCATCCGCTATATGGTGATGTGTTTGCTCGTTTAACCGAGATTCAAAAAGCCAGAATGGCCAGCGATGGCGATACCGTGATCAAATCTAATAGTGAAGCAGAGCGCGATTATATTCTGAGTACCACTTATTCTTTGTTCTCTGTATTACCGATCATGGATATTGTTTTACCAGAGCTTGGCATTCCTCTTACGCTTGCGATCAGCACAACCCAGCTTGGTTTGAGTATCGATCAGTCTATTAATGGAGATACCTTCGCTGAACGGCAGCAAGCGGCTAAAATGACGGCCGTAAACGCCGCGCTGCTTGCTGCCACCGCTGTTATTCCTACTGTCGTTAAATTTGGTCGTGATGTATCAGAATCGCTGGTCTCTGTTGCTGCAAATATAGATAACCAAATCCTGCTTAACCGCGGGATTTCAGAGTCAGATATGGCGGTCTTCTCGCATATCCCGAAAGTGATCACACATCCTCAAACAGGTGAGGAATTACTAGGCGTTAAACTCACGGATCAGGCCAGGAATGTATTACTTAAAGCCGATGGATTTGGCATGTATAAGGAGGTTGATCCCTTAAGCGGGCGAATTCTCACCGACTCACGCGTATTTCGGACTCTCTCTTATGACACCGGAGAAGCTCAATGGCTGGGTCGTGGCGGTTTAAAAGGGGGTGTAGTTAGTGAAATAAGTGATGAAAGTAGTGCTTCTGTAATTACAGAACAAAGCGCCGCAGGCACTTTGCCATCAGAAATTGTTCTGCCGGAAGACCTGCCGAATCGCCCCGGATTAGGTGGCTCTGGCTATGCAAATATGAGCGGGCGTCTTGATGATGTCACCCGTGATTTTTTAGAATTAGAGATGAAAGTTGATCCATACGCCAAACTAACCGATGTAAAAGCCCTGCATCGTTTAAATCAGCAAGCGCAGATGGAAATCAGTCAAGTGCCGTTTTTATATAGTTACGAATCCAGACTGAAAGGTATCACCACCTTCAGGGGCGATGAACGCTTGCCTGATGAAATCTTCCACTCAGGCTTTAACCGCCGCTTGGGCCCGGTGGAATATATACGATTAGCAGAGCATACCCAAGCCATCCGCGGTGTGGTTTCAACCAGTCAGAATGAAGCGGTTGCTGTTGACTATGCCGTACACCGCCAGCGCGGCTATGTTTATGCCATTGAGCTTAATCGTGGCGGTGTGGCTGTTGAGACTTCTTTGCGCGGTGAAACTTTGCATGAAATTGCGACTTTGAATATTCCGCCAGAAGACATTATGTTTGCGCTTGGGCCATTTAATAATACAGAAGCCACCCTGAGTATTCTTAAAGAAAATGCTGAGGCAAGAACCGCAGAGCTGCTGATTAACCCACACGCCACAGCATCTCCGGCAGTGGCAACAGCTGCATTTGAAAAACTCAAAGCCACATTAAAATATGATTTGAGCCCTGAAATGTCGTTTGCGGAGCGCTATGAAAATCGCCGGGATTTGTTCTGGCATGAAGATGAAACAATTATCCCTGACGCAATCCCTGAGCTAAGCCATTAAGCCATTAAGCTATTTCGATAGACTGGATGAAAACGATAGTAATCAGGCCAACACCCGCAGTGTGATTGCGGGTGTTGGATTTAGCTAAAACCGGCTGTGGCCACTCTGGAATTTGATCAGGGTGGCCACCAGCGTATCGATTTCGCCGCTGTGATTATAAAAAGCCAATGATGGCCTTACGGTAGATTCAAGCCCGAAACGACGCAAAATAGGCTGTGCACAATGATGACCAGAGCGCACGGCAATGCCTTCTTTATTGAGCAGTACGCCTACTTCTGCCGTGGTAAAGCCTTCCAGTACAAAAGATAAAACGCTGGCTTTGTCTTGGGCTGTACCGATTAAGCGCAGGCCGGGAATCTGTTTGAGTAAACGGGTGGCGTAGATCAGCAGTTGGTGCTAATAGGTCTCGATTCGGTCTATGCCAATTTTGCTGACGTATTCCAAAGTAGCCCCTCAGCCCACCGCATTCGCAATATTGCCGGTGCCGGCTTCAAATCGGATGGGCGCAGCGTGGTATTGGGTATGCTCAAAGGTGACCTCCTTAAACATATTGCCGTCCGCTTGCTTTGGCTCTAAGAGGGCTTTGTTGCACAAATCGGCCAAGCCTTACTGCGGTTAGAATGAACGCATGAGCAAGCCTGAACCGAGCAAGTACCCCTCCATTGAAAAGCCTATCACGCCGCACTGAAATCGCGCGATTCACTGTTGGTTTGGTTAGATCAAAACATGTAATGAAAGGCGCTCCTATCGGAAAAGCGTGGGCGGCAAGCTGAATTGAGCGATGCGGCTATTCAGTTTTGCTTTTAACTATCCAGCGCCTATTTAATCTCCTGCTACGCCAAACAACAGGCTGGGTAGAAAGCTGGCTTGGACTCGCCAATGTAGATTGGAAAGTGCCTGACTCCAACGATCTGCCTACGACAAAACGTCTTAAGGCTGTCATCTCGGTACAAAAAGCATGGGTATCAAGATGCTGGGCGAAGGCGAGTGGAAAACTAAAAAGCATAGCGCTGAATATCGTCGGCAATGGCGCAAAGGCCACATCGGTATTGATACTGAAACCCTTGAAATACGTGCTATTGAAGTGACGGGCAACGCCGTGGGGGACGCACAAGTTTTGCCTGATTTGATTGGGCAGATACCGGATACAAAAGGTTGCTAAGCGGCGATTGCTCAACTCAACGCAGCCGTCAGCATTCCGAAGCAAAAAAACGGGTAACTGTGGAAAGAAAATACCTCGGGCGCAAGGGCGAGAAACGAGACGTTGCGCGCCACGCAGTACTTAGGCCGAAGGCTATGGAAAAACGGGAGTGGCTATCATCGGCGCAGCTTGGTTGAAACCAAGATGCGCTGTTTCAAACTGCTTGGCGAGCGAGTGATGGCCAGAGACTTTGATCGGCAAGTGGAGAAACTACAAATGCGTATTGCGATCTTAAATCGCTTCACGCAATGAGGCACACCAGTGACGGTGCGCGTGGCGTAAATCAGTATGGGGTTTGGGGTGGTTTGTTCTTAAACTGATTTAGCGGTGTCACATCAGTTAATAAAAAACTCAAACGGTACCAGTAGTTCTGCTTCATCTGGCCGCTCTGGCGGGATGCGTGGTAGGGGCGCTGCGCGCTCTAGCGCTTCCAAGGCAGCGCGGTCTAACGCAGGAACGCCTGAGCTGCGTTCTATTTTGGCTGTTAAAACTTGCCCTTCGCGATTCATTTTAATGCGTAAGTAAGCTACGCCTTCATCACCACGCATGCGGGATGCGGTGGGATAGCGGCGAAAGCGTTCTAGCCGCGCAAGGATTTTGCCTTCCCAGCTATTGCTGCCGCCGCTGGCTTGCTGGGTGGAGGCGGGCGCAGCCGCTGGGGCGGCTGCAATGGAGGTTGATTTATTTAATGGGCCGGTTTCGGCGTTTTGTTCTTTGGCTTTGGGCGGGCTACTGATACTGGCGCTGAGGCTAGATTCAGTGTTCGTTGTTGGGGTGACCTTGGTTTCAACGGGCTGTGGAGTAGCCTGAGGTGTTGGCTTGGCGGCTTTAGGCGCTTGTTTGGCCGCGGCTTGGCTCACTTTAGGCGCTACTTTGTCTTCCAGTGGCACGGCAGGGGACGCGGCTTGTAGCATGGTGACTTCAAGTTGCTGGCTTTCATGCGCTGTTACGGTATTGGGCGTACTCCAGTTTACGCAAAAATAACCGAGTAGACCTAAATGCAGTAGCAAACTCAGGCTTAGGCAGTATTTCCATAGCCGTTGCTTAGTTGGCTTATGTGCTGGTGCGTGTTGCGTGATGACTGAATTGACTGAATTAGCTGAGTTGTTGTTTTCTTGGATCTCAGAAGGGCGGCGGATCAAGTAGATTGCCACCATCAACTCTGTGATAGCCACTCCCACCACCACCCACCACGGGGCGGGGGTGAGGGAGAGGATCGCTAGCCCAAGCAGCATGCCAAGGCAGGCGGCGCGTTTGGCGCGTAAGGGCACCACGCGATGCTGCCGCCATGACTGCAGCGATGGGCCAAAGCGTGGATGCTGCAATAACCATTGTTCAAACTTAGGTGATGATTTGCTAAAGCAAGCCAGTGCCATCAGTAAAAAAACGGTGGTGGGCATTACCGGTAAAAATGCACCAATGATGCCAAGCAAAACCATCATGCAACCCAGCACGGTATAGGCCCAGCGTAATGGCGCATGCAGTCCACGTTGATGCATTAGTACACCTGATCCAAATGATTATTCATGCGGGTGAAAGCGGCTTTCGCCCCAGCTATGAGTCTAGCCTCTTCTTCATCACTAAAGTCCATGCTATCTACTACTGAGGTAAATAGACGCCAATTTCTGGCGCGGCCTTCTGGGGCTCCTGCTAAATGACGTGCGCCGCATTCTTCGGTAAAGCCTAATGAGCCGGCCATCTTGATTAAAATAGCCGCACCGAGTTTAGAGCCTTCAGTCACATACATCCAGCCTAAAGCAGTGGGAATATCTTGCTTGTGTTCAACGGGCGCTAAGACATCATGCGCAGGCAGCTCGCGGCCTAAATCGGCGATATCGGCGGCGATACGATCATAGCGGCGGCGCTCGGCCAAATCTGGAAACAATGCGGCTAGGTTTGGGTTGTCATACAGCGGATCGCAATCACGCAAAAAGCCATACTGGGCAATTAAAAAGCGCCCGTAGTTATCGGTGTTAGCAAATGGTTTATTCGCCATGATGCGTTTATCTAGCTGATCGTGGGTATCGTGGGTAAGGGATTTGAGCTGCTGGGTGCGGGTGAAATCGACAGTCATATTCATCATTGTTTCTTTATGGGGTTGAAAAAAAGCGGATAGGGTGGGTCAAGCCCGCCTTATCACAAAAGGGTCAGGAAACAACAGTTAGAGAGGGCAAGGTGATTTACCTTGGCCTCTCTACAAATGCTTAAAGTGCTAGGGGAGGGACTATCCGCCGGTTATCCATTGTGTAGTCGACGGGCTTAAAATTTCATCCCTACCGAGAAACGCACAGTGCGGCCAGGCCCTGGCATCAGGCTGAGCGAGAGCGGATCAAGGTAGTAACGATCGGTGACGTTATCGATGGTCATATCGAGCTGGGTATCGGCGTTGATTTTGTAGCTGGCAAAAAGATCAACCAAGCTGTAAGGCAAGGTTTTAACTTGTAAGGTTGTACCACTGGAACGTTGCCAAATTGCATCTTGCTCTGCCGTATTTAAGGGGCCACTGACATAGCTAGCACGTAAACCCAGCGTGAGTTTTTGATCTAGTAAGCGGGCACCGAAAGTCGCATTAGTGCTGATTTTTGGCGGAATCATATTGCTAATATAAGAAGAGGTAAAACCAATCGGCGAGCAGTCGGGTGTTGCACTCATGCCAGGGATGAACTGGGCTTTAGTGCGTAAATAGCTCGCCATTTTTGCATCGCAAATCATGGCTTTGTGATTCAGTGTTGCAGCTAATTCACCAAAGAAATCACCATTGTCGTAAGACGATTGCAGCTCAAAGCCAGAAACGCTGAAGCTGTCGATATTCGCCATCGAGAAGTTCTGCTCCCACGCTTTTTTACCTGATATTTGCACGCGGGTAATGTAATGATCGGTGGTGTTATTAAAGTAAGCGACTTTCAGGCGTAGCTTGTCTTCTGCGGTAAATACACCGTCTTTAATAAAGCTAATCCCCGTTTCCCAGTTTTTGCTGTGCTCTGGCTCAAGCGGTGAAGAGAAGGTGGCCGAGAATCCGAGGGTAGATTCATACAGGCTAGGCATGCGCAGCCCTTCGGTGTAGCGCAGATAGCTACTGATGTTGTCGCTTAGTTTAAAGGTCAGGCCAAACGCAGGTGCAAAACCGCTGCCTTCTCGCTCAATAGGCGCGCTGCGGCTAAATGCACCGGGAATATCGTTGTGATAAACCATATCTTCAACGGTTGATTCGTGAACTTGGCTTCGACTGATTTCTACTGGATCCTCGTCTTTGTCATGCTCCAGAACAATCTTGTCAGCTTTGAGTGGGTTGGTTGCATCGCTAAATTGGCCGTTATTGTCTTGATGCCAAAGCACGCTGCCAATTCGATCATCTTTATCGTCATATAAATAGATACGCTTCCAGCCGAGTGGCTCTTTAAGCTGGGTGGCGACGGTATTACGGTCTTTACTGCGATAGTGCAAATAGCGGCCACCCGCTTCTACAGTTAGCCAGTTTGTGGGCTGCCACTGCATATTAAGGAAAGCACTTTCTTCATGACGTGTGCCGCTGCGTAAGGTGCGGTTTTTATTGATGTCATCCATATAGATCTTTACGCGGTCTGACGGGGCGATATCTTCTTTTTGCAGTGAAAAACCATAGTTCAGATTAAAAGCACCGTAGGCGCTATCAAAGCGCGAGGTATTGCTTAAATCTGCGCCATAGCGCTGGGATTGGTTTTTAGCCAGATAGAGTGTTTCTACACATTGCTCGCATTCGTTATCCCAGTTGGTGGGTTTGCCCTCGTGCGGGTTGCGGAAAACATCACCATTGCGGGCGGCGCTTTCCATATCGGTGTACCACAGATTGGCTTTCAGGCTGATCAGCGGGTTGTCGGCAGGCTGATATTTATAGCGGGCAGTCCACGCATCGGTGCTGACTTCGCTTGGCTTCCATTGCCTGATAATGCCGGTGCTATTACGCATAATTTGCGAAGGCATGATTTCGCCATACGCACTTTTAAAATAGCGGTAACCCAGCTCTAAGGCTTGATCGTCGCTTAGATTAATGGTGGTCTTGAGTAGGGCAGAGTCGGTGGTGTTTGAGGTGTTTAAAACCTCGTCACCTGCATGATAGAAGCGCGTAATGCCATCATTGTCACCGAACCTATCAATAGTCTGGTAGCTGCTGAAGCCATTTTTACCCGCAAAATAATTGCCCGTACTGCGATGGCTGATGGCGGCGATTAGATCAAAATCATCTTGCCGAGTGGCGTAAGCAAGGCTCAGAAAACCGCTGCGCGGGTCCAGAATATTGTTGCGGTCTGTGCGCGGCGTGGTTTCAAAATTAGTCGGTGCTTCCTTGCTATTGTCTTGCAGGCCAGTGCGAATTCTAAAACCGCTGCGCTCACCCGGCTTTAAAATATCTTCGCTGCGCAATGTTTGCATACTCACCAGCCCGCCAATTGCCCCCGCGCCCTCAACGCCCATGCTTGGGCCTTTGGCGATATTAATCTCGCTGATCAGCTCTGGGTCGATATAGCTGCGATCGGCAATCCCTGCATATCCACGGTAAACGGTGGAGGATTGCAAGCTGCCATCAATCAAAACCGGTACTCGCCCCTGGCCCTGCATGCCGCGGATATTCACATCCAACGCACCGCTATTACGCGCGTCGCCCACCACCACACCTGGCGTACCTTTTAAAATATCTGCTGGTGATGTTCCACGGAAGCGATCGATATTCTCACGGCTGATATGCGCCGATGAGCCCGGTTTTACATAGGGGCGATCGCTGGCATCGATCTGCTCATCACTTAAAAACGCCGCTGCCGCGCCGCTGACTTTAACTGGGCCAATGGCAACGGCCTTATCTGCTTGCGGCTCCGGCTTTAAAACAATCGTGCCATCACTATTTACCTCGGCGCGTAAACCGCTGCCGCTCAGTAATTGGCGCAAAGCATCACGCACGCTATATCGGCCTTTGAGCGCTGGGCTTTGACGACCTTCTGTGAGTTTTGCATCGACCAGCAACACCATGCCCGATTGGCGGGCCAGCTCGTTTAGTGCATGGCTGAGCGGCTGCGTGCTGATATTGAATTCTGCAGCGCTAGTCGGGGCAGCGTGCAGTGAGGCTGAAAAAGCAAAGCTAAGTGCCACAATTAAAGGGCGAAGCGCAGTGCGGCGGGAAGGTTTCATTAATTTATACTCGCTTATAATAGATGATTTTAAGAATCATTCATAAGTAAAGACGAATGAATCGCATTTACCCTGACGTGGTCCTGCAAATATTTTTCATTTAATTGAGAGGTGGGTGAGGCTAAATCGGCAAAAGTGAATTTGCCTAAGCGCTGGTGGCAGGCGTATTGGCGAGGGCAGGTGGTGGTGCAAAGCTAAATAATGATATTTTCTTACATGATGCGAAATATTGACTACGGACTACTGATGAGAATAATTTCAACTACTCTTGATATAGCGCGAATGAGCTGACACTCAGTTTGCTTGTGATTAAGGGCAAGCAAAGCTTGGAGTGGTATTGATCGCTTTTTTTTCTTGAAGTGATATTGGCGATTTGTTAGGCGCTTTTAATAGAGGCTGATGAATGAACTATTTAAACAGAATTAAAATTGGCGCTCGATTAACCATGGCATTCATGCTGATGCTGGTGTTTTTATTGATTATTTCTGTAAGCGTCTGGGCCGGTTTAGCCCGTATAGATCAAGCTATGCATAATATTGTGCAGGTTGAGGCTAGAAAACAGAGTGTGACTGCCGATTTAGAGCGCCACTCTCAAAGTGCCGCACTGCTGCTATTACAAATTGTGACCACGCCTGAGCGACAAGCCCGTTTGCCTCTCTATACCGCAATGGAATTAGCCAGTAAGCAAACCAATAGCTCCTTTCAAAAATTGCAAGCCTTGCCTTGGGCGGAGGATAAGGTGGCTACTTTGCAAGCCTTAGCCGCACTGCGGGAGCGATATCTTCGCGCTTTTACCGATACGGTAGATTTAATCGAGCTGGGTGATCAAGCCACTCTGGCCCAACAATACGCCAGCCAAACTCAGCCATCCCTGAATGCCTTACTTGCTGCCACCGCACAATTGGCTGCTATGCAGCAAAGTAATATGTCGGGGGAGTTGGATAATGTATTAAAGCGCATGAGTGAGACACGTTCTTTTCTCTGGGTTTTAAGCTTGGTCGCTTTAGCGGCAGGGCCTTTTTTTGCTTGGTCTGTAACGCGCAGCATTGTTCGCCCACTTGGGCATGGCGTTGAGATAATGGTGAATATGGCGGATGGCGATTTACGCTGTTTAGTGAAAATTAATGGGCGTGATGAAACCGCCATGATGTTGACGCAAATGCAAAAAATGCAGGCAGGGCTGGCCACGATGGTGTTGGGTTTGCGCGATTCGGCAAATCAAGTTTCTACTGCTGCGCAGTCTACCCAGCAAGGCGCAGCTGACGTGGCCGATGGCGTGGCTAGGCAGCAATCAGAGCTTTACCAAATCAATCGGGTGGTGGGCGAGTTCGTTAATAAACTGCATGCTGCAGAGCAAACGGCTTGCTTGGCTCAGCAGCAATCGAAACAAGCCGCCAGCTTGGCAGGACGTGGCCAACAGCTGATTGAAGTTGCCTCACATGAAATCGCCTCTATCGCCAGCACCATTCAAAATAGTGCCGATGCCGTAGATGTATTGCGGCAAAGGGCTAACTCCATGCGCACCATGATTAGCTCTGTGACCGAAATTGCTGAGCAAACAAATATGCTGGCTTTAAACGCAGCCATCGAAGCTGCACGTGCTGGAGAGGCGGGCCGTGGGTTTGCAGTGGTGGCGGATGAGGTAAGACGGCTGGCAGATAGAACAGCCAGCGCCACCAGAGAAATTCAAGGCGTAATTGAAGCGATGGATCAGCAGACCAGTGAAGCCATATTACAAATTGGTCATGGAAAAAACGAAATGGCACGCGGGGTTAAAATGATTGGTGAAATCGTTGAGCCCCTCACCGAATTACGAGAGGGCGCAAATAAAGCTTCTGTGGAGCTAGATACCTTAAGCCAAAATATTTCTGAACAAGTCGCAGAAAGCCAAGCCATCGCCAACAGTGTGGCCTCCATCGCTCAGTTTGCGGATAACAATCTCAGCATCACTCAGCAAGCCAGCCAAGATAGCCGGCAATTATTTGAAATTAGCGTGCAGCTGCAAGCGCAAATGCAGCGGTTTCGGCTTGCATAGAGATGGTTTGATGCAGACCTATTGCTTTGAAATGGCGCCGTTATTAATCTGCACAGGTAATACTTGCGGCAAGGCGCGAGTAAATTGCTTGAGTTTATTAATCTCAAAGCTACCAGAAATGCGGAGTTGGCCAAGCTGAGGAGTGGCAACGCTCAGCCCGGTATCGGCATAGCGTTCAAATTCGGCAATGGCATCGATGAGCTTGGTGTTATCAAAAGTTAACCTACCCTGCCGCCAGCTTCCAACGGCCTCGGGAGCAATAAACTGCACAGCGGCAAGATGGTGATTGGCAAGTGACACCGTTTCTCCTGCTTGCAAAATAACGCCTGCCGATTGACTGGATGATGGCTTAGCATAGACCGCTACTCTGCCCGATTGCACTGCAACCTGCGTTTGCTGCTGAACATTTCGCACCGTAAATTGGGTGCCAATCACGCTCACTTTGGCTTGATCAGTCAGTACATGAAACGGGCGGCCTTTGCTCACATAAAACATGGCTTGGCCCTTGAGTAAGCGCACCTCACGTTTATCTCTATACAGCGCTATTTCTAACTGGCTATCGCTATCTAATTCAATCCGGCTGCCATCGGGCAGTTGCTGCTCAAGCATTTGTCCACGCGCAGTGTGTAGTTGCTGCTGGTAGCTTGGCATGCTGAGCCAAAGGTAGCTACAGGCGAGTACTGCTAGCGCACAGCCAGCAAGCTGACGTGGCGAGAAGTAAGCTTGGATCTGCTGCTTAAATCGATCCCGTTTTTCTTGAGCGGCAAGCTGTTTGCGCTGGTTTGAAAAATGTTGGCCACAAGCGGCGGGCATCGCATCAATTAAGCCATTGATATCTTGCATCCCTTGCCAAGCCTGCTGATGAGCTGGGTGGCTGGCTAGCCACTGCTGAAAATGCAGCTGCTCATCGGGGCTTAGGCCATGTTCTTGGCGTAATAGCCACTCTGCCGCCGTGGTATCGGGATCAATGTGTGTGATGTGCATTGGGCAGCTCATTGTTCACCTCGATCATGCATGCCTTTTTTGCAGATCACTAGGGCGTTGATAATGTGCTTTTCCACCATATTGATCGAAATACCCATTTGTTTGGCAATTTCGGCGTGGCTTAAGCCTTCAAATTTATACAAAACAAAGGCCTCTTTACAACGAGGCGGTAAGTTATCAATCAGCGCGAGTAATCGATTCATCGATTGCCTGCCCGCAGCGCGATGCTCTGGCTCATCAGCCCGCGATGCGGCCAGCTCTAGCTGCTCATAATTATCGTATTGGCGCGATTTATTCTGCCGGTATTGATCAATCACGATATTTTTAGCAGTGGTATAGAGCAAAGCGCCCAGCGCGCTATCTTTATGGTCGCCGCTACTGGCGAGCACCCGCGCATAAGCCTCTTGCACCACATCCTGTGCCTTATCGCGGCAGCCGATGGAACGGGAAATAAAGTGATGCAAATCGTGATAATAACGCTCAAACACTGCACACAACTCAAAGCAGAAAAGCGGCGAATCATACCGTTTGAATTTAAGGATAACAAGAATCATTATTATTTATAAAATGACAAGTAAATTGTAAGATAATGTAAGTTAAAACGTACAGATTATTCCATAAATTATATTCTGCGCCCCATTTTTTTTGTCTTTCTTATTTGGTAAGGTTTATGCTCTGTCCATCTCCTTACATGCTTGCCGCAGGATTAAGAGCGGTTGATGGAATCGAGTTTGAATAGATGGACCAGCGTTTTCTGGCCACAGATCACCCAGATTCAGTGACGGAGTTATTGTTTTCCAATTTACTAAATACTGATGACTTAAGCGCGCACGACCGAGCTTTTTATTCAATAATCAGTACATCATGTCCACGTCAGTTTATTGATGGGGTTTATTGTTTTTTTCTTGCTAGAGTTCATTATGAAAAACACCCTAGATGCCGCCACTAAGCAAATGGCGAGTCAGATTATTTATCAGATTTTCCCCGAGCGTTTTGCCATTGGTGGCGGGCTTTCTAGCGCAGCAAAGCTTGCGCAAGCGGCGTATTCGCATCCAGATATTGTAAAGCGGGGCTGGGACGATACAACGCTGGATCAGCCTTGGGGAATGCAGTTTTTTGGTGGTGATTTAGATGGCATTGCCGAAAAGTTGGATTACCTACTTGATCTAGGGGTAACGGGTGTTTATTTAACGCCGGTATTTACTGCACCCAGCAATCATAAATACGATGCGGTAGATTTTTTTAGCATCGACCCGATGTTTGGCGGAGAAGCTGCCTTGCTGCGGCTGATTGCGGCATTACACGCCAAAGGCATGAGCCTGACCTTAGATGCTGTACTTAATCATGTATCCGATAACCACCCGTGGTTTTTGGCGGCCAAGGCGGGGGATGCGAGTAAGCGTGATTGGTTTAGCTTTGCAGATGATGGCGCTTATCTGTGCTGGCAGGATTATGGCTTAATGCCGGAGCTGAACTTAAGCAATCCCGCTGTGCGCGATATTTTATATCGCCAGCCCGATAGCCTAGTACAGCACTGGTTAGCCAAGGGAATCGATAATTGGCGTTTTGATGTGGCGCAGGATGTGGGGATAGCAGTGGCGCAAGAAATGGCTGCGGTGGTGGGGTCACGTTTCCCTCAGGCTGGTTTGCTTGGCGAATTGAATGGCTTTTCAGGGAGTTGGTTTGAGGCGGGTGGCGGCTTTAAAGGCATGATGAATTACTGGTATCGCACCGCCACGCTGGCTTGGCTGGCGGGAGAAATTGATGCACTGCAAATGAATTATGCGCTTAAAGACGCCAGAGCAGCTTACGGCTTAAGTGGCCTGCTTTGCTCGTGGAATATGCTCTCCAGTCACGATACGCCAAGGCTTTTGACGACGGTGGGGAGTGTAGAAAAAGCTCAGCTCGCCATGATTATGCAGTTCACCTTACCCGGTATCCCGCTGGTTTATTACGGTGAAGAAATCGGGATGCAAGGCGGGGCAGATCCGGATTGCCGCCGCCCCATGCGCTGGGATCAGGCGGATTGGAACCACCAGCAGCGGCAGTTTATACAAGATTTAATCCGTATCCGCCAAAGTAATGCTGCGCTGCAATATGGTGAGGTATTGGTGCTGGGGGATCGTTTAGCGGCTAATGCGCTGATCTTTTTACGCTACACCGATATTCCCGGCGAGGCCGCCTTAGTGATCGTTAATTTAGCTAGCCAGCCGCTGAAGACCAAGCTGCTCCTTCCTTACTCGCACTGGTATGACGGCGTACCACTGCACGATGCGTTTGGCGTAGCACCCGCCTGCCGAGTGCTCGCGGGCAGCGTGGCGCTGAATGTCCCCTCCCAATCGGCCGCCATCTACCTCGTGAGCGAACCTTATCAGCACTACAATTTTTTTAAATTACGCAACCGTTAAGGTCATTTTTGCTGGTAGGTGAGGGCTGCTGCTCAATTAAGATTACATTAAATACTGTTTTTTCTTTTTATTTGGTAAGTTACAAACTAGTATTTATAAATATAAACTACATTTAAACCTTCTTTTATCTTTCTTTTTGTTTGATATTTAGCGCTTAAGCCTGCAACCAATCCTACTAAAAACCATTATTTTTAACTAAATAGTGGTTTTTTTCGGCCTGATGTTGCTGGCTGGCCTGATGCTATTTGTACCACCATTGATTTTGGGGGATTCCTGATGAGTGAGGGCGTTGTTTTTGCTGCCGCCAAGCACAAACAGGTCATTGGCTGGTCAATGAAGTTTTCCATCGCCACGGTGGTGGTGCTGTGCATGTTGGTGGTGACCATCGCGGTGATCGGCATAGGCTGGAGCGGGGCGCGTACAACGCTGCTAGATACCGCATCTAGAACAGCAAAAGATGCGGGCCAGCTGATTACTGAAAAATCACGGCGCATGTTAGAGCCGGCCCAAGCGACGCTACGTATGCTGGTGGATGACCCAATCGCCAATGCCTCCACGCTGGAAGAGCGTTTGCAGCGGCTGACTACCTTTGGCAAAGTACTGAGCACGAATGAGTTATTTTCTGCCGTTTATGTGGGCTATAGCGATGGCTCCTTTATGCTGGTGCGGCCTTTAGATCGCTCGGATATCCGTACTAAATTTAATGCACCGCCTATGGCAAATTTTTTGCTGCAGTCAGTGCAGGTTTTGCCTGACTGGCAGTTAAAAAGCGAGTACCTATTTTTTGACGCGAGTTATGGCTTATTAGAGCGTAGAAGCGTGCCGGAATATCGCTATGATCCCCGCACTCGGCCTTGGTATCAGGCCTCTGACCACACCTCCGCTTCGGTACTCTCTGAGCCGTATATTTTCTTTTCTAGCCAGCAAATTGGCGTCACGCTAAGCCAAAGTAGCCGAAATGGTAAAGCTATTTTTGGTATTGATATGGTGTTAGATGATCTGGCGAGTAGCCTTGAAGACCTAAAAATATCGCCCAATACCCAGTTGGCTCTTGTGAATGGGCAAGGCCGAGTATTGGCCTATCCGGATATGAAAAAAGTACTGATTAAAGGCGCTGACAAGGTTGAATTCAGTAGTGTGGATGGCTTGGGTGTTGCCAGCCTCAGCCGCTTAAGTGTATTGGCTCCTGAGAAGGGCAAGGTGGCCACTTATGAAGTCAATGGTGAGGAGTGGCTGGGGGTGGTTTTGCCTTTTGATGTGTGGCAGTCAGAAGGAATGCGCTTACTGGTAGCCCTGCCCAGCAATGATCTCTTGGGCGAGCTACGTGGCAAATTATTTCATCTGATTGTAGCGGTGGTGTTGTTGTCTTTATTGCTAATGCCCTTGGGCTGGCTGGCTGGGGCCAAAATCGGCAAGAGCATGGATCAGCTTACATTACAGGCGCAGCGCATGCGCTGTTTTGATTTCAGTCTCAATCAGCGTAAGCACACCATAGTGCAAGAGGTGAATGACTTATCCGGCGTGCTCAGTGATATGAGCCAAACCATCCAGACTTTTTTGCAGATTAGCCAGGATATGGCCACCGAGCCTAAGGTGGAGCACATGCTGGACAATGTGCTAAAACAGCTGGTCATGGCCACGCGTTGCGAGGCTGGAGTAGTGTATTTACTGAATCACAGTAGCGCTAAAATGGAGCGCGCCGTGGCGGTGGGCCCGTTGTTTGGCCATACGGAGGCGGGCTTTGTGCATATTGATCGGCAGCAGGGCACGCCGGTGATTCATAAAGTGGCGAGCGGCCTGATCGAGATGCAGATTGAGCTACGCGGCCGCAGCGGGCAGCCTGAAGGGATGCTTATCTTGCAGTATCAGGATGATGTTAGGCATGCTGATACAGCGTTTATGGAGTTTGTACATAAGCTATCGGGAATGTTGGCGGTATCCATTGAAACGCGTCAGCTGATTGAAGCGCAAAAAAAACTACTGGATGCCGTAATCCGGCTGATGGCCGATGCGATTGATGCCAAAAGCCCCTATACCGGTGGCCACTGCGAGCGGGTGCCGGAGCTAGCTGGCATGCTGGTCGATCAAATGGGAAAAGAAGAAAGCGGGCCTTATGCCAGCTTTAATATGACCGAAGATCAGCGCTATGAGTTTCACCTAGGCGCGTGGCTACATGATTGCGGTAAGGTGACCAGCCCTGAGCATATTATTGATAAAGCCACCAAACTTGAAACCATTTACAACCGCATCCATGAAGTACGGATGCGTTTTGAGGTGATGTGGCGCGATGCCGAGTTGGATCACTGGCGAGCGGTGGCTTTGGGTGCAGATGAAAGCACATCAATGACGGCGCTACAACAACGCCAGCAAGCCTTACAAGATGATTTTATTTTTGTTGCCCGCTGCAATGTGGGCGGCGAATTTATGGCCGATGCAGATATTGAGCGCTTAAAGCAAGTTGGCGGACAAACATGGTTGCGCTATTTTGATAAGCAGCTTGGCCTATCTGCAGACGAAATCCTCAGGCTAGGTGAGTATGGGCCAGAAAGGCTGCCCGTGGCTGAGCAACTGCTGGCAGACCGTGGCGACCATATTGTGCCTTGGGGAGCGCGCAAGCCCGCGGTAGAAAAAGATGATCCAAACAATCATTATGGCTTTGATATGGATTTACCAAAGCATGCGCAAAATATGGGTGAGCTCTACAACCTATCTCTCCGGCGCGGCACATTAACGGAAGAAGACCGCTTTAAAATCAACGACCATATTGTGCAAACGCTGATTATGCTGCGCAGCCTGCCTTGGCCCGCTCAGCTAGCCAGAGTGCCGGATATCGCTGCAACGCATCATGAAAAACTGGACGGCAAAGGTTATCCACGGCGTTTATCTGCGGATCAATTAACCACGGTGGATAGGGTGATGGCGCTGGCCGATGTATTTGAAGCGCTAACCGCCGCTGATCGCCCATACAAATCGCCCAAAACACTGACCGAATCGCTGCGGATTATGGCGTTTATGGCCAAAGATCAGCATATAGATACAGAGCTATTCCGATACTTTTTGCACAGCAATCTGTGGCGGGTGTTTGCAGAAAAATTCATGCAGCAAGATCAGATTGATAACGTGGATATCGCTGCAATCGAGAAACTCTTACCAGCCCCGGCCGGTAATGCTTTAACGGCCACGACGCGGCTTTAAAGCTAATCTCGCCACCAAGCTATCGTATGCTGTACTCAAGGAAAGGCACCCTATGAAGGGATTTAGGGTATTGATTTTGCTGTTTATTGTTTACCCTTACGACAGCAAGCCAGAGCGGAAAATCAAACCTTATTACGATCGATCTGCGTGGCAGGCGAAGTTTTTAAGTATCGAGTAGCGCCGCCGCCAATTAAATACATTTATCCCTGCGGCTAGCCTGAGCCGGTCTCTGCAGCTACGGCAATGTTAGAATTGTTTTTTTCCTTTGCCGGACATCCCATGCCTTTTTCTCAGTTTGCCGCCAAGCTTGCCGAGCGTGCCGAAGCAGGCTTGCTGCGCTCCCGCCGCCAGATTGACAGCCCGCAGGGCGCGCATGTGGTGATTGCAGGGCGAGAGATCATTAATTTTTGCAGTAACGATTACCTAGGCCTCGCCAATCATCCCGAGCTGGTTAACGCCACCCAACAGGGGGCAGCGCAATGGGGGGTGGGCAGTGGTGCTGCGCATTTATTAGCTGGGCATTTTGGCCCGCATCAGGCGCTAGAAGACAGGTTGGCTGAGTTTGTCGGCATGCCTGCAGCGCTGGGATTTTCGACCGGCTATATGGCGAATTTGGCGGTGATTACCGCGTTGATGGGGCGCGGTGATGCGGTGTTTGCCGATAAGCTAAATCATGCCTCTTTGAATGATGCCGTGGCGCTTTCTCGGGCGGATTTTAAGCGCTACCCCCATCAGGATTTGGCGGCACTAGAGCGCTTGCTGGCAGCCAGTACTGCGCCACGTAAGTTGATTGTGGCTGATGCCGTTTTTAGCATGGATGGCGATATCGCCCCCGTGGCGGCGCTTTTGGCCCTGGCGGAAAGCTACGATGCTTGGTTGTTTTTAGACGATGCGCACGGCTTTGGCGTATTGGGCGAGGGGCGAGGCACGCTGGCCGAGTTTGGTTTATCATCGCCGCGCATTATTTATATGGCGACTTTAGGCAAGGCCGCTGGCGTATCGGGTGCCTTTGTCGCTGGTGAACAAGTCATGTGCGATTGGCTGCTCAACACCGCTCACAGCTATGTTTACACCACCGCCATGCCGCCACTTTTATCCTGTGCCATGCAGGCCAGCCTTGATTTAATTGAAGCCGAACCATGGAGACGCCTGCGTTTGGCCGAGCATATTGCAGCTTTTAGAGCGGGCTTAAAAGACAGTTGTGACTTGCTTGATTCCAGCACGGCGATTCAACTGGTCTTGCTGCCAGATAATGACGCCACAATTCGCATCGCCAAAGCGCTATTTGAGCGTGGCATCTGGGTAGGCGCAATCCGTCCACCTACCGTGCCAACCCCACGCCTGCGTATCACTTTATCGGCAGCGCATTCCGATGACGATATCGCAGTTTTGATTTGTGAATTAAAAGCGTTGCTGTAGGGCGGGTGAAACCCCATACGCGCTAACCAAAGTCAAAAGCCTTTTTTATTAGTGCCTTCGGCACGTTAATTTAGGTGCGGGCGTCCCGCTGGACCTTCGTTTCTTGCGCGGCCAAGAAACGAAGCCAAAGAAGGCCGCCCCAAACAGCACGAAGGCCCCTCACTGCGGACAATCGAGGTGGCGTCAATTCAACTCGCTTCGCTCAAACACGAATTGACGACTGCCCCGCCCCGCTTGTTCCTCGCTTCGGCGTGCTTCAGGGGGATTTAAAGCCCCATGCCGAGAGCGTGGGCATTGTGTTTTTTCGGTGTCCGCTAATGAAAAAACGATTTGGTTAGCGCACATGGGGTGAAACCCGCCAGAATTGAGTAAGAGATGCGAAAAAACGGCGGGTTGCATCCCCGGCAGCCACGCCGTTTTTATTCTGTACATGACAGATGCCGCGCAATGGCAGCACGCCAAAGCGCCTTAAAAGCCAGCATGGCGAGGTGAACATCCATACGCCGCGCGACCGCTATGGCTTATTCGAGCCACAATTCCTCAAGAAGGGGCAAACCCGCCTGACGCAGATGGATGATCAAATTCTCACGCTGTACGCCAAAGGGCTCTTCACTTTGGAGCCTTGTTTCAGCACAGTGGACGTGCCTTTTACTTTCAAATCTTTAATCAAAACTACGGCATCGCCATCAAGCAGGACGGTGCCGTTAGCGTCTTTAACGATGGTGTCGTCGCGGTCATCACTGAACGCCCTGCATGGGGCGGCTGGTCTGTACGTGTACTTTGCACTTTATTGAGAGACACAAAGGGGGGTTATAGCCCCCTTTGTGCGCAGTCAGTTAACGTGGGCGAAAACGAATACCCAGGCCATTGATGTATTCACTGCTATGGCCAAAAAAGCTGATGATTTCATTTTGTGCGGGTGCTGTAAAACTGAATGGTTTTAAATTGCTCACAGATTCTGCTTTACCAATAGCAGGCAATAGACGTTTATTGGTGCGGATTTTAAGTTCTGCAATACAGGTAACATTGCCAAATTTATATTGCCCGAATTGCCCCGATACCTCAGTAATATATTCATCGCTGGCAAAGATAATGGTGGTCAGCTGCCCCCCATTGCCACCATGTTGTGGCATGGTTTGGTTGCCATATACGGCTTGTATGGCATCAATCACCCGGTCAGAGCGAATAAAAAGCTGCGAAAGTCTGGTATTGGCCGCCGGATGATCGTCAAAATTTCTGCTTTGTTCACCCGCCGGGCCTTTCTGCCAGCGTGCCAGCCATTCTTCACGAATCTGCGCTTTAAAGTCTGAATAGGACCAATCCGAATCCGGATCAAATTGCTTAATTTTCCCGTCTTCAATGTAATCAAAGTATTCATAGTGCTGGGTATCATCAGCTTCGTAACGATAAGATTGAATCGTTGCGCAGAATTGATCACCCTTGGGTTTTGGATTAAATAACTGGTGAATCTGATAATAATCTGGGGTTAGAAAGGTGACTTCATCGGTCTGGACAATCACTTTTCCCCATGGTGTTAAAAGCTGAGGGCTGAGCGCTGCAAACAGGGAAACCTGAATTTGCCCATACAGCACTTTGATCACGGCACAGGCATCGCCATGGTCGTGAATGGGCGAGCCATTGCCGGCTGGCCATATTTCTAATACATAGGGCTGGCCGGGTGAATCGCCTAGGTTGGTATCAATTGTGATGCGCAGATAGCCAAATTGGGCTGGTTTTTCTGCTAATTTTTTGTAGCAAATACAATCTGGCGTCAGAATGGAGTGCTGAATCGCTTCGGGGAAATCAGGAAAATCGGCCGGGCGCAGGCTCATGCTTTTTCCGGCAACATTGGCATAAAGCCGCTGGCAAGCTTCTGGAAAATCCGTAATCACACTGATTTTGTTGTCAGCCAGCAGCTCCAGCGTTACATCGTCCATAGAAACAATATGCGGCGATGGATCAAGATTGACAGGGATAGCCAGCAGCTGCAGTTTGCTGACTTCAGTATTTTGAATATTAATCGTATTGATTTCTGCAGTTTTGAGCTGCTTATCTGTGGCCTGCGCCCAGCTGTATTCAAAAAGCATTAGCGTGCGCAGCATCTCGCCCTTACCGTAGCGTATCCGTTTGTTATTGCTATCGAGGCTAAGCCAATAGGGCTGCAGCTCGCCGCTTGGGTTGAGCCCGCCCCCGGATTGCTTGGAAATTTCAACGCCGTTATAGAGAAGGCGAACGCCGCTGGCTTCAATCTCTAGGCGGACAACACTGCTATTGTCGCTTTTCAGCTCGATAGCAAAGGCATTGAATGAGCCGGGCTGAACCGACACGGTTCCTTGTCCTTTTACCGGAAACTTGGCCGTGTTGCTGCCCTCAAACGAGCTATGGATCAGATGCTGTACTTGCTGGTGTGGCGTGGTAGCGAGCTTCATTTTGACCTCTTAAAAGTGGTTTGCATTGAGCCAGATTGGGGCCAGTGCCCATCACAGGCTTGGATCGGCTTAAACACAGCCCTATGGGCGTGCTAAGTTGATATCTCTATTTATCGAAAGAATAAAATTTATATTTTGTAAGTTTTATTGTGTTTTATTTACACTGCACTTACTTTTATAAATCTTAGAAATGATGATAGTTCTTAATTTTTGCTTTGTTAAAAAAAGATGAGGCAACAGAGTCTGGGCGTAGCGAGCTGCTCATTTACTTGCAGAAAAGCATGATCTGTAAGGAGTAAAGAGTTGTTCTGTGAGCGGGCAGAGGGCATAAAAACCCCCTTGGCCTCACAGCCTGGGGTTTTAAAGGGCGGTTTATTCAGGTATTAAAACGCTGGAACAACCGCGCCTTTGTATTTTTCTGTGATAAACGTTTTAACAGCAGGGCTGTTTAAAGCCGCAATCAGTTTTTTCATCGCTGGGCTGGCAGCGTTATCTGGGCGGGCCACAAGGATGTTGGCGTAAGGCGATTGTGCGCCTTCGATGACCAGAGCATCTTTGCTTGGGGTGAGGTTAGCAGCAAGGGCGTAGTTGGTGTTGATCAGCGCTAAATCAACTTGAGTGAGCGCGCGTGGCAGGGGTGCAGCTTCTAGCTCACGGAATTTTAGCTTCTTGCTGTTTTCTACGCTATCGCGGCTGCTAGACAGGATGTTCTTGCTGTCTTTCAGCTTAGTGATGCCCGCTTTTTCTAGCAACAAGAGTGCGCGGCCGCCGTTGGTAGTATCGTTAGGGAGGGCAACGGTTGCGCATTCGCTCAGATCTTTGAGTGATTTTACTTTGCTGGAATACGCGCCAAATGGCGCTACATGCACCAGTGCCATGCTTTGCAGATGTGTGCCTTTGCTTTTATTGAATTCATCCAGATAAGGTTTGTGTTGGAAGAAGTTGGCATCTAAGCGCTTTTCTGCCAATTGACATTAGGCTGCACATAATCGGTAAACACTTTGATTTTTAGCTCTATGCCTTGTTTAGCCTGCTGTGGTTTTGCAAACTCAAGCAACTCAGCGTGAGGAACTGCCGTCGCACCAATGGTGAGCGTTTCGGCAGCTTAGGCATTGAAGGCTAAGGCAGAATAGAATAACTGGGGTCAGAACAAAATTAAATCCTACTATGCTTAATGCTCTTAGAGCCAAAGAAAGCGGATTTAACTTTACTCTGACCCTAGTTATTTTCTGTTGTTACTTAGAGAGAGCATATGTAGAGGCAATTAAATTATCACTAAGTCAGCAATTTTATCAGCAACCATAGCCATTGACTCTTCTGAAGTGTCGAGACCGGTTCGGGATGCAAGCATGGGGCTGACATTCCGGAGAGCTTCATAGGTCGTGTTATGTATGATTGGAATGAGCTGGTTGCCTGCCAATAGTGTTGAAAGCTCTTTATCTGCGACACCTTCTTTCGGTAGGCGAGTGAGAAGCGCGGGCGTTACCAATACTAGTCCAATCCGGGAATTAGCCAGTCCTTTATCTATGGCCCGCATCATAGGTACACCAAGGCTAAGATCTTTCTCGCTAAACCAAACTTTGACGCCGGCTTTTTCAAGCAATTCGTGTAGCTCTTTAGCTGCTCCCTGACGGTCATCCCATGCATGGCATAAGAATACGTCACGAAGATCGGGCTGTGCCGCCGCTCGAACCTCAACGGTTTGACGGATGGGAGTAAGTGAAATTATTTGTGAAGGGGTATACGAAACGGATGAGCCCGCTTTTGACCAGCGAGGACGGGAGCTACTGCTGGATCTACTGCCGCCGCTGCTACTGCCGCTACCCGCGGATGGGGAAGAGGAGGAAGAGGAGGATGAGCTGTAACCGCCGCCGTAACCATAGCCCCTAGAGCTGCTGCGATTGCGGCAAGCGGGACAGGCGTTCTCTGCAGCTGCTGAGCTATGTCCACGTACTGGAGCTGTGCATCTAGACATTTATATATTTCTCCTGTTTTTCAGTTGTGTACCGATACTATCGAAGTGCTGCTACAAGATGTAGACACCCTAAAACGGCAGAAAAACTACCACCTAGGGTGTGTAAAAACGCTACGCCGCCTTATAAGGCCTCGCGGGGCACGGTCTGTAGTATTTTATGCCAATATACTACACCCGATTGAGCGGGGATTTCCACCTTTTCCTTGCTTTCTAGTCAGGTTATCGATTGATTACATAGAGTTCAGCGTAAGGTGGTGGCATGAGTTTGATATGAAAATATATGTCTTAACTGCTTTGTTTAATTATTTCTTCTGCGGGGTTTTTACGGGGCAGGGTGATCATCTGTTGCGATTTGTGGTGATGCCCTTCAGTGGGACTTAATTCTAAGTGTTTGATTGTATTGGCTAGATTTAAACCCCTCACGCATGGGGTGCAAGGCGGGATAAAATTATAGATTTATTTAAAAAAGCAATAGGAATTAACTGGGGTCAGAAGTTCGCAGTAACAGTAATTTAGCTAACGGGTTAAAGTCCCGTCCGAGGAATTGTCCATGCGCCTCGGTAGTACGAAAGAGCGGCGTTTGAGTAATCAAGGGTCGTGAGTTCTTTACGACAAAGAGGCAGACCGTAACGCAA
>JBDKJX010000003.1:0-132202 GCA_039796405.1 Pseudomonadota bacterium
CTTGCCATCGCTGCTCAGCGTCAACTTGCCGTAAGTACCCGCCGTATCGGTTTGCGGCATAAAGGTCGCGCCACCGGTGGCAGTCAGCGTGCCGGTGCTGCTTTGAACCGTGTCTTCTTGCACTGCGCCGTGGCCGACGGTGGCGGATTCGTTGCTGCCGTTGACTGTCACGGTGATGGTGCTTGTCGTACCGTCTGCTGATTTGACGGTGAAGGTTTCAGTCTTCACATCGCCGTCTTTTAGCGCCTGAACGATGGGGTCGTTATTGTTCAGCGCATAAGTCCACTTGCCATTTGCATCAATGCTGAATTTACCGTAAGTGCCGTTGGTGTCCGTCTGCGCTTGGAAGCGGGATTGACCGGCATCCTTGTCATCCACCAGCAAGGTGCCGCGGGTAGTCAGCGTTGTATCTTCTTTGACAGAGCCTGCGTCATCACCCGGTTGGCTCGGGGTGATCACCGCCTTGTCATCCAGACCTTGTACATCGATGCTGATGGTGGTTTTAGTGCCGTCGTTTAGAGTAACGTCGAAGGATTCAGTTTTGAACTCGCCGGTCTTAAGGGCTTGAACATTGTCCGCGTCGTTATTGAGTGTGTAGGTCCACTTGCCATCGCTGCTCAGCGTCAACTTGCCGTAAGTACCCGCCGTATCGGTTTGCGGCATAAAGGTCGCGCCACCGGTGGCAGTCAGCGTGCCTGTGCTGCTTTGAACCGTGTCTTCTTGCACTGCGCCGTGGCCGACGGTGGCGGATTCGTTGCTGCCGTTGACTGTCACGGTGATGGTGCTTGTCGTACCGTCTGCTGATTTGACGGTGAAGGTTTCAGTCTTCACATCGCCGTCTTTTAGCGCCTGAACGATGGGGTCGTTATTGTTCAGCGCATAAGTCCACTTGCCATTTGCATCAATGCTGAATTTACCGTAAGTGCCGTTGGTGTCCGTCTGCGCTTGGAAGCGGGATTGACCGGCATCCTTGTCATCCACCAGCAAGGTGCCGCGGGTAGTCAGCGTTGTATCTTCTTTGACAGAGCCTGCGTCATCACCCGGTTGGCTCGGGGTGATTTCAGCGGCGTCGTCTTGGCCTTTGATTGTTACCACTACATCATGCGTCGTGCCATCGAGTGATTGCACGGTAAATGTATTGTCAAAGCTGTCTTGGCTGGTGAGGGCTTGTACTTCTTTGGCGTTGTTATCCAGCGTAAACGACCACTTGCCGTCTTTGTCTATGACAAAGGTGCCGAATTCGTTTTTGATGGCAGCTGGCTGCATTTCAGACTGACCGGCATCTTTGTCTGACACATTCAGCTTGCCTTCTGCAATCAGAATGCCATCTTCTTGAACGGTACCAAGGTCTTTGCCACTGATATTGGCTGGGTCTTCAACTGGTGTGATGCCTACATCAACAGTAATAATGGCCGTGCCGCCTTTGCCATCGCCCACAGTTACCGTAAAGCTATCTTTGCCGTTGTAATCAGGGGCAGGGGTGTAAACGTAGCTGCCATCCGGCTTAACGGTGACCGTGCCGTGTGTTGGCTGATCTTTGGCTACAAAAGTCAGTGGATCGCCGTCTTTATCTGTAGCAACCAGTTTGCCGGTTATTGGGGTGTCTTCTGGCGTAGTAACGCTCTGGTTGTTGCCTACTGGCGCGTCATTAACGGGGTCAACGGTGACATCCACAATGATGATGGCCGTGCCGCCTTTGCCATCGCCCACAGTTACCGTAAAGCTATCTTTGCCGTTGTAATCAGGGGCAGGGGTGTAAACGTAGCTGCCATCCGGCTTAACGGTGACAGTGCCGTGTGTTGGCTGATCTTTAGGGGTGAATGTGAGTGTATCGCCATCAGGATCTTTGGCGTTTACTTTGCCAGCAATGGGGGTGTCTTCTTTGGTGCTGATTTGAACGGGGGTGCTCGTTGGATTGCCGTTGTTGTCAACTTGAGTAGGCAGATCATTAACGGGGGTAACGGTAACCGCAACCGTGGCGCTGCTGACAGCACCATTTGCATCGGTAATGGTGTAGATGATTTGGTCGGGGCCGTTGTAGTTTGCGTTGGGTTTATACGTGATTGTGCCGTCAGTATTAATTACAACCGTGCCGTTGCTTGCGCTTGCGCTACTTACTGTGATGTTGTTGCCGCTGTCGTTACCTAGCACATTAATGCGGCTTTGGCCGTCTTCTTCTAAGGTAACTGCGTCATTAACGGCCAGAATGCCTTGCTCTGCAACGATGATTGCTTGAGTAGGGGGGGCATCGTTAGGTGTGGTTTCAAAGTTTGTGGCGAAATTAAAAGCGAGGGGGTTAACACCTTCGGCCACGCGCAAGAGTTGCACAAAGGAATGGCCTTCACCTTGCCCAGTGCCGCCCAATCCCGCTGCCGTGGCTTCTAATTCGGTGCTTAAGTCTTGTCCATTATTGATGGCGGCGGCAATCTTAGCGGTGGAGGCTGCTAAATCGTTAATCGATGCCGTGGCGGCATCAAGGGTGGCGTTGCCCAGCATCTGCGCATCGATTTGCACTGTGCGTGTTGGGCCAATATCGACGAGCTGGCCATTAGGCATTTGCAATTGCACATGGCCATCGGCATCAGTTACTAAGATTTGTGCTTCATTTAATTCTTGGCCCTTTTGGAGTGGAACAGTTTTTCCACTTGCATCACGCAAATATACTTTGCCATCGATTTGAACGATTGTTGCATGTGCTTGAGTGGTATTGATCTGTTCGGGCATGAGGTATTAACCAGAGTTAGATGAGGATGGCATGGATTGTAAGCAGGTTTAGTAAATTCTAATACTGTACTGAAGTACAGGTAAGCTAGCGAGGCTGGGGGTAGATTGGGCGCAAGAGCTGAAGCGGGGCGATCGAAGGGAGGCGAAAGGCGAGCTATTTAGCATTTAGTGGCGAAGGTCTTTTTGCAAGCTCTGGCAGAGGGTATTATTTAATTACCAGCACCTTATTAACTACCCTTAAGCGGCGTTTGCGACTAAATCTTTAGAAATTTTAATCACCACTTTTTTAATTAATAGTGGCTCCTTCACCGCTCGGCACGGCTTATGCAGCTCACCTGGGTAAAAAATGGCAAACATCCCTGGTGTTAGCCTTAGCCTAGATTCGTGTTCAATGGGGGCCACAAAAGCGATGTCTCTTTCAGCGAGCTGATCGTGCGTTGTGCTGAGCGTATTGTCACTAATGGCATAGCCAATTAATTCTTCGCCTTCTAATAAATACTGAATATCAATATAGCGGGAGTGGAATTCTGGTTTGCCGGTTTCCCAAGCCTGAGTCATCGGGCTTTGAACGAGGGCAAACATCTGCTCGCCATCAATGGGATAGCGGCCAACGGCCATTTGCGAAAAATCGGTATTGCGCAGGTAATGAAGCGCGGCTTCTATCGCAGGGGGGAGTGGCAGATTAGGGAGGTGTAAATGGCCTAGAAACATGCTGATCTCAAATATTTAATAGCCCTGCAGTATAGAGCTTGCGGGCTTTGGGTTCACTGCAATGGGTGATTGGTTGCCCCTTTATTGCTCGGGAGCGTGGTGTTTTGTTGCGCACTGTGGTTGCGTGAATGTTTTATATAAGCAAACCTTGTGCGTGTTGCATGTTTGGTGTCAGTATTGTGTTGGGTATGTGCTGCATGGAAAATCCTTTTTAATCTAGGGCTTTGCGCTAAAAGCGAATTTATGGCATAAGGCACACTGCTGTTTGCTTATACCGGACTTTGGAAAATGAAAACCCCGAAAAGATTAGAACCACTTGTTCAGAATGGACTTGTTGATGAAGTACTCCGCCAGCTGATGAGTGGCAAAGAAGCCGTGGTTTATGTAGTGCGCTGTGGCGATGATGTTCGCTGCGCCAAGGTTTACAAAGAAGCGAACCAGCGTAGCTTTAAGCAAAACGCAGCGTATCAAGAAGGCCGCAAGGTTCGAGGCTCGCGTGATGCCCGTGCCATGGAAAAAGGCAGCCGCTATGGCCGCAAAATGGCCGAAGAAGTCTGGCAAACCGCCGAAGTAGATGCCTTGCACCGCTTAGCCGCGGCGGGCGTGCGCGTGCCCACCCCCTATAACTGCTTTGAAGGCGTGCTCCTGATGGAGCTGGTTACCGACGCCGCTGGCCACGCCGCACCACGCTTAAATGACGTGGTATTAAGCGCCGAGGTAGCACTGGCGTATCACGCGATGTTGATCAAGCAAGTGGTGTTGATGCTTTGTGCTGGCGTGATTCATGGCGACTTATCTGAATACAATATTTTGGTCGATGCTGACGGCCCTGTGATTATTGACCTGCCCCAAGCGGTGGATGCGGCCGGTAATAACAGCGCTTTTAGTATGTTGGAACGCGATGTGGGTAATTTGGCCACGTACTTCGGCCAATTTGCCCCTGAGTTACTAAATACCGATTATGCCTTTGAGATTTGGAGCCATTACGAGAAAGGCGAGTTGCATCCTGATGTTGTGCTGACTGGCCGTGCGCGCCGCAGCGAGAAAAAAGCCGATGTACGTGGCTTAATGCGTGAGATTGATAGCGTAAAAGAAGAAGAGCTCAACCGTCGCCGCTTTCAAATGGAAGAAGATTAATATTGAACACCTTGTTTTTGAATACTCGCCTTGCGCTGCCATCTGATATTGCAGAGTGCATTGTCATTAGAGGCAAAACGCGAGAAAACGCGATTTCTAAAGAGCGCTTAGCCGAGCTTGGTATTACCGAGGCTTCATGGGCGGCTCAAGTCGAATCGGGCGAGCTGTTAGGTTACGTTTATCATGTTGGTGGGCAAATGGCAGCGTATTGCTTTGGCGCTGTGAGTACTGGCGAAATTGTGGTTTTAGCGCTGTTGCCAAAGCATGAGAACCAAGGCATAGGCAAAATGCTGTTGCAAAATGTGATGTCTGATTTGAAATCACTAGGCCACGGTCGGCTTTTTCTTGGCTGTGCGGCTGATCCCAAGGTGAGGTCCTTTGGTTTTTACAGGCATCTGGGCTGGTGCGCCACGGGGCAGCTTGATGGGTATGGTGATGAAGTGCTTGAGTATGTTTTTGCAGCGAGCGCTCAGGCCTGATTATTTAATCTGGCGTTTATCTCTTTAGGGCGGGCTGCGCTGAGCCCTTAACGCTGCTTGCCCGCATCTTGTTGTAAAATTCCCCTATGTCACTTCATCTAGTTATTCCTTATGCCGACTGGCCCGATGCGGATCAGTGCCGGTTTATCACCACCGGCTTAGAGCTACCTGCGCTGGCCATGTTATGTGGGCGTGGCCAGCGCTTGCCTTCCCAAAAGCAAAGCGTTGAAGAATGGCTGGCTGGCTTGGTTGGCCTGCCGTCGTTGCCCGCTGCGGCTTTAAGCCTTGGCCTAGATCATCCCACCGCCAGCCCAGGCTTTTGGCTGCGTGCTGATCCTGTACATCTTAAGATTGAGCGAGATGGTCTGCTGCTGTTTGATGCCCACCAGTTTCAGCTGAGCCAGGCCGAGGCCGATTCTTTGGTGGCGGGGCTTAATAGCGTGTTTGGAGAGGACGGCATCTTATTTGTGGCGGCTACGCCAACACGCTGGTATTTGCGCTTGCCGGTAGACCCAAAGCTAACCTGGACCCCACTAGATGCTGCGATTGGCCGCGATATTGATACCTTGCTACCCAAGGGGGTTGATGCGTTGAAATGGCATCGCCTGCTCAATGAAATTCAGATGTACCTTTATACCCATAGCGTGAACGAATACCGCGAGCAATCGCAAACCATTAACAGCCTGTGGCTATGGGGCGGTTCGGCATATCCAATCGTGGAAACGCCGGTATTGCCTGCTATTAACGTGTATAGCAATGAGCAGATGTTGGCGGGCTTGATGCATTTGGGGGGCGAGAGCGTACAGCGCCTGCTACCAAGTGCAGAGTCTATGCCAGTGGGGGATGGGCTGGTGATGCTCGATCAACTGCGCCTTGGCGCATGCTACGGCAATGCCCATGATTGGCGCGAGGGCTGGCTAAGCTTAGAAAAAGACTGGTTTGCGCCACTACTAGCCGATTTAAAATCTGGTAAAAGAAATTCACTGGCGATGACTTTTCCAGATCTTGGCCTCGCCTTACAGATTGACCGCTCCTTACGTTGGAAAATCTGGCAAAAGCCAAAATTCCCTTGGAAATTCATGTAGGGTGGGCACCTGTGCCCACGTGTGCAAGAGACTTATCTCGGGTTGTGCAAGTGGCATATCTCTATGCGTAGCAAAGTTAGAGATTTCCGCGTGAGCACACCACCCTACAACTGTCTTACTCGGTGGCTACAGAACTTTTAGCCCCATTGCATTTTTTCATTGAGCCCAAATGACCACCATCTCTCCCCGCATCGTCCCCTCCACGGCCGAATCTCTTCTTTGCCAGCAGGGCTACACAGCGCTTGAAGCACGTTTATATGCAGCGCGTGGCATTCATAGTCGCAGCGAGCTGGAGCACGAGCTGGCGCATCTTTTGCCCTTTCATGGCTTAAAAAACATCATAGAGGCAGGCAAGCGCCTTGCCGATGCGATAGCCGCCAAAGAGCGGATTCTGATCGTGGCCGATTACGATGCCGATGGCGCTACGGCTTGCGCGGTGGGGGTGCGGGGCCTTGCCATGCTGGGCGCGGTGGTCGATTTTGTGGTGCCGAACCGCTTTGAATATGGTTATGGGCTGACACCAGAAATCGTTGAACTGGCAGCGCAAAAATCGCCAGATTTAATCTTAACGGTAGATAACGGCATCGCCAGTGTGGCTGGTGTGGCCGCAGCGCAGGCGCGGGGTATTGATGTACTGATTACCGATCACCACTTACCTGGCGATGAACTGCCTGCCACGCTGATTGTGAATCCTAATCAGCCGGGTTGTACTTTTGCGAGTAAAAATCTGGCCGGTGTAGGGGTGATGTTTTATGTGCTGATGGCACTGCGGGCCGAGCTGCGCGAGCGGCAGGTTTTTGCGGGTATCAAAGAGCCTAACTTGGCGACGCTGCTGGATTTGGTGGCGCTGGGCACGGTGGCCGATGTGGTGCGGCTGGACGGCAATAATCGCATCTTGGTTGAGCAGGGCTTAAAGCGCATGCGGGCAGGGCGGGCCAGTGCGGGTGTGCTGGCTTTATTTGCCGCAGCGGGGCGTTTCCCTTTTAAGGCATCGTGCTTTGATCTGGGTTTTACGCTGGGGCCAAGGCTCAATGCGGCAGGGCGTTTGGACGATATGAGCTTGGGCATCGCCTGCCTTCTGGCCGATTCAGAAGCCGCAGCCACACCGCTAGCCAAAGAGCTGGATGGCATGAATCGTGAGCGGCGCGAGATTGAAGTCGGCATGCGTGCTGAGGCCGAAGCCATTTTGGCGGGCATAGATGTAGAAGACGCTTACAGCATTAGCCTTTATCAGGGCGATTGGCATCAGGGCGTGGTGGGGATTATTGCCTCCAGAATGAAAGATCGCTTTCACCGCCCAACCATCGTGTTTGCCGATGGCAATGACGATGAAATCAAAGGCTCGGGCCGCTCCATCCCTGGCCTGCATTTGCGCGATGCGCTGGATTTGGTCTCCAAACGCCACCCTGATTTGATTCTGAAATTTGGCGGCCACGCTATGGCTGCGGGTTTAAGCCTGCGCCAAGCCGACTTTGCGCGCTTTAAAACCGCGTTCGAGGCCGTGTGCCATGAGCTGATGGATGCCGACACGCTGGAGCGAAAAATTGAAACCGATGGCGAGCTGGCCACCGAATCTTTTGCGCTAGACGTGGCTGAAACGCTGGACAAACAAGTTTGGGGCCAAGGCTTTCCCGCGCCGATGTTCCAGGGCGAATTCACCGTGGTTGAGCAGCGCCTTGTAGGCGAGCGGCACTTAAAACTCAAACTCGCCAATCCGCACGGCCTAGTGCTAGACGCCATGCGCTTTGGCCATGCCGACCCGCTGCCGCCCAAAATCCTCGCCGTGTACCGCATCGGCGTAAACGAGTTTCGCGGCAACCGCGTGGTGCAACTGCAAATTGAACATGTGAGTGAATAGCAGTTTGGCATTGAGTGCTTACTGTTGAAGTTATACCCAAGTCTTAAACCACGGAGAAAAGGGAGAACACGGAGGGCCACGGAGAAAAGCATATATAAGGGTTTCTCCGTGAAACTCCGTGTTCTCTGGGGCCGAAGTGTTTCAAGATTTGGGTTTTATACTGGGGAGGTATTTCCGCTGTGGAGCACTCGTTGTAAGGTGGGCAAGTCTTCATCCCCACACACCATGCTTATCCGCCAATGATTCCCTGCCGAGCAATCGTCTGTTTGCTATGGTAAAGAGGGGGCGCAGCTTTGCGCTAGGGCGTGTTTGGGTGGGAACAAGGGGCTGACTGAATGAAACCAACTTTGTTGTATTTATGGTTGTTGGTCTTGATCAGTTTAACGGCCTGCGGAGGGGGTGGGGGCGGCTCTTCAGAGAGCGTGGCGCCAACGCCCGTTTCGCCAGTCGTGACAGCGACGCCTATCCCCACTTCACAGCCCAGCTCCGTTCCTACGCCTGCACCCGTTACGGCGGCCAATGCGGGCCTATTAATCAGCGAAGTTTCTAGCAATGATTCGATCAATGCCGGTGCATGGCTAGAAGTTCATAACCCAAGCGCCAGTGCGGTGTCGCTCAGCGGCGTAAGCCTGCGGACTCGCTCTGGCCTGCGCTCATCGCCATTTACCGTTTCTAGCTCACCCGTCAGCTTTAGCCTGCCTGCGGTCACGCTGGCAGCGGGGGGCTATTTTGTGTTGATCGCAAAAATTGACGATGCCGTCAGTGATAACAGCCAAGCGGCTTACCTTAGAAATGGTGAGGCCGTGCCTTTTTGGGATGCCAATGGCGCTGTGGAGCTGGTGTTTGCAGGGGCTACTTTAGATTTTGTTCGTTTTGGTAATAGCAGCCAAGCGCCTTTAACAAGTAGCGCATGGGCAGGCGCGAATGTGGCTGCCATGCCTGCCACTTCGCTTGATTACGGAAAAGGCCTAGTCAGACCTTTTCCGCTACAAGCCAATAGCAAGAGCGCCGCAGATTGGTTGCAAGTCTCTTTTGCCACGCCAGGCGGGCGCAACGATGTACCCGCCACAGCGGTAGATGGCGATAACGATGGCATCCCCGATAGCGCAGAAGTCGCAGGCGGCACATTTGCAGGTATAGATTTGTTTGCGATGGGGGCGAGGGCCAATCAGCGCGATATCTTTGTGCAAGTCGATCATATGGTTTCTAGCGATGCAGGCATTACCCCGCGTAAAGAAGCCTTGCAAAAAGTAGCCGATGTTTTTGCCGCCAGAGGCTTTAGCATTCATTTTGATACCGGCAGCCTCTACGCCGCAGCCTTTAATCCTGCTTTATTTAACTTGGGTGGTGGTTTGGCGGGAGGGGCCAATTCTGTGACTTACGCAAAATGTATTGGCTTAGATAGCAAAACAGGCTGCGCCTCTTTATATAGCTATAAATCAGCGAGTTTAGATATCCGGCGTAAAACGATATTCCATTATTTATTAATGGCTAATTGCCAAGAATCAGACGAATCGGCAGGCTCTTCTGGCTTGGCTGAAATCAATGGCAATGATTTATTAGTTACATTAGGCAGCTGGGGCTTATCTAGCGGATCAGGCAGTAATGCCAATCTATTGGTGAATTACCAAGCCAGTACCATCATGCACGAATTAGGACATAATTTTGGCTTAGAGCATGGCGGTAATGAATCTAATAATTACAAACCTAATTACTACAGCATCATGAATTACCTTTATCAATTACCGGGCCTAGGCGCTGATCCTAAAACAAATAGCGCCGTGCAACGCTATTACCTCAATAACAATGCGCTTGGCTTTAGCTGGGGAAATATTTGCAATATTGACGCCAGCCCCTGCGGCACAGATTATAAAATGGATTACTCCGATGGTAGCGGCATTAGCTTAAATGAAAATAGCCTGCTTGAATCCGCCATCATTGGCCGTGGAAATAATGGCGGGTTTTATGCCGACTGGAATACCAATGGCACACAAAATGCTAGTGCCTATTCAAGAGATATTAATCAAGATTCCAGTGTTTCAGTATTAAGCGATTACAACGACTGGGGAAACCTCAATATCGCCTTTGCACGGCAGAGCACGGGCAATAGCGGTGCCAGCTTATTATCTCGGCGCGTATTGATCCCCCTGCGTGTGCTTAGCCAAGACAGGCAAACTTCAGCAATTGAGCAGCGCCCTGCTTTAGAGTTGATTCGAATGATTACTAGCCTTAAACCGAGAGCTAAGTAATCGACAGGCTGGTTATTTGCTTTCAAATATGTAAGTTATTTAATGGTGTGATTGAAGCGAAGTACATTATAAGAATGACAAACAAATATTGTTTTGTTTTGTTTGGGTATTATATTACTTATAATTACCTATTGCTTTTAAATTTATTGATTTTATTCTTTGTTTTTGTTTGTTTTAAATTGACCATTTTATTTTAAATACTCACTATATGCATTTTTAAATGCATATAAGTAGCTATGCAAAAATTATCTTATATTTTTTACCAAATAAACTGATAATGTTTTTTACAGATGATGTCAATGAGCTATACGTTTTGTAAGCAGACATGGGCATCCATTCATATTTTATTTTTCTCCATAAAATTTCAATTAGGTTCAGTTCTGGACTGTACGTTGGCAGGTAATGCAAGCATATTCCCTGAGCCATCCAGCCATCAATTTGAGCTTTGAATTCAGCACTGTGATGAATCGATGCATTATCCAAAACAACAAGGCATGGCACTTTGGTTTTGGCGTACTCCTTTGCATAGCGAGCAGAAAACGCATCGAACGCATGAATGACATCACTGGATTTAAAACGCTACTTTCAACAAAATGAAATAAACCATCATTTCCTCGATTCATAAAACCCAAAATATTCAGGCGCTTACTACGTTTACTTGGAATTTCAATTGTGTCGCCCACGGTTTGCCATGCATAAGGAATGTTCGGAATCAGACTTGTTCCTGCTTCATCAAAAAAATAAACCTTGAATTTTCCTTCAAGCTCTTGTTTTTTCAAGAACTCTTGTATTTCTTGATTTCTGATGAATGTTTCTTCATTACGAAAACTTTTCAAAGACGCTCGGCAGCGTTTATAGGAGTAGTTAAATTTTTTTTACCGTCCTACGGTATGTATCCAAGCTCGCTGTTTTCCCCGCTTCTTCTTCAAATTGCGCTATAGCCGTCTTAAGTTGATGTGGATTTTGATCGAGAAGCGCTTGAAGTCTATTACTGTCTTCGGGGGTTAAAATACGTGGTCGGCCTGAGCGAACCTCGTCCTGAAGACCGTCAATTCCAAATTCGTTCTAAGCATTAAGCCAAGCGTTAATCGCGTTGCGGCTACATCCAAAAACATCAACCAACTCTGGGATGCTGTAGCCTTTAGCACTCAGCAAAACGGCATGTGCTCGTTGCCTAACACGGTGTTGATGGCTTTCTTTGTAAGCAGCATGAAGCTGCATTTGCTCAATTCCAGATAGTGGTTTGATAAATTTCATGGCTTCTTATTATTAACGGCACGGCTGTATTTTAACGTATATGTAAGTATTTATTATGATGTAAAACTTATACCGAACTACTTAGTGTGATGAATTACCTTTATCAATTAATGGGTTTGAGGAGTGATCCAAAAACCACGTCTGCAGTTGAGCGATATTTCTTGGCGAAAAATACCAATGGCTTCGATTGGAATTCTTTATGTAAATTAGAGGCTGGCCCGTGCAGCAGAGATTTTAGAATGGATTATTTTGATGGTTATGGAGCAAAGGTGGATGAAAATAATTTGAACAAATCGGCCATGATAGGCCCAGGCTCATACGGCGCTTTTGCCGATTGGAATGTAGGTCAGCAATTAAATCGAAGTAGCTATGCTTTAGATTTAAATGACGATGGTAGCAAAACGGTTTTATATGATTACAATGATTAGGCTAATCTGACTTTAGCCTTTGCGCGTGTTGCCCGTGGTAATAGCGGGGCATCAATGAAAGGGAGTATTAACGTGGTTGCAACAAATCTGATATTGAATGATATACAGCCTTGGTCAGTAGAAAATGCACCATCAGTAAGCTTCATGTCGGCGGTGCGTCGTGTGCACTAAGTGGCTGTTTCTTGCCCTTTTTTCGAGTGGGCTTGCTCAGGGTGCGGCATTGCAGATTAGTGGTGCGAGTACGATGAAGCCCCTTTCGGGAGAGGTGCAATCGGCTAGGCTGGAAGCAGGGGCGGCTTATTTTACGCTGGCGGAAGGCGAGGCGGTGGTTGCGCCTTGGCCACTGGCTTGGCGTGCCTTGCCTAAAGGTACGCTGCTGCTTGCAGAGCGCGCGCCACACCCCGCTGGGCCGGTGAGCCGTTTGCGATTACTAAATGCTGACCAGCCTTGGCTGGAGTTGATTGCGGGAGGCTATGCAGGGACCACCGTGCAAGATGGCTGGCGATTGGGTTTTAAAGATGGCAAGGCGTTGTTAGTGCAAGGCAATGAAAGCCAGCCATTTTTAAGCAAAATGCGGATGAAAGATCAGGCTGGGGCAAGTTGGTGTTTACGCCTGCTTGCAACGCATGAAGCGCCAAAGGTGGCGTCTGGTATGGCGCAAGAAGCACAAATCAAAGCAGACTGGCTACGCTATTTGCCGCGCAAGGGGCGCTGTTAAGTGAGTGTTTAATCCGTATTACGTTTTCTTAGCGATATAAACCAGCCAATACCTAACCTTTGAGTGCGCTTTAGAGTAATGGCATAAAATGTGTCATTGATTTTATGCCATGTAATTGATTTATGCCGAGGCTATTATTAATTAATTCGCATAATCAAGAATAGCTTTTTATTCTAAATGTATATGACGAAATTATATGGCATATTATAACGTGTATAAATGCTGTGATTTTTTTGCAACAAATAGAATAAACAATACTCTTTGTAATAATTACCAATTTGTTACGCATAAACCAATTGCATATCGGTGCCTAAATATCCCATTAATCATCATTCAATTAAATTGCCTGTCATTTTAATTGGTCTATCTTGCCATTTGTCAGGATATTAATACCGTTTATATAAATCAATACCTAAATACCGATAGTAGAACCTTGTAAGGTATGGCGGCATGATTGCCTTGGTTTATCTGAAAGAGGCATTTATGCAGCATACCCGTGGTTTTACCCTGATTGAAGTCATGATTACCGTAGCAATTATTGGGATTTTGGCGAGTATTGCCGTGCCCAGTTATCAAGATTATGTCATGCGCAGTAGGCTGCTTGAGCCACAAAGTAAGCTGAGCGAGCGCCGTGTGCAGCTTGAGCAATTTTTTATGAATAACCGCACGTATCTTGGCTTTCAATGTAAACAAGATGCGGTGGGCTCAGAAAATTTTAATCTTGATTGCAGTAATTTACAAGCCAATCAATACACCCTTACTGCTAAGGGTATAGGGAGAATGAACGGCTTTACCCTGAGCCTTGATGACCAAGGCATCAAGGCTACGCCTGACGCACCCAGCGGCTGGGCAACCAGCAGTAGCTGCTGGATCAGCAAGAAGTCAGGTTGCTGATGATGCTGATCAATAAGTCATGTCAAAATAAGTCATCCCAAGAGCAAGGCTTCACGCTGATTGAGCTGATGATTACGCTTTTGATTTTTGGCATCCTCATTGCGTTGGCGGGGCTTTCATTTCAAGGCTGGATAAAAGGCACTGAGCTGCGTACCTATGCAGAGTCATTTCAAAGTGCTGTGCAGCAAGCCAGATCCGAAGCGATTAAACGCAATGGTTATGTTGAGCTGCTGCTCACCAATGATCAGGTGGGGGCCAACAATCGCCAAGCCAATGCGGTGACTCAAAGCAGCAATGGCAGCGCGTGGTTGATTCGGGCCTGCCCAGATTGCGTCAATATCAATACTGAGCCCACTAATAAAGCCCCCCGTTATCCTTATATAGATGGGAAAAACGTGGCTGAAGGCAATTCGGCGCGCTTTAATTTGCAAGCTGATCAAACGCTGCTTCGCTTTGATGCCTTAGGGCGGGCGCATTCACCGCTCACCCTGATTGTGGCGGATACCGCCCAAAGAGCGTTGCTGGCTGATTGCGATAGAGCCCCCGCCGGTAACAGCACTGTAAAAAACCCTGCCCGTATTTGTCTGCGTGTTGATGAGGGCGGCAATGCTCGCCTGTGCATGCCAGATGCGCCTGAAAGCAATCCTGCTACCTGTGTAAGGAGTTAAGCGATGATGAGTCGTCATCAGCAACGTGGCTCGATGCTGCTTGAGTGCCTAATCGGCATCAGTATTTTTTCATTTGGTGTATTGGCCTTAATGGCCTTACAAGGCAATGCAATGCGCCACGCCAGCAGCAGTAGCACTCGTACTACCGCCACACAGTTGATTCAGCGTTTGGATGGGGAGATGCGAGTCAGTATGGATAATCTGGACGATTTTCAAATGACCAGCTGCAGCGGGGCCAAAGCAGGGCCAGCAGCATTATGGGCAGAGGCCGTGCAGGCTAACCTTAGCGGTGCTCAGTGTAAGGTGGAAATTCAGGCCAATAGTGCGGGCAGTACCCCTTGCTCAAGAAGGGCAACCATCTCAATTGCATGGCCTGTGGCACGCGGGGCCAATACTGGGGTTAAGGAAGGCGAGCTTGCCGGATCAAACCAAGCAATCAGTATTGCCGATATTAAAACGATCAGTGAAAACAATAATCCTTATGAAACAATCCACTTATTGTGTGGTAGCTAAGATGCAGCGCGAATCTGGTTTTGGTCTGATTGAGATGATGGTTTCTATGGTCATCGCTTTACTTGCCTCGGTGGCTATTTATCAAACATTTAATAGTAGCGAGGGATTTCGCCGCTCCACATTAGGTAATGGCAATGCCCAAAGCAGTGGTGGGATTGCTGTTATTCAAATCCAAAAAGATTTAGAGCGTGCAGGTTATGGTATTAGTATAAATAGGGCTCTTAATTGTAATGTGGTATCAATTAATTCACAATTTAGTAATTTTCCACTTGTGCCGGTGCTGATTGACCGTGGTGCGCGTTCAGATCGCTTGACTATTTTATATGGCAATTCTAATGCGGGTGGAATGCCTGCTTTATTTGGTGAGGCCACAAATCATAGTAATGGTGATGATCAGTTTGCCAATATACTACTGGCTGGGCAGTATAAAGCGAATGATTTAGTGGTCATTTGGCCGGATTCTGGCTCTGGCTCTGCTGCAAACTGCCCCTTGTTTCAAGTGACTTGCACCAATGGTAATTGCCCCGCTGGCAATCGGCCCATATCTACCAAGGATTTTGCTTTAGGGCATAGAGATAATACATGGAATAGCCGTAATCAAAATGCGCCATTTCCAGAATCCCTGCCTTTAAGTACCACTCGCTTAATGAATTTTGGCTCTATGGTGCGCAGAAGCTATTGCGTATATCAATCTGGCAATCCAAATGGGTGTAATGGGGCAAGTAATTTGAGCGATGGCAGCTTAATTAGCCAAGATGCCTTAGATGGGAAAACTGCTTTAGATGGAAAGTGGAAAACCACTACTGAAAATATCGTTCAGCTAAAAGCAGAATATGGGCTGGATACAGGCTCTGGTGCCGATCATATTGCGAATACGGTACAAAAGTGGACCAATACAACCCCACCGGACCATAAAACATGGAAGCAGCTCATTGCAATTCGTTATGCCGTCTTAGTACGCTCCGCTTATGCAGAAAAACCTGATCGAAATGGGCAGTGTAGTGCCTCGAAAAGTGGACAAAAATTTAAATGGTCAGGAGGAGATTTTTCCGAGCCTGAGAATACCCCTGGCAGTAATACAGATTGGAAGTGCTATCGCTATAGCGTTCACGAAACCGTTGTACCACTGCGTAATCAATTGATATTAAATCAGCCTGATTTAATTAAATAAGCACAAATGAGGCTTTTAGCTACCTAGATTGATGAGGCATGGCAGGCTGAAGTTGATTCTTTATGGCTTTAAAGTTGTGGTACATAAAAAAATGAGTAGATATAAATGGAAATACTCAATGCCCAAGTAATAATTTATGCGTTTTAAATATTACTTATGCAGCACAACTTAATATAAATAGCGAGTAGATATGCCAATTTCATCAAGTGTTAAACAAGGCTTAGTTTTAAAACAAACGGGTTTGGTTTTACTGATTGCTTTGATTGTACTGGTGGTCATGAGTTTAGGATCGATTGCCTTAGTGCGTTCAATGATAGCCACCAATCAATTGGCCAATAATTTAGCTTTGCGCCAAGGAACCACGGCTGCGGCCGATGTGGCTCTGGAGAAAGCAAGATATTGGCTGGTGGCAACGTCAATACGCCAGCCGCGTACTTTAGATCAGGAATCTAGAGTTAATGGTTATAGCCCAATAAATATTGATACCCCTGTTGAGGGTAATAATTGGGCCGACGGCGTGGCGTGGGTGTGGGCAAATCCAAATGCTGGGAATGCAGCGCTGGCTCAAAATACTGAAATTGCTGAAACCAGTAATGCTAATGGTTATAGCGTAGCCTATTTTATTCAAAGAAATTGCAAAACAGCAGGCCGTAAAACCCCAAATGACAGTGCTTGTGATTTGCAAAAAATGTCACCTAGCGCGCAAGAAAGTAAGTCTATTTATCAGATGACTTATCAGATTACGGTAAGGGTGCAAGGTCCTAAAGATACCGTGAGTTTTTATCAGAGTACTTTGTATTAATACTGCCGCGAAAAGAAAGACCAATGATCATGGTTTGGTGCTGAGTGAAAAAGATCTGACTTTTAAACAATAAATGCTGAGGTTTGCATTTTTTATATCAAACTAAAAAATTATCTGCGATTTTTGCACTGGCTATTATTGCACCCTATTGAATTTGTTTTACACCCTGCTTAGTTTTTACGGAGAAAGTGATGAAAAAAATTGCCTTTTGTATTTTGGGCTTGAGTGTAAATGCACTTGCTGCCCAGACAGCAGATCAACCTTTATCCACATTAAGTATTGGGGATGTCAAGCCAAATGTCATGTTTGTAATTGATGATTCAGGCTCTATGGCGTGGAGTTTTATGCCTGATTCGACCTTTGAAAACAGAAATAAACCTAGTTATAGAAATGCGCAATGTAATACCGTTTATTACAACCCTAGTACGGTTTATGCTGCGCCCGTCAACGCAGATGGTCGCCCCATGCCAAATGCAATATTTAATGATGCTTCGTACGATGGTTTTGATACGGGGCGTAAAGGTGGGCCATCAAATAAAATTAAATATAATTTAGCGAATCAATTTTTTGCCTATGATAAAGTAGGAAGTAGTAATTTCGGTAATGATTCATTGCAAGCTGCTTATTATTATAATTTTAAAAATGGTGTCCCTTCAAAAAATGATTGCGATAGAGCCTCATATAATCAATTGTGGGAAAAAAAATTAATTAGCCCCGCTGAACAGCAAAATTTTGCTAACTGGTTTAGTTATTACCGCACCCGTATGCTGATGATGAAGTCCAGCGTAGGTATTGCCTTTGCCCCAGTTGGTGATCGCTACCGAGTGGGGTATTCATCTATTAATAAGCTTTTAAAGTCAAGTTACGACCGCAATAGTTTTTTAAATATCAATACCTATGACAATACCCAAAAAAATAATTGGTACAGCTTACTTTATGCCACTCCACCTGTCGGTGGCACGCCATTAAAAAAAGCACTCAATACCATAGGCCAGATTTACTCAGGAAAAATGCCTTCCTCAAGTGTGACAGACCCTATGCAATACACTTGCCAGCAGAATTTTACGATTCTGACTACTGATGGTTATTGGAATAAATCGGGTGATGAGGTCAATGTTGGGGATACGGATGCAGGCGCAGATATCCCACTACCGATGAAGGATCCTAACCGGCAGGCTAATACCCTAGCCGATGTGGCAATGTATTATTTTAAAAATGATATTCGCCCAAGTATGGAGAACAACACGCCAGGGGTAGAGCCGTTTGCTGGCGGGGCTAAGGGCAAACAAGTGATGCGCACCTACACGCTGGGGCTGGGCGTGGATGGTACATTAAACCGCAAGGATTACCCAGATCCTTTATCTGGCTATGTACCTTGGCCTAGGGTGGTGGGGGATACAGAAAGTACGATTGATGATCTGTGGCATGCGGCGGTTAATGGCGGCGGGCAATTCTTTAGCGCTAAAGATCCGAGTGCTGTTGCCGCAGGGCTATCGAGTGCGCTGAGCGATATCGAAGCTAAGACCGCCTCCGTGGGGTCTGCCGATGTATCTAACTCTTTTATGAGCGCCGCTGATCGCTCTATTTATTACAGCTCCTTTAAAACTGTGGCTTGGTCGGGCAATGTAGTGGCCAACACTTTAAATCTAAAAACAGGACAGCCGGACCCAATACCACTTTGGTCTGCACAAGATGTACTGGGTGCAATGAATCCAGACAACAGAAAGATTTACACCTGCAGTGCTACAGCCTGCAATAGCTTGACTGATTTCAAAATCAGTAATAGCGCACTTAACAGTGCTTTAAGCAATGGTGTAGCAAGGTTGAATACTAATAATGGCTTAAGCAGTGAGCAGCAAAAAAATAACACCTCTGGGGCATTAATTAATTACCTGCGGGGTGATCAAGGCAATGAGTTTAAGCCCGTAGCACTGAACCCGAGTTCCTTGTATCGCATCCGAAACGGGCGTTTGGGCGCAATTGTGCATGGTGGGGTGAGCTTTGTTAAAAAGCCGAATAAATCATATACCGATGCTGGTTATGTGGACTATGTGCGCAGCAATACCAACCGCCTTGGTATGGTGTATGCCCCTGCCAATGATGGCATGCTGCATGCTTTTAGGGCAGATACGGGGGCTGAAGAATGGGCGTTTATTCCGCCAAGCGTTGTGCCTAATTTATGGCAGCAGGCTGACCGTAGCTTTACTCGTGACTTTAAATACTCCGTTGATGGGGCCCCCACCATTGCGGATATTAAAGTGGGCAGCAATTGGAAAACCGTTCTCATCGGGGGCTTAAGAGGCGGTGGTGGTGAGTTTTATGCGCTCGATATTACTAACCCCAAGGTCCCTCAGCCTTTGTGGAGCTTTAGTGATGCTCGCTTAGGGCAAACTTATGGGTTTCCAGTGGTAGGTAAACTCAACGGCCAATGGAAAGTGCTGCTTAGTAGCGGTTACGATAATAGCGATGGCAAGGGCTATGTGTTTGTGCTGAATGCGGGCACTGGGGCGCTGGAGCAAACGCTATCAACTTCTTGCGTCAATAGTGGCTCTACGGCAGGTGGGCGCTGTGGCATCGCTAAAATTGGCGTATTGATGGAGCGTCAAAATGTGGACGATAGTATTTTGATGGCTTATGCAGGCGATTTGGCCGGTAATCTTTGGCGCTTTAAGCTGGGCGATGGCAGCAGCCAAGCGATCAAAGTGGCCCAAACGGGCACGGATGCACTACGCCAGCCAATTACGACTGCGCCAGTGATTGTTCCTCATGATGTAAATAGCGCTACACCCATGCATTACCTTACTTTTGGTACGGGGCGTTATTTAAATCAGGCCGATATGGTAAGCAGTGATACCCAAACGTTTTATGGGCTGATTGTGAATCCTGCAAGCGCCATTATGGATAACAGCTTTGCGGCCCTGCGGACTTCAACGGCTTTAAGCCCGTTGGTCTTAGAAAATACCTGCGATAAAACCATTAAAGATAATCTGGGTGGCGGCGTAGGGATGATAGACACGGTAGATACGGGCAATTTATCGGATAAATGCAGCTCGACTTCCGATTACGACACCATCACTTTAAAACGGGCGGCTAATCAAGTGCCAGCAGGAGATTTACTATCATGCAAGCAGCAGCTCAAAGGCTGGCGGGCAGATATGATGTTTACCAAAGAGCGTCTTAGCAATGATCCCGTTATTTTGGCAGAAACAGCTCGCTTTTCTACGAGTATTCCAGGGGGTGACGCGTGTACTGCTGGCGGTGTGGGGCGGCAATATACATTGCCTTTAAATATCAGCAAAGACTGGCTGTGCTCTAATCCCTCAACCGATCAGTATCTTACCGTTGGCAAAAACCAAAATAGCCAAATGCTTGAAGATCCAAAACAAGTGCCTACGATTGTTACGCCAATAGACGACAGCGAGTTGGTTAATCCGGATGGCTCTTTAAGTAATGGGCCTGCTTTACTTAACCCTCAGCTTAAAGGCCGCCGCAGCTCTTGGACTGAACTAGTACGCTAAATAAAAAACACCACTGCATGGGAATTGCAGTGGTGTTTTTTTATGTGCAGGCGCTTTTTTAAGTGTTAAATAAAATAATTCAACACCCCGTCTAACCCTACCTGATTAATGCAATAGGGCGCTTCACGCTGTACTAGCGGTTTGGCGTGGCAGGCAACGCCAAAGCCTGCTGCTTTGAGCATGGGCAAATCATTGGCTCCGTCGCCCATGGCAACCACTTGGTCGCTGCGTAATCCCAGCTCTTCTCGGTATTTGATGAGCTCGGCTTGTTTGCGCTCTGCATCCATAATCTCGCCGATGATCTTGCCGGTGAGTTTGCCATTTTCAATTTCTAAAACATTGGCAATGCTGCGAGATAGCCCCAGCCTGCTTTGTAGCTTTTCTGTAAAGAAGGTAAAGCCGCCGGAAATCAGTAGCGTTTTGGCTCCTGCGCCTTGAAAGCCTTTGAGCATGATTTCTGCGCCCGGCATGAGCTTGAGTCTTTCGGTGTAAACACTATCTAAAGTGCTTTCATCTAAGCCTGCCAGTAGCGCTACACGGCGGTTGAGGCTTTCTTTAAAGTCGATTTCACCACACATGGCGCTGGTGGTGATTTCAGAAACCTGCGTTTTTATGCCTTGCATATCGGCAATCTCATCGATGCACTCGATGGTGATCAGTGTTGAATCCATATCCATCACCACAAGGCCAATATCCCGCACGTTGGTTTCCTCGGGGATAAAAGCAAAATCAAGTTGATTGGATTCGCAAAAATCCGCCACAGCTTCTTCATTGCTGATATCTGCACCTTGTAAACGAAACGCTTGCTGGTGGATCGCCTCGATGCTATGCGCACCCGAAAGGCGAGCGAGTTGTTTCAGGTTTTGGGTAGAAATTTCTGGCGCTTGGATAACAAGACGAAACATAGGAGATTCTCTGCAGGTATTTAGCGAGGGGCTTGATTGTACCTTGCTTCGGCAATGCAGCAAAAAGAGGCTTTATTCTTGGGTGACGTTTTTAAAACTATTAGATTCGCGCACGCGCTCGATATCTTGCCAAATATCTTGGCTTTGTTTGAGTTTCCGCTTTTGATAGTCATGCGAAAAAGCGAGGAATAAATCGCTGACTAAAAAGGGCTGGGGTAATTTTTCTATGGTTTTTGCATATTCTGGATGTGATTTTAGGCTGCGAACGCTCTGGCGCTCTTCAGCTACGGCGATTTGAATGATCCCCATATCTAGTTTTCTGAAGAGGTCATCCACCGATTGCGAGCTATCTTCAATAGGAATTTTTTTTTGCTTAAGGATATTGGCGGCTAAATAACCAGCTTGTACGCCGACAGGGCCTTGCAAGGTGGAGAACTGCTGGCCATTCCAAAAGCTAGTGCTGTCTTTACGCCGATAAACCGAGCGGGTTGTGGTGAGTAGCCGGTATTCGTGCTGCGGTTCTGCTTGATTATTGATGGGAAAGGCTGCAATGCTGCGCCGCTCTGGCAAATAGGCAATGCCAATAACGCCATCGTAGCTGCCCGCTTGTACTTCTTTAAGGCAGCGCTTCCAAGGCAGAGCTTCATAAGTGAAGCTGATATTAAGCCGATCAGCAACCATATTAAGCAGATAAAAACTTAAACCCGTGCCATTTTTTAAGGTGCTGGGATAAGCGTCTTCGTTATCAAAGCAAAGTTTGATGTTTTCTTGGGCTGCAGAGAGCGGGCTATAGAGGGAGAGAGTGAGGCAGCTTAGAAGAAAGAGGCATTTCATGATAAGGCTCGCTAAATTTTTACCTTAAGCATAGCGCGCCTCTTCTTCTTTACTGGATTTTAGCGCTAATTTAGCTAATTTAGCCGCTTATGCGCCGCAGCACTTTTTGAACTTTTTGCCGCTGCCACAGCTGCATGGGTCATTGCGGCCAATTTTAGGCAGGGTATGCACCACAGTTTCTACTTTGCCAAATTGTTTATTTAGCCACCAGTGCAGCACGTCTTCGATCAGCCAAGGCAGCTCGTCAATCAGCGCATCGCGGGCTTTAATGCTTAATACTTGTTCTTCGTCATCAGGGTGATGGCCTAGTTCTAAGGTCAGAATCTTGGCGACGACTTCGTAAAGATCTTCGTTTTCATCTAGCGTATCTTGCCAGAGGTCTTCGCGCAGTAAAATACCCGCTCTAAAGCCCGAAGCCCAGTAAGCGCCCAGCGTTTCACGCCATTTTTCATCGATGCCTTCATCTTGCAGCACGATCGGTACATACATCGGTTCTTCGGTTTCTTTATTGCGCGCTTTCAGTGAAAACGCGGCTTGAATAGCGGCGTGGTGACGTTGAATCAGCGCGATGATCTCGTCTTTTTCTTCCGCATTTTTAAATTCTGGCGCTTGGCCTTCAAAAATATGCGGCAGCCATTCTTCTTCAGGCGCTTGTTCTGGGCTGATGGCCAGCGCAACAAAGAAGCCATCGAGCATTTCTAAATCCATCGTCTCTGCGCCAGTGGCTTCAGACATTAAAAACGCATCTAGGCGTTCGAGTTCGGCTTGTTTTAGTGCAGACATACTGTATTTCCAATTCAATTAAAAAAGTTAGCTTGCTATTAAAACCCAAATCTTAAAATACGGAGGGCACAGAGAACACGGAGTCTCACGGAGAAAACCAAACTTGAATTTTACAGGGCAACGCTTACGTTTCGGTGCGCGATATTAAGTCCCTTAATAAATAATTTATGCATTTGTTATTCGCGGTCTCGGTTCTGTCTTTCTCTGTGGAACGCTGTGTCCTCAGTGGTCTCTGTGGTTCAAGATTTGGGTTTGTATTTTTGTAAAATTAATTTCCACCTCGTAGCAATCCTAGTAACGCTGCGGTATCCATTTTGCCTGTGGCTTCTCCGCCTTCCAGTAGGCTGTCGGCGAGGTCGCGTTTTTCGGCGTGCAGGTTAATAATTTGCGCTTCGATGGTGTCTTTGGCCACAAGCCGGTAAATGGTAACGGGTCTTAGCTGGCCCATACGATGGGCTCGGTCAGAGGCTTGGTCTTCCACCGCTGGATTCCACCATGGGTCTAGGTGGATCACATAATCGGCGGCGGTTAGGTTTAAGCCGGTGCCGCCGGCTTTTAAGCTGATTAAAAACACATCGCCAATGCCCGCTTGGAAAGCATCGACGCGTTTTTTGCGCTCCATAATTGGTGTACTGCCATCCAGATACTGGTAGCTAATGCCTTTTTCTTCCAGCCATTCACGCACAATCGCCAGATGATCGACAAACTGGCTGAAAACCAGCGCTTTATGTTTGTTTTCAAGCAGCTCTTCGGTAATTTCTGCAAAGGCGGCGAGTTTACTCGCAGTGAGCGTGGATGTGGGCAGTACCAGCTTAGGATTGCAACAAAAGCGGCGTAAACGGGTGATTTCGGCCAGTACTCGCATGGCGCGGTTTTCATCCCCACCTGCGGCATCGAGTTTTTCTACCGCTTCTTGGCGTAGCGCCTCGTATAAATGGCGCTCATCTTTGGATAGCTCAACTTGCAGGGTGATTTCAGTGCGTGGAGGTAATTCACTGAGCACTTGCGTCTTAGTGCGGCGCAGGATAAACGGTTGGATCAGTTTTTTCAAATGGCCACGGGCGGTTTTATCACCACGCTCTATTGGGCCGCTAAATTTGGCGGCAAAGCGCTCTTTCGATCCAAGCAGGCCAGGATTGATAAAGCGGAATAAATTCCACAGCTCGCCAAGGTGGTTTTCTACTGGCGTGCCGCTGGCAATCATTTTGAAATCGGCATTGAGCGCCATTGCCGCTTGGCTCCGCTTGGTGGCGGCGTTTTTAATCGCCTGTGCTTCGTCTAATACCACGGTATGCCAGTGCTGGGCCGCAAAGGCCTCTGCATCTTGCTGCAACATGCCGTAGCTGGCGACGACTAAATCAAAGGGCCCTAAGTCGCTAAGGTCACGGTTGGTGTGATAAGTCTGCACTTTTAATGTGGGTGCAAAGCGGATGGCTTCGGCTTGCCAGTTTAGCGCCACCGATAGCGGGGCAATCACCAGCGCTGGGCCTTGAGGTGCGCGAGTAAGCAGTAGCGCTAGGGACTGCACGGTTTTGCCCAAACCCATATCATCGGCCAAACAAGCCCCCACGCCCCAACGGGCAAGGCGGGATAGCCACTGAAAGCCTTCTAGCTGATAGTCGCGTAGCTCGGCTTGCAGGGTGGAGGGCACTTTAGGTTGGAAATCGGCGAGGGAATCAAGCTTAGCCACTTGTGCCTGCCATTCGGCATCGCTTTGTAAATCGCCCACTTCACCAGCTAGCTCGGCCAGCAGTGGCGCGGTCAGTGCGCTGATTTTTAGCCCGTCTTTACCCATCTCGGCCAGCACGCGCAATTCATCCAGACGCTTTTTAAAGGCTTCGGTAAGGGCCAGATAATCGCCATCGCCTAGCGGCAGGAAGCGGCCTTCGGCTTTATCCATCATTTGCAATAGCTCGCGCAGCGCCAGTACGCGGCCATCGTCTAGCGTTAACTCGCCACCCGCAACAAACCATTCGCCTTGTTTTTTAACCGTGAGCGACATTTGCGCAAGGCCACGGGTGCTATTTAGGCGGAAACGCTCGCCTTCAGGCCACACCAGCTGCAGCGTATCGTCGCCAAAGGTTTTTAGCTCGGCTAATAGCTCAAGACAAAGCTCGGGGTGAAATAGCTCCCACTCCAGACCATTTTGCTCGGCTTGGGATAAGGTGGGGGATGCATCAATCACGCGTTTCAGGCGTTTTTTCTCAAAGCTTAAATCCCGCACGGCCTGCACGGCACGGCCTTCGATCTCGCCGAGTACATTAACGCTGCCTTTAGCAGGCGTCATCCAGCTGCCACCTGCCATTGGGCGCACTAAGAGCTGCAAGCGCAGGCCTTCTTGTAGGGGTAAAAGATGGGCGTAAAGCGTGGCATCGGCCGGCACTGATTCCACATGCGCTGCTAGCTCGGGCAGATCAGAGTGAATGGCAATATGTGGGGCAATGGCGGTAATGACATCCACTAGCTGCGCTTTGGCGGCGATAGGAACAGCCAGACCCGTACCCAAAATGCCAGCAATTTGCTTGATTTCTGGGCTGCTGCTGTAAATGACTAAGCGGGTTGGGGTTTCTTTTTTCCAAATAAACGGCGCATTGCTATCCATATTAGGATCGAGCTCTAGCGTGATCTGGCCGTTTTTTTCTTTAAGCAGCAGTGCCACGTCGCCTTTGGCAATGTCGATGCGAACATCGGGTGCATCTAGCCAAAATAGCGCAGGATGTCCGATTAAATGCCCCAGCGCTGTTTCGCCATCCAGCTCGTAATCGCTGCCGCCGTAGTAGTTGTTGTACGATTTTCTGATGCAGCTGGCCACGCGTTTATCCTGATCGGACATTCCCGCCAGCGTGTCTTGCTCTTGTAAAAGTCGGCGCAGCGCCACAGCGCGGCCTTTGCTCCAGATGCCCTTTGCGCTTTTCTTTTGCTCGCGCGGCTCGATGCGGATATCGCCATGGCTTTCTTCAACCAGCCATGCGATCCGTGTGTCGCTGGTGCTGGCTGCGCTGCCCGCTTTAAGTTGGCTGAGTGCCACTAGCGCCCGCTGCCAGCCTTCTTCGCGCACGATGGCGGAGACCAGTGGGGTGAGTTGTTGCTGGGCATGCCAGCCGGGAAAGGCCAGAGGCTTAGCAAACTGGCGGTGGATTAGCACATCCAGCTCGGCGGCGATCCATTGATAGCCATTTTTTTCTGCTTTGCTGCGGGCGGTGATTAGTTTTTTACACCAGCTATCGTCTACATTGCTGTCTTGCCAGAATAGGGCCAGCGCTTCAAAGAGGCCATCGCAGTCGTTAGGTTGGTGTACATAGCTAGGTGAGCTGCTGATCAGCGGCATGCCTAGCACCAAATGATCGCTTAAGGGCTTGAGTGCAAGGTAGGCATAAGCGTGTTTTTGCTTATGGCCATCGTCAATTTGCGCTTTGGCAAGCTTTAAGCTGGCAGGGCTGTTCATGCCTAAGAGCGCCACAATATAGAGCAAGCCATCGGTGTTCTCTAAAAAAAACTTACGCTTACCGCTATCTTGTTTGTGGGCTTTAATTAGCGCTTCGTAAATTTCAACAGCAATGGCGTATTCGCCACGTAATGTGGCTAAGGCGGCGAGGTTTTCGGCTAAAAACTGCGCGGGCGTTTTAGCTTGAATTTGCTTGAGCTGGGCCAGATCGCCCCGCAGCAGAGCATGGGCGGCCAGTTGGGCGGAAAGCAGCGGCCAATCGCAAAAGCTATTTTCAAACATGCTTAAAGCGTAGTGATAGATGCTGCTGCAATCGCTTAAGCTCCATGCACTATTGAGTAAGGCATCGTGCACAAGCTGGCTTTGGATTTCATCATCGAGTAAAGAAAATAATAGCTGCCCGCTGCCACTTTCAAAAAAATGCTGCGTGAGCTGATGCGCCAAGCCAAGGCGCTGCCGCCATTCACTAAGCAGCTCTAGCTGCCCGCAAAAAGCCGCAAACATGACTTCCCGCTGGCAAAATTCAGCATCGTAGGTTTTCCACGGCGAGTACTCATGTTGCTGGGTAAAGAGCTCACGCAAACTGCCTACCCAACTGGGCAGCCAGCCGGTTTGTTTTAGTTTTAATAACACCGGAAAAGTGTGCTCGTCTTCTAGCGCATAGCCCATCCCTACTTGCAGGGCGATTGCTTTTTGCAGCATCAGACGGGCAAGGCATGCTTTGATTTTAGGCTGATCATAAGCGGTGCCATCGGCCATTTTTTCTTTGCGTAGCGTCAGCAGCAAGACCATCCGCGCCTGAGTGACGGGCTCTTGTAGCAATGCCATAGCGTAAAGCAGAGGCAGATCGTCGGAATGAATGGCAGGAAGAGAAGTCGGCATAGTGGCTTGTTGGGTAATGTGAGGATTAAAGTGATGGCCTGTGCAATGCTTGGGCCACGATGACGTTTTGTCCGTTAAAAGTTGCAGCAGGTGAGCTGATGCGAGTTTCTTAGGCAGGGCACGATAAACCGTTGTAACCGCCCTAAGAAGATATTAATGAAGAAAAAATTAATGTCTTAGCTCCTGTAGCAGTTCTTTCACTCGCACGGCCCGCAGTGTGCTTTCTGGCCAACTGCCTTCTACTCGCAATTTATCTTGGCCGCTCATTTTGTAATTTTTTTTATTTTGGATGAGTTTGATTATTTTCATCGGCTCGATCACGGTATTGGTGGTAAAGCTCAGCACGATAGCGACATCGCTGGCGTCGATTTTGGCGATGCCCAAGCTGCCAGCAATCATGCGCAGGCGGTGGCAATCGAGCAGCACTTTGGCGGGAGCAGGCAATAAGCCGAAGCGATCGATCAGCTCTTGCATAATGTCATCCAGATCTTCATTGCTTTCACAATGAGCAAGACGTTTATAGAGGCTTAAGCGCTCGTTTACATCGGGGCAGTATTCGGCGGGTAGCAGTGCCGGGGCGCGTAGATTGATTTCGGTGGTGACACCCAGCGGCTGAGATAAATCAGGCTCGATGCCTTTTTTGAGTGATTTAACTGCTTCTTTGAGCATTTGGCTGTAGAGCGAGAAGCCGATTTCCTGCATCTCCCCCGATTGCGAATCGCCCAGTACTTCACCTGCGCCGCGGATTTCTAAGTCGTGCATGGCTAAATAAAACCCTGCGCCCAATTCGTCCATCATTTGAATGGCTTCGAGGCGTTTTTTAGCGTCGCCCTTTAATGCATCAGGCTCAGGCACCAGCAGGTAGGCGTATGCCTGGTGATGGCTGCGGCCCACGCGGCCACGCATCTGGTGTAATTGTGCCAAGCCAAATTTATCGGCGCGGTTCATCAAAATAGTGTTGGCGTTGGGGATGTCGATCCCCGTTTCAATAATGGTGGTGCAAAGCAGAATGTTAAAACGCTGCTGGGAAAAATCTCGCATCACGTGTTCAAGATCACGTTCACGCATTTGGCCATGCGCCACGCCAACGCGAGCTTCGGGCAGCAGCGCAGTGAGTTTTTCGCGCATATTGTCGATGGTGTCGACTTCGTTATGCAAAAAGAACACTTGGCCGCCGCGCTTTAGCTCGCGCAATACCGCTTCACGGATAATGCCGTCGCTAAATTTGGCAAGGAAGGTTTTCACAGCAAGGCGTTTATTGGGTGCGGTGGCAATCACGGAAAAGTCACGCAAGCCTTCTAGGCTCATCGCCAGCGTGCGCGGAATCGGCGTGGCGGTGAGGGTGAGCACGTCCACATCGGCGCGCAGCGCTTTGAGCTGCTCTTTTTGCCGCACACCAAAGCGGTGTTCTTCGTCGATAATCACGAGGCCCAGCTTGCTAAATTCCACATCGGGCTGCACCAGCTTATGCGTGCCAATCACAATATCGACCGTGCCTTCCGCCATGCCTTTCATGGTAGCAGCGGCTTCCTTAGCGCTTCTGAAGCGCGAGATTTCCGCCACTTTAATTGGCCAGTCAGAAAAGCGATCGCTAAAGGTTTGGAAATGTTGCTCGGCCAGCAACGTGGTTGGCACCAGCACGGCCACTTGCTTGCCACCGGCAACCGCGGCAAAGGCGGCACGCAGCGCGACTTCAGTTTTACCAAAGCCTACGTCACCACACACCAGCCTATCCATGGGTTTATCGATACGCATATCCACCAACACAGCTTCAATTGCAGCGGCTTGATCGGCGGTTTCTTCAAAGCCAAAGCCTGCGGCAAAGGCAGCGTAATCGTGGAAATCCCATTCAAAGGCATGCCCCTTACGCAGGGCGCGGCGGGCGTAAAGATTAAGTAGCTCGGCGGCGGTGTCTCTGACTTGCTCGGCGGCTTTGCGTTTGGATTTATCCCAGTTGCCGCTGCCTAGTTTATGTAATGGAGCGGCATCTGCGCTGCCACCAGAGTAACGGCTGATGACGTGCAGCTGGCTTACCGGCACATACAGCTTATCGTTGCCCGCGTATTCAATCACCACTAGCTCGGTTTCGCCCTCGCCCAAATCCATGCTGGTTAGGCCGGAATAGCGACCAATGCCGTGGCCTTCGTGCACCACCGCATCGCCAATTTTTAGCTCGGATAAATCGCGCAGCATGGCGTCAGTATTGCTGCGCTTTTGCTGACGTTTGCCACGGCTTTGCGCCACCATTTCATACAGGTTGGCTTCGGTGATAATCGCCAGTGCGCCGTCGTTTAAGATAAAGCCGTTGTAAAACGGCGCGGCGGTAAGCAGAACATGCTCTTTACTGGCTTGGATATCGGCCCAGCTTTCGATCAGTTTAGGTTTTAATCCGTACTCAGCAAAAAACTGTGCCATGGTTTCGCGGCGGCCAAGGCTTTCGGCACATAGCAAAATACGCCCTTCAAATTGGGCAATAAAGTCTGTGAGCTTGCTGATTGGGTTGTCGCTGCGCCGGTCTACATTCAGAGCGGGCAGAGTGGTGCTGATGGCAGAATCACCGGCAATAAATTCAATACGGCGGTGTTGTTTTAAGCCGCTAAATAGCGCATCGGGCGTGAGGTAGAGATCTTTGGGCGCAAGAATTGGCCGCTCTTTGTCGCCAGATAAGTTTCGGTAACGGTCTGAGGTTTCGGCCCAGAATTGTTCCGCAGCGACAAGTAGCTCTCCGTGTTGGGCTAGAACCGCGTCTTTAGGCAAGTAATCAAATAGTGTGGCCGTTTGTTCAAAAAATAGCGGTAGATAATATTCAATCCCAGCGGGGGTGCCGCCGTTACCTATTTCTTTATAAATGCGTGCTTTACTTGGGTCGCCTTCAAATACTTCTCTAAAGCGTTGTCTGAACTGGGTGCGCCCCTTTTCATCGAGCGGAAATTCACGCGCGGGCAAGAGGCGGATTTCGGGGACTGGATAAAGGCTGCGCTGGGTATCCACATCAAAGGTGCGGATCGTTTCGATAACATCGCCAAATAAATCGAGCCGATAAGGCAGGGTTGAGCCCATAGGGAAGAGATCAATCAGCCCGCCACGGATAGAAAATTCACCCGGCCCGTAAACCTGAGTGACATGGCTGTAACCTGCAAATGCCATATCTGCGCGTAGCTGATCTGTATCAAGCCGCTCTCCTTTTTTTAGGAAGAAGGTGTAGGCGGCAAGGTACTCTACTGGGGGCAAAACACCCATCGCTGTTTGCACGGGTACAATCACCACATCTGCTTGATTCTGACGAATCTGCCATAGCGCAGCTAAGCGCTCCGAAATTAAATCATGGTGCGGGCTAAAATGATCGTAAGCCAGTGTTTCCCAGTCAGGAAACAGCACGATGTTTTTTTGCGGCGCTAGAAAAGCAATTTCTTCTTTTAAGCGGCTGGCCACCTGCGCACTTGATGTAAACACCACCAGTGGGTGGGCAATATTTGCATAGTGGCTTAAGGCCCAAGCATCACCAGATCCATGCAGGGCATTGATTTGGGTGCGTTGGCCGTTTAAGGGGAGTGCAGGCAGAGTCATGGCAGGTGGCATTCATAGAAAGCGTAGTGGCGGATTATACCCGTCCTCATGATTTAGCCATCGCTTAAAATTGCACTAAATCGCATCTATGCGTACGTACAAATGTTTTAGGCCTGCTTTCAAATGACGGCGATAAAATTTAGGCGCGCTTGGGGATTTACGAGGTTTTCTCAAAGGGTTTAGAAAGGTAGTACTTGATTTTTTTTCTCATCTACAGAATGATGCTTACAAAATTAGACATATTTTATTCGCATAGAAAAGAATAAAGATCGCTCAGGAGGGGCAATATTAATGCGTAGGATTTGGCTACAGCAGTTACTTATTGCTTTGATATACGGTATTTCAAGTTTTATTAGCTGGAAATTGTCCTCAGGGCAGCATTTGTTTAGTTTGCATGCAGGAATAGGGGTTGCAGCTTTACTCCTAGCTGGCCCTCGCTCCATCCTTCCTTTGGCGCTCGTTTCTTGGATATTGCCAGTGCTTCAAGGTTACCCACTTCAGGGGGTATTAGCGCTTTCCTTGCTGAACATTGTGCAGCCTCTGCTGGTGCAGGCCTTATTGCCCAAATTTGCTTTGGGTGGAGAGCTACGGGTTAAAGACAGTATGCGGCTACTTTTTGCTGGCCCTTTGGTAGGCGCATTTTTTGCTGCCAGTTGCGGTGTGGTTATTGAAAGTGTGTTTTTTCCAGCCTCAACCACGTTGTTGTTCTTTGATTGGATTTCTTGGTGGTTGGGGGATGCCCTCTTTATTTTAATTGTGGTGCCATTTTGTTTTGGCTTGCAGCATCAGCGTGCCATGATTTGGCCCAATAGACTGGCTGAATTGCTATTGGTGGTGGCGATTACGGGCTTGGGCGCACTATTACTCAGCGAATTTAATGGTCACAAAGAATTGCTGTTTTTATTGTTTCCTTTAATTATTTGGTCTGCATTACGCTTTGGCCACGTTGGCAATGGCGTGCTTGGGATAGTGGTTGCATTGCTGGCGGCGTGTTCGCAATTCGGTAATATATGGCTGGGTGGTGTTTTATCCACTTTGCTGCTTTTATCTGTGGTGGTAACCGGCGTGGTGCTGGCGGCCTCTTATCAAGAAGACTTTGTGGCAGCGAAAGGCACGCGTTTGGCTGCACAGGTTTTTGGTAGTGCCAGTCAAGGCATTTTAATTACTGATGCCAATGCTCGCATTGTGGCTGTTAACGCGGCTTTTTGCCGTATTACAGGATTTGAGCCTAAGGATGCGATTGGGCATATTTCACGCATGTTTAAGCAGCAAGGGCAGCTCGATATCAACCGTAAAATGTTGGATGAGTTAAATACTTACGGGCAATGGCAGGGGGAGATGGAGGATAAGCGTAAATGTGGGGAAGTCTATCCTGCGTGGCTGTCGATTAGTGCGGTAAGGGATGAGCAGGGCAGAATGACCAATTATGTGGGGGTTTTTTCTGATTACACCCATAGAAAATCAGCGGAGCAGCGGCTCTATTATCTGGCCAACCACGACCCGCTCACGGGGTTGTATAACCGTATGGCATTGCAAGAAAAGCTTAACCATGCGGTGCTAAGCGCTGATGACAAGCCATTTGCTGTTTTGTTTATTGACCTAGATCGCTTTAAAACCATTAATGACACGCTGGGTCATGAAGTGGGCGATGCTTTATTAGTGACTGTGGCGCAACGCTTACAAACGGTAGTGAGTGAGTATGATGTTTTAGCCCGTATTGGCGGGGATGAATTTACTATTTTGCTGGAAGATGCCGAATCCCTAGAGCAAGTAAGCCTAGTGGCTGAGGATTTGCGCCAAGCCTTAATCCAGCCTTGCGTGATTAATGGCCAAGAATTGTTTGTAAGCTGCTCCATTGGTGTGAGTGTTTATCCTTGTGATGGTAAAACGCCTGCGGCTCTACTTAAAAATGCTGATGTGGCGATGTACCGCGCCAAAGAAACAGGCAAAAACAACGTGCAGTTTTTTGCTGCAAATATGAATGAAATGGCGTTTGAGCATCTGATGATGGAAAACGGCTTACGTCATGCTTTAGAGCGCCAGCAGTTTTGCCTGCACTATCAACCCAAAATTGATTTAGCATCTGGTCGCTTAAGTGGTTTAGAAAGCTTGATTCGTTGGAATCACCCAAGCTTGGGCTTGGTTCCTCCGGTGAGTTTTATTCCATTGGCTGAAGAAAGTGGCCTGATTGTGGCTATTGGCGAGTGGGTGCTCTTTGAAGCATGTCGGCAAATGTGTGTTTGGTTGAAGGCGGGTTTGGATATTCCACACGTGGCCGTCAATTTATCTCCAAGGCAATTCCAAAAAGAAAATTTAGTGCAGCAGGTGAAAGAGGCGCTGGTGCAAAGCGGCTTGCCTGCATCGCGCTTAGAGTTGGAAATCACCGAGAGCATGATTATGCAAGACCCAAAACGGGCCGTGCAGACCCTTAATGAGCTGAAGTTGATGGGGGTGATGCTGGCTATTGATGATTTTGGAACGGGCTATTCATCGCTTTCTAATCTTAAGCATTTCCCGATTGATAGCTTAAAAATTGATCGATCCTTTGTAGAGGGCCTGCCGGAGGACTCGGATAATGCCGCAATTACCGAGGCAATTATTGCCATGGCACGTAAATTACGCCTCACGGTAGTCGGTGAAGGCGTAGAAACAGCTCAACAAATGTTATTCTTGCGCAAAAGCGGCTGCCATAGCGTGCAAGGTTATTTATACTCGCGCGCTTTATCTGCCGATGATCTTGTGGCGTATCTAGCTCGTGAAGGGCTGGTAAAGCTAAATCCATCTAATAAAGAACCGGTTTTTTAAGGTGATTTAAATCGCAAGCTTAGTTGATGTATGGCTAAGTACCCTTGCGAAAAAACGTAAACAGAGTCTGATATGCAAAAAAAATTAATCCACGGTTTTCATGCCGTTGCGTCCCGTGTTAAGCGCTTCCCTGATAGCGTTTTAGAATTGTTCTTTAATGGCAGCCGCGCCGATCCACGCGCTAAAGAGCTACTGAAATTAGCAGAGCAGCAAGGCGTGCACGTGATTATGGTGGATGCCTCGCGTTTGGATGGGATGACCGGCCATGCTCGCCACCAAGGCGTAGCGGCGATGATCGACGCGGGTAAATCCTATGTGGTGCTGGAAGATGTACTGGAAGACCTGACTGAGCCACCGTTTTTGCTGATTTTGGATGGGATTACCGATCCGCATAATCTAGGCGCTTGCTTACGCGTGGCCGATGCAATGGGCGTGCATGCCGTGATTGCACCAAAAGATAAATCGGTTAGCATTAATGCGACTGTATCTAAAGTGGCTTGCGGTGCTGCCGAAGTGATTCCTTACATTATGGTGACTAATTTAGCGCGCACTTTACGCGATCTAAAAGATCAAAATGTTTGGATTGTGGGAACGGATGCCGATGCTAAAACCGACTTGCATCACTTTAACCAAACTGGCCCGCTGGCCTGGGTATTGGGTAACGAAGGCGAAGGCATGCGCCGCCTGACGCGTGAATCTTGCGATACCTTGGTTTCTATCCCAATGTTTGGCTCGGTAGAAAGCTTGAATGTATCGGTAGCCAGCGGGATTATCCTTGCAGAAAGCCGCCGTCAGCGTGAAATGAATAAGTAAGCAGTCATCGCTTCTTAGGGTGGGGTAGCCAAGGGGGTTTTCTTGGCTACCCCTCCATATGTACAGCCTAATCGTCTCACATCCTGCCTAGTTTTAAAGAAATAGCCCAAACCACCTGTTGTTTCTGCGGCCACAGCGCTGCCAGCGATTCACCCAGCGCATCCACAGGGTTATAGCCATTCGCTTCAATAAAATACTCCGTTGCAGACCAGCTTTGCACATAGCCTAGCAACTCAGCCAATGACCAGTTCACTTCCAGCACAAAATCAGGTGCGCTGATGGCTTGAAACGGAAAAGGTAGGCTGGCATAGCCTTTTTCTACATGCACTCTTTCGGCTGGCCAATAAGCGCCGATGATATTGTGGTAAAAATCTTGAAAAATATGCTCAATTTGTGGATGGCTAATCTGGGGTGTGCCATAGCAGCCTACGGCAATCAGCCCGCTAGGTTTGAGTACCCGTTTGGCCTCGGCATAAAAAGCATCTAAATCAAACCAATGTAGGGCTTGGGCCACCACAATTAAATCCACGCTCTTAGGTGGGAGCTGGCTATGAGCTGCATCGGCGCACAGATAGCGAATCTTGGTATGAGCTGGGGCAAGGTTTAACTGGGCTTGGCTGATATCGCTAGCGAGGACGCTAGCAAAATGCTCCGCCAATGCCGTTGCCGCCTGCCCATTACCCGTGCCGCAGTCCCAAGTCTGCGCTCGCTCTGAGCACTGGCTGGCTAGCCATGCAAATAGCTCAGCAGGATAGTGGGGTCTGCTGGCTGCATAGTGAGCGGCAAGCTTAGAAAAATGATCGGCCATTGGTGCTCCCGCTGCTGATGCATGATTCGATACTTACAATTGTATATTTACGGGTTACATAAAACTATCGCTATGATTGTTTTATTGAATTGAATTGAATTGTTGGTTTTTGCTGACTTAAAATGTTGCCCTGATCTAGCCTAAGACAATGCCGTGCCAGTCGCGATTTTAGAAGAACTCCTGCCTTTTTCCTTGCTGAGCGCAGTGAGTTATTAAATGTGATGGATGGGATTAGCCCGTAACGACACAATTTCTGTTTTGTTTTTTAGCTTTGTAAAGCAGCTGGTCAGTGCGATCAAAAAATGATTGGCTATTATCGCTATCGATTAATTCGCTAACGCCAAGACTGATCGTAATTGAGCGGGGAATGGGGAGTTGAAAATCATGGCTGGCAACGTCGGCCCTTATCTTTTCGGCTAATTCGCTGGCGATATGCCTTGGGCAATTATCCAATAGTAGGATGAACTCTTCGCCACCCCAGCGCGCCAGCGTATCGCTTGCCCTTGTGGATTTTTTAAAAGCTGTGCAAGCTGCTGAAGTACCGCATCACCTTGTAAATGCCCGAGTTCGTCATTGATGCGTTTGAAATAATCTACATCGAGCAATACACAAGAAAGTGGGCGTTTTTTTCTGGATATTTCTAATAGCTTCTGGTTGAAAATAACTTCAAAGGCTTGCCGGTTGAGTAAACGGGTAAATGAATCTGTATTGGCTAATTTTTCAAGATAGCGTTGATTACGGTTAATGCTATAGATCGCTGCAGCAACAACTAAAAATGAAATTAAAACTGAAATGGCTATGTTAATATAAAGTATTTTTTGAACTGGGCGTAGGGTATCGGTCTCGTTTTGTTCAACAATTAAATACCAATTAAGCTCTGGGATGTAGCGGGTATTAGCTTGAATAAGCTGGTTATTTAATTGGTAGCTTAATTGCTGTGGTGTGGTGCTTTTATTAATAATAGCCGTGGCAATGTTTTGCAGGCCAGGTTGTTTATAAATAGATGGATAAAATAGCTGCGGTTTCGATGTAAGTATGATTTGGCCCGTTTTGTTAACGTAATAAACATTTTTTTGAAAACGTGTGCCGTATTTTTTAAGTAAATGACTCATGGAATTTAGAGTGAGCCCAACGCCTGTTATGCCAATAAAATTGCCTTTATAATCCTTAATTTGATGATTAATAAAAATGGTCATTCTATTTTGGTAGTTTTTATCTGGGTCTACATTTATTTCATACTCAGTCGCCATTTTCTTGGCACGAAAATACCAAGCATTGCGCGGGTCTTGTTCTTTTATTTCTTGGAGAATGCCTGTAGGGTGATAATAATGGCGGGTTTTTTCAGAGATAAGGAAGGTGGTGACGGTTTGATATTTAATTTGAATTTCATTTAAGTAACGGATTAATTGCTCTGGATTATTCTCGCCTTTTAATAGCCAGTCACGTAAAAAAGTGTCTTGTGCCATTTGGGAGGAGATTAAAACTGGGCGAAATATGTCTTTTTGTATTTCAGAATAAATATTGTCGGCCGCAATAGGCAATTCATTGCTAATAATATGTGAGCGAATCGCTTGGCTAGAAACCCAATAGCTGGCAATGCTTGTGCTTAAAAATCCAACGACTAAAAGTATCGTTACAAGAGTTAAGAGCCTTAAGCGTTTTGGGATCAGTGGCATTGTGGCTCAATACATAAAGCTGAAGTTAATATATTATGCTTTTGTATTTGTGGTTTAGCAAGGTTTAGCAGATAATCTGTAGTTTTCTAATTAAATAGGTATGTAATTTTAATTTTTTTATTGTAGATTTGCCAGCTACTTACAATTTTTTGTTTGCTGTAATAATTTCCATGCCATTGTGCCTAATACGGTCACTGCCAATACTAGTGCAGCCCATAAACCGTAAGTTCTAGCTGGGGAAGGGGCGCTGGCTATGGTTGTTGTGATGGCAACTTTATTAAGCAAAACGCCTGCTGTGGCGGGTGCAATCTGCTTGCCAATAATTAAATCCTGAGCTTGCATGGCGGCGTTTTGGATTTGAATATTGCCAAAGGCAAGGGTAAATGGCGCTTCACCACGGGCGGCAAAGGCTATTTGCTGTGCTAACCAGCCCACTTTTAATTTGGGCATGCCTTGGCCTAATCCTCCCCCATTTTGTTTGACCTGTAGCTGCCAATAGCGATGATTATTGGGGCTGATTTCAATGCTTGGGCTTTCGCTATTTGCGAGGCGATACACAATCATGTTTTGCACGGTTTGCCATGCGGCCTGAGGGCTGTCGCGGCTGGCTAGGCTTACTTCGGCTACGGTGTTCAGTTGCGGCAGTGCAAGTTGCACTCTATCAATGGGGGCCTGCAGGCCTAGATCAAACAGATATTCGTCCTGCTGAGGGTTTGTGGCAACGATGGGTGTTAGCCATATTCTGCTGGCGATTGGGGCATCTTGTGTAGAGGATTGCAGCCGCGCTTGCGTGAGGGTGAGCGGTGTTTCTGGGCTAAGGCGCAGGTACTTCGCTTTAATCCCCGCTAAATCAATTTTGGCTTGCCTTAGTGTTTGCCCTTGATAATCAAGCTGTACCAGCGCTGTACTGCCGAGCTCTTGCCAAGACGTTAAGTCATCGCTGGCCGCTAGCTTAATTTGGCTTTGATAATTACTTTCTTGCCAGCTGAGGGTCAGATTTTCAAAGCGCCCTTGGATTTGTGATGCATCCACGATATAGCTGCTTTGGCTGGCATTGGTGCTGCTGCTTTGTGCACTGAGCTGGCCGTTACTATGAATTTGCACCGATATTTGCTGCGCGTGCTGTGTATTGGCATAGGGAAAAAATCGCAGCGTTGTTTGTGCGGATTGGATGGAGGGCTGTGGGCTTATAAAGGCATAAGGAACTACTTCTCCTGCGGCATTAAACACCCGTAGATCGCCTAAATCTGCGCGTTGGCTAAATTGATAGACGCTAATGGGCAGATCCAGCCGGTAAAAAGCTGCGGTGTCTTTAATGATTAAGGCTTGCTGATGGCTAAATAGACTGCTGCTTAGCGTGGCGGGTACAGGTGCAGGTGTGGGCTTTTTTGCCAGGGCGAGGGGGCTGATGCAAAGCAATAAAATCAGCATATGGCGCATGAGTTTTCCTTTTATATGACTGATATTACTGAGTGATATTTACCCAATAATGGCCCATAAAAAACACAAAAATCAGGAACAGCATTTCGCTTTATGGCCATTTTTGGTGATTTTAGTGTTTTTCATGGGCTAAAAATGATTGTTTATACATCATCCTCTTTCGATTCTTGCTTGGGCGGTAGGGGTGATAAATAGCCTATGATTAATAGCAAAATTCCTACACCAATAAAGCTTACGATGCGCTCGATGCCGCTGATTCTGGATAAATCGATAATAAATAGTTTGGCCACTACCACCACCAAGAGGGCTGCGCCGCTAAACCATAGCGATCTATCCAATTTACGGGCAGAAAACAACATGATGCTAAAGGCCAGTAGCGTCCAGAATATTGATAGTGAGGCTTGCACCAGTGTGGAGTGTAGTAGCGCGCTGGCCACATAGGGCACATCAGCCCAATGATATAGGGTGCGCAGCAAGACGCCATTGAGCCAGACAAAAGCTGTGAAACCAACCCCGATTTTTAGCCACTGCTGCGGTAAACCGCCACGCAGCTTGTCAACGCGATACAGCCACAGGCCGATTAAGGCAAAGATGCCGATTTGGATCAGATCAAGCGGATTAAGCAGCGGCCAGCGGCTGCCGCTTTGGCTGAGGTTGGCGTAAAAGGTCCAAAGCCACATGATGAGTATCACGGGGGCTGAAGCAATGGCGCATAGGCCCAGCATGCTGCCACGGCGGGTGAGCTGCATGGCGGCCAGCGCAAACAATCCCCATGCCAGCATAAAGATTTGCTGCATATTGCTGGAACGAATCGCTTCCCATACCGAGAAAGGCAAGGCAAGGCCGTGGTGTAGCCCGCGTAATACAGCGCCGTTAAACCAAATAAATAAGGTGGCTAGCAGGGTGTAGGCCAGCCAATTGGGTAAAACGGCATCAGTAAATAGGCTGTATTTTTGATCGCGCCAAGCCATATACAGTGCGCCAAATACCGCTAGCTGAGCCAGCTCTAGTAGATTAAAGAGCGGCAGATAGCGGATGGGCAAGAGGCTACCATCGTTAAAGTTGGCGATCAGTAGCCAAGCCCATAGCACGGCAAGTAAAGCACGCACGGCAATGCGCGTTGCTAATAGCCCGCCTAAGCGTTGAGCCGCCATCACGACCAAGATGGATGCGGCGCTCCAAAATAGCGCAAACACGGCTTGTACTTTGAGTGAGTTAATTGGGGTAGAGAGGCTGTAATACTCGCCTCCCCAATGGGCAAAGACGCGCAGCAGGATCGCGTTAAGCCAGAGAAACCCCAGCCCAAGCAAGCTAGGGGCCAGCCATTTGGATAGATCAAGCAAGTCCAGTGTGCGTAAGCGCCTTATCCACGCCAGCAGCCCCACTAGCCCAAAGCCAAGGGCGATATCGAGTGGATTAAGCAGCGGTAGATAAGGCAGTGGCTCGGCATTGCCATTGCTGCCGAGTGCAAACAAGGTCCACATCAATAAGCCTGCCGCAATTGGCACCGCACCCGCCACAAAGTAAGCGCGTGGATGACGTGCAATTGGCCAACTGATTTTGCTGCCATATTCGGCCAGCAGCCAAAGCACGGCTGCGCTGATTAAAGGCCATGCTACATCGCGCCATACCCCTTCTGGTACGGCTTGGCGAATCAGCCAAGCCAGCTCTGTGGCGACCAAAACACTGAGCAGCCAAACGCCCAGCGCATGCAAGATTTCGATGGCTTGGTTGTCTTCTTCATGCCTATGCAATAACCACAGCGCCAGCGGTAAGGCCAGCGGCCAAGCCAGTACGCCTAGCCCTGTCATGGCATGGCTGTTATGAATGAGCACTTGCAATAGCATCAAGGCAAGAGCAGGAAAAAGCGCGAGTGCAGGCAGGCGCAGTAGCGGCCAAGCCCATTTTTTGCAAGCTAAGCTGGTTAGTAGTGCGCTAAAGCCGATAAAGATCACCTCGGCAGAGTACTGCTCTGAGCTGAGGATAAAGGACTCAATTTCATAGAGGCCAGCGCCTAGCCACCAGATCAAGCCCCATGCGGCAAGTAGCGGTGAGAGGGTCACCCCGGGTTTAAACCATTCCAGCGCCGCTTTTTTCTGTAATAAATAGCCGCTGAATAGGCCGGATAAAGCCAGCATTAGGCCGCCGATATAGCCGCTATTGAGGATGGCCAAGGCGTTTTCATTGAGCGGGCCAGCCTGATTAAAGAAGGCGATGCCGGCAATGGCTTGCAAGACCAGCGCACAAAGTAGGGAGCGTAGTCTTTGCTGGCGTAAGCTCACCCAAATAATTGCCGCCGCTTCAACGGCCCAGCTGGCAGCGGTGGTGCGGGCATCAAAGGCCAGCGGGATGGCGAGCGTGGCAAACAGCACGCCCAGCGCTAACATGGCCTCAAATAATAGGCGCAGCTCGTCCCGTTTACGCTGCCACAGATATTGGGCAATGCCGATATAAAAAGCGGAGAGGGCAACGGCACTGCCCGCCAGTGCAAATTGAATCTCATGCACTAGCGCAGCCTGTAGGCCAAAGGCCGCCAGCGGTGTGCCAAAAATCAGCGTGCCGTCTACATAGCTTTTAAGCGCGATTTGCTGGCGCAGTGCATAGAGCAGGGCAATACCCACATAAAACAGGAAAAACAAAATTAAAAACGGCTCGGTACTCGCTAAGAGCTCAGGTTGGTATTTAAGCGCTCCCCAACTGGTGGCAATACCAAAGGTGAAGACAAAGCCGAGTAAATTCAGTGGCCGCCAAGTCTTATACCAAGCCATGGCGAAAATGCCGGCATTTAGCAGCGCAAAATAGCCAAATAGCGCGATATGGCTGCCGCTACCGGTGGAAGTTAAAATTGGCGCTAAAAAGCCGCCGCTAATCCCCATCACGGCCAGCGATCTAGCATCTTGTTTAATCGCCAGAATGGCCGAGAACACTGCAATGAGCACTAAAAATGCCAGTGCAAAGCCAGCAGGAATCACGGCAAACTTGAGTGCGGTAAAGGCAGTGAGGTAAAGTACGCCCACCCCACCGCCTTGCATAATCAGCGCGTATTCACGGCGCTTATCCCGTAATCGCCAGCCAATCACCAAGAGGGCAACGGCACCGAGTGCGGTGCCAGCAAAGCGAAACTCCACCGGCAGCATGCTGTTGTCAGCGGCAAATTTTAGTAAAAACGCTACGCCAAAAAAGAGGATTAAGATCCCAACCCGTACCACGGTATTGCCGCCCAATAGCCAGTTTTTGGCCATTTGATAAGCTTTATTAAATTGGGTGTCCAGCCAGCTTGGCTCTGCAGCAGGGCTAGGGATTTGGGGCGGCTCGGCGGCTTGTGAAAGTGGCGTGGTATCTGGCTTAGATGGGTTTATTGCTCTGCTTGAAAAAATGTCAGTGGCGGCTTCAGAAAGACGGATGTTGCTAGGTTCTTGCAGAAGGGCTTCAGCCGCCGTGGTCATGCTTGGCTCTGGTGCTGGCATTTCTGTGTTAAGGCGAATACTTGGCTCTGGCGTTAGCCCTTTAGCGGCGGAAAGAAAGCTAGGCCCTGATGTTTGCGCTTCAGACTCAGTCATTATTGGGCTGCTTGGCTCAATAATGTGGGCTTCGCGGGCTGCCATACTGACAAAGTCTGTGGTTTCTGCGAGGGCTGCGGCTTTCATTTGCGCAACTTCTGCCTGCAAAGATGCCAGCGATTGCTCTAGTTGATCCACCCTTTGCCGCAGGCTAAGCGTGCTGGCGTTAGCCACAGGTGCTGTTTGCTCTTGGCTACTTGCCTGGGCTGGGCGGGTAGATTGCTTGCTTATAAAAATGTAAATCACAAAACCCAACATGCCGCAGCCGAATGCGCCTTCCACGCCAAATTGAAATCCACCCCAAATCATGGCGATCAAAATAAAGATGCTGGCTTTCATGTGCGCCCTTGCTGTGCATGCATTAGGGCACGGCGTGCCCATCTGTGCATCAATGTGAGGATGGTTTTTTTGTGTGTGGATTGCGGCCAATTCTGCCTAGGCCAACCCTTAATGCTTTGTTTAAAGCATGTTTAGGTTAGCGTTACCCCTACCATTTTTTCTTGGTCGGCTTGCTTGTGGGTTTAGCTGGCCTTAAATCATCGCCTTCTTGATAGCTTTTTAAAATGCTTTCAGAAAGTTGCAGCACGGCCGTCGCGTAGAGCGTGCTTTTGTTGTAACGGGTAATCACATAAAAATTATTAAAGCCTAAAAAGTGGCGGGTAAAACCTGGCTCGGTTTCTAGCGAGAACAGCACGGCTTTTTCTGCGGTATCTAGCTCGCTGATGGGTACCACGCCTTTTTGCATGAGATCGCCCACGCTGTAGTGCAGATTAAATTTATCGGCGAAAACTTCGCTTAAATCGGCATTGATATTAACGGCGGTGTAGGCGGTTTTACCCTCTTGCCAGCCGTGTTCTTTTAAATAATGGGCAACACTAGCGATGGCATCGTTGGGGTGGCTCCAGATGTCACGATGGCCGTTTTGGTCGTAATCAACGGCGTATTGGCGAAACGATGAGGGCATAAATTGCGGCCAGCCCATGGCTCCAGCGTAAGAGCCTTTAAAGCTGAGCGGGTCTTCGTTTTCTTCGCGCGCCAAGAGTAAAAATTCGGTGAGCTCTTTTTGAAAGAATTCGGCGCGGCGCGGGTAATCAAAGGCAATGGTGGTCAGCACATCCAAAATATGAAAGCTGCCGGTGTTTTTGCCGTAATTGGTTTCGGCCCCCAAAATCGCCACGATAACTTCTGGCTCTACCTCATAGCGCTCGCTGATTTCTTTGATGGCAATAGCGTGCTCACGCCAGAATTTGGCTCCCGCTAAGCTGCGCGCTGGGTTTACAAAATTCACCCGGAAGGTATACCAAGGCCTAGCGGTAGAAGGGCGATCTAAAATATCTAAAACATTGCTTTTGGGCGTAGCGCGGCTTAGCGTTTGCACTAGCTCTTCTTCGCTAAATTGGTAAGCGGCTGCGGTGGCTTTGATATAGGCCTGCACGTCTTTTCGGGCAACGAGAGCTTCATCGGCGTGGGCAAAACCCATCAGGCTAACTAATAATAGGGGAAGAAATTTATGCATTGTTTTCACTTAGAGAGGTGTGGAAGGGGGGGGCTATGTCGTGCCCCTATTGGGAGAGCGCCGTAGAAAGTAATTGTGCGGTGATATCTACAATCGGAATCACCCGCTGATAATCCATTCTGCTTGGGCCTATCACGCCTAGTGTGCCAACAATCTCACCATTGACGCGATAGGGTGCGGTAATTACCGAGCACTCATCTAAGGGGGCCAAGCCCGATTCATCACCGATATAAATTTTAACGCCATCCGCGTGATTACCTAGATCTAACAGTTGCAGCAGCGCCGTTTTTTGCTCAAATAGGGCAAACAACTGGCGCATTCTAATAACATTGGAGGATAAATCGCCAAAACCTAATAGTTGATGTTCACCTGCAATTACCATGGAATCGCTGTGTTTTGCCAAAGACGCGCCGACGGCGGCATTCATCAGGCCGACAATATCGCTTTTAAGCCGGACTAACTCGTTTTGTACCAGATGAGTCAGCGCCGAAAGTGTTTTGCCTGAGCAATATTCATTCAAAACATTGGACGCTTCAATCAGCTCGCTGGCGCTAAACAGCCGCTCGGTTTGCAAAATACGGTTTTGCACATCGCCATCGCTGGTCACTAAAATCAGCAGCACACGGCGCTCTGATAGCTGCATAAACTCGATTTGCTTGAGCAAAATATCGTGGCGCTTAGGGCTTTGTACCATGCCTGCAAAGTGAGTAAGCTGCGATAAAATTTGCGATGCGGCTGCCACGCTGCGCTGTGGGCTATCGATGGGGAGCTGCTCGGTGAGTTCGGTAATAGTGGGTTTATCTAAAGCTTGTACTGTAAGCAATGAATCAACAAATACACGGTAAGCTAGCGCGGTAGGGATCCTGCCCGCCGAGGTATGTGGGCTGGCAACAAAGCCTAGCGCTTCTAAATCAACCATCGTATTACGAATGGTGGCCGAGCTAATATCTAGCCCAGAAAAGTGCTGTAGCGCTTTTGAGCCAATAGGTTGCCCGTCGGCAATGTAGCGCTCGACGAGGGTTTTAAGTAGAATTTGAGAACGATCGTTCAGCATATTAGTGAGTGGCGCTAAGGTTTATGGCGAATCTTACTTTGTTTTACAAGGGCTTTTGCATCCAAGCAAGATGTGCTGTGTTGTTTTCGTGAGTTTAAAGCAAAGCGCGCGGGTGTTTTTTTATTAAATTTCGGGTCTAATAAGCTTATGCATAGTCTACTGTTTAAAACCATTGCTGTGGTTGGCCGTACGGGCACACCGACCTTAGACGAGCCAATTCGCAGGCTTGCTGCGCTGCTGGCCCGCGCCGGCGTGAAGGTGTTTTTAGATCAAGCCACTGCGGATGAGCATGGTATCACCGAGCATCAGGCGGTTAGCCGCGATAATATCGGCAAAGTTGCCGATTTGGTGATTGTGCTGGGCGGGGATGGCACGATGCTGGGTGTTGCTCGCTTATTGGCACCTTATCGCATTCCCCTAGTCGGTGTTAATCAAGGTCGTTTGGGCTTTATGACCGATATTTCAGTGGATGAGATGGACGAGCTGGTGATTGCAATGCTGTACGGTGAGTTTATCCCCGAAGAGCGCATCCTGCTTGAAACCACCGTGGTGCGTGATGGGCATGAAATCGATAGCGCTCTGGCGTTTAACGACGTGGTGTTTAGCCGTGGCAACACCGGCGGCATGATTGAGTTTGAAATCTTTATCGACGGGCGCTTTGTATATAGCCAGCGCTCGGATGGCCTGATTATTTCCACGCCTACTGGCTCTACGGCTTACGCGCTGGCATCGGGCGGGCCGATTTTGCATCCTAGCCTGCCCGCCATTACGCTTGTGCCCATTTGCCCACAATCCTTGTCTAACCGCCCGATTGTGGTGAACGACACCTGTGCGGTTGAGTTTTTATTGACTCGCTCGGAAGATGCACGGGTTTATTTTGATAATCAATCACACTGCAATTTGCATGAAAAAGACCGTGTATTAATTAGTCGCTACCGCAATACATTGAGGGTGCTGCATCCCAATAGCTATCACTACTACGATACTCTGCGCGAGAAACTGCGTTGGGGCGAGCGCTTGTAAGCGAAGATCTACGCATTTCTAAAAAAAGCTTAAAAGATCTGTAAACGCAGAGCTAGATAAAAATACCAGGTAGCAGGCAGAGAGAACCCTTTTGGAGTGATGAACGATTACCTGCCTTAAAACTGTTTACTCTGTGTACTTCCTTGGTCTTTGTGCCTACAGACCTTTTTTTACGCTCATCATCACTTGTAACCAAGGTGTAAACAAAGCGCATGCTGCTTTCTATCTCACTTAAATCATTTGTTATCGTCGACGAGCTTGTCCTCGATTTTTCCTCTGGCTTGACGACCTTAACGGGGGAAACGGGCGCGGGTAAATCCATTGTGATTGATGCTTTGGGCTTGCTTTTGGGGGGGAGGGCAGAAAGCGCGGTGGTGCGCCATGGGGCAGATAAGGCCGAGTTGCAAGCGCGGTTTATCGTGCCCCAAACGGCCTTGGCGTGGTTAGAAGCCGAGGCGTTGCAAGGGGATGAAGGCGGGGAGCTGTTGATACGGCGCAATATAGATAGCCATGGTAAATCCCGTGCTTGGATTAATGGGATTTCCGCCACTTTGGCCCAGCTAAAAACACTGGGTGAGCAATTAGTGGATATCCACGGCCAGCATGCCCCGCAATCCTTATTACGCCCCGATGTGCAGCGTGATTTAGTCGATGGTTACGCCGGCGCTACGGTGCTGGCGCGTGATGTGGCGGGCCTATTTAAAGATTGGAAAACGGCTACCGATGAATTGGCTACGGCCAGCAATAATGCCGAGGCCTTTGAGGCCGAGCGCGAACGCCTGCAATGGCAGGTTGAAGAAGTAGTGGCCTTGCAATTTACCGCTGCAGAATGGCCAGAGCTGCAAGCCGAGCATAAACGCTTACACCATGCTGCCAGCCTGATTGATGGGGTGCAAAGCAGTCTATTGATGCTGGCCGATGGCGATGAGAATTGCCAATCTTGGCTAGGAGCCGTGGAGACGAAGCTGAGTGCCTTGGCTGATTTTGATGCGGGTATTTCAGAGACTTTAGAACTGCTAGCCAGCACCGAAGCGCAGATGACTGAGTCTGTATATGCCTTGCGCCGCTATGCCGATCACCTAGAGCTAGATCCTGCAAGGCTTGCTGATGTAGAAAGCCGCTTAGACGCTATCTTTCGTATGGCGCGTAAATATCGCGTTGAGCCTGCTGATTTGCCAGAAAAACTCGCCAGTTGGCAAGAGCGCTTGGCCGAATTAGGCGGAGCGCAAGGCTTAGAAGCCGTACGCCGCCGGGTGCAAAAACTAGAAGCCGAATACCGCAAGCAAGCCGCAACGCTTTCAAGTAAACGTAAAGCAGCGGCAAGCAAGTTAGGCAAGTTGGTCACTGCAGAATTACAACTCTTGGCTTTAGTTGGCAGCCGTTTTGAAATTGCCCTACATGCTCATGAAACTCCTGCAAGTTTTGGTCTAGAAACTATTGAATTTATGGTTGCAAATCACCCAACTACCCCAGCCAGAGCGATGGCAAAAGTAGCCTCCGGTGGTGAGCTATCACGCATCAGCTTGGCCTTACAAGTGATCACCAGCCAAGTTGCTAATGTGCCTACGCTTATTTTTGATGAGGTGGATGTGGGGATTGGTGGGCGCGTGGCTGAGATTGTTGGCCGCATGTTGGCCGATTTAGGCGCGGCGCGGCAAGTGCTGTGCATTACCCATTTACCCCAAGTGGCAGCGTGTGGGTTTCAGCAGCTGCAAGTGAGCAAAACCCAGTCCGCCACTGGCGTGCTGAGTACCATTCGCATGCTGAGCATAGAAGAGCGCATCGAAGAAATCGCTCGCATGTTGGGTGGGGTAGAAATCACCGGCACCACCCGCCAGCATGCGGCAGAAATGCTGGGTGTGGCGGTGTAGATGTGTCTTTCGTAGGCGGGTGCAACCCCATACGCGCTAACCAGTTTGGTTCTTAGTAGCAAACAAAGACAAAGTATGATGACCACGCTATGGATACGGGGCTTAAATTTTTACTTGAAATACGCCGGAGTGAGGAACAAGCGGGGCGGGGGATCGCTTGGGAGCGAGGCGCAGCGAGCCACTCCCTCCCACCGCTGACTCGATTGTCCGCAGCAAAGGGGCTTTTGTGTTATTGGGGTTGTGGTTTGGCTTCGTTTCTTGGTCGCACAAAAAACATATAATTCGCTGGACGCCCGCATCTAAATCAACGTGCCGAAGGCACTAGATAAGATCTTTTTGACTTTGGTTACTGCGTATGGGGTTTCACCCGCCCTACAAATGAGGCAACGCCCATAAAAAGTGCTTTTGTTTTTCTCCGTGCGCTCTGTGCTCTCCTTACCTCTGTGCTTACAGAACTTTTTTATAAGATTGTTGGTTTATGAATGATTTAGATTTTATGCAGCAGGCCTTGCTTGAGGCGCAACGTGCCAAAGAATTGGGCGAGGTACCGGTAGGTGCGATTGTGGTACATCGGGGCGAAATTATTGGCCGTGGCTGCAATCAACCCATCTTGCGTCACGATCCAAGCGCGCACGCAGAGATGATGGCGATTCGCCAAGCGTCACGCCATTTGGGTAATTATCGCCTGCCAGATTGCGAGTTATTTGTGACTTTAGAGCCGTGCATTATGTGTGCTGGCGCAATCTTGCATTCACGGATTGCCCGTGTTGTGTATGCGGCAACTGATCCTAAAACCGGGGCAGCGGGTAGTGTGATTAACCCTTTTGCCGATTGCCGATTAAATCATCAAACCCAAGTTGTAGATGGCGTGATGGCGCAGGAATCTGCGGACATGCTCCGAGCGTTTTTTCGTCAACGTCGGCAAGCGGAAAAAGAGCGCAAGAAAACTGTCGTATAAATTTCACTGCATTGTTTAATATTTACACTTGAATCTAGCCTGGTCGTAAACTGGATCCTCACTCTTTATAGGGATGTGGGGATGAAAAATGACTTCTCGCTGTTGCAATGACAGTAAAAGCCTCACCATCAGTTAAATTGCATAATAAGCAAGTGGTGGATTATATCCGTACTTGGCCTATTGGCTCTACCCCTCAATATATGGATAAAGGCCGCCGCTGAAGTGTTAATGATATTCAAGGCGATCAACTTACCACTTTAAATTTAATCTTTGGTTTGATTCGTAATGAAACCGATGTGTATATTAAAGATATAGAGCCACAGCCTAATTCAGATAAAACCGCTACCATTGTCCCCTTTGTGAATAGGTGAGATAAGGTGGAAAAGCTGCAAGCTAAATATTCCCATTTAAAAGTAAACGTCTTTATTGGTGGCTGGGGTGCAGATGGTTTTTCTCAATTATCTAGAACGCCAGAGCCGAGAGCTAAATTAATTGCTAATGTGGTTAAATTAATAGATGAACATAAATGAGTAGGGATTGATTGCGATTGGGAATGCCCCGTTGAACCAGATTGGTTACCTATTAAAAAATAGGCAAGTGATAAAGAAAACCACCCTAATATTTTAGAATAAACCTGTTGCGATTTAAATAAATATGGCGCTAAAACGGGTGAGAGTTATCAATTGTCGGTCGCTGTACCGGCTGCAGCTTGGTTTCTAAAAAATATTGATGTGATGCGTGTGGCCAATTCAGTGGACTTTATGAAAGTGATGTCTTACGACTTTGCCGGATCATGGAGTAAAAACACCAGCCACCATACTGATTTTTATCAAAATAAATTAGATCCTGATGGTGGCGTTGGCGGTTGGAGTGCCGATCAAGCGATGAATTTATATATCGATGCAGGTGTTTCGCCGAGCAAATTATTACTAGGTAGTGCTTTCAATGGCCGCGCTTGGCAAGGAGTTACCACTAATAATGGTGGCTTATCCTAACGCTTTCAAGAAAGGCTCCTTTGATGATGGCATCACTTGGCAAGACATCAAAGCGTTGAAGGCAAAGGGTGCGACGCGTTACTGGGGTGCTGTGGCTAAAGCCCCTTGGTTGTATGATGTTAACTTAATGATTACCTACGAAGATCAAGAAAGTTTGAAGTACAAAGCACAGTATATTAAAAGCAAGCATCTTGGCGGGATCATGGTTTGAGGATATGCCCATGATATGGATAGCGAGCTAGCAAAAGTGATTAATGAATCATGGATGTAATTTATTCTAATAAAAAAGGGCTACTTTAGAGTTGCCCTTTTTTATTTATTTAGAAAAATAGCCGGTTAATTTGCAACTAAGTTGCTAATGAATCGACTCATGAAAATTAAAAAATCATGCGCCTCATTGGAATTTTTTTAAACAAGTTGAATTTCTTAATGGTTGTAAAAGTGCGCACAATGCTGTCGGCGCAATCCCTAGTGGGCTTCCCTGCTTACAAATATGCTTGTCCATCATTGTTGGCATTTTGTTGCGTCGTTATTCACTAATAAATACGGGTTTTTAAAAAACATACTAAATTAAAATAAATCCTTGATGTTGGTCAAATTTTAGCTAATGATTGTAAAACAAAGCCGCATAAATATAAGTGGCAAGTAATGTCGATACCTTGGGGCGCATTTATCTAGCGTTGACTTAATCCAAAGGGCTTGCTCTCAATATTTATATTGAGGATTGCCTGTGCTTGTTTGTTTTTATTTAGTCATTCTACTAGGGGTAAATCCCCGTTCAATTTAAAAGGGTCGCTAATAATGAAGAAAGCATTAGATCGCATAGCTCGTCCTCTACTAATGTCAGTTCTATTAGGTGGAGCATTCAATGCCATGGCTGCTGAACGCGTTGATTTGGATGGATTTGTTGCCCCTGCTGGAATTACAGCGCATGGCTTAACTGATGATGGAGTGCACAGCTTACTTGGCTTACAGTCTGATGAATTAAAAGCCACGCGTAGTCAAACTTATTCCGACGGTAAAGTGGTCACACGCTATCAGCAATTCCACCAAGGCGTGCCAGTTTGGGGCGAGGGTGTGGTTGAAAACCGTGCTGCGGGCCTCGCTCCGCCTGCTTTATCTGGTGCCATGCTACGTAATCTAAGCAATGATATTCCAAGTGCTAAGCCACTGTACTCACAAGCACAAATTTTAAGTCTGGCCAAAACACAGGCTAAGGCCATTAAAACTGAAAACGAGCAAGCCAAACTGTATGTCAAGCTGGGTGCAAATAATGTGGCGCAGCTGATTTATGTGGTCTCGTTTGTTAATGGCAGCGCCACTAAACCAAGCCGTCCGCACTTTATTATTGATGCCAATACCGGCGTGGTGCTCGATCACTGGGAAGGGATTACGCATAAAGATGCCACTGGCCCAGGTGGTAATACTAAGACCGGGAAGTACGTTTATGGCACCAATTACGGCCCTTTAGTGGTGAGTGATGATTGCAAAATGGCTAGCCCCAATGTGATTACGGTGAACTTAAACCATGCCACAACAGGCTCCACGCCTTATCAGTTTACGTGCCCAAATAGCCCTGGTATTGCCGTGAATGGCGCTTTTTCGCCACTGAATGATGCTCATTACTTTGGGAATGTTGTTTTCAATATGTATAAAGACTGGCTGAATCTGCGCCCAATCAGCCAAACGCTGATGATGCGTGTTCATTACAGCACTAACTACGAAAATGCGTTTTGGGATGGTACGGCCATGCACTTTGGTGATGGCGCGAGTACTTTCTATCCTTTGGTTTCCTTGGATGTGTCTGCGCATGAAGTGAGTCATGGTTTTACAGAGCAAAACTCCGGTCTGGTTTACTCAAGGCAGTCAGGCGGGATGAACGAGGCTTTCTCTGATATGGCAGGGGAAGCGGCTGAGTTTTATATGAAGGGCGCCAATGATTTCCTAGTGGGAGCAGAAATATTTAAGGCTAGTGGTGCATTGCGTTATATGGCTGATCCTACCAAAGATGGCCGCTCTATTGGCCATGCCAGCCAGTATAGCGATAGCCTTGATGTGCACTTAAGCAGTGGCGTGTACAACAAAGCTTTCTATCTTCTGGCGAGCAAGACAGGCTGGGGCACTCGTAAAGCGTTTGAAGTCATGGCGGATGCTAATCACCTTTATTGGACTGCAAACAGTACGTTTGACCAAGGCGCTTGCGGCGTAGAAAAAGCTGCAGCAAGCCGTGGCTATACTGTTGCTGACGTCACTTCAGCGTTTGAAGCGGTGGGTGTAAGTTGTATCGTTAAGCCACCTGTTGTCAAGGTGCTGACTAAGGGCGTGCCGGTAACTGGGCTTGCGCTTGCCAGCAATGCCACCGTCACTTACACCTTTGTTGTGCCAGCAGGGGCCAAAAACCTGACATTTAAAACATCGAGTGGCACAGGGGACGCTGATATCTACGCTAAATTTGGCGCTGCACCAACAACGACTGCTTATGACGCTAAATCAGATGGTGGCACCAATGCAGAAAAAATTACCGTTGCAGCGCCTAAAGCAGGCACTTATTACCTGCTTCTGAAAGCGTACAGGGCCTTTAGTAATGTCACTCTGGAGGGTAATTATCAGTAATTAAGTCTGCTCAGCGGCTGTGCCAGGCCGCGTGCCCTGCTACGAATGTGAGCAGGGCTTTTTTTTGGATTTAATAAGTTCAAAGGAACTTCAATATGAAACTGAAAGTGATCCCTCTGCTTTTGTGCGGTATCTTGCTGAGCGCTGCCGCTGATGCTGCACCTAAAAAAGTCTGGATAACACTGGGTGATGCGGCCTATTTACAGCTGCAAAAGCTGGTGCCGCAGACCATTGCAAAAGAGAGTCGTTCTATTTTGCCGCAAGTGGGTTTGCTGGCGGCTGAGCGGGTGCATTTGGTTGAAGTGGATGAGCAGCAGCTGGCCCGCTTATCTGCATCCGTGCATGAAGAACTGCATCGCTGCGGCGGTTTTATGTTTCATGCCAGTGAAGCGGCCGGGCGTCAGGCCTTAACGCCTGTCAGTAGCTTGCTGGCAGCGCCTCACCCCTCGTATGTGCTGGATAATCAGGGCGTCGTGAATGCCTTATTGCCACAAATGCAGGACAGTAATATCGCGCAAACGATTAATGACTTGTCTGCTTTTACTAATCGCTACTACACCACGACACATGGCGTTAATGCATCTAATTGGCTGAAAACGCGCTGGCAGCAAATTGCAGCTGGCCGCAGTGATATTACGGTGGAGCAATTTAACCATTCCTGGGCGCAAAAATCGGTGATTCTGACGATTCAGGGCACTGATAATCCATCCGAGGTGGTGGTGTTGGGCGGGCATCTTGATTCAATTAGTGGCCAGGGCACGAGCGAAAGCACGCGTGCGCCAGGCGCAGATGATGATGCATCCGGTATTGCCAGCATGACTGAGGTGCTGCGAGTGATGGTGGCGGGGGGGTATAAGCCACGCCGGACACTGAAGCTGATGGGGTATGCTGCAGAAGAAGTCGGCTTGCGCGGCTCGCAGGATATTGCCAAAAGTTTTAAAGCCGCTAACACCAATGTGGTTGGGGTGATGCAGCTGGATATGACTAACTACAAAGGCTCGGATAAAGACATTTATCTTTACACCGATTACACCGATAACGCGCAAAATCAGTTTGTAGCCAATCTGCTCACCAGCTATTTGCCAAGCATTAAAATTGGCTACGACAAGTGTGGCTATGCCTGCTCGGATCATGCTTCATGGAGTGCACAGGGCTATTTTGCCTCTATGCCATTTGAATCGTCATTTACTCAAGATAATCCCTATATCCATACCGCGAACGATACCTATGCCAATAGCGGCAATCAGGCACAGCACGCCCTGAAGTTTTCTAAAATGGCGCTGGCCTTTATGGTTGAGCTGGGAAGCGATGGCGCTATTGGGCCTGGGCCTGCTGATAAGGTGGAAAACTTCTCCGGCAAGCTGACGGTTGGGCAAAAGCAAAGTTATGGCCCGTTTAAAGTGGGGGCTGGCGGTGATCTTACCGCGGTGCTGAGCGGCACTGGCGATGCAGATTTATATCTGCGCAAAGGAAGCGCCCCAAGCACCAGCGTTTTTGATTGCAAATCCGATGGGCCAAATAGCACAGAAACTTGCGCGCTTAATATCAGTGTCAATGGTGATGTGTACTTGCTACTTAATGGCTATGCAGCGGCAAATTACACTTTGAAGGTCACTTATCGCGCACAGTAAAATTTCGTGGATAAAAAATGCCGCTCAGAGCTGAGCTGAGCGGCATTTTTGTGTTTGATATGGGGCTTAAATGGCTTGTTCGTTAATTTCGCCTGTGCGAATACGTACGACATGTTCAACGGGCGTTACAAAGATTTTGCCGTCGCCAATCTTACCGGTGTTGGCGGCTTTAATGATGGCTTCAATGGCGGTATCGACTTTATCGTCTTCTAATACCACCTCAATTTTAGCTTTAGGCAAAAAATCGACTACATACTCAGCGCCACGGTAAAGCTCGGTGTGGCCTTTTTGCCGACCAAAGCCTTTAACTTCGGTGACGGTTAAGCCGGAAATACCTAGCTCGGACAAGGCTTCCCGCACTTCGTCGAGTTTAAAAGGCTTAATGATTGCTTCGATTTTTTTCATTTTGTTTATCCTTTGCTATCGGTGGGTCGCTGCCAGATTATAGAGCGGCTCGTTTATACGCCTAGCTTGAGTTCACGTTGCTCACCGTTCAACGGCATGCGATCGAGCAGTGGGGCAAAGAGGCTTTCTTTGCCACTGGCGGGTTTGAGCAGCAATGCGCCTTGTGGGCCACGCTGCGGGTCGATTTTACCTTGGCCATTAATGGCTAAGAGTGGGTTTGCCTGTGAAGAGATATTCCAGTCTAGATTAGGCTGTAGTTTTATTTGGTAGCTGCCAAAAGGATTAGCTTGTGGTGTGACTAAGGAGCTGGCATTTTGCCAGACAATGCCGATTTCACTCGACTGCTTTGCTGATATTTTGCTGGCTTCAATTTCCAATAGGCCAGCCAGCTGAAAGGGCGCTAGTTTTTTATCTAGGGCAAATAGCGGCGCGGCAGGCAGGGCTATTTTTACGGCCTCTAGCCGATTGCCGCCCAGCCCTAGTAATAGCTGAGCATTACCGCTGTGACTCCCGTGGTGGGTTTCTAGTTGCCAAGCCAATTGCCCAGTAAAGAGCTTGCCGGGCTGCCATTGCCAGCGAACTTCGTCTAGAAGTTGCTGGCCGCTAATGCCAAGAGGGGTCAGCCGCCCAGACCAAATAGTGCCCGAAATGCCACCTAATTGTAGCGGTGCAGGCACAAACCTTAAAATAAACGCGGCTGGGAACTGTAAAATTAAAAATACAATAAATAGCGGGATGAGGAATTTGCTGCGGTGATAAATAAATTGTTTCATTGGCGTTCTACCGTGGCCGTGAGTTGCACTAAGCCGTTATGCGTTGCCCCACTGATATTGAGTGCATGAATGCGTGAGCCAGTTTCATTACGTAGGGCTGCGAGTAAAGGTAGAGCATCGGCAAAGCGAATTTGTGCAATTTTAATTTGTAATTTGTCCGCAGACAGTGCCTGAATATCGGCGCTGGTGTTTTTAGCATCAAGGCTGGCTTGTACGCTAGCACGTAAATCACCGCTACGGCTAGGCCCTGCAGGTGTGGATTTGATGGCAGATAGTTGTCTTTGTAGCTCGGCAAGTTGCAGCTGCATTTGCGGAACTTGGCGGCTGAGTAATGCTCTGGATGTACTAATTGGCTGCCAAATGCCCGCATAGAGAATGGCAAAAGCGGCAAAGCCCGCGCAGGCACTAAGGTAAATGCGCTCGCGTGGGTTCCTCTGCTGCCAGAATTCTTTAAATTTGTTCATTTAATGCTCATTTTGCTGCTTGGGTGTGAATAAGGATTTTCATTTTCCCTGTTGAGGCGGGCTGGGTTTCGGCAAAGAGCCCCGCACTCTTGAGTTGTGCTTGCAGGCTACTTGCTTGTGAATCGGGTAGTAGCATACTGAGCTGCCCATTGGCGTAGTCGAGCTGTTCCAGTTGCAAGCCATTGCCCGCAATCCTGGCTACTGTTAGTAGTAGATCTAGGCTATCGCCATTGCTGCTGGTGCTCAGCCCGCCGCGTTCGCGTAATTTGCTTTGGATTTGCAATACGGGGTCAAACACGGGTTCGCCAGGAAAAGCGGCAGCGTAGGTTTGGCGCATTTCACGTTGCAAAGCCATTTTAGTGCTGCGCAATTGCCACCAATCGCCCATTTGCCCCAAAAGAATCGCTGCAAAAATACTGGCAAGCAGGAGGGCGGGTGTTTGGAGGATTTTCCAATCAAAGCGCCATTGGCTGCGCTGCGCAAAATCACCTTGCAGCAGGTTCGTGCTAGGGGATGCGTCACGGATTAAATCTGCTAAGGCCAAGTCTTGGCGCGGCGCATCGCCAATCAACGCATCTATAATGCTGGCGTCGTCAAAATGGCTGTATTGGCCTTCAGGCGTGCGTAGTAAGCCCGACTGACCATCCTGAACCACATAGCAATCTGTGCCCTCAGGCAGTAAGTCATAAATGCTCCATACCGCGCTGGGGGTGATTTGGTGCTCGCGTAAATGGCTAAGGTAAGCCTCTAGCCATTTACGCTCTACTGCAATTACTTTGTTGCTGCTGTCCGATAGACCGAAATGGAGCGTAGCCGCGGGGCTCAGTAAGCGATCCTCTAATAGGTGGGGTAATAGTTTGAGTTGCTTGGCTAAGGATTGCTTGGGGAGCTCAGCTATATATAGATTGCTGAGTGCCGCAGGAATAATCAGCTCAATGCGTTGGGCTAGGGGAAGCGCGCTAAGGGGGGCAGAGCCAGATACTCGGTCTGCAAACCAGCGGACTTCGCTTGTTGCCAGATCGCTGGCAGGAAGAATGCGTAGGAGTGTGTATGTATGATCGTTCACGGGCGGAGTGACGTAAGAGTGTATAAGGGGAAAATCTGTGCGGAGTATGACATAAACTTTTTGTGGGCTGTGTAGATTGCGATTATCTTACTGATATATTAAACAAAATTGTGTTGGTGATACTGCCTGCAAAAGTATTTTAAAAAATTTCAAAAAAAGGCTTGGCAAATCGAAACTCTTCATCTAGAATGCGGGTCTTCCTTCGGTGCACAACGAAGCGAAGTGGGGGGTTGGCGGAATTGGTAGACGCACTGGATTTAGGTTCCAGCGCCGTAAGGTGTAAGAGTTCGAGTCTCTTATCCCCCACCAAATATTCTGAAAAAGCCGCAAGAGCAATGCTCTTGCGGCTTTTTTCATGTTTGCTATGTATTGAGTTAAGTTTTGTGCTTTAAAAATCGCTCGTTTTTTATTCTGTTTATCGTCCTGCCTCTATTGCCGCTTATTGCGTGGCTGAAGCCCTGCCGCCGCTATGTTTGCTGCTGGTTAATAATTCTGTTTGGATTTGCACCCTGATGTGCGCTAAACTTACCGACTTTGTTGGTAAATCACGATAAGTGCTGCGCGTAAAGCTGAGGTTTTCATTTGATACAGGTGATGATCTGAAGCTGAAGCTTTTGGCTGTTACAGCCTTGGCGTAGTGTTTTTTGCAGATGAGCTGGCTTATCCCCTATTTATTAAGATGCGTGTACGCGCGTTGATCCCCCATAGGAATGGTTTGAAATGCAAGTACAACTAGAAACCCTGAATCAACTCGAACGTCGCCTGTCTATTTCTGTGCCACGGTCGGAAATCTCTGAACAAGTTGACGCGCGCTTAAATGCTAAGGCCAAGTCTAAAAAGACAAAAATTGCTGGTTTTCGTCCGGGCAAAGCACCGATGAAAATCGTTGCGCAAACCTACGGCTTCCGTATTCAGGAAGAAGTGTTGGGCGAAATTGTTGAAGCCAGCTTTGGTAAGGCTGTGCAAGAGCAAAAGCTGCGCGTAGCGGGCTACCCACGTTTCGAGCCAAAAGATGCGGCAGAAGAAACGGGCGATTTCCAATTCTCAGCTACATTTGAAGTGTATCCAGAAATTGTGATTGGTGATTTGGCGGCTGCGCAAATTGAAAAGCCAGTATTGGATTTATCTGATGCTGAAGTAGAAAAAACCGTTGATATCCTGCGTCGCCAGCGTACTCGCTTTGAGCGTGTAGAGCGTGCAGCGGCTGATGGCGATCGCGTGATTGTTGACTTTAAAGGCTCAATCGACGGCGTATTGTTTGACGGTGGCTCTGCTGAGAACCACGCTTTCTTGCTGGGCAAGGGTCAAATGTTGCCAGGTTTTGAAGCCGGTGTGATTGGCATGAAAGAAGACGAAACCAAATCGGTTAGCGTTGATTTCCCTGCTGATTACCATGGTGCTGATGTAGCAGGTAAGACTGCTGTATTTGAAATAACGGTTAAAAATGTAGCGGCTGCAATCTTGCCAGAAGTTGATGCAGAATTTGCAAAAAGCCTCGGCATCGTCGATGGTGATGTAGAGAAAATGCGTGCTGAAGTACGTGGCAACTTAGAGCGCGAAGTACGCTTTCGTCTGAAAGCCCGTGCCAAAGAAAACGTCATGACTGCGCTGATTGCTGCTGCTCCAGTTGATTTGCCTAAGGCTTTAGTTCAGTTAGAAATCGGTCGTTTGGCCGAAGGCGCACTGGCGGACTTGAAAGCACGCGGTATCGACCCAAAGTACGTTCCGTTCTCGCCAGAAATGTTTGAAGCGCAAGCTCAGCGCCGTGTTCACCTTGGTTTAGCTTTGGCTGAACTGGTGAAAGGCAATGCATTGGAAGCTAAGCTAGAACAAGTGAAGGCTGTGGTTGAAGACTTAGCACAGAATTACGAAGATCCAAGCGAAGTAGTAGCTTGGTACTTTGAAGATCGCGAGCGTCTAGCTGGTCCAGAGTCAATGGCATTGGAAGACAATGTGGTTGAGTTTGTTTTAGCTAAGGCGCAAGTAACCGAAAAAGGCATGTCCTTTGAAGAATTGATGGGCCAACAAGGCTAATCAATCTCGGCAAATGAGGTGCTACGATAAAGTGCCATCAAGGTGGTACTTTATCGTTTAAATGACCCTATGGGATCTATTGATACGTTTTCCAAAAAACAATCAATCGAGCCATTATTTCTGAGAGAAAAAGATGTCGAGACAAGAATTTGACCCACAAAACCTGGGGTATATCCCAATGGTCGTTGAGCAAAGCGGCCGTGGCGAGCGCTCTTACGATATCTATTCACGCCTATTAAAAGAGCGTGTTATTTTCTTGGTTGGCCCCGTTAACGATCAAAGCGCAAATCTGATTATTGCGCAGATGTTGTTTTTAGAGTCCGAAAATCCAGATAAAGATATTCACTTGTATATCAACTCTCCTGGTGGCTCAGTGACCGCAGGTTTGGCGATTTACGACACAATGAATTTTATTAAGCCTGACGTATCGACCATGTGTGTGGGTATGGCGGCGAGTATGGGTGCATTCTTGTTATCAAGTGGTACTAAGGGTAAGCGCTATGCACTGCCTAATTCACGCATCATGATTCATCAGCCTTTGATTGGTGGTCTTTCTGGCCAAGCTTCTGATGTTGAAATTCATGCACGTGAATTAATCAAAACCAAGCGTTCCTTAAATGAAATGCTGGCGAAACATACCGGTCAAAGTATCGAAGCCGTTGAGCGCGATACCGATCGTGATAATTTCATGAGTGCTGCAGAATCAAAAGACTATGGTTTGATTGATGATGTATTGCAGTCTCGTAGCGTGGCCGCAGCTAAATAAGTCTGTGCCGATCGTGACAATGCCGCCAGCGAGCCTGGCGGTTTTTTATTCTAGGGCCCGTTGTTGGGGTGTAGGTTAGGCGATGTCAGAAAAACTCCTTTATTGTTCTTTTTGCGGTAAAAGCCAGCACGAAGTGGTTAAGCTGATTGCTGGGCCGCAAGTGTTTATTTGCAACGAATGCATTGAGCTTTGCCGTGATGTATTAAAAGACGAAGCCGCTGCGGCGGTGGTTGGTGAGGCAGCGCAGGCAGGTGATGGCAAGCGCGTACCTACGCCAGTGGAAATTCGCACCACTCTGGATTCTTATGTGATTGGCCAAGAGCGCGCCAAAAAGATTCTAGCCGTTGCGGTCTACAACCATTACAAGCGCTTAACCAGCAATAAGTCTGTTGATAATGATGTGGAATTGGCTAAATCCAATATTCTGCTGATCGGGCCAACTGGCTCGGGTAAAACATTATTAGCGCAAACCATGGCTAAGCTATTGGATGTGCCGTTTGTGATTGCAGATGCCACAACGTTGACTGAAGCGGGTTATGTGGGTGAAGACGTTGAGCACATCATTGCTAAGCTTTTGGCTCAGTGCGATTACGATGTAGAAAAAGCCCAACGTGGCATTATCTATATCGATGAGATCGATAAAATTGCGCGTAAGTCTGAGAATCCATCGATTACCCGTGATGTATCGGGTGAGGGTGTGCAGCAGGCGTTATTGAAACTGGTAGAAGGGACGGTTGCATCGGTTCCTCCTCAAGGTGGCCGTAAGCACCCAAACCAAGATATGCCGCAGGTTGATACCACCAATATCTTGTTTATTTGTGGTGGCGCGTTTGAAGGCTTAGATAAAATTATCCGTAATCGCTCAGTAAAAAGCGGCATTGGTTTTGGTGCCGAAGTGATGAGCAAGGACGAAAACACCAGTGTTGGCAAAATGCTGCACACGGTAGAGCCCGATGATTTGATTCGCTTTGGCTTGATTCCTGAGTTTGTTGGCCGTTTGCCGGTGACTGCAACTTTAGAAGAATTAGATGAAGCGGCTTTGGTCTCTATTCTGACAGAGCCTAAAAATGCCTTGATTAAACAGTATCAAAAACTGTTTTCATTGGAAGGCGTTGAGCTTGAAGTCGGAAAAGAAGCCTTGGCATCGATTGCACATAAAGCGATGGAGCGTAAAATTGGTGCACGTGGCCTGCGTTCCATTGTTGAGTCATCTTTGCTAGATATCATGTACGAGCTACCTTCTATGGAAGGGGTGAGCCGTGTGGTGGTGGACGAATCGGTGATTAAAAACGCAACTGCACCAACAATTGTTTACGCTGATCCTGCTGCAACTGAGTAATGTGTAAAGACACCAGCCAAGGTTTGCTGGTGTCTTTATGCAAGCAAAAAGATACTATTTAAGACTCTGGGTTGAAATTTTCAGGTCAGAGTTACTTCTAGGGCATTGTAATTTCTTGCCCAAGCCCCCAGCTCTATGGGGTAAATCCACTTTCGAGGCCCTTTGTTGATGTCACAAACTGTTGCGTTTGCCGACGATGTCCATTTGCCGCTGCTGCCGCTACGAGATGTGGTGGTGTTTCCGCATATGGTTATCCCGCTATTTGTGGGTCGCCCAAAGTCGATTCGTGCGCTAGAAGCCGCGATGGAAGATGGCCGCCATATCTTGCTGGTTGCGCAAAAGAACGCCCAGAAAGATGAGCCAGGCTTGGCTGACATTTATCCAGTAGGTACGATTGCCAGCATCTTACAGATGCTGAAGCTTCCTGACGGTACGGTTAAAGTGCTGGTTGAAGGTGGCCAGCGTGCTGAAGTCACCGATATTGATGAAGAGGCCGGCTTTTATAGTGCGATCGCTCATCCGGTTGATGCCAGTGGCGAGCAAGGGCATGAAGTAGAGGCGATGCGCCGTGCCTTGCTGACCCAATTTGATCAATTTGTTAAGCTCAATAAAAAAATTCCACCAGAAATTTTGACCTCTCTGGCTGGGATCGAAGACGCACATCGCTTGGCAGATACTATTGCCGCGCATTTGCCTTTAAAGCTTGAGCAAAAGCAATCCATATTAGAAATGTTTGACCTGCGTCGCCGCATGGAACAGCTGTTAAAACAGCTTGAGTCTGAGCTCGATATCTTGCAGGTAGAAAAACGTATCCGTGGCCGTGTAAAGCGCCAAATGGAAAAAAGCCAGCGTGAGTACTATCTGAATGAGCAGGTTAAAGCCATTCAGAAAGAGCTGGGCGAGCTAGATGAAAACGCAGATATCGACGAGCTTGATAAAAAAATCAAAAACGCCGGTATGAGCAAAGAAGCGCGCGATAAAGCTGAATCCGAGCTGAAAAAATTACGCATGATGTCGCCGATGTCCGCAGAGGCAACCGTGGTGCGTAATTACATTGATACCTTGCTTGATTTGCCATGGAAAAAGAAAACCAAAATCAGCAAAGAGCTCCCTGCCGCTGAGTTGGTGCTGGATACCGATCACTACGGTCTTGAGAAGGTCAAAGAGCGCATTGTTGAGTACCTTGCGGTACAAAGCCGTGTTGAAAAGCTCAAAGCGCCTATTCTGTGCCTTGTAGGGCCGCCTGGCGTGGGTAAAACCTCCTTGGGTGAATCGATCGCTCGTGCCACTAATCGTAAATTTGTACGCATGGCCTTAGGTGGCGTGCGTGATGAATCTGAGATTCGTGGGCATCGTCGCACATATATTGGCTCGATGCCGGGTAAAATCCTGCAGTCGATGACAAAGATTGGTGTAAAAAATCCACTCTTTTTGCTTGATGAAGTGGATAAGATGGGCTCGGATTTCCGTGGCGATCCTTCTTCTGCTTTGCTAGAAGTGTTAGACCCTGAGCAAAACCACGCATTTAGCGATCATTATCTAGAAGTGGATTTTGATTTGTCGGATGTGATGTTTGTGGCAACGGCTAACTCACTGAATATTCCTCCGGCATTATTGGATCGAATGGAAGTGATTCGTTTGTCGGGTTATACCGAAGACGAAAAAGTAAATATTGCACTTAAATATCTCGTGCCAAAACAAACCAAGGCCAATGGTGTGGCTGAGGGTGAATTGGTGATTTCCGACGCTGCTGTGCGTGATGTAGTGCGTTTCTACACCCGTGAAGCAGGGGTACGGAGCTTGGATAGAGAAATCGCGCGTATCTGCCGCAAGGTGGTGAAAAGCTTGATGATGAAACCAAGTGATAAAAAGATCACCATTACGCCTAAAAACTTAGAAAAATACTTAGGTGTACATCGTTTTGATTACGGTGTTGCTGAGCAAACTAACCAAATTGGCCAGGTAACCGGCCTTGCTTGGACCGAAGTGGGTGGTGAATTGCTCACTATCGAAGCGGTAAAATTCCCAGGCAAGGGGAAAATGATACAAACCGGCAAGCTCGGTGATGTGATGCAAGAGTCCATCCAAGCGGCGTTATCGGTTGTGCGTAGTCGCGCTAAGGCCCTCGGGATAGACCCTGATTTTTATCAGAAAATTGATATGCACATTCATTTTCCTGAAGGTGCTACGCCAAAAGATGGCCCTTCAGCGGGGATTGGTATTGCAACTGCAATGGTCTCCGTGCTGGCTGGGATCCCCGTTCGTTGCGATGTTGCAATGACAGGAGAGATCACCCTGCGTGGGGAAGTGTTGCCAATTGGCGGTTTAAAGGAGAAACTGCTTGCTGCTCACCGAGGTGGCATCAAGCAGGTATTGATTCCAGAGGGCAATGTCAAGGATCTCGCTGAGATACCAGACAATGTAAAGCGCGGGCTAACCATACACCCAGTCAAGTGGATCGATCAGGTGTTGGGGCTTGCCTTAGAGCGGTTGCCGGAGGTTTTGCCGGAAGTGGTGGCCAGTTCAGAGGCTGTTTTACCGCAAGCAGGAGTGGAAGCAACTGGACAGCTTACTAAACATTAGTTGACACGAGATTTTGTGGCTTGCTATAAAGCTTCAGTAATTAGGTTAATCGTATCAATCCAATCAGAATTGAAAGGGGACGTAAGTGAATAAATCGGAACTCATCAACGCCATCGCAGAATCCGCTGGTCTCTCCAAGGCTGATGCAGGTAAAGCTCTGGATGCAACAGTAGAAGCCGTAACTCAAGCCCTTAAATCAGGCGACGAAGTAACGTTGGTCGGCTTTGGTTCTTTTTACGTGTCTGAGCGCGCTGAGCGCAGCGGCCGTAACCCACGCACTGGCGAGACTATCGCGATTGCTGCTGCAAAACAGCCTAAATTTAGGGCTGGTAAATCTTTGAAAGATGCAGTACAATAATCGACTTACTTTGCTGACTAAAGCTTTGTTGGTGTAGTAATTTGGTCTTGGGTGATTAGCTCAGTTGGTAGAGCGTCTGCCTTACACGCAGAATGTCGGCGGTTCGACCCCGTCATCACCCACCATTTAACTACAGAAGATTTAGTTGCATTGAGGAGTGGTAGTTCAGTTGGTTAGAATACCGGCCTGTCACGCCGGGGGTCGCGGGTTCGAGTCCCGTCCGCTCCGCCAGATTAAAATAAAAAGCCAAGCAGAAATGCTTGGCTTTTTATTTGTCTATTATTTGCGTTTGCAAGACAGGCAGGCGTCAATCTGGCATTATCCGACAGGGTGAGATTTACACGCTCGGTTATGGTGCCCACATCTTGTGGTAATTGTGGTTGCCCGTTTAAACATAAAAAATACACGCCTTCGTGGCATAGATCGATTGGTCATCCGCCATTTCAGATTGTATGTTGCGAATCACTCGCGGAGTTGCTTGTCCCATGTTTTCTTTTGTTGAAAAAAACAAGACCGCCGTTCAGGTGGTCCTTGGCCTCGTTTCTTTGGGTCTAGTTGTTGGTGTTGGCCTTACTGGCTACAGCGCTATGGAAGATGGCGAATCGTATCTGGCTAAGGTCGGCCAGACGCCTATTACCCCTCGTGAGCTTGCTCAAGCCATTGGCAACCAGCCTATCGCAAATGAAATGAAACCGATGGTGCTTGAGCAGCTGGTTAAAAAGCAGCTCTTACTTGAGCAAGCAGGTTTATTGCATCTCAAGGTTTCGGATGATCAAGTCCGTGATGCCATTGCTGCTATTCCAGACTTCCAAGAAAATGGCAAATTTAGCACACAGCGCTACCAAGACTTACTTGCATCCCAGCAAATGACGCCGCTGGCCTTTCAGCAGCGTGTGCGTGATGATTTATCTAGCCGACATTTATTGGCTGGGTTTGCTAATGGCATTCAATCGGCGGCCATGACAGAGCATATGGCGAAGCTTTTGGGTGAGAAAAGAGAAGTGGCGATGGTGCAGATTTCGCCCGCCGCTTTTCTGTCGCAAGTGACCGTATCGGATGCCGAGGTTAAAAAATATTACGATACGCACAGTGAAGAATTTAAATCGCCAGAAATGGCCCGCTTGGAATATATCGTTTTCTCTCAGCAAGAATTAGCTAAGAGTGTTGTGGTGACGCCTGCCGATGTGCAGAAATATTTTGAAGCAAATAAAGCACAACTTACAGGCGAAGAGCGTAAAGCCAGCCACATCTTAATTACGCTGGCTAAAGATGCTAAGCCAGAAGTGAAGAAAACGGCGCAGGCTAAGGCTGATGCCATTTTAAAAGAGCTCAAAGCCAATCCCGCGCGTTTTGCTGAGCTAGCTAAAAAAGAATCGCAAGATCCAGGCTCGGCTATGAATGGTGGGGATTTAGGTTTTTTCCCTCATGGCGCGATGGTAAAGCCGTTTGATGATGCGGCGTTTAAACTTAAAAAAGGCGAAATTAGTGGGGTAGTTGCCAGCGATTTTGGCTTGCACATTATTCGTCTTGATGATATTCGCAGCAAAACTTTGGCAGAAGTACAGCCTGAAGTAGAGCGCAAGCTTAAGCTTGAAAAAGTACAGCAAAGCTTCCAAAACCAAGCTGAGAAATTTAATGAGCTGGTTTATCAGCAAGCAGATAGTTTAAAGCCAGCGGCAGAGGCATTTAAATTGGCTGTACAGCAAAGTGCTTGGGTGACACGTGCAGCGGCGACTGATGAAGTGCTCAATAACGAGAAGTTGCGTGAGGCTGTATTTAGCGATGATGTATTGAAAAAGAAACATAATTCAGAAGCCATTGAAGTGACGCCAGGTACTTTGGTTTCTGTGCGCGTTCTTGAGGCAAAACCCGCGCAACTGCAGAAGTTAGAAGCGGTAAGCGCAGGCATTTTAACTAAGCTTAAGCAAGAGAAGGCACTTAAATTAGCGCTTGCTGAGGGCACTCAGAAATTAGCCGAGCTGAAAAAAGGCGGGGCGGACACGCTTACTTGGTCTGCAGCACAAGAAATGCTACGTATGGGGCAATCTGCAGTGCCAGAAGCTCAGCTGAAAGAAATTTTTAGCGTGTCTGCGGATAAGTTACCCGCTTACGTGGGGGCGGAGGTGAAAGGCCAAGGTTTTGCGTTATTTAAAGTGCTGAAATCAACGGCCGCCCCAGCATTAGACGACGAATTACGTCGTCGCATGAGTGAAAGCATCGGTCAGATGTATGGACAAGTTGAAGTGGCTAGCTATTTACAGGCGCTTAAATCGCAAATTAAAGTTGATTACAAGCTAAAACCTAGCTCACCTGAGTAAAATAGGGGGTAAAAACGGCAAGAGAAATTTTATCTTGCCGTTTTTTGATAATTAGGATTGTATTTTCTTACTGACATGCCGATATTACTAATAAGCAATGGACTTAGATTCTTGCTTATGACCTGAGGAGATATTGCCATGATCACCGTATTCAAGATGGAAGACGGAAGCGCAGAGCTAGAAACCGTGGACATCCTCGCAACTAGAGATGAGTTTCTTCGCCCCTTTAACCTGCCTAGTTTGCAACTACTCAGTGTTGCTGAGTCTGAATGCACGAGGGTTTCAGCTACTCGCCATTTAGCTTAGCATTTCGATTGATATGCCATGAAGGGGCGCGTTTGCCCAAATAGGCGGCTACGCCTTCACGTGCTTCTTCATGGGTTCTGATGTGTGCAATACGGTGTGCGGTATCAGAAATCATCGCATCATCAATAGGGCGATGTACTACGGATGTAATTAGCCTTTTGGCTGCAGTGAGTGCATGTGGGCTATTTTGTAGTAGCTCGTTTATCCAAGCCTGTACTTGCGCATCCATTTCCTCGATATTCTGTTTTACCTCGTGTACTAAGCCTAATTTTAGTGCTGTATGGCAGTCGAATCGTTCTGCGGTCAGCATATATCGCCTTGCTGCGCTGATGCCAATTTTGCCAATGATATAAGGCCCAATAACGGCTGGGATTAAGCCTAGCCGCACTTCATTGATACGAAACCAACTATCGTTGGTGGCCACGGCTAAATCACAGCAAGCAATCAGGCCAACACCGCCACCAAAGGCTGGGCCTTGGATTCGGGCAATCGTGGGCACCGGTAAACGCTCCAGTGTTTGCATGAGGCGGGCAAGTCTGAGTGCATCTTCAAAATTGCGATGTTGATCAAATTGGGTGGAGTGGTGCATCCAGCTTAAGTCTGCGCCTGCACTAAATGTGTCGCCTTCAGCCGATAGCACAACAACGCGTAAGTTGGAGTTTTGTCCGAATGCAGCAAGAGTGGCGGTGAGCTCTGCAATTAACATGTCATCAAAGGCATTGCAAAGCTCAGGTCTTGCGAGCGTAATAGAAGCAATGCCATGGCTGAAATGGGTGTGTATTGTGTCGCTCATGCCGACTCCTTAATAAAATTGCGTTGTTAGTGTCAAAATTTGTAAATAAACTAAGGCAGACTGCAGACGCAAGCGTTAAGGCGAGTCAGCTTAGTCAAGTTAACTTGCATGTGGTAGAGTGCGCGCCACTCTGGGCTGATGGAAGGTTACGGGGTGCTTGGGTGGTCCTTATTGCGTTTCTTGTGCCAGTTTCCAGTAATTTTTCTAGATTGATTAATGAATTAAGGCGAGTTTTTTACTTTCTTTGTTTGTTTGCAAAGAGTAAAAAAGGGCTTAATTCTTTTTTGCATGAGTGATAAAAGTAGCTGTGCTGATATGGTGTTTTGCCTTGCTGGTTTTCTTTGGATGCTCTTGCATCGATTAAAGGCAAATTTTATTGTTAGGTTCTTTGATTCCTTGGTCCGATGCGAATTATTTACTGGTCTTGTTTGTTGAGTATGCTGGCTTTGCCTGTTTGGGCTGAGCGTGTGCTCATTCCCGGTGCAGAAATCACCTTGTCTGCAAAATACCTTCCCCCTCCTTTTCCTGATGCTGGGCCTGCTGCCGCGGTGGTGCTTTTGCATGGCTGCAACGGTATGGGGCAAACAACAGGGCTAAATCCAAGGCCAGAGCGAATGGCGAGCCTTTTGCAGGAAAAAGGCTACGCCGTCTTGATGCTTGATAGCTTTGGCGGGCGTGATTTGCTGGAGCTCTGCAGTGTGCCGCTCAGTAAGCGCACCTTAAGCCCTAAAATGCGTGCAGAAGATGCACGGCATGCGTTGGAATGGCTAAAAACCCGCAAGGAAATTGATGGTGATCGCTTAGGCGTGATTGGCTGGTCGCATGGCGCTAGCGCTGTTTTATCATTGCTAGGGCAAAAGCTGCCATCGGTTCGCGTTGGCGTGGCGTTTTTCCCCTCATGCAGCTCTTATTTGCAACGCGATAAATACCAAGTCACCGCGCCATTGCTGATGCTGGTGGGGGAAGAGGATGATTGGACTCCCGCCGAGCCATGCCGTGCTTTAGTGGCAAAGGCAGATCAACCGACCTTTCGATTAATTACCTATCCAGATGCTTTTCATGATTTTGATAACGTCAGCTTAAAGCCTGATGTGGTAAAACGGATGGCGGTGGGCGCATCAAGGGTAGCGATTGCGTTTAATCCCGATGCGAGCTCAGATGCCTACAGACGTACCTTTAAGTGGATATCGCCTTGGCTGGATTTAAACCGTATGCCGGTGGTCACGCCCTCTTCGTTTCGCCATTCTGGTGCGGGTGTAGGAAAAAACACTGGGCCTTAGTGATTCAATGATTTTAAATTATCTTAATTTACCGGGATGAATATGAATTACTTTATGGAAGACTTAGCTTTAGGTTTAAGTGCTGAATATCGTAAGACCATCACTGAAACGGATGTGGTTTTGTTCGCTGGCATTTCTGGCGATAATAATCCTATGCATATCGATGAAGAGTACGCGGCAAAAACACGCTTTGAAGGCCGAATTGCTCACGGTATGCTGAGTGCCAGTTTGATTTCTACCATCATTGGAACGCGCTTGCCGGGTGCAGGGGCCATTTATATGGGCCAAAATTTAAAGTTTTTAAAGCCAGTCAAAATCGGTGACACGGTAATGGCTTTAGTGACCGTTTTAGAGTTGTTTCAAGAAAAACAACGTGTGCGTTTACTGACTGAATGCTGGGTACGGGGTGTAAAAGTGATAGATGGCGATGCCTTGGTGTGGGTGCCGCGTCGTCCACAGTAGCAATCACTGGTTATGGGCGTACTGAATAACAAGGAGTTTATCTATGCAAGCAAATCTGGCCACCTTGTTGGCCGCTATCCCTGAAATCAGTTTGTGTTCCTCGGTCGATTTATATGGGGGGGAAGAGCCTGGCTTGCCATTGCTGCAAATTGAAGGTGAATTAGGCTCGGCGGTGATTGCTTTGCAAGGCGCGCACTTGCTGTCTTTTATTCCTAAAGGCGGGTGTGAGCTGCTATGGCGCTCACCCAATGCGTTATTTGCACAAGGTAAAGCGATCAGGGGGGGGATTCCACTTTGCATGCCTTGGTTTGGTACTCATCCTGCCGGCTTGCCTTCGCATGGTTTTGCGCGGGTGTCTAATTGGGAAGTGTTAGAGGTGGAAATCCTCAGCGATAGCGAAATTAAAATAGCCCTAGAGCTGGCTGATAGTGCCGCAACGCGTGCGCTGTGGCCACATGCTTGTTTGTTCCGTTTAGAAGTGATCGTTGGCCGCACGCTTAGTTTGCAGCTAAGCGTTGAAAATCGTAGTGATACAGCCGCGCCCTTTTCGCAGGCCTTTCACAGCTATTTAGCCGTGCCAGATGTGCAGGAAGTAGCTATTAGCGGCTTAGATGGCTGCACCTACGTGGATACCTTGCTAGATGGCCGGCCACACTTGCTGCAAGCGGGTGATTTACGCGTGCAAGCGCTGACTGATCGGGTGTATCTAGATGTGCCTGCTGAACAAGTGATAAAGCATAGCGCTGGGCAGGTTAAAATAGTCAGCGATACGCATTCGGCGATCGTTTGGAATCCTTGGGAAGGAGCCGCTAAAATGGCGGATGTAGGGGCTGAGCATTATCATGGTTTTGTCTGTGTTGAGCGTGGCGATGTTTTAGATAATGCAGTATCCATTGCGGCTGGCGGTGTTTATCGCGCCTCAATGACGCTATCCGAGTAGTGGTGGTTTTTTTATAGGTTTCTTTTATGCAATACCGTGATCTGCGTGATTTTATTTCTCAGCTGGAACAAAGGGGCGAATTAAAGCGGATTACCGTGCCGGTTTCTCCCTACTTAGAAATGACCGAAATTTGTGATCGCACTTTGCGCAGCGAAGGGCCAGCGATATTATTTGAAAACGTACCTGGCCATAGCATGCCGGTACTGGCCAATTTGTTTGGCACGCCCACTCGGGTGGCCAATGGCATGGGGGCGGCGGATATTAGCGCCCTACATGAAATTGGCAAAACCTTGGCCTATCTAAAAGAGCCAGAGCCACCTAAAGGCTTGCGCGATGCTTGGGACAAGCTGCCGCTGTTAAAACAAGTACTCAGCATGTCGCCTAAGGAAGTCAAGCATGGCCCATGCCAAGACGTAGTTTGGGAAGGGGCTGATGTCGATTTAGCGCGTATTCCCATCCAACACTGCTGGCCAGAAGATGCCGCCCCGCTGATTACTTGGGGCTTGGTGGTGACGCGTGGGCCTAATAAAAAGCGCCAAAACCTAGGGATTTATCGCCAGCAGGTGATTAGCCGCAATCAAGTGATTATGCGCTGGTTGGCACATCGTGGCGGCGCTTTGGATTTTCGTGAGTACGCACAGCAAAATCCCGGGCAGCCTTTTCCGATTGCCGTGGTATTAGGCTGCGATCCGGCCACGATCCTTGGCGCGGTAACGCCTGTGCCCGATACCTTGTCGGAATATCAATTTGCTGGATTGCTGCGGGGTTCAAAAACCGAACTGGTGAAATGTATAGGCTCTGATTTGCAAGTGCCTGCACGGGCAGAAATCATCTTAGAAGGGCATATTCAGCCAGCAGAACCAGGATTTAGCGGTGTGAGTGAAGCGGGTATTCCACTCAAAGAAGTGGGCGGCTACTTATATGCGCTGGAAGGCCCATATGGCGATCACACCGGTTACTACAATGAAAAAGACTGGTTCCCTGTGTTTAGCCTAGAGCGCATCACCACGCGTAAAGATCCGATTTACCACAGTACCTATACCGGCAAGCCGCCAGACGAGCCTGCAGTGCTTGGCGTGGCTTTGAATGAAGTGTTTGTGCCGATCTTGCAAAAGCAGTTTAGCGAAATTGCTGATTTCTATTTGCCGCCTGAGGGATGTAGTTATCGGATGGCGATTGTTTCGATCAAGAAATCTTATCCTGGGCACGCTAAACGGGTGATGTTTGGAGTGTGGTCATTCTTGCGGCAGTTTATGTACACCAAGTTTATTGTGGTGGTGGATGACGATATTGATATTCGAGATTGGAAAGAAGTTATTTGGGCGATTACCACCCGTATGGATCCAGTTAGAGACACCACCTTGGTGGAAAGCACGCCGATTGATTACCTAGACTTTGCTTCGCCGATATCGGGGCTAGGTGGCAAAATGGGCTTGGATGCCACCAATAAATGGCCAGGCGAAACCAGCCGTGAATGGGGTAGAACCATTGCAATGGACGATGCAGTTAAATCACGTATTGATGCTATTTGGTCTGATTTGGGGCTATAACGTCTTATCGTTTTTAAAGAAATTAAGCATAAAGGATGACCATGCTGCCTACACCTTCTCGTGAATTTCAATTTACGGAGCAAGACTTCGAAAAGGTGCGTAAGTTAATTTATAACTACGCAGGTATTGCCTTATCTCCTGCTAAGCAAGATATGGTTTATGGCCGTTTAGCTAAGCGCTTACGGGCCTTGGGCATGCATACATTTAATGAATATTTGCAAGTTTTAGAGCGCGGCAATAGCAAAGAATTTGAGCTGTTTACCAATTCTTTAACGACTAATCTCACTTCGTTTTTTCGGGAATCGCATCATTTCCCGATTCTGGCTGAGCATTTATTGGCTCATCGTAGCGCAGGCACCTTAAATGTTTGGTCTTCGGCTTCCAGCACCGGTGAAGAGCCATACAGTATTGCAATGACCGCCTGCGAAGCGTTTGATAGCATGCGCCCGCCAGTCAAAGTTACCGCAACCGATTTAGATACCAATGTGTTAGAAACGGGGCGCTTGGGGATTTATGCAGGAGAAGAAGTTGAGCGTTTAGGGCCACAAAGAGTCAAGCGTTTTTTTGATAAAATGCCAGATGGGCACTATCAAGCCAAACAAGAATTGCGCGATATGATTACATTTAAGCGGTTGAATCTAGTTGAGACCACTTGGGCAATTCGTGGCCCCTATGATGTGATCTTTTGCCGCAATGTCATGATTTATTTTGATAAGCCAACCCAGTTTAAAATCTTAGAGCGCTTTGCGCCACAAATGAAATCATCGGGCCTATTAGTTGTGGGCCATTCAGAAAACCTATATCACGCTGCGCAGCTGTTTAAATTGCGCGGTAAAACGGTTTATGAGCTGGTGTAATAAGCAAAAGCAATAAAAAACCCACAAGCATATTGTGGGTTTTTTTACGCTGCGTGATTCACTGCGGATATTACGACGAGGGCATCTTGCCCACAGCAAGCAATCGACACACAAAAAATGCAATACGCATGGATATTATTCAAATGCGATATCTATTCGTGATTATTATGTGTTTTGTGAACTGCGCCTTATTTGATTTTTCTGCATAAATACGTGTTTAATCAAACAGCATTTCTTTACGCAGCGCTTTGGCGATGGCTTCGTCTTTGATTTGGCGGACGAGCTCAAAAGCAAATGCTGCAGCCGTACCAGGCCCGCGAGATGTTGTGATAAGGCCGTCTACGATTACATCGCCGCCACTGATAATGGCGCCTGCTGCTAGCAATGGGGCTTCGCAGCCAGGAAAACATGTGGCTTTATTCTCTCTAAGTAAGTCTGCTTTGGCTAACACCATCGGAGCCGCGCAGATCGCGGCAATGGGGCGGCCTGCGGCAAAATGGGCTTTTAGTCGGCTGATTAACTCTATAGAGGCCATCATTGCCTGTGTGCCAGGCCCGCCGCCGGGTAGCACTAACATCTGTGCGTTGTTGTCGGCTTGAGCCAGCGTTATATCCGCTTCTAAGGTGATTTGATGCGCGCCCATTACTGCGGTATGGTCTGCCACAGCAATCAGGCGGGTATTGATGTTGGCTCTGCGTAGAATATCAACCACCGTTACTAATTCTATTTCTTCAAAACCTTGGGCAAGAAAGATATCGACTTGATGCATGGTTTTTTACCTTGATAGAAAATGTAAGTGCTCTGCTATTTGCTTGATCATCTTTCGCTTGCGCAGAACAAGGCGCACGTTTTTATATGGGATTATTTATGCTACCAAGAATTGTATTTTTAGATCGAGATTCATTACCTCTCACTTTACTCCCCTTAAAAGCCAAACATCAATGGCAGGAATATGCCAATACGGCTGCTGCTGATGTGGCGGGGCGATTACAAAATGCAGAAATTGTGATTAGCAATAAAGTCTCTATTACGGCGGAAACGATTGCGGCTTGCCCAAATTTGAAAATGATTGCGGTTGCCGCAACCGGTTATAACCAGATTGATTTGGCAGCGTGTAAAGCACGAGGGATACGCGTTTGTAATATTCGTGATTACGCTTTATCTGGGGTTCCTGAGCATGCCTTAATGCTGATGCTGGCTTTGCGCAGGCAATTACTCGCCTATCGCATTGATGTACTGGCAGGTAAATGGCAACAAGCACAGAGTTTTTGTCATTTTGCCGCGCCTATCCATGATTTGGCGGGCAGTACTTTGGTGATTGTGGGTTCTGGCGCATTAGGGCAAGCCATGGCGGGCTTGGCGAGGGCCTTGGGCATGCATGTGTTATTTGCCGAGAGAAAAAATGCGAGCGTAACGCGAGAGGGTTACATTGCATTTAATCAAGCCTTGGCGCTGGCTGATATTGTTAGCTTGCATTGCCCGCTGAATGCAGAAACACGGCATTTAATTGCCGAGGCTGAATTAGCTTTAATGAAAAACGATGCGGTATTAATTAATACCGCAAGAGGCGGCTTGGTAGATGAGCCTGCGTTATTAAAGGCTTTGCAGGCAGGGCATATCGGTGGGGCGGGCTTGGATGTGCTGATTGAGGAGCCGCCACGAAATGGTAATGTTTTATTAGATATTGAGTTACCTAATTTAATTATTACCCCACATATTGCATGGGCAGGGCGCTTTACCATGCAGCAATTGGCTGATCAGCTGATACATAATATTGATGCATTTTTGGTGGGAGAGGCTAGAAATATTTTGGTTTAGTTAACTACTAAGCTTGCCATGAGGCAATCCAATCTAATACTTTTTCTTCAGGGATAGGTCTGCTAATAAAGTAGCCTTGGGCAATATCGCAGCCCAAGGCGGATAATTGGTTCCAGTCTTCTTCTGTTTCAACCCCTTCTGCGACCACTTTTAGATTAAGGCGTTGGCTCATAGAAATAGCCGAAGTCAAAATGGCTAATTTTTTTGGGCTATGCGTTGCGCCATGCACAAATTCCTTATCAATTTTGATTTCGGTAAAGGGACAGCGGGATAATTGCTTCATAGAAGAATAGCCCGTGCCGTAATCATCCATTGCTACGCCAAAGCCCTTGATTCTCAGTCTTGCTAAAGCCCCTAGAAAGGTGGCTAGATTCGACATCAAAGTCGTTTCTGTGACTTCTACAATAATAAAGCTATTATCAAGGCCTTTGGCTTGAACGATAGCTTGCATTTTATCCACCAGCTCGGGGCGATCTAATAAAGGCACGGGCAAATTAATTGAGCAATGAATACCATCGGCCACCGTATGCATTTTTTTTAACATATCGCAGCTTGCGCTAAGTAAGTCATAAAAAAAGCGCAGGGCTAATTCACCGTGCTCCACATGATGAATAAAGGCAATGGGGGGCAGCACGCCGTGTATTGGATGTAGCCAGCGGGCCAGCGCTTCAAATCCTATGAGTTTTTCATCAACAATCGTGACCTTGGGTTGAAAATAGAAATGTAATTCGCGTGCATCCATCGCAAGAGAGACTTCATCCGCGCTAAAGTTAAAAAGTGGCCAAATGGTGTTGTTGGTTTGTAAGTTTGGGTTGGATTTTTTGAGTAGGGCACAGATAGATTCAAGCGTAAGCGGTTTGGGCATCACGGCTAATAATTCTAGGCTGGAGGCATCTGCAATGCCCTGCACGGTATCGAGTACATCGCGTGGTACTTCGCTCATCACAGAAATAAAATATTGTTTGGATGCCTTCGCTAAACAGCCGAGTAATTCAATGCCATCCATGCCGGGCATGCTTAAGTCGGTCAAAATAAAGTCAACATGCTCAATTTTTTGTAAAATATCTAAGGCTTCTTTGCCGTCTTGGGCAACATAGACTTGGGCAAAACCAATATCTGTGAGGTATTCAACGGCTGCTAGGCAATGGCTTGGGGAGTCGTCCACCACTAAGGCAATACGATTACGCCATTTTTCTAAATGGGGCATGGTGTTGTTAACTCCGTTGCGATGCCAGTGTTTGCCCAATTTGCGCAAGGGAAACAACTTCATCCACGCCGCCATGGGCAATGGCTTCTTTTGGCATGCCAAATACCACGCACGTTTTTTCATCTTGGGCCAAGGTACGTGCGCCAGCATCGTGCATTTCACGCATGCCGCGCGCGCCATCATCCCCCATCCCCGTCATAATCACTCCTAGGGCATTGCTGCCTGCGCTAATGGCGACGGAGCGAAATAGTACATCCACCGATGGGCGATGCCGAGAAACCAGCGGGCCGTCTTTTACCTCGGCGATATATTGTGTACCGCTGCGTTTTACTAGCAAATGCCGCCCGCCAGGGGCAATCAACACAAGGCCTGGCATCAGCCTTTCGCCATCTTTTGCCTCAAGAACCTCTACCGCCGAAATACGATTTAAGCGCTCAGCAAATGCGCGGGTAAATTGCTCAGGCATATGCTGTACCACCACCATCGCAGGGCAGTTGGTGGGTAATTTAGGCAGTAAAAACTCCAGTGCTTGTGTGCCGCCAGTAGAGGTGCCTACTGCGATTAGTTTATCGGTAGTACGAAACATCGCCTTACCTGATGGTGCGCCTAGGATGGCGTCGGCAGTGAGTTTTGGGGCGGGCACGGATTTATCATGCTGGCTCTGGATTGGCCGGATCGCGCCCATTCTGGCCGTGGCAGCGGCACGCACTTCTTGCACTAAATCATTGCCTGCACCTTGCAAAAAGGTTTTGAGATTAATAGTGGGTTTAGTCACGATAGAGACCGCACCCGCCGACATTGCATCCATCGTGATATCGGCTCCTTTTTCGGTCAGGGATGAGCAGATCACAACGGGGGTGGGGCGCTCGCCCATAATGCGGCGTAGAAAGGTAAGGCCATCCATACGCGGCATTTCAATATCAAGCACAATCACATCAGGCCATTGTATTTTCATTCTCTGCATGGCAAAAATCGGATCTGGCACGGCGGCAAGCACCTTAATATCACTCGCGGCACCCAGCACCTGAGTCAGGATCTCCCGCACTACAGCGGAATCATCAACGATTAAAACATTAATGCCCATAGGGTCACCGGCGCGGGTTAAATGGTTGGTTTACGCGATAGCGTGAAGGCCCTTCCATTACTAAGGGGAGCTCTGTGTTGCGTATTGTCTCGGCATGGCTAATTAATAAATGGCCGCCATTTATAATCTTAGGGCATAAATTGCCCAGTACTTTTAATTTTGTCTCTTCATTAAAATAAATAAGCACATTACGTAAAAAAATAATATCAAAACTTGTTTGCTGATACGCATCGCTTTGCAGTAAATTTAGATTAAAAAAATTAATTCTTTTTATTAATTTTGGAATCATGCGAACTTGGCCGCTGTATTCATCGCGGCCACGTAAAAAGTATTTTTGCCATAGATGAGGCGGGGTTTTCTTAGCGCGCTCTATAGGGTAAATACCTCGTTTGGCAAAGGCGGTAACGCGAGTGTTAATATCAGAGGCAAAAAGTTGCCAATTGCCATCAATGCCAAGTGCTTCAGCTAGCACAATGGCAATCGTATAGGCTTCTTCCCCTGTAGAGCAGGCGGCTGACCATATTTTGATATGGTGCTTGCCATGTTTGGATAGCTCAATAACGTGCTGCTGTAGCCAAGTGAAATGATCGGGTTCGCGGAAAAAATAAGTTTCATTGGTAGAAAGCAAATTAATGGCTTTTTGCCGTTCAGCTGCGCCATTGGGGTGTTGCAATCTTTGCCAATAATCGCTGAAGCTATTGAGCTCTAGCTCACGTAATCTAACCGCTAATCTGGATTGAATGAGCGCCCGCTTGCTGGGCGGCATATCAATGCCCGCTTCAGAAAAAATAAAATGGCGAAATTGCTCGAACTCAACCTGATTAAGAGTAGGACCTGTATCAAATTGATGGTGTTCTTTATTTGAAGCGGCCTCTGTCAATTAAGCCACCTCGGTGTCATCGGCAAAATGCAGCTGCATCACGGATTCGGCCATGGCGCTAAGCTCGGCCACCGATAGCGCACGTTGCACATTCAGTAAGATGGCAAAGCGCTCCTCAATGGTGGCAATGCCTTGGATAAAATCGCCACGAATCCGCGCGCCAAAGGTGGGAGTGGGATCAATATCCTCCATAGGGATTTCTAATACCTCGCACACCGCATCCAGCAAAATGCCCACCTCAGAATAGCCTTCCAGCCCTGGTAAAGAGAGAATTGCCACGCAGGTGGAGGGCTTAAGCACGGTTAGCTCACGGCCAAAACGCACGGAGAGATCAATCACCGGCACCACCGAGCCACGTAGATTAATAATGCCCCGCACAAAATTGGGCATCATGGGTACGTGGGTAATGCCTTCGAATTCGATGATTTCGCGGATGAAGTTAATCTGTATGCCAAATAGATCTTCCCCTAGGATAAAAGTAACGCAGTGAAACTTGTTGGTGTGCTTTGTATCGCTAGTATCAAGATGCTCTTTCATGGTTTTTCTCCTTAGGCCCGCCGTTACACGTCGCTGTGCCAGCCCTAGTATTTGCTGAACTTATCGTCATCTACATCATCATCCAAGTCTTCATCGTGGTGATTGGAAGGAATAGGTACGACCGCTCGACGGACGAGAGTGTGAGCGCTGCTACGCCGGGTGCTTTTGCTGCCGCGCAAATTAAATTGCTGTAGTAGCTCTTGCAATTGCATGGCCGTGGCGCTGAGCTCTTCTGAGGTAGAGCTGAGCTCTTCGGCGGAAGCTGCGGACGATTGCATGCCGCCATTGATTTGGGTAACGGCCACATTAATCTGATCTATGCCGCCACGCTGCTCGCGCGATGCGGCGGAGATTTCCTGCACCAGCGTGGCTGTTTGATCAATACCCGGCAGCATTTCTTGCAGCAAAGTCCCTGCACGTTCGGCAACGCCAACGGATCTACCGGCTAAATCGCCGATTTCTTTTGCGGCCACTTGTGAGCGCTCAGCCAATTTACGCACTTCAACGGCCACGGTGGCAAAGCCCTTGCCATGCTCGCCTGCGCGGGCGGCTTCAATCGCGGCATTGATGGCAAGTAGGTCGGTTTTGTTGGCAATATCATTGATAACGGTGATGCGCGAGGCGATTTCCTTCATGGCGTGCACCATATCGCTAACGGCCTTGCCGCCTTCGGTGGCGCTACCGGCAGATTTAGACGCAATGCTTTCCGTTACCCTTGCGTTGTCGGCATTTTGGGTAACGGTGGCGGTCATTTGTTCGATCGAAGCGCTGGTTTCTTCTACGCTTGCGGCTAGCTCGGAGGAGGTTTGCGATAAAGAATTGGCCGAGGATGAAACTTGTTCCGAGGCGCTGGTAATGGCATTGGCCATCGAGCCAATTTCTGTAAGCGTGCCAGATAGCCGGTGGGTCATGCCCTTGATGGAAGCCAGCAGGCTGGAATCATCGTTGGCGCTTAGGCGGATCGGTACGGCTAAATCACCATCAGAAACGCGGGCCACAATACTCATGGCATAGGATGGATCGCCCCCCAATTGGCGCTGAATGCTACGGGTGACTAAAAGGGCTAGAAATATCCCAAGTAAAATGGCCACGCCAGAGACAAAGGCAATTTCCTTTACCGTGCCTTCAAAGGTTTTTTTGCTTTGGCCTAGTGCGTCGTCTGCTAGTTTTGAATTGATCTCCACCAGCTCGGTAAGGATGTCATCTGATTTATCAAATAAGGGTCTGGCTTTTTTGGTGAGTAGTTCGGTTGCGATTTTGTTTTCTTTGCCATCCCCGTTATCCGCATAGGAGCGTTGCATCACTTCTTTGGCGGCTTCTTTAGTGGGAGGCCATGAGGCATCAAAACGCTTCAGTGCATCGATTTCTATGGGGGTGAGCTCAGTCTTGCGGTATTTATCCAGTAGCCGAACCAGCTCCGTTTCAAACTTCATCATGCGTGCTTCGGTGGCTTCCATATCGCTGCGGTTGGTTTCTAATACGTAGCGGTAAAGCGCGCGGTTGATGTAGATCGCCTGCATATTTGCGTTGGCGAGGTCTTTAATGGGGGTGAGTTGACTGGCGTGCATCTCGCTAATCAACTCGTTGGTTTTACTGGTGGAGGAATAACCCAGAAACGCCACCCCCAGCAGTAGTGCTAGCACAGTAATAAATGAAACTATGAGCTTGCTGCTTACTTTCCAACTATGAAACCAGTTCATGATGATCTCCTAACGAGATTAAATAACGTGGGGCAGGGTTTAATGCTTTTCCAAAACGGCGGCATCAGTGTGTTGACGGATAAAGCGTCGTTCACGCCGCCATGCGTGTTGAATAAGTTGGGGGATATCCAGTACCAGTGCGGGTTTGCCACTGCCCAAAATGGTGGAGCCACTGATACCACGTAGCGATTTAAAAATATCGCCTAAGGGCTTGATCACGGCTTGTAGCTCGCCAATCAGGCGATCCACCACAATGCCCGCACGGTTTTCGCCGTAATGCACAATCACGATAAATTCTGGGGTATGCGCTGTGGGTAAGCCAAATAGCTCACGTAGTGAGATAAACGGCAGCCAGTCACCGCGTAGATTGATTTGTCTGGTGTTGTGATCCATGGCTTCTGGCGGTAAATCAACGCACTCAATCATCATATCTAGCGGCATGACTAGGGCTGAGTTCTCTACTTCAACGTGGAAGCCATCGATAATGGCTAAGGTGAGTGGCAGCCGCAGCCGGAAAGTAGAGCCTATTCCCGGGCGAGAATGGATTTCTATTTCGCCGCGCAAAGATTCGATATTGCGCTTCACCACATCCATGCCCACGCCACGGCCCGATAAATCGCTGACGGCATCGGCGGTTGAAAAGCCGGGTAAAAAAATCAGCTGTAAAATTTCTTGATCGGAAAGCTGGCGCTCATCATTGATGAGGGAGCGCTCAAGCGCTTTGGCGAGTACTTTTTCGCGATTAATCCCTGCACCATCGTCGCTGACTTCTACCACCACCGAGCCTGCATCGTGATAGGCATTGAGGGTGACCGTGCCTACTTCTGGTTTATTGGCGGCAAGGCGTTGCGCTGCGGGTTCCAAACCGTGGTCTACCGCATTGCGAATAATGTGCATCAGTGGATCGGTCAGTTTTTCTACCATCGATTTATCGACTTCGGTTTCGGCTCCTTTGATTTCAAGATGAATGGCTTTGCCGAGTTGTTTGGAGGTTTCGCGCACCATGCGTGGAAAGCGGCTGAAAATCTCGTCTACCGGCACCATGCGTAAGGTCAGTGCGTCATCACGAATGCTTTCTACCAAGGTATTGATGATGGCAACCGATTCAATCAGCTCGGCATCGCCGCGTTGCTGTGCAATCAGCTTGGTGCCGGATGCGGCAATCACCAGCTCGCCTACGCGATTAATCAGCCGATCAAGCTTGGCGGTTTCAATGCGGATGGATTGGCTTTCGGTTTTAGGGGCTTTAGCGGTTTTGCTGTTGGTAGGGAGCTGGCCTGCGCTGCTGGGTTTAGTTGGCTCTGCGCTGCTGGTATTCGCTTGCTCTGTGGCGTTGCTATCGCTCTCAACGGGCTCTTCAGCGATAGCGAAGCTGCCGCTGCTGACTTGTATTGCTTCTGTGTTACTTAAAGCCTGCCTTGCGCACCAGCGTGCAAGTTGATCGGCAATGTCTTCGCCTCTTTGTGCGTGCAGCTGCTCGGCCAGCTGACGATAAAGTGCTAATGGGGCGTGAGGAGGAAGAATGCCGATGAGGCTATCATCACTCACAAAATCAAAAGTGCCACTGATTTTATCTGCCGTGGCATCCGATTCCAGGCTGATTTCAAAACCAATAAAGCATTCTGTGGGGTCGAAAAGCTGCATGGCGGGCCAAGTACGCCAGACCGTTTCAATATGCTTAATTGAACAAAACCCTTTCAAGTAATGTACAAAAGAAAGCGGGTCGAATCCAAAGCGAAAGGTGTCAGGATGAAAGCGTAAAGAAAGCTGCCAGAGCGGCGAGATGGCATGGGGTGAGGTTTGCGGGGCAAGCGGCGGTTCATTTGGAGGATCTACGATGTCAGAAACGATGCGGGCTGGGGGGGGGACGTCTTGATATTGATGCAGGCTTTCTAGCAGCGGTATGCCTTCGGGCAGATCTTCTAAGGCCAGTGCTTCACTGCCCGCGCTGGTTAACAGCAAGCGGCGTAGGTGATCATTGCTGGCCAGTAGGAGCGAAACTAACTCGTCGCTTAAAGCCAGTTGATTGCTACGTAAGCGCTCTAATACATTTTCGACAACATGGGCAAATCTCACCAAGGCTTCCAGCCCAAAGATGCCGCCAGAGCCTTTAATGGTATGGGCGGTACGAAATAATAAGTTATAAGTTTCAGTGCCGGGTGGGTAGGCGGTAGGATCGAGCAGGGCAGTTTCTAGCGCATCGCATAGCTCTTCGGCTTCTTCAAAAAAGATTAGCCTTGCTTTGCTAAGATCCATCATGGGGAGCCTCTGTTGGTAACTTTGAGCACACCATTACGCCTAGATACTGGAGGGTGTGTTTCATGGCGGGGTCTAGGGTGAAGAGCGCAATACTTTTGCCTGTATTTATCGCTTCAGCCTGCAAAATAGCCAGTAATTGCGCGCCACAGCTATCTAATTCACTGACTTCAGACAGATCAATGATCACTTCATCGTGATTGAGTAGGCTGAGTAAATCATCTTGGGCGTCGGCTACATTGAATATCGTGAGCTCGCCTTGTAGCCGTGCCAAAGTTTGACCATTGTGGTGTTCTAGCCGCAGTGACATGGTGTGCTCGATTAGGGTTGAATCAGCTTGGAGACCGCGTCGAGTAATTTGGCGGGTTCAAATGGTTTAACAATCCAAGCTTTTGCCCCTGCCTCCTTGCCTTGTTGCTTTTTATCATCGGCTGATTCGGTGGTCAGCATAATCACCGGCACATAGCGATGCGCCGCTTGCTCTTTTAGTTTTTTTAGAAAAGTGATGCCATCCATGCCCGGCATATTAACGTCAGAAATAATCAGATTGACGCGCTGCCCCGAGAGCTTGCTTAGCCCATCGTTACCATCTTTGGCTTCAATCACCTCGTAGCCCGCCCCGTTTAGGGTGATGGAGACAGTTGCTCGCATGCTGGCCGAGTCATCCAAGATCAAAATCGTTTTTTTTGCCATGGTAGTTAAGCCATCGTAGTAAAAAGCGGGTAGACAAAATTGGAGTGATTACATGTAAGTTTTATTTGGGTGAGTAGTCGTAAGTACTTAAGTAATAATTACATTGCTTAGGTTTAGCACTTCATATGTCAGTGTCAATCAGTATTCAATATATGCTGCTAAGCCGCCAGATTGGTAAAGGGGGGCTGCAAGCAGCGCCCTTGCAATGTGTGCGATTTTTTTATGTTTTAAGTGGTGGCCATCGAGTAAAACGGCACCATTGCAGTGCCGATGGCCTTAAAAGAATTCGGGTTCGCCTGCTGCTGTGCTCGGCTTAGTTGGTGAGCCGCCATGCAATGCCGCTTGCTCTTGGGTGGAGTAAGTGCTGCGTAATCGGGCTAGCCAGTCTGCTAGAGATAGCGTGGGTGGAGAATCTGCGGGGGCAATGATTAGAGCGGCTAAGTAATCTTCTAGGTGGCTTAAGTCTTGCTCAACATGCGCCATCATCTGGCACACCCTATCTTGAAACTGAAGCGCAACTAAGGTTTGATTCAGCTCTTGTTCAACTTTATTGCCCTGAGCTTGTAAATTGCTATTGCTCTGTGCCATTTGCTGTGTGGCACTGGTGAAATCAGAAAGGGATTCATTGAGTAATTGCAAAGCCATTCCTGTTTGCTGGGATTCGCTGGTGCTGATATTGGCGGCTTTTTTGCCTGCGTCCCGTAAGGCGTGATCGATGGCTGCTACTTTGATCGACATTTGCTTGCCGGTCTCAGCCGAAAGCGTAGAGAGTTTGCGAACTTCATCGGCAACTACCGCAAAGCCTCGGCCAGCTTCACCCGCCCGCGCAGCTTCAATAGCGGCATTGAGTGCGAGTAAATTGGTTTGGTTGGCAATGGCCGCTACCCCTTTTGCCATGGAATCTAGCTCGGAGGAGAAATTGGAAAGATTGGTGACTTGATTAATTAGCTCTTCACGGTGGCTGGAGGTTTGCGCAAGGATATGGGTAAGGCTGTTGATGCGCTCACGCACATGATCAATTAATTGGTTCAAGTTGTGCTGGCCGTTGTGATTGTCGCTAGATTCTCCGCGTGATTCACGCATCGTGGCGCGTAAATCCACTGCTATATCTCTTAGTGTGTGACCCAGTTGATTACCTGCTTCTTCAGATTGCCGCCTAGCTAGCTCGATATTGCCACGCCATATAGGGGTTACGGCGGTAAGCAAATGGGGGAGGGGAGTGGGGCCGGTAGCGCACTTATTAGTAAGGGGCTCAATCGCACTGGGCGCTTGGGCGTGGACAAGGCGAGTAAACAGCATGCCTAGGGGAAGATAAAGGGCCGCCAGCCAAGGCAAATTGAGCATTCCTGCAATCACAATAGTCAGCGTTGCACTGAGCAGATTGCACCCATTCCATAAATATCCGTGCATTTTCATTAGTGAATGGCCTTGGTATTGGGCTTTCCTTAGAAATTCAATATAGGGCGGTGCTGTAGATAAAACACAAAAAGGACTTGATTATGTCGCTTGTTTTTTTTGTCGTGCCTCTGAGTTTATCCGCGTGAAGGGAAATAGCTCATAAGGGGGCTGTTTGCTACGTCTCTACGGTATAGCGATGAAGGCGTTAAGAGGGGGGAGTAGGCTTTGGGGTTTCTGTAAATGGATTAAATTGTTTGCTGGGCCTTAGTCTGTCTTTGATTTGGCAGGCTAAGGCGTAAGGTTTACTGGGCTTGTGTGAGTAAATCTCTTGCGTCACTCAGGGAGCTTAAGATCGGGATATTGAGCGCTAAAGAGTGCCGCGAAGGGGGGCGTAGATCAGGGATCATCATGACTTTGCAGCCAGCTTGATGGGCCGCTTGCACGCCAAAATCGGAATCCTCTAATACGAGGCACGATTCAGTAGGTAAATTAAATGCAGCAGCAGCTTTTTGGTAAATTTCTGGCGCGGGCTTAGGGTGGGTGACTTCATCCCCGCAGATAGCAAACTGAAAACGCGACCAAAGGCCAGCTGCGCGTAAATGATGCTCTGCAATGCTGCGCCGTGTGGAGGTGCAAACGGCTTTAGGGATATTGTTTTCTTCAAGCCAGCTTAAAATGTCATCCAGCCCAGGGCGGTGTGCTATTGGCGCTTGCGTGCGCTCCATGTATAGCTTGTGGCAAGCGGCACGTAATTTATCTATTGGGGCTGCTGAGCCGAGATACTCAAGTAGGTACGCGTCGGTTTTGCTGTAATGCATACCAATCATGCCAATGACTAGGGTGCGTGGCATATCCACACTGAGTACAGCCGCCGCTTCAATCCAGCATTCAATGCCGATGCTTTCCGTGTCTAACATCAGCCCATCCATATCGAAAAGGGCGGCAAGTGGTTTAGAAGTTAAATACATGCAGTGGCCGATAGAAGAGCTGAAAACGCTTATTTTACGCCATTGCTTGGCGTTGGTCGCTGCATTATTACGCTAGGATCTGTTGACGTTTCATTCACAATTGCGCTGAGCCGGAAAACGGCCAAGCACAAGACAGGTGACGAAGACAATAACTGGTTATTGTCGAGGAGCATAACGCAGTGAATCGCCATTTTCTCCTTGTTCAGCCCCAAAACTGGGCCAAAGCCAGCCGTGAATGAAACGTCAACAGACCCTAACTTCAGTATGATGCGAGGCTACTTTAAATGTGATGAGTGCAGGTGTGTGAATGCTAAAAGTTAAGGGCTGTCCTTGTGAAAGCGGGCGTGAATACGTTGATTGCTGTGCCCCTTGGCATCAGGGCGCTGCGGCCACAACGCCTGAGCAGTTAATGCGCTCGCGCTACAGTGCTTTTGTATTTGGCTTGCATGATTATTTATTAGCCACTTGGCATGCTACAACGCGGCCAGAAGCCATGACAGATGAAGAGCCAGTGCGCTGGTTAGGTTTAAAAATTAAACATGCGCAGGCGGCGGGTGTTCATGGCGAGGTGGAATTTATTGCGCGTTATAAAATAGCCGGCAAGGCTTGGAAATTACACGAAAGAAGCCGCTTTATTTATGAAGAGGGGCGTTGGTATTACCTAGATGGCGAGATGTTAAATACTTAATACGTGAAGGACTTCAGCACAAAATAAGGGCGGAAGTGTTGCATTGTGAGGCGGAAGCTCTAGGGGTTTTCCTCTATTTTTGTGTCTTGGCTTGACAATAAAGTCAACTTCTTATAATTTCAAACGGTCGTTTGAAATTGTTTTAAATCAACTACACCCAGCAGGAGTTTGTAACGTGGTCGAATCGGTCAAGGCGCAAGATACAGCAAACCGCATTTTAGATGCAGCAGAGCCTCTTTTTGTGGAGCATGGCTTTGATGCCACCTCGATGCGAATGATTACGCAATCGGCCCGAGTCAATATTGCGGCAGTTAATTATTATTACCACTCTAAAGATGGTTTGTTTCGTGCGGTATTTGAACGCCGCGCCGAACCGTTTGCCAGATTGCTATTAGGCAAGCTAGAGGAATTAGAGCAAAGCGTCGCTCAGCCAACAGCAGATCAAGTAGCAGAAGCTTTTGTAATGGCCTCTTTAGAAATGGGAAGAAATCCAGAATACGGTGGTTTGTTGTTTGTTCGCCTACTGGCTCGAACATTTGTTGAGCCGCATCCAGAATTAAAGGCGAGCATGCCACAGCGGTATGGTGAATTAACTCGGCGGTATTTAGCGGCATTAGGGCGGGCTTTACCACATCTGTCTGAATTAGAAGTGCAATGGCGTTTTCATTTTTTATCCAGTGCTATGTTTAATGCATTCGCGGGTAATAATGTTTTACGTTTATTTACCGAAAGCTCACTTGTCAATGCCCGCGATCCTGCATTGGTGGTTCGAATGTTAATGCCTTTTATCCATGCTGGCTTAAATGCGCCAGCTGCCCAATTAACTGGAGACGGTCATGACTAACGTATTGCTGCATATATTGCCAATTTTTGGCGCGTTTTTGCTCCTCGCTTACTGGCGCGCCCCGCTTTGGCTTAGCTCCTTGCTGCTTTTAGCGGCAACGGCAGTTGGGGTCCAAACTTCCGCAATGCCCGTCGGTGTTTTGATTGGGGTTGCTGTGCTGCTGGCGCTGATTAATATCAAGCCCATTCGCCGTGCCATTTTAACCGGCCCAATTTTTGGTGTGTTCCGCAAGATCACCCCAGCCATGTCGCAAACCGAGCAAGAAGCGGTTGATGCCGGCACGGTATGGTGGGATCGCGATTTATTTTCAGGTAAGCCTGATTTCGATCGCCTGCATGCGATTCCGCAAGCGACGCTAACTGCCGACGAGCAAGCCTTCCTAGATGGCCCAACAGAGCAGCTCTGCGCGATGCTGGATGATTGGAAAATATCCACGCAGCATAAAGATCTGCCGCCTGAAGCTTGGCAATTTATTAAAGACCAAGGCTTCTTGGGCATGATCATCAAGAAGCAATACGGTGGTAAAGAATTCAGCAATACCGCGCATGCCCGTGTTGTGACCAAGATTGCAACGCGCTCCGGTTCAGCAGCGGTTTCAGTCATGGTGCCAAATTCACTCGGGCCAGGCGAATTGCTGCAACATTACGGCACCGATGAGCAAAAAAATTACTACCTACCACGCTTAGCTAAGGGCATTGATATTCCTTGCTTTGCACTGACCAGCCCTGATGCCGGTTCAGATGCGGGTGGTATTCCTGATTTCGGTAAAGTTTGTCGTGGCAGCTACACCGATCCGCGTACCGGTGTTCACCATGAAAATGTGCTGGGTATTCGCCTTTCTTGGGAAAAGCGTTACATCACACTGGGCCCAATCGCTACGGTGCTGGGTATGGCATTCAAGCTATATGACCCAGAACATCTTTTAAGCGAAAAAGAAGACATCGGTATTACTTGCGCGCTGATTCCTACTGAGCACGAAGGCGTACATATTGGCCGTCGCCATTATCCGGGTACAGCAGTGTTCCAGAACGGCCCGAACTGGGGTAAAGATGTATTTATCCCTATGGATTGGGTCATTGGTGGCGCAGATTACGTTGGCCAAGGCTGGCGCATGCTGGTTGAGTGTTTATCGGTAGGTCGTTGTATTTCGTTACCAGCGATGTCAGTAGCGTCAGGTATGGTGTCGTCTTACACCACTGGTGCTTACTCTCGGATTCGTAATCAGTTTGGTTTATCGATTGGCCGTTTTGAAGGGGTGGACGAAGCACTGGGCCGTATCGGTGGGATGACTTACCAGATGGATGCGGCTCAACGTCTTGCGTTGGCTGGTCTTGATATGGGTGAAAAGCCATCCGTATTGTCGGGCATCTTGAAGTATCACAATACCGAGCGTATGCGTAAGGTGATTAACGATGCAATGGATGTACACGGCGGTAAAGCAGTATGTGCCGGTCCACGTAATTATCTTGCGGGCGCTTATGGTGCGATTCCGGTAGCTATTACGGTTGAAGGCGCAAATATCTTAACCCGCAGCATGATTATTTTTGGCCAGGGCGCAATTCGTTGCCATCCGTTTGTACTGACTGAATTACGTGCTGCAATGAATAAAGATTTGCCTGCTTTTGATACGGCAGTGATTGGCCATATTGGCTTTGCTATATCAAATGCGGTACGTGCTTTTGTAATGGGTTTGACCGGCGCTAAATTAGTTGCTTCGCCAAAATCTGGTGCAATGGCTCAGCGTTATCGCAATGTGGTGCGTTTCTCTTCAGCTTTTGCATTTTTAGCTGATATGGGGATGGCTTCATTGGGCGGCAGCTTGAAGTTCCGCGAAAAACTGTCGGCGCGTTTGGGCGATATGTTGTCGGGTCTTTACATTGCTACGGCAGCGTTGAAGAAATTCAATGATGATGGCGCACCAAAAGAAGACTTGCCACTTGTGGCTTGGGCGGTTGATTCGGCGCTATACGATTGCCAGGTAGCAATGGATGGCTTTATGGCTAATCACCCAAGCCGTGCGTTGGCCTTCTTGATGCGCGCTCTGGTGTTCCCATTGGGCTTGAGCTTAAAGGCTGCAACAGATACAGATGGTACAAAGATTGCACGTCTGTTGATGGAGCCATCGGTCGCCCGTGATCGCCTGACGCAATATATGTATCGCTCTAAAGATGAGAACGATCCTGTTGGTGTGTTAGAGCATGCCTTGAAAGCGGTGATTGAAACTGAAGCGTTGGAAGGTAAGCTGCGCAACGCACATCGCAAGGGCACTTTAAAGAGCATCACTGCGGGTGAGCGTTTGGCTGAGGCTCTGAGCACAGGTTTGATTACAACGGCTGAATTTGCTGCTGTAGAGCGTGCTCGTCGCTTACGCCGTGAAGTGATTATGGTGGATGATTTTGATGCCACTCTGACATTTTCTGATGACAAAGCCATCCATCGCGATATTTTAAATCAGCCTAAAGATTTGGATATTGCAGCAACGGCCAAGGTAAGTGTGGTGGAGAGTGTAAAAATAGCAACAGAAACACGTTCAGTGTCATAAAAAAAGAGGGATTTCATCGGCGTGATGAAATCCCTAATGCGCTGAAACAGGTGTTTGAATAAAAATAAGCTTGCACCCACTTAGTATCCTAAAATCGATGGAGCCCAAATGCGCGAGATGAGTAAGGGCAGCTTACCATCTGCGAAAGTACCAAAGAGTACTTGGGGTTTGTTTCATTTTTATTGTTTAGGATAAAATCACAGGCCACTGGCCACAGTCGGAGATAAACGATGTCTGGAACTATTCGTATGGCAATTCGTACATTAGGTGTGGCAAGCTTATTTATTGCAGGTAATGCCCTTGCTTCTGGTTATCACTTTGGTGTGCAAAGTGTTAGCTCGCAAGGTGTTGCTAATTCAAACGCTGCTGAGGCAGAAGACGCTTCTGTCTTATTTTACAACCCAGCTGGCATGACCAATTTACGGGGCACTAATATTTCGGGTGCTTTGATTGTAGTAGACCCGCATATCAGCTTTTCTAATCTGAATGCGAGCAATAGCCGCAATAAGCCGGTTACAGGAAATGATGGTGGTACGGCGACTAAACCTGTTTTTGTTCCACAAACTTATATCACTCATCAAGTCAATGAGCAGTTATTTATGGGCTTGGCGATGTTTGTGCCATTTGGCGACAAAACCAATTTTGATGATAAATGGATTGGCCGTTACAACGGCACTGATCTTGAGCTGATGACCTTGGCTCTAAACCCGTCGGTAGCCTACAAAATCAATGAGCAGTTTTCGGTAGGCGCAGGGGTTACTGCGCAATATATGAAAGCACGCTTTAAGAAAATGATTGATTTAGGCAAGCTAACCGTAGGTGGGAATCCTAGCCCCGCTCTTGATGGATCGATGGATTACGAAGGCGATAATTGGGCTTATGGATTTAATCTGGGTGTCACTTGGAAGGTAGATGATAGTTTGCGCTTTGGTGCGGCTTATCGTTCTAGCCTAAGCCATAGCCTGCAAGGTGATACTAAGTTTACCGTGCCATCTGCTTTCCCGCCGAGTATTTCAGTGGCTGGAAAGTTGCTTAATTCAAATGGTACAGTTGATTTAGAAACACCTGATTCATTTGCGATTAACTTTTATAAAAAGTTAAATGACCAATTCGCCATAACAGGCGATTGGACACATACTTGGCATTCTAAATTTCAAGATTTAATTCTGAAAACAGACGCTGGTTTTAATGCAGATATTGAACAAAAGTGGCGTGATACCGATCGCCTTTCTTTGGGGCTGAGTTATCAATATAACGCTCCTTTGAAATTACGTTTTGGTTTGGCTTACGATCAATCACCGGCTGATGAGGCAAAATACCGTATTGCTAATTTGCCAGACAGCGATCGTTATTGGTTCTCAACAGGATTTAACTACACAATTGATAAAAATATGTCAGTTGATGTGGCTTATACCTATGTGAAGTTTAAAGACTCAAGTATGGCAAATATTGATAGCAGTAATGCCGTCACGACTAATGCAGACATTTCCGCATATGCCAATGTATTTGGCGCGCAATTAAATTACCGCTTCTAAATTTTGTTTATCCCTCCCCTTTGCGGGGGAGGTTTCGTTTGACTCTGGGCGGCTCTCGCCGCTCTTCCTTTCCTTTTAGTGAGGCTAAACATGGCCAATACCGTGCATATCCGTCAGGTTGCCGTTCTCGGCGCGGGCGTTATGGGAGCGCAAATTGCTGCCCATCTTGCCAATGCGGGAATTAAAACCGTTTTATTTGACTTACCGGCTCCAGCCAAAGAAGGTGATGCAAATAGCATTGCAATAAAGGCGATTGCCAATCTTAAAAAAATGAAACCATCGCCATTAGCGTCGCTTATGCGTGCGGATCATATTGAGCCAGCTAATTACGGCTCTGATTTAGATAAATTAAAAGATTGCGATTTAATTATTGAGGCGATTGCAGAGCGTCTTGATTGGAAGCTCGATCTATATGCCAAGATTGCTCCTTTTGTAGCACCACACGCAATTCTGGCTTCTAATACTTCTGGCTTGTCAATTAATTCATTGGCGGGCGGTGTACCTGCTGAGCTACGTAGTCGTTTCTGCGGTATTCATTTCTTTAATCCGCCACGCTATATGTATCTGGTTGAGTTGATTGCTGATTCCCAGACTAATCCTGCAATGATGGACGCGCTGGAAAGCTTTCTTGTTACCCGTATGGGCAAGGGCGTAGTACGCGCTAAAGACACCCCTAACTTTGTTGCCAACCGCATTGGTGTGTTCTCCATGCTGGCGACGATTTATCACGCCGAACGCCTCGGCATCCGTTTTGATGTGGTTGATGATCTAACCGGCCCGCGCTTGGGTCGTCCGAAATCAGCCACTTTCCGTACCGCCGACGTGGTTGGCCTAGATACCTTTGCTCATGTGGTTAAAACCATGACCGAGCAATTGGCGACCGACCCTTGGCACAAATACTTTACCGTACCGGCTTGGATGCAAAAGCTGATTGAAAACGGCGCTTTGGGCCAAAAAACCAAGGCTGGCGTATTCAAGAAAGTAGGCCGTGATGTATTGATGCTTGATCCAAGCTCTGGCGAATATATTGCCGGCGGCCAGAAGGGTAGCGATGAAGTTAAAGCGCTGCTGAAAATTACTGATCCGGCTGCACGCTTTAAAGCATTGCGCGAATCAGCTCACCCAGAAGCGCAATTCCTCTGGGCTTGCATGCGTGATGTATGGCATTACATTAGTTATCACCTCGATACGATCGCAGACAATGCACGCGATGTGGATCTTGCGATTCGCTGGGGTTTTGGCTGGAATCAAGGCCCGTTTGAGCAGTGGCAAGCCGCTGGCTGGAAAGATATCGCCGCGGCCATTGCTGCAGATTCAGCTGCCGGTCAATCGATGAGCGATGTGGCATTGCCAGCTTGGGTGGCTTCGCGTGATTCAGTACACACGCCAGCAGGCTCGTTCAGCGCGGCAGACAATGCCCTGAAACAACGCTCCAACTTGCCGGTTTATAAGCGTCAGCTTTATCCGCCAACCGTGGTGGGTGATGCAGCACCAGTGTATGGCGAAACGATTTTTGAAAACGACGGCGTTCGCCTCTGGGTTCAGCCGGGTGAAGATGTTGCTGTTCTCAGCTTTAAAACCAAAGCACATTGCATCGGCCCAGATGTTCTGGCTGGCGTAAATCAAGCGGTTACGATCGCTGAAGAGCGCTACGCTGGCTTGGTGGTTTGGCATCCAGAAGCACCGTTCTCGGTAGGTGCAGATTTGATGAGCATGGGCCCAGCCTTTATGACTGGCGACTTTGCTTCGATCGAAAATATGGTGGCCGAATTCCAAAAAGCCAGCATGCGTATCAAATATGCCGCAGTGCCGGTAGTTGGCGCGGCTCAGGGTTATGCCTTTGGCGGTGGTTGCGAATTCTTAATGCACTGCTCACGCGTTGTGGCTTGCCTTGAAACCTATATCGGCTTGGTTGAAGTGGGTGTGGGCCTCTTGCCAGCTGGCGGCGGATGTAAAGAATTTGCACTGCGCGCCTCGCAAGAAGCAAAAGGCGATATCGTTGGCGCACTGAAAGATTACTACCTGTCGGTTGCGATGGCCAAAGTGGGTACGAGTGCAGAAGAAGGTCAGCAAATCGGCTATCTGCGTAGCTCAGATATTATTGTGTTTAACCCGAATGAATTGCTCTACGTGGCTAAAGCGCAAGTGCGCGCCATGAGCGAATCAGGCTACAAAGCACCGGTTAAGTCAAAATCCTTTGCTGTAGCGGGTCGTGCAGGCGCTGCCACGATCAAAGGCCAGCTGATCAATATGCTGGAAGGCGGCTTTATCTCGAAGCACGACTACTTGATTGCTGGCCATATCGCCGAAATCATGACTGGTGGTGACGTGGATGCGGGCACGTTGGTGGATGAAGAGTGGATCTTGAAGCTGGAACGTGAGCGCTTTATGAAGCTACTGAAAACCGGCAAAACGCAAGAGCGCATCATGTATATGCTGGAAAACAACAAGCCGCTGCGTAACTAAATCATTGTTGATGAATAAGACGTAGGGCGGGTGAAACCCGCGAGCGATACTGAAAAATACGCGGGTTTCAGCAGTCCTACAAAATCGATCATTGATTACGTTTTGCGTTGCTTTTGCGAACACCCTATTTAGGAGCTCAAAATGAGCAGACAGATTCAAGAAGCTTATATCGTCGCTGCGACTCGCAGCCCGGTTGGTAAAGCACCGCGCGGTATGTTGCGCAATGTTCGCCCGGATGATTTGCTGGCCCATGTATTAAGAAGTGCGCTGGCCCAAGTGCCTCAGCTTGATCCTAAGCTGATCGAAGACGTGATTGTGGGCTGCGCCATGCCAGAAGCCGAGCAGGGGATGAATATTGCTCGTATGGCTGTGTTGCTGGCGGGTTTGCCGGATACGGTAGGAGGTGTAACCATCAATCGTTTCTGCTCCTCAGGCGTGAATGCCATTGCTATGGCGGCGGATAAGATTCGCTTGGGCGAAGCCGATGTGATGATTGCGGCGGGTACGGAAAGCATGTCGCAAGTGCCGATGATGGGAAATAAAATCTCCCTGAATCCTGAGATTTTCACTAAAAACGAAAATCTGGGCATTGCGTTTGGTATGGGCCTGACGGCAGAAAAAGTAGCGGAACAATGGAATGTTTCCCGTGAAGATCAAGACGCGTTTGCGGTTGAATCAAACCGTCGGGCCTTGCATGCGATTGCCACGGGCGAATTCAAAGACGAAATCAGCCCGCTAGAAGTATTTGCGCGCACGCCCAATTTAGCGACTGGCGAAGTGGAAGTCACGAGCAAGATTTGCGATACCGACGAAGGCCCGCGTGCTGGCACTACCATGGAAGGTTTGGCCAAGCTCAAAACTGTGTTCGCGGCTAAAGGCTCGGTTACTGCCGGTAATAGCTCGCAAATGTCTGATGGTGCAGGCGCGGTGATTCTGGTTTCTGAGCGCATTCTGAAGCAATTTAACCTCGTGCCTTTGGCGCGTTACGTGACCTTTGCCGTAAAAGGTGTACCCGCGCACATCATGGGGATTGGCCCAAAAGAAGCGATTCCGGCTGCGTTGAAGTTGGCTGGCCTGACGCTGGATGATCTAGGTTGGATTGAGTTGAACGAAGCCTTTGCTGCGCAAGCACTGGCTGTGGCGCGTGATCTTAACTTGGATATGAGTAAGGTTAATCCACTAGGCGGTGCTATTGCTTTAGGCCATCCACTGGGTGCAACCGGTGCGATTCGCGCGGCTACCATCGTGCACGGTATGCGTCGTCACGGTATGGCGGGCAAATACGGCATGATCTCGATGTGTATCGGCACCGGTATGGGCGCTGCAGGTATCATTCAGTCGCTGTAAGCTGATGGTTGGCTAGATTTAATAATGCATAGTCCACGAAATGCACGAACAACCCCAGTATTGTCACGTCAATGTTTTGTAGTGCTTTTCATGGATGAAAAGTTGTTATGCGTTGTATCAATATCTCTCTCCTTTAAACCCACGGCATAGTCTGTGGGTTTTTTCGCAAGGAATACCGTAGTGAAAAAGCTCTTAATGACCGCCTCTTTTGTACTTGCCACTCAAAGCAGTATGGCTTTGGAAGTGGCGGGGGTTAACTTGGCTGACCGTACTGAATTAGCCAGCCAGTCTTTGGCGCTTAATGGTGCGGGTGTGCGTAAAAAAGTGTTCTTTGATGTGTATTTGGCTGCGCTGTATGTGCCAAGCAAAACGCAAGATGCCTCCGCGGTTGTCAATGCTGTATCGCCACGCCGGATGGAGCTGCGCATGCTGCGTGAAGTATCTGCTGCGGCTATGCACGAGGGGTTTGTGGATGGTTTAAAGGCCAATCAGAGTGAGGCCACTTTAGCGGCACTCTCGCCAAAAATTATTGAGCTGGAGCAGGTATTTAAACAAGTTAAAACTGCTGCTAAGGGTGATGTGATTCAGCTTGATTTTATGCCTGGCCAAGGGACGCGGGTTACAGTGCGTGGAAAGACTTATGCAGTGATTGCTGGCGATGATTTTGCTGCGGCGATGCTCTCCATCTGGCTAGGACGTACGCCAGTAAATGACGGTTTAAAAGCGGCATTATTAGGTAAGTAAGTAAATAGTTTTAAAGCATTTACGACAAGCAATAGACGATACGTAGATTGGCCTTGGTTTTTTGGTCGCTGCGTTTGTTTTATTGCTTGTTTTTTTTGCAGGCTGCAAATGCGTGAAGGTGTTTCTTGACGTAGTATTACTACTTATTTAATTTTGTTTTTTTAATTTTTGTTACACGTTAATCTATTGATTTTTATAATATATTAATGCATAAATGTAGTTATTCATTGTTTGTTTTTGTATATATTAAGTAGTTTTACTACAAATGTGCTTGCATGCGTTCTGTAGTCTTGTTAAAGTGTCGTCATTGCTTGATTGGCAACAGATGTCCAGCCCAACTCGCTAAGGGGCCTGTTATGCGTACCTTGCAAATTCTTTTTAAGAACCTCGAAGCTGCTCAAAACTTGTTAATGAATTCGCAAGGTTTGATTCGTTGATCTAGTGGTTTAGTAGTATGTAGTTGTTGTGGTAGTAAGTTGTTGTGGTAGTAAGTTGTTGTGTGTGTAGTGTGTTTTGACTCTTTATCTAGTCTTCTTTTTGCCCAGTTCTGTTCTGCGTTTTTGCGCAGCAGACTGGGCTATTTTTTTGTCTGCCGTTCAGGATGTTTGAACGGGTAAGACTAAACCTAGGTATTTTTTGCTTGATCTTATGCATGAAACAAATGCCACCAGCCCCTGCCATGCGGTAAAGTAGCGGCCTTGATCCTATTGAATATTGTGCTTATGTTTGCTCGTTCACTGTGTACTTTAGCTCTTGTTGTTCCCGCTGTGGTATATGCCGACGTGGAAGCGTCTGCTGAAGCAGAGCAAAACGTCCCATTTCCCTACGTTTTAAAAATCACCACTACCAATAATTTTCAGGATTTGCTAGAAAAAAACTTAGATTTAGCACGTTGGCAGCGTGAAAGGCGCGTCACGCGAGAACAGCTTGAGCGGCTTTTGGATTCGGCTGCGGAATCGGTATCGGGCTTGCTGGCTACAGAAGGGTATTTTTCGCCGGTGGTGAGTGCCAAATTGGATGAAACGGTGCAGCCTGCCGTGGTGAGCTTAGATGTTAAAGCCGGTGAACCCAGCCGCGTGCGCGATATTGATGTGAATTACATGGGTGCGATTGATGAGGATGAGGTGCGAGTACAGCGACTATTTGAGCGGCGCGAGCAAACGTGGTCTTTGCCAGTAGGCAGTATCTTTAAGCAAAGTGCTTGGAATGATAGTAAGCGTCGTGCATTAAGCTCTTTGCTTAACCGCCGTTACCCCGCTGCTAAAATGGTTCGCTCTGAAGCCAGTGTAGATCCGCAGGCTTTAACGGTAGATTTAAGTATTGATTTGGATAGTGGCCCTGCTTATACCTATGGCCCATTAGAAGTGAGTGGATTATCCCGCTTCACAGAAAAACTAATTCGCAATAATGTTGAATTTCATGAGGGCGAAGAGTATCGCCGTAAAGATCTAGTTGATCTACAAACCGATTTACAAAACCTGCCGCATTTTTCCTTGGTCTTGGTGGATGTAGATTTACCTGTAGATCCGCCTTTTATTGCGCCGGTAAAAGTCACAGTACAAGAATCTCCATTAAGCAAAATTAGCACGGGTTTGGGCTACAGCACCAATACCGGTGTACGCGGCTCGTTTAATTATCGCTACTTAAATTTAATGGATAGGGCATGGGTTTTTGATAGTAGTTTGCGCTTAGAACAAAAAGAGCAGGCGCTAAGTGCAGGGGTTACCTTCCCTCGTTTTGCCTCGGGCTATGAGCATAGGGTGTATGCCAGCTATACCCGTGAAGATATTCAAAGCTTAGCCATTGATAAATGGAAGACTGGGGTTTCTAGAAGTATCACATCAGAAAACATTGATCGCTTAATTAGGCTGGAATACCAAATCGAGCGCAGTGAGCTCAATGATGGCACGGTGTTTGATCCACAGTCTTTAACCGCCAAATATCAATGGGTGAGGCGCAATGTGGATCGCCTCAGAAACCCTCGTTCAGGTAATGTGATTACCTTAGAGGGGGGCGGGGCCATTAAAGGGGTTTTATCAGATGAAACCTTTGCTCAGCTGTATGGGCGCGGTGTGCAATATTTTCCGATAGGCAAAAAAAGCGTGTTTGTTGGCCGCTTAGAGCTAGGGCAAACGTTTACTAAAGAAGTGACAAATGTGCCAACTGATTGGTTGTTTCGTACCGGTGGTTCGTCTTCAGTGCGGGGTTATGATTATCAAAGTTTAGGTATTTCCTTGGGCGGATCAACGGTGCCTGGGCGAGTGTTGGCCGTGAGTTCTTTGGAGTTTCAACAGCCAGTCTACAAAGATTGGTTAGGAGCGGTGTTTGTGGATCATGGTGGGGTGGCGGATCAGTGGAAAGATTGGAAAGGCTCTACAGGGGTAGGTGTGGGTGCGCGTTGGGTAAGTCCTGTTGGCATGATTGGTATAGACGTGGCTCATGCTATTGAAGCGAAGCAATTTCGAGTGCATTTCACGATGGGAGTCACATTCTAAATGGAGCCCAATCGCCCCGAGCAGACTGCCCCCGCTGAAATCCCAAAACCTAGGTCCTCATTATTACGCAGATTAATTGGTCTGTTGTTATTTGCCCTCATTATGCCGGTCTTTGTGTTAACGGCAACTTTGGCCTTCTTTGATTCACAATTTGGCCGTGATTGGCTGGTTAAGCAAGTGAATCACAGTGGTGTGGTTAAGTTGCACGCCATTGATGGTTCTTTGTGGTCTGATTTTGCCCTGCGTGGTTTGGTGGTTGATACCGCAGAGATGAAGCTGGCTATCGATAAGGTAAGCCTAGCATGGAGCCCTTATAGCTTGTTGGCGCGGGATTTATCACTGGATGATTTAACCATCGGGCATTTGGAGCTGGATATCAAGCCAAGCCCGCCCGATAAGCTTCCCTCGCCACCGCCAGAGAGTATGACTTTGCCGATTGGCCTGCATATTGAGCGGGCCAGTATTGACCGTCTAAGTATCAAAGGCTCGCCTGATATCGAAAAAATCCGTTTAAAGCTAGCCAGCAATGGCCGCTTTCATCAGCTTTTTTTGGATCAGCTTCGGCTGAAATTACCGCAGGCAGAGGTCACCCTAAAAGGCGATTTAGCCTTGTTAGGGACTCAACCTTTTACGACTTCAGGACAATTGTCGCTGCAGGGTAAGGTTGAAAATAAGCCTTTGAATTCGCAAGTAAAAATCAGCGGTGAGCTGCGTAAATTGCAATTGCAGGGTGATATTAAAAGTGAGCAACTTAAAGCGCTGATTAATGCGCGTTTAGATATGTTCGCGCCTTACTCCTATCAATTACTCAGCGAGGGCAAAATTGAGTTGCAGCAGCTTAATCCTGCGGCGCTTGTGCCTAGCTTGCCTAAGGCAATGCTGGATGTAACTTTAACAATGATTCCGCTGGGGGAGCAGGCGGGCAGTGGCGTGCTGGAAGTAAAAAACGCCATGCCTTTGACTGTCGATCAAGGGGGGCTGCCTTTTACTCAAATCAGCAGCAAGTTGAGCTATTTAAAAGAAGCGCTGACGATTAAATCTGCGGTACTCAGCTTACTGGGGCAAGGCCAGATTAAGGGCTCAGGGCAGGTGAGCCAAGGGAAAATGAAGCTGCAATTTGAATTGGCCAAGATAGACCCAGCAAAACTATGGTCGCACCAGCCACCTGCGTCTTTAGGCGGGACAATTGAGCTGCACGGGCCATGGTTGGCTCCTGATGTGCTGGCAAAATTGGACGACCAACAGCGCAAAGTGGCGTTTGATCTGAATATGGGCTGGCTAAACCCTAAGCACGAGCGCCGTATTGCGCTGCATAGCGCTAAATTATCCCGCGCCAATAGCCGCGTCTCTTTACAGGGCGAGTTTGGTTTATTAGATAGCAAAGGTGTCGCCAGAAACGATTTCAAACTCAATGGTGAATTTGCTGGGATTAATCCTGCTGAATTTGTGAATAGCCCTAAGGGGGTGATCACTGGGCAATTTAAACTAGCGGGTGCTTTGCTGCCGGTGATGCGGGCGGATGTGGATTACAGTCTACAAAATAGCCGTTTTAACGGTGAGGCATTGAGTGGAAAAGGGCAATTAAGACTAGAAGAAACCCGCGTCTCCAATGCCGATTTATGGCTCGCACTGGGTACAAATCGAGTCGATGTCGATGGGGCTTTAGGGCGCGCGAATGACACACTTAAACTTAAGCTTAACTTGCCACAACTTCAGCGGTTTGGCCCTGGTTTTGCGGGTAAAGCCAGTGGCGATGCGCAGTTAAAGGGCGAGCTACTTAATCCGCAGATTGCTGCGCAGTTGTCGCTGAATGGCTTGCAAACGCCATTTGGGGTGTCGGTTAACCAAGCTCAGATCGATGCGCATTTACAATCTGATCTAAAAGGCCCATTCCAGCTTCGTGCCGAAGTCAGCGATGCTAAAGCTGCAGGTGTGCTGTTGCAAAAGCTCAGCCTTAAGGTAGATGGTAGCCGCGCCAAGCACCATGCCACTTTGCAGGTACAGGGCAAAAAAGAAGAGCAACTGATTGATCTTTCCACCACCTTAGATGGCGGGTTAAACGAGCAGTGGGCATGGCGTGGCATGGTGCAGTCTTTGCAGGTAAGGCAACCTCTTGAGGTGAATTTAGCTGATCCTCTACCTTTAGAGGCGGGCGCAGGCTTATTGCGTCTTGGTGATGCGCGTTTACTCATGGGGGATACACGCTTACACCTGCAGCACTTCTTTTGGAATGATGGCGCTTTGGATACCGCAGGCGATCTTGAGCAGCTTTCTGTAGGGCAATGGTTGCCGTTACTTGGGCAAAAAGACCTGATCGGTAATTTAATGCTGGGTGGGCGTTGGAATCTACAATCCAAGGGGAGCCTCAATGGGGGGCTGGAAATCCATCGCCAATCGGGCGATTTAAAATACGTCAACGCGAGTATCGCACCACAAAAATTTGATTTGCAAGATTTCAAGCTCCAGATCAATGCTAAACAATCCGTGATTAAGCTGGAAGGCAATCTTAGCTCAGGCCGCTTTGGGCAGGTGCAGGCCAGTGGCAAGGCGTTAGTGGATGCGGTGAATTGGCGCTTGGTTGAGCACTCTCCCGTTGATATTTTAGTGAAAGGCGATTTGCCTAAGTTGGCCATGCTTGGTCCCCTCCTTGGGCCTGATTTAAGCCTGGGCGGCAAGGGAAACTTTGAAGTGCGCCATTCTGGTTTGCTAGTAGATCAGCAGTGGGCGGGCTTTGTGAATGGCGATAATTTATCGATTCGAGACTCTGCAACAGGCCTTGCCTTGCAAGATGGTAAGTTGAGGGTCGCTCTAGATAAGCGACAGATTGTTTTGCAGCAATTCCAATTTAAAGGGGGGCAAGGCAGCTTAGAGGCTAAGGGGAGCTTTGATTTATCTGGCCCTAGCCCAAGTGCTTCAGCACAAGTGACTGCGAATAAGCTCACTTTGATTAGCAAGGCTGATATGTTGGTGGTGATGTCAGGTCAAGGTTACATTAGTCTTAGAGACAAAGCACTGAGCGTGAGCGGTAGGCTAAGGGCGGATGAGGGTGATATACGCTTTCAATCCAATGATGTGCCGCGTTTATCCGATGATGTGGTGATCAAGGGGAGGGCAAAAGCGCCGGTTGAAGCAGGGCCTAAGCTTACGCTACAGATGGATCTTGATCTAGGGAATAGCTTTCGCTTTCGCGCTTATGGCTTGGATGCCCGCCTAACAGGTTTGCTCCGTTTGCGTACACAGGCCAATCAAGCACCAACGGCCACTGGTGTGGTGCAAGTGGCCGAAAATAGCGGCAATGTGCATAGCACTTACAGCGCCTATGGTCAGAAGCTAGATATTGAGCGCGGTATTCTCGCGTTTCAGGGGCCAATCGATAACCCTTCCCTAGATATTCTGGCTATGCGCCGTGGGCAAGAGGTTGCCGCTGGGGTGCAAGTATCTGGCTCCGCGCTGAAGCCACGGGTACAGCTCTATTCAGAGCCAGGCATGCCAGATAATGAAAAACTAAGCTGGCTCTTGTTTGGGCATGGCTCAGATAGCATGGAGAAATCAGATAGCGCTCTTATGCTGCAAGTGGCCAATGCCTTACTCACCTCTGGCGATGGTGGCCCTAGCTTTACCGAGGGGATTTTAGAGCAGGTTGGCCTTGATGCCGTGGGCTTTAGCAGTCAAAAAGAAAAAGATGGCACCTCTACCCAAGTGGTGTCGGTGGGTAAACAGCTCGGCAAAAACGTAAGGGTCTCGCTAGAAAAAAGCGTGAACGGCCTGCGTGATGCGGTGAAGTTTACTTGGCAGCTCTCTAAAGGTTGGTCTTTGGTGTCTAGGGTGGGAACGGATGAAACAACGGGCGATGCCTATTACACCTTTACGTTTGATTGAGGTTTAAACGGCGTTTTATTAAAGCAAAGGGCACCTACATTAAAGATGTAGGTGCCCTTTGCTTATTGCCAGTTTAAATAAGTATGCTTTAATTTTTATGGGTGATTTGGGTTAATCCGTTTAAAGTTTTTGTATGCGGATTAAATTAAACACCTAAGAAAGTACTTATGTTTTTTTGCAACATAAGATGTTCCTCGCTCCCCTTGATGTTTTCTACAATAGCTTCTCTTTCCATGCCTTTGCTTAGCTGCGTTTTATAGTGTTCAAAGCCACCGTGATCTGGCTTTCGTTTTAGTAGTTGCATAAAAGCGGCAAATAAAAAGTCTTCGTCCTTTTCCATATCAATCAGGCCATCGTGCGCAGGGTTTTGAATTTTAATGGCTTTTATATTAAATAACCAGCCGTCTAGAGATTCTAAGCTGGTGGTGGTGAAGCCTGCATCAAGTAGAGCACTTTTTATGTTGATTTCAGTAAAGCCAATAAAGTGAAAGTCGCCGTTATAACACTGTGTGCCAAATAGGTAGCGCAATAATTCTTCGTGTTTTTCAAGCGTTTGATTCTCTGGCTTTTTGAGTAGGCTTAATAAACCAATTACATCTGGAATCTGTAACTCTAGCGTGCCCCCGATATTTAGTAATCGGCTCCATTCCCTTAGCGTACTGCGGGTTTTTAAACGAGGGATATGCTCGAGTATATCATTAGCTAAAATATACTGATAATAGCCAGCGGGTAGACATTCAAGCCGAGTACAGTCGGCAACTAAATCAGGCTGGTGATACGCGTTTAAATCAATATTCAGAAAGCCACTTTTTAAATCTTATCCACAGCCGATATTAATTTTATTGGGGTATTTCTGATAATCAAAATCCATACTGCCTCCTTAATACGGAAGAAAACGTGTGGTGTTGTATCGGCTAGCGTGGCTTATTTTATCAATTTAAGGATAGAGCCATATTCGTGCGTGGGCAGTTTAGCTATTAAACATGCCCACCCTACAAACGCTTAAATTGACAGGATTGGCAGCGCGCTCAATACGCTCAAATATCCATTATAGGAAAGCTTTCTGTGTGATTCTGACTATTTTGCTGCAGTGCGGAATGTCAGTCTCTGCTGGTCTTAAATTTGCTATTTCAAGACAAATATCAACAGACCCTAGGGTTTAAGGATAAAAGTAAAATCGTCCCGCTCTAGCATGGTGTCGTTAAATACCGCCAGCAGCGCTTCGTAACCTTCCCTCCCCAGCGCCACTTTTGCTTCTTCTCCATCTTGCCAAGTGATTTGGATCGGGCCTTCTAGATTGCCACTTAGCTCGTCGTAAAGCGCATCAAGGTTGTTCACAAAATCAGTAGAGAAATCGAGCTGCTCAGCCAGTTGCTGGTAAACATCGGCCTGATTGCTCAGATGCTTGAGAACTACTTTCTGAGTGATTGACATGCTGCCACCTCGGTAAAGGTTTGATAGTGATCGACGGTAATAAAACGCGGGCCGTTTTTGTTGAAGACAATCCGCTTAGCGCCGCGTTTACCGCCCTGATAATCTAAATCGGCCTCTTGATACTGGTTGCGTGGCAGACGATTTTCACGGTTACCAAAGCGGTCCCCTCCGATCGATTTGCCAGGCAGGCTTTGCCAGAGAGAAGAGCCTGGCCGCCAGCCAGCAGCCTGGGCATCACGTTTTTTAACAAATTTAGCGGGTAGCTGGCCCGTTTGATTGAGGCTTTTTAGGATGTCAGTGAGCTCACTAGCATTGGTTGCTGGGCGCAGCTGGCGGTTTAAGTTTTCTGCCACGCTCTGGCAGGAGGCCGCGTTAGCCAGACCATTGCTCAGCAGCAGCAAGGCTATTAATGATCGGCACATTGAGTTTCCTTTTCAGGGTTAGGTTGTAATGTGTTTATTTAAACTACATCGGTATAAGTCTTGCTTACGCGGTTGTGGCAAAGTGCCTTCTATGCTAGTTTCTTAGACCCTGACTTTTTTGATGATCGCCATGGCTCAGACACTTTATGACAAACTTTGGCACTCGCATATCGTCCGCACTGAAGACGACGGTACTTGCCTTATCTATATAGATCGTCACCTGGTGCATGAAGTCACCAGCCCACAGGCTTTTGAGGGCCTAAAGTTAGCGGGTCGCGGCCTATGGCGCAAGTCTTCTATTGTCTCGACTGCTGATCATAATACGCCAACTAATGACTGGGATAAGGGGATTCAAGACCCTATCTCACGCCTACAGGTGGAAACGCTAGATGCCAATATCAAAGAATTTGGCGCGCTGGCTTATTACCCGTTTAAAGATCAGAAACAAGGTATTGTGCACGTGGTTGGCCCAGAAGTTGGCGCAACCCTGCCAGGCATGACCGTGGTTTGCGGTGATAGCCATACCTCTACGCACGGCGCATTTGCCGCTCTTGCACACGGTATTGGTACTTCTGAAGTTGAGCATGTAATGGCCACCCAAACGTTGGTGGCTAAAAAATCCAAAGCCATGCTGATCCGTGTGGATGGCGTACTGGGCCGTGGCGTCACGGCAAAAGACGTGGCGTTGGCGATTATCGGCAAGGTGGGCACAGCAGGTGGCACAGGCTATGCCATTGAATTTGGCGGTGAAGCGATCCGCTCATTGTCGATAGAAGGTCGGATGACGCTATGCAATATGGCAATTGAAGCCGGTGCGCGTGCAGGTATGGTGGCCGTGGATGAAAAAACCATCGATTACCTAAAAGGCCGTCCTTATTCGCCAAATGCCGAGCAATGGGATGCCGCCGTGGCGCACTGGAAAACACTGGTGTCGGACGAAGGCGCTGTGTTTGATGCGCTCGTTACGCTAGATGCCGCCGCAATCGAGCCGCAGCTAACATGGGGAACCTCCCCAGAGCAAGTATTGGGTATTTCTGGCCGTGTGCCAGATCCAGCAAGCGAGCCTGATTTAGTTAAACGCGGCAGCTATGAGCGCGCACTGCAATATATGGGCCTTGCTGCCAATACGCCGCTGACCGATATTCAGATCGATAAAGTATTTATTGGCTCCTGTACTAACTCACGCATCGAAGATTTGCGCGCTGCCGCAGGCGTGGCTAAGGGTAAAACGAAGGCTGCAAATGTAAAACTGGTGCTGGTGGTGCCAGGTTCGGGTCTTGTTAAGGCACAGGCCGAGGCCGAAGGGCTGGATAAAATATTTATTGCAGCAGGGTTTGAATGGCGTGAGCCAGGCTGCTCGATGTGCCTTGCGATGAATGCCGATCGCCTAGAACCAGGTGAGCGCTGCGCATCCACCAGTAACCGCAATTTTGAAGGCCGTCAGGGCCAAGGTGGCCGTACGCATTTGTTGAGCCCAGAAATGGCGGCTGCGGCGGCGATTGCGGGTCATTTTATTGACGTGCGCCAGCTGGCTTAAGGAGAAAACACTATGAAACGAATCGCAACGCTGCTGTTGATGTTTCTTATGCTTGGGCTGACCGCATGTAATACCGTGTCGGGTATGGGAAAAGATATTAAAAAAGGTGGTGAAGCCATCGAAAAGGCGGCCAATAAATGAAAGCATTTACGCAACTTAATGGTTTGGTTTGCCCGCTGGATCGCGCTAATGTCGATACCGACGCAATTATCCCCAAGCAATTTTTAAAATCGATCAAGCGTTCAGGCTTTGGCCCAAATTTGTTTGATGAATGGCGTTATCTGGATCATGGCGAGCCAGGCATGGATAACAGCCAGCGCGCTCTTAATCTAGAATTCGTGCTGAACTACCCGCGCTATGAGGGGGCTGAAGTGTTGCTAGCCAGAGATAATTTTGGCTGCGGATCAAGCCGTGAACACGCACCGTGGGCGATTGACGATTATGGTTTTCGCGTGGTGATTGCCCCCAGCTTTGCCGATATTTTCTTTAATAACTGCTACAAAAACGGCCTGCTGCCGATTGTGCTTGATGGCGCGGTGGTGGATCAGTTATTTGCTGAAAGTGAAGCCAGTCTGGGCTACCGCTTAAATGTGGATTTACAGGCTCAAACCGTAACCACGCCATCTGGGCAGATGTTTAGTTTTGATGTGACTGGCCACCGTAAGCATTGCCTGTTGAATGGCTTAGATGAGATCGGCCTGACTTTACACCACGCTGATGAAATTAAAGCCTTTGAGAACCAGCGCCGTATTGATCAACCTTGGTTATTTTCCTGATTTTTTGCCTTTGGCGTGCTTTACATCAACAACTGTCATCGATCTGCGTATAGTATCTAGGTTGTTTTACTTATTCCGGAATGCCTACAATCATGATTTTGCATAAATTTAAAGATCAAAGTGAATTAAATCGCGTTGGTGCAGATTTATTACTATCTATAGTGCGCTCAAAGCCGAATGCTATTTTGGGAATGGCAACGGGCAGCACGCCGGTAGGTATTTATCAGGAAATTGTAAAAAGCTACCAGAAAGGTTTGGTTAGTTTTAAGGAAGTGACAACCTTTAATCTGGATGAATACGCTGGCTTGCCAGTGACACATCCAGAGTCATATCGTAGCTTTATGCAAAGCCATTTATTTAATCATATCGACATTAAGCCAGAAAACACCTATGTGCCAAATGGCAATGCTGAAGATTTAGATGAAGAAGGTCGTCGTTATGATGAGCTGATTTATCAAAAAGGCTTGGTTGATATGCAAATTTTGGGTATTGGGCATAATGGGCATATTGGCTTTAATGAGCCAGATCAAGCGCTATCCCGTTTTACCCATAAAGTGACTTTAATGCCAGAGACTCGTGAAGCAAATAAACGCTTTTTTAATAGTATTGATGAAGTGCCAACCCACGCATTAACTATGGGCATGGGATCTATTTTGCACGCTAAATCAATTCTATTAGTGGTAAAAGGCGCTGAAAAAGCGGAGATCCTTGATCGCACTTTAAATGGCCCAATCACAACCCAAGTGCCTGCTTCCTTCTTGCAGACGCACCCACGGGTGATCGTATTAACGGATTGCGACGTGGATTATAAGCGTTCACATTCTTAATTTTGTTGTAGCCTGGTATAAAAACACCAAGGGTTTTAGTCCTGAGGTGTTTTTTTTGATTTAAATGTGATTGGAATACAATATGCGGGTGGTTTCTTGCAACTATGCTCAACATGCAGAGCAAATTCTTTATATTTTTAATGAGGCTATTGCAAATTCTACGGCGCTGTATGATTACACGCCAAGGCCATTGGCTAGCATGGTGGCTTGGTTTGAGGATAAACAAAGTAATCAATTACCTGTGGTGGGAATTGAAAATGATGCGGGTGTTTTAGTTGGATTCGCATCTTATGGTGCATTTCGTGTACGCCCCGCCTATAAATACTCGGTTGAGCATTCTATTTATATTCACCCGGAGCATAAAGGCAAAGGCTTAGGTAAAAAACTATTACTGCTTATTATTGAACAAGCCAAGGCTCAGGGATATCACACCTTGATTGGCGGAATCGATAGCGATAATACCGCTAGCATTGCTTTGCATGTGCAACATGGTTTTATCCATGCGGGCACGATTAAAGAATCAGGTTTTAAATTTGGCCGTTGGCTAGATCTGGCATTTTACCAACTTATTTTGGCAACACCGGAATATCCTGTTGATGGTTAATCAAGGGAGGGCTTGAGTTTGAAAAAGATTCTATTGCTTGGGATTATATTTTTAAGCGCATGTAGCAGCACGCCACCAAAAAATAAAACGCCTTATCCCGTATCTAAATCATTGAATAATATTCAAGCGCAGGGCGCAGGGCTGGAGGTGGTGATGTATGCCTTGGGCTTATTGGATGTGAATTATCAATTTGGTGGGAATAACCCTGAAGCAGGTTTAGATTGCAGCGGCATGGTAAGTTTTGTGTATAAAAATGCCGTGGGTGCAGTGCTGCCCCATAATGCTGCGCAAATTGCGAATTTAGCGCGCCCGGTTGCCATAGATCAATTGCAAGCAGGGGATTTGGTATTTTTTAATACCTTAGGAAAATCTTTTTCACATATGGGTATTTACTTGGGGGATGGTCGCTTTATTCATGCGCCATCATCCAAGGGGAAAATTAGAGTGGAATCTTTAGCTAGCCCGTATTTTGCTCAGCGTTTTGAAGGTGGGCGTAGCTTGCTGGCGCAAAACTAGCATTGGCATGGGGCTACTACGCCGTGTCGCGCCGTTGGCCTTGGGGCAAGGCTGTAAGCTTGCCATCTGGTGAATACAGTGGGCTATTGTGACTGGCTTCAAGTAGCTGCTGCATGAAGGCATTGATTAGATGCTGACGGGTTTCTATCAGCTTGCCATTGCTGCTATTAAAAGCTGCCGCTTGGCGCGAGGTTTCTAGCAAGGTTTGCCACTCAACTAGTGCACTAGGCAGCTGCGTGCTAAACCATGCGCTTATATCACTATTTGGGCTAAGGCCTTGTCCGGCAAAAAAGAGACTTAGCGCTAAACCGGCTTGCTCAGCCTCGAGTGCGGCGCTTTGTTTTTTTTGCGTAAGTGACATCAACTGATCCAGCTGATTGCCAATCAAAAATTCTTGCTCTTCTTTCAGTAGGCTAAGCATTTCTTCCATGCTGCAGTTTGCTTTATCCAAAAGTGGGATCAAGGTATCTAACGGCAGTGCCGTATTTAATGTCATTTTACTTGCCTAGTAGTTCTTGTGCGCTCTGAATGATTTTGCCAGCAATCGCTTCGCTACGCACGGTAAAACGCCCTTCACTGATTGCTTTTTTGAGCGATTCAACGCGCTCCGCATCAAAAGAGGGCTTAGCGCTTTGTTCAATTTGACTCAGCTTTGCCGCAAGTGGGTTGATTGTTACACTATCCGTGCTTGCGCTACGCTCTGTACTACCCGCTCCGCTGTTTGGAACGCGATCATTGTTGCGGCTGAGTGCTGGGTTGAGTGGTTTTGATGGGTCGATTTTCATGGTATGTCTTCCTTCGTCACCGGCCAGTGTGACTTGCTATTACTGTCATTATGCCAAGTATCGACGCAAATCGTAAAAACTTTAGCAATCTGTCTGCATATAAGGTGACTCTGACGTATTTTTATTGTTTTTTATTGGCTATCTTTCACGTTTTGACAGGCTTAGGGCATTATATACTTCATATTACTTAAACTAATTGTCATGCAATGCTTTTAAATAAGTCTAGGTATTCATTGATGGGGATTCTGAATGAAACAAAAATTTGTTTTAACCCTTATTGCAGCTGCTTTGGCATTCGGTGCACAAGCAGCATCTCGTTTTGGTTTGGATGTTGAGCGCTTTGATAAAAATGTTCGAGTGCAAGATGATTTGTATCTTGTCGTAAATGGTAATTGGTTAAAAAATACTGAAATTCTTGCAGATAAATCATCACATGGCTCTTTTTTAATTCTTTCGCCGATGATGCGGTGAATTACGGTGCCATTGGAGGTGTGATTGGACATGAAATTTCGCATGGCTTTGATGATCAAGGCAGTCAGTTTGATGGTGATGGCAATTTAGTCAATTGGTGGGGCAAGCAAGATGGTGAGGCTTTTAAAGCGCTCACGAGTAAATTAGTGGCTCAATACGATGCCTACGAGCCTATTGCAGGTAAGTGCGTGAATGGGCAACTTACCTTAGGTGAAAATATTGCCGATCTATCTGGCTTGGCAGTGGCATATAAAGCTTATCAGCTTTCCTTGGGGGACAGGCCTTCACCTAAACTTGAGGGGCGTACCGGTGAGCAGCGTTTTTTCCTGGGTTGGAGTCAAGTGTGGGCTAGCAAAATGCGTGAGCCGATGACTTTGCAAATGCTTTTGAGTGACCCCCATAGTCCTGGTGAGTTTGGAGCCAATGGCGCAGCAGTCAATAGTGATGCTTTCTATGAGGCATTTGGTGTGAAAGAAGGTGATGCGATGTACAAGCCAAGCTCAGAGCGGATCCGCATCGGGTAAGAGTAGATCAATAAGGCATCAGAATTCTAGATGCCTTATTGATTGGGGGGTAAATGTTATTGCGGCGGCAGATCCTGTTTTAAAAACAGGATCTGCCGCCGTTTTTTATTACAATTGATTAGCCTTGAATGCGGAAGGTGCGGGGGAATGAATTGTTTGTTTGTGGGCCAAACCAGCGATTAAAGATTTGCTCTGCTTCCCCAGTTTTTTCTGATTCAATTAATGATTCGTTCACGACGTTCATTAGGCGCTTTTCACCTAATTTAGTAGCGATGGCCAGAATTTCGGTGGTGTTAGAGAAATTAGAAATCTCGTACTGCGATTTATTTGGCATTTTGTTTAATGCCCCCGCCAAAATTGGCTCGTCATGCATCACTGCGTCGATAATGCCTTGATCTAGCGCACGAGTAGCCTCAGGGATGTCCGCAAAAGTGGTCATGCTGGCATTAGGGTAAAGCTTACGGGAGGCGCTTTCGCCTGTTGTCCCTTTGGATACGCCAAGGCGGGCATTGGCGAGAGATTCAGACGTAGGGTAACGGCCTTTACGGCTTAATGCTTTTTGTGCTGCTACAAAATAGCCCAAGCTGCAACTTACTTCGCGCTCACGCTCTGGGGTTTTAGTAAAAGCGGCGACTAAAATATCTACTTTGCCAGCTTTTAAGCTTGCAATGCGTTGGCCAGGATCTAAATCCAGCACTTGTAGTTTAACGCCCATTTTTCTTGCAATGAGGGATGCATAATCAATGTCATAACCCGAAAAGGTTTGATTGCTATTTCGTCTGGCAAACGGTGGGTTGTCAGGTAATATACCTACGACTAAAACCCCACGTGTTTTGATGGTGTCGAGCAAATCGGCATGGGCCATCAGGCTGATGGCGCTTAATAAACTTGCGATAAATATACGTAGCATAAGTAACCTTGATCACCGTTTATTGAGTCAGCGATGATATTTTTCAAAAGTTGAATGGGCCAATAGTAGGAAAATGGCCATATTTATTTAGAAAAACAGTGAGCCATCAGGAATGACGACTTGCTTATCCTCTGAGAACCCACTCATTTTATACGTGAACTGGCAAAAAAATGAAGGTTTATCTTGTTTCTTTGATACGCATGTGATTTTTATTGCACACGAACTTGTGTTCGTTCAAAGGTAAAACCTAAATGATTAGGTTTGCTTATCATTGGGGTGGTTGTTTATGTGGTGATAATTATTAAGCTCTGGTCGTTCAACGTTAAGCTTTCCATCTATGTTTGATTGAGGATTTGTGGAGCGATGTAAGAAATGAGGCTGTTGCCAATGCCAAGCAAGATTTATTTGAACGACATATTTGGGCGTTGTTTTCTTCTTGGAAGGAAAATATATTATTGATGATCGCCATCATTGATGCTGCTTATATACAGATGACGTATAAAAAAATAAGCCATTATCTAGCCTATAATAAGCACTTGCTTGCGGGGTAAGTGTGGCGATACCCCTGTTCATGCTTAAGTGCGTATAAAAATTTTTAAGCTAGGCTCTAGTACTTGTATTGCCCTATGTAAAGCGCAGACCACTCAATATAATGATTACTAGGGGTAAGATGACAGAATAAACCAGCGTAGTTAATGCGCTGGTTCTTGCTATGTAGATCTATTTTTTAACGTCATATAGGTTGAGATCATGCAAACATTAAATACGCGTTTTGGCGAGATAGATATCGATCCGGAAACGGTGCTTACTTTCCCTCAAGGCATGCCAGGCTTTGAAGATTGCACACGCTATAAACTGCTACATGAAGAACAGCCCAATCCTCGAGTACGCTGGCTGCAGTCTTTGGATGATGCGGATTTAAGCTTTAGTTTGGTGCAGGTGGAGCATCTTGGTCTAAGTTATGAGGTAGAACTGAGTGATGAAGAGTGTGCTTTGATTGAGCTTGAGCATGCTGAAGATGCGATCTTACTATTATTATTGTCTCGCCCGTTTGAAGAGGGGCGTGAGATCACGGCTAATACCCAAGCACCGGTGGTGCTTAATATTAAAAGTCGTAAAGCACTGCAAAAAGTCGGTATCCGGGCTGATATTGTATTTCGCAGCTGATTTTTATAGTCCTAAATGTTTGTTTGGGCGGTTAGAACTGGCCAATATGATGTATTAGAGCTTTGATTTACAGAGGGATTTTATGAAATCACGACGATTTATTCCTAAGCCTGTCTAAACAAAGTTGCTTTATGAAACAAAGGACTAGCGCGGATGTGATGAATTCAGAAAATATTCGGGGCGCGAGCATCTTGGGTGCTTGCTCTGCTTGCTGTATGATCCACGAATTTTTTCGGTAGCCTGTTATTAAGGCTGCATTAGTCGCGCGCAGCAGGAGAGCAGCATGAAAACGACCTTTCTCGATTTCGAGCAGCCGATCGCGGAGCTTGAGAACAAAATCGAAGAATTGCGCTTCGTTCAAGACGATTCCGCCGTTGATATCTCTGTAGAGATTGGCCATCTTGAAAAAAAGAGCCAGGAATTAACCAAAACGATTTATTCGAAACTGGCTTCTTGGCAGATTTCGCAAGTGGCCCGCCATCCGCAGCGGCCATACACGCTGGATTATATTAAGGCGCTGTGCACAGATTTTGAAGAGTTGCACGGTGACAGAAGTTACGCCGATGATGCGGCGATTATCGGCGGTTTAGCTCGATTTAATGGCCAATCGGTGATGGTCATTGGGCATCAGAAAGGCCGTGATACCAAAGATCGTCAGTACCGTAATTTCGGTATGCCGCGCCCAGAAGGCTATCGCAAGGCTTTGCGTTTGATGAAGCTGGCGGAAAAATTTAATATCCCGCTGATTACCTTTATTGATACGCCAGGTGCATATCCTGGGATCGGCGCTGAAGAGCGCGGGCAATCCGAGGCGATTGGCCGTAATTTATTTGAAATGACCAAGCTGCGAGTACCGGTGATTTGTACGGTGATCGGTGAGGGCGGCTCAGGTGGCGCTTTAGCGATTGCGGTGGGGGATGTGGTGCAGATGTTGCAATACGCTACTTACTCCGTGATTTCGCCAGAAGGCTGCGCGTCTATTTTGTGGAAAACCGCAGAAAAAGCCCCTGAGGCGGCTGAAGCTTTAGGTATTACCGCCAACCGTTTGAAAACGCTGGGTATTATTGATAAAGTGATTACTGAGCCTTTAGGTGGCGCGCATCGTGACTATCAGCAAATGATGGTGACCATGAAGAAAAACCTCACCGATGCTTTGAAACATTTGCAATCCAAATCACTCGATGAGTTATTGGATGCAAGGTTTGAAAGAGTGATGAGCTATGGCAAGTTTAAGGAAGAGTCTGTTTCCTGATGCGTTGTCGCAGCGGGTAGAGCAAATACTCGAACGCCGCTTACATTCTATGAGCCCACCCGATAAGCCTACCCTCTGCGTGGGCTTATCGGGTGGGCTCGATTCCGTTGTGCTACTACATTTGTTGGCTTCTTTATGCCGCCAGCGCTTTGTGCTGCGTGCCGTTCACGTTCACCATGGCTTATCGGCCAATGCCAATGCTTGGATGAAATTTGCACAAGCGCTGTGCAATAGGCTGGGGGTGGAGTGCGCGGTGGAGCGGGTTTCACTCTTGCCCTATCAGGGAATGGGAGTCGAGGGTGCTGCACGGGCAGCAAGATATGCGGCATTTGAGCGGCAAGATTGCGATGTGCTGCTGTTGGCTCAGCATAAAAATGATCAGGCAGAAACGGTGCTGCTCAATTTGCTACGCGGGAGTGGCGTGCGCGGCTTGGCTGCCATGCCTGAGTGGCGCATGCAAAATACTCAGATGGGTATTTTGCGGCCCTTATTGGGCTTTACTCGTCAGGATTTAGCCGATTACGCCAAGCAATATGGCTTGGGGTGGATTGAAGACGAAAGTAATCTGGACTCGCGTTACGACCGAAACTTTTTACGCAATCAAATTATTCCCCAGTTAGAAACGGTTTGGCCTAGTGCTAGCGCTACCTTCGCCCGTGTGGCGCTGCACGCGGCAGAGGCCGATGATTTGCTGCAGGAGCTTGCTGCTGCCGATTTAGAAATTGCCGTGCAAAATGGCGCGTTCGATTTACGTGCGGCTTTATCGCCGCTGCGTTTACGTAATGTTTTACGCTATTGGCTGGGTCGCCACGGCTTACAACTGGATACGCGGGCTTTTGAGGAGTTACTACGAGTGGCCTTTGAGGCCAGCGAGGATGCTCAACCCGCTTTGCATTGGCGGGATCATGCAATTCGGCGCTATCAGCATCAACTTTTTATCACCCCTTCGCAAATACAGATTGGCCAGACACTTGTTTTGCCTTGGTTAATGGAGTCTAAGGTGGATGCGTGGCATGGGGTGCTCAGCTGGCAAGCGGATGAGCAGGGTATCGCAGCAGAGCAATTAAACAGTGCTGTGCTGGAGTTGCGCCCGCGCTTAGGAGGGGAATCATTGCGCCTTGTTAAAGATGGCCGAATCCGCGCTTTAAAGCAGCTTTATCAAGAAGCGAGGGTGCCTCCATGGCAAAGACAGTCTTGCCCACTTATTTATTTAGATGGGATATTGGCGGCGGTGCCAGGATTGGGTGTGGCCAGTGTGTTTAGGCCCGATAAGGGTGAAGCTGGGTTTATCCCTCTGTGGCGCTTGCTTTGAGTGGCGCGTGAAAAAGCCCCAAGCGTTAAATGCTTGGGGCTTTTTTTATCTGCAGTTTAAGTGGCCGCGCCTTCAAAAATAATTTTCCATGCGCCATCTTCTTGTTGCCAGTATTGGCGTTTTTTCATCTGATTATCTAAGTTGTTGCTCTGATAATCTTGTTTAAAACTGGTCGTTAAGCGCGGATTAGGGCCGCCGCTAGCGAAGATGCTAAGCTCATCAAGGCGGACTTTACTCCAGCTTTTGCCGGCGCTTACCAACGTTTTTTGGCGGCTCCAAGTAGCAAGGTCTTGCCCATCGTCACTCTTAAATTGCTTACCATAGCGTTTTAAATAGGGCTGAGTTTTAAGGGATTCCCATTCTTCGCGCCAGTCGTCAATCAGGCTGAGCGCGGCATCGTGCCTCGATTGCCATTCAACCTTGCTTACCCATTCGGCCTTGGGAACGATCACCACAGGTGTTTGGCCAATTTGAATATATTGCGCAATATCGAGCATTTCTTCATTGGTCATGGCCACGCAGCCATTGGATGCCCAAGGCGCACGCGCGTAAGTGTTAGCTGGCACACCATGCAGCCAAATGCCAGAACCTGTTCGGCCTTCGCTTTTGTCTAGCTCATTGGGAAAAGAAATGGGCCAAGCGCCTACGCCATATAAATCAGCCTGAGCGCCACGGGTTTTATCCAGATATGGGCGGGTAAGATGGTTGGTCACAAAGTACACGCCAAGTGGTGTGCGTTGATCGCCTTCTTTGAATTTATCCGCACCTAATTTGCCGATGGTGGCGTAGTGATCGGTTACATAGCTAGGCACGCCATCGACGTTTTTATATACGTAGACGCGAGATGCTGCAGCATCAACCAAAATGGCGTATTGCTGGCCAGGGGCAAACACCAGTAAATGAGCGGGCAACAGCGTTTGAGGCTTTTTAGCTTGGCGATTACTTATCCGTGCAAGAGCTTCTTTGCGCAGATCGTTAAGCCGATCCGTTGCAAGTTTACCTGCCCCTGCGCCAATATTATTCAGTGGCATGGTACGCATCGCGTATAGATCGCCAGAAAGCAGGTGGGCGAGGCGATAATTGGGCTGTTCTAGCAGTAAAGCATTGACGGTAGCGCGCGCATCCGCAAGCTTACCATGACGAATATGGTCTATCGCTGCCAAAATTCTTTGTTCAGGCGAGCCAAGACTCGCACTACCTATTTTCTCTTCCAGAAATCGGGGTTTTGCGGGGTCAGAAACAATGGGGCGAGCAGGTGGCGCAAGCATCAGTAGGGCAAGTAGGCAAGCACTACGCTTGCCCCAGATAAAGAAACTACGCATACGGGATTAGGAGCCTGTTCGCTCTTCTCGGATTAGCCAGCGGCCACCCGATTTTGCAAGGATTAAAGTTTTACCAGTCGTGCTAGATAAGTGACTGGCCTTGTATGACTGGCGAAAGCGCGCTTTGGCCGTGTTGTCGTCATTGATCTCTATTTTTAAATCAGCGATTTTAACTTCGATAGATTTGGGGCTACTAATGCGATTGCGGCGCTCTGCGCCCCATGTGCTAAATTTTTGCCCACCAGGGGTTTTAAAATCATTGGCATAAGCGGCTAGATAACCGTTTACATTTTGCTTGCTCCATGACTGTGCCCAGCTTTCCACCGCAGCGGCAACTTGTTGCTTATCAGCATCATGCGCTTCAAGCTTAGGGGCTGGAGTGGGGGCAGGTGTTGGAGCCGGCGTAGCTTTAACGACTGGTGCAGGCGTGGTCGTGGGTTTGGCTGGGGCTGGGCTTGGTGTGGTTAATGGTTTTGCGGTTGGCGTGACAATGGCGGCCACGTCCGCTGGTTTAGTCGTTGCAGTGACTGTTGCTACTTTTGTGGTAGGCGCTTTGCTTGGGGCAGTTGGGTTGCCGAAGAGGCTGCCAACCATTTTTAATTTGGTTTGTACGGCTGGATTTGCGCCCTCTAATTGCAGTGCTTTATCGTAAGCTTGGGAGGCAAGACGAGCGTATAAATCACCCAAATTCTCATGCGCAGTGGCATAGGCTGGGTTGGTTTGTATGGCCATGAGTAGTGCCGCACGGGCTTTATCTAGTTGGTTTTGCTGAGCGTAAAGCACGGCTAAATTATTATAGGGCTCAGGGAGCTGTGGGTTGTCTGCAGAAAGCTGAGTAAAGGCTTTGATGCCTTCATCGGTTCTGCCCATTTCTGTCAGAATAATGCCGCGCAAAAAGCGCATGGATGGTTCTTTGGGGGATTTAGCAAGGGCTTTGTCTGCACGATCTAGCGCCTGTGGTAGTTGCTTGGCTTTAAGTAACTGCTGAATATCCTCAGCATCCCCAGCGAGTACGTTTAGAGATAGAAAAAAAGGCACAAGGGCTAAGGCAATGCTACGCAGTGTCATATGTGTGTCCAAAACAGTGAGTCAGGCGCTAAACTGGGCGAGTTTAACAAAAAATGAGCATGCTTGCCGTAATGAACCTGCCCCTATCTATTATATCTATCCTGCTTTTGATTGCATCCAATGTCTTCATGACTGTAGCTCGCTAGGGGTATTTGCAATACGCCCACAGCAAACATTGGTTATTGGCGGTACTGTTGAGTTTGGGGCTCGCTTTATTCGAATATTTATTACAGGGGCCAGCTAATCGAATCGGTATTGGTGTTTACTTTTTGCCTTGGCTGCAAATTACTTAAGAAGATATGAGCTTGTTGGTATTTTCCCCAGTTGCTGTATTTTAGATGAATCAAACACTTACGCTGGATTGTCTGTGGATGGGGTTGTGTTTATTAGGAATAGTCTATTTTATGTTTGGTGGTACTTGATAGGTCCATATTTATTGTTTGATATTAAAGCCTAGTGGAGTGAAACGATTTATTCTGTATGCAAGTTGTATTTTCACCGATGCGCTTTTATGTAAGGAGCGCTACACTGAAATGTTAATATTTGTTTTTTTTGGGCGTCGTCATGCAAATTACCGTTGTAAAACATCCCTTGGTTCAACACAAACTGGCTCTGCTTCGTGCAGAAAACGTCAGTACGAATAAGTTTCGATTGCTTACAGAAGAGCTGGCTCGTTTATTGGCTTATGAAGCAACGCGTGATTTGCCATTAGAAACCACCATGATTGCTGGCTGGTGTGGCCCTGTAGAAGTTCAACAGGTCAAAGGTAAAAAGCTCACTGTTGTCCCTATTTTACGTGCTGGAATTGGTATGCTCAATGGCGTACTCGATTTAGTCCCTTCGGCCAAAATCAGTGTAGTTGGTTTAGCGCGTAATGAAGAAACACTGCAGCCTGAGCCATACTTTGAAAAATTTGTAGGCAATTTAGAAGATCGCCTTGCTTTGATTATTGATCCCATGCTGGCAACGGGTGGTTCTTTAGTGGCGACCATCGATATGCTTAAACGCAATGGTTGTAAAGACATCAAAGCGATTGTAATGGTGGCGGCCCCTGAGGGCGTGAAGTTGGTCAATAATGCTCACCCTGATGTAGAAATTGTGGCTGCTTCATTGGATAGCCATTTAAATGAGTTGGGTTATATTATTCCGGGCCTTGGGGATGCCGGAGATAAGATTTTTGGCACAACAAAGTAATCTGAACTTTAAGTTTTAAATCATCCCCCTCGAAGAAGGGGGATTTTTGTATCTAGGGGAGCGGTGTTTATGTGGTTTGCCTTAAAGCAGTTTGTTTCGGGAGCGCAGATTTTATTTGTAGCCTTTGGTGCTTTGGTCTTGGTGCCTTTACTAACAGGACTTAACCCAGCGATGGCCCTATTGGGTGCTGGTGTAGGGACTCTCGTTTTTCAGTGGATCACTGGCCGTAAAGTGCCTATCTTTTTGGGCTCGTCCTTTGCGTTTATTGGGCCAATTATTTTTGCCATGCATACCTGGGGGCAAGCTGCGACCCAGTTTGGCCTGTTTGCGGCTGGTTTTATGTATTTTGTGATTGCAGGGTTAATTAAATGGCGTGGTATGGGCTTTATCCATAAATGGCTGCCGCCAGTGGTGATTGGCCCAGTGATTATGGTGATTGGCTTATCGGTTGCGGTGGCGGCGTCGGGTATGGCGATGGGGCAAGGAGGGGGTAAGCAGCTGGTGGCGTACAACACGGCTTTATTTTTAGCGGCTATTTCTTTGGGTACAACGATTATTGTGTCGGTATTTGCTGGTGGAATGTTACGCCTTGTGCCAATTTTGTCTGGCGTAGTTGTGGGCTATATTTCCGCTATTTTTATGGGCGTGATTGATTTTACGGCGATTGCTGCTGCGCCATGGTTTGCTATGCCGCACTTTGTGACACCAGAAGTAAACTGGGCGGCGGCTTTATTTATGCTGCCCGTGGCAATTGCACCAACGATTGAGCATATTGGTGCGGTGATGGCGGTAGGGCAGGTGACGGGGGATGATTATACAAAATCACCTGGTTTACATCGCACTTTGGCGGGTGATGGTTTTGGTGTGTGTTTTGCTGGGCTGATTGGTGGCCCGCCGATTACAACGTATTCAGAAGTAACTGGCGCGCTGATGATTACTCGAAACTTTAATCCTGTGATTATGACTTGGGCGGCTGTTTTGGCGGTGATCTTGGCGTTTTTTGGTAAATTTAATGCGCTATTGCAATCCATTCCGCTGCCAGTAATGGGGGGGATTATGGTGCTCTTATTCGGTACGATTGCAAGTATTGGCCTGAAAACCCTAATCGACGCAAAGCTAAACCTCATGGCACCGCGTAATTTGGTGATTGTGTCGGTGGTGCTGACTTGTGGGATTGGTGGCTTGATGCTGAAGATCGGTGATTTTAATCTGGCGGGGGTAGGCTTGGTGAGTGTTTTGGCTATTTTGATCAATTTGCTGCTGCCTGCTGAGCAAGAGGCGATTGCATAAAAATTTCATAAAAAGTTGGCGTGGGCTTGGGGCCCACGCTATTAATTGTTACAGATTTGAATGCAAGCTGTGTCGAAGCTTGATGGCTGCTTCTACGCCTTCTTCAAGCTCGGGGATGGTGTCAAACTGGGCTACACAGTAGATTTTCCAGCCTCCATCTCCACGCTTCACATGGTAGCAGGTGCCGTATTGCCAAGGATCCATACCTAGCCGAGTAACCGACCAAACTAGATTGACACTAGCAAAATCCTCGCTGATATAAAGGACATCTTTGATTTTATAGCTGGAGCTAAGAAAGCCCTGTTGCTCAAACCAGTCTAGTAAGCTTACGGTTGCAGGGTGTAATAAATCCATTGTTTCCCAGACTGTGCCTTGGCCTTGATGAATCGTCATAAAGGGGAGGGCAAACATGGATGAGGTCGCGTTTGCATCTAAGGCTGAATAAGCCTCGCCATACCGTTCAAAAAATAGTTCTAATCCTTGGTCCACTTTCTACTCCGCAATCTGAATGCCCCTAGTTTTATTATTCTATACATTACATGGCACTTAAGATTGATATATTTTTTTTGTGTTGGATTTGAGCGGGGAAATAGTGCGCTTTAAAAGCTTTCTTCCCCCTTGCTTTCTTACACCGCATAAATTATCGCACTTTAATGCTGGTCCAATATCGGCTTAATAAGCGACGTTCATTGGCATTATAAGCACGCATTAATGTCCATTTAGCAAAGTCTTGGGGTTTGGGGTTGAGTACGGGGTGTTGGCTGAGCTCTATATCAAGGAAAGGCGCTGCAGTGCTTACGGGGCTAATGCCGCCGCTGGCCTTCGCTTGCGCCGCTGCCGTTTTGCCTTCTAGCAAAAAATCGATAAATTGATGGGCTAGATCTGGTCTTGGTGCATCGCGCATAATGGCGACGGTATCCATCCACCATTCATTGCCTTCTTTTTGTGCTGTAAATTCCAGTTGAAATTTGCGCTTGGTTTCTTTGACTTCGCGGCGCGCCTGAAATAAATCTGAGCTATTGCCCATCGCCAACCAGATATTGCCATTGGCCAGCTGACGGCTGTAACTATCGTTATTAAATGCAGCCCAATATGGTTTGGCTTTGCGAATTACTTCGCTGGCGGCAGCAAGGTCTTCTTGCTTGCCAGAATTAGGGTCTTTGCCAAGATACATCAGCGCCGCAGCAAATAATTCGCGCGAGCTATCTAATACAGTCACTTTATTGCGGATTTTTTTGAGCTGCTCTGGGTCAAAAATAGCGGCCCAGCTGCTAGGGTCTACACCCGCTGCTTTGAGTTTTTCTGCGTTATAGCCCAGTAGGGTTACGCCTATCATAAATGGCTCATGGTAGGCGTTGTTGTTATCGTAAGGTACGCGCAGAAAGGCAGGAAGGATATCTTTGCTGTGTGGTAGCTTGTTTTTATCCAGTTGCATGAGCTTATTGGGGCCAATCAGGGCGGGTAAAACAAAGGTGGAGGGGAAAATAAGGTCGTAGCCCTTAGCGCCAGCGGCCAGTTTTGCGAGTAGCTCTTCATTATCGCCGTAAAAACTTTGCTCTACACGGCATTGGCAACGTGCTTCAAATGCTTTGATGGTGCTGGTTGGCATGGAGTTGCTCCATACATAAATCGACAGTTTGTCTTCAGCATTTGCCCAGGACACATGCAGTAAAAAACCTAAAAATAACCATTTCCACATTGCTTTGATTCCTTTAAATGGAGTAAATGATGGGGCTGCTGCTGCCTTGACCCGAACTTGAGTGTGTTAGTTTTAATGAATAAGCAGCAAAAAGGGCGCAAAGATAGCATGCAAGTGGTAATCGTAGCACCCAGTATTGCTGCGGCTAGACCCCAATTCGCACGCGGTTACGGTAGAATAGACCTTGTCCAAATACCATTGAACCCTATTCAAGATATGAGCAAAGAAGCCTCGGTTCCTACTGTCAGTAATTTTATTCGTAGCACGATTGAAAGCGACCTTGCTAGCGGCAAGCATTCGTCGATCCAAACGCGCTTTCCGCCTGAGCCAAATGGCTATCTGCATGTAGGTCATGCCAAGTCGATTTGCTTGAATTTTGGTGTAGCTGAGGATTATCAGGGCCAGTGCAATTTGCGCATGGACGACACCAATCCCGAAAAAGAAAATGAAGAGTTTGCTCAGGCCATCGCCAGTGATGTGAAGTGGCTGGGCTTTGAGTGGGCGGGTGAAATTCGCCACGCTGCAGATTATTTTGACAAGCTTTACGCTTATGCGGAAGAACTCATCTTAGCGGGAAAGGCTTTTGTTTGTGAACTAAATGCCGAGCAAATGCGGGAATATCGTGGCAATTTTGAAGTGCCGGGTAAAGACAGCCCGCACCGCGATCGCTCGATTGAAGAAAACTTAGATTTATTCCGCCGCATGAAAGCGGGCGAGTTTGCAGATGGTAGCAAAACGCTGCGTCTTAAAATTGATATGGCTGCGCCTAATCTGAATTTGCGTGACCCGGTGATCTATCGCATCAAACGCGCGCATCATATCCGCACTGGCGATAAATGGTGCATCTACCCGATGTACGATTACACCCATTGTATTTCTGATGCGCTGGAAGGCATTACGCACAGCTTGTGTACACTTGAATTTGCCGATCACCGCCCGCTCTACGATTGGGTGCTGGACAATATCACCATTGATTGCCATCCACAGCAGATCGAATTCTCGCGCCTTGAGCTGCTTTACACTATGACGTCCAAGCGTAAGCTGGCGGCGCTGGTAAATGAGGGCCTAGTTTCAGGCTGGGATGACCCGCGTATGCCTACCGTGGTTGGTATGCGCCGCCGTGGTTATACCCCTGAGGGCATTAAGCTCTTTGCCCAGCGCGTAGGCGTGTCTAAATCAGAAAACGTGGTTGATTTAAGTATTCTGGAAGGTGCAGTGCGCGAGCAATTAGAAAGTAGCTGCCCGCGCATTATGGCCGTGCTTCGTCCGCTGAAAGTGACGCTGACTAATTATGAGGAAGGCGTAACCGCTTCACGTGCCGCACCTTATCATCCACAGCACCCAGAGTTTGGCGAGCGCAATGTACCTATTAGCCGTGAGATTTGGGTTGAGCAAGATGATTTCGCCGAAGTCGCTCCAGCGGGCTGGCAACGCTTGACGGTAGGTAGTGAAGTGCGCCTGCGCTACTCCTATGTAATGAAATGCGATGAAGTGGTGAAAGACGCGAGTGGCAATGTGATTGAGCTTAAATGCAGCCTTGATCCAGATACGCTGGGCCAAAACCCCGTTGGCCGTAAGGTAAAAGGTGTGATTCACTGGTTGTCGGCCGAGCACGCTGTGCCTGCTGAAGTGCGTTTATACGATCGCCTGTTTACTGAGGCTCGTCCGGACGCGGTGCGTGGTGCGGATGGAGAATACGTTGATTTCCGCCAGTTTATTAATCCAGAATCGCTGGAAGTGGTCACCGCTTTTGTAGAAACCGTGGCGCGTGATTTGGCTCCAGAAACGCGCTATCAGTTTGAACGTTTAGGTTATTTTGTGACGGATCGCAAAGACCATATCGCGGGCGAAAAGACTGTATTTAATCGTGCCGTTACACTTAAAGATACTTGGAAAAGCGCATGAAAAAATGGTTAGTACTGCTCTTATTAGTGTGTAGTGGCACAGTGTTTTCTGCTTCACTACCTGCGCCGGCTGACGACGTTTATAAAGGTGCAGCAGGCCAGCCGCCGGTGCAAGTGGCTTTGGCTTATCTGAAAGATAAAATCAGTGACCCTGCTGGGCAGTTTGAATATCAAGGTTTGGATATTAAGCAGCGCTCGCAGGGCGAGGATTTTTCACATGCCAAGCTAAGCGTAGAAATTAAAGGTTTGATGGACGATAGCGTGGCGAGTGAGCGCTATCGCTTTAAAATGGCGTTTGTTGATTCTGCGTGGGTGATTACGGCAGAGCAAAAAGATCATCGCTGCCGTCGTGGCATAAAAGGCTATACCCAAAAGCTTTGCCCTTAAGCCTTTGTATTTCTGTTTCTTGCGGGCGGCCTTGCCCGCCCCGTTCTTCTGCAAATAGCCTTAGCCGCCTGATGGGCTGCGAGGGCTATTGTGCTTTAAAGGAAGCCTAATTTAATGAGCCAATTACAAAACGATACGTTCTTACGTGCGCTATGCCGTGAGCCTGTTGAGTACACCCCTATTTGGCTGATGCGCCAAGCGGGGCGTTACTTACCTGAATACTGTGCCACTCGCAAAGTGGCAGGGTCATTTTTACAGCTGTGTAAAAATACTGAGTTAGCCACCGAAGTCACCTTGCAGCCGCTCGAACGCTATCCGCTAGATGCCGCGATTTTATTTAGCGATATTCTAACCGTGCCCGATGCGATGGGCTTGGGACTATATTTTGCAGAAGGTGAAGGGCCTAAGTTTGAGCGTCCACTACGGGAAGAGCGCGATATTCTGGCGCTGACGGTGCCAGATGTGGGGACTGAGCTGCGTTACGTTACCGATGCCGTTTCGTCGATTCGTAAAGCTTTAAAGGGTAGCGTGCCTTTGATTGGCTTCTCTGGCAGCCCGTTTACTTTGGCCTGCTATATGATCGAGGGCGCAGGCTCGGCGACCTTTAGTCGCGTTAAAACCATGCTTTATGATCGGCCAGATCTCTTGCATCACATCTTGGATGTGAATGCCCGTACGGTGATTGATTATTTAAATGCGCAAATTGAAGCCGGTGCGCAAGCGGTGCAAATTTTTGATACCTGGGGTGGCGCGCTGGCCTATGGCAAGTATCAGGAATTTTCACTGAACTATATGAAGCAGGTGATTGCAGGCTTAAAGCGCGAACACGATGGCCGTAAAGTGCCGGTGATTGTATTTACTAAGGGCGGCGGGCTGTGGCTGGAAGATATCGCTGCCAGCGGCTGCGATGCGGTGGGCTTGGATTGGACTGTAGATTTGGCTGATGCGCGCCGCCGTATCGGCAATAAGGTCGCTTTGCAGGGTAATTTTGATCCCAATGCACTGTTTGCTAATCCAGCGGCGATTGAGTTGGAGGTTGATCGCTTGCTGGCGAGCTTTGGGGCAGGGGAAGGGCATGTGTTTAATTTAGGGCACGGCATTTCACAATTCACCAATCCCGAACATGTGACGACATTAGTGAATAGTGTACATAAACTGTCACGAAACTATCATCAAATTAGCAAATAAAACAAGGGCTTATGTCGGTGCTGTGTGTTGATTGTATCGACATAATCTTGAGTTATACACACGGAAATGGTTAAGAAGCTCGGATTGTCAAGCATTAAAGAATAATTAATTCATTGTTGCGTGTTTTTATAAGTCTTTGATTTTAAATGAATTAATTTAAAGTTCAAAAAATAGGCAAGCTAAGCACATCCCCGATTCTATTGGGGTTTTGCCACTTATTCGCAGTTAATCCACAAAGTTATCCACACAATCTGTGGGTAGTCTTGTTTGGCTCATGTTTGGCAGGGTACGTATGACTGGAATATTAAAGAATAGTTGCTATTTAACTGTCGCTCTTGATGTTCCGCTTACACGCTTTTTTGAATACAGCTTTACAAGTGAGATTGTGCCAATGGTGGGCGATAGGGTGATTGTGCCTTTTGGCCCACGCAGTTTGGCAGGCGTGGTGCTGGGAGTATCGTCCGAAACGCAGTTTGATAGCAGCAAAATTCGCCAGATCACAGCCTTGCCTAACGATATGCCACCCTTGCCTGCCGATGTGTTGGCGCTGAGCCGTTTTTGCGCTGAGTACTACGGCCATCCCTTGGGGCAGGTACTTGCTACGGCTTTGCCAGTGGCTTTACGCCAAGCTAAGGCGTTTATTCCTCCTGAGCCTAGTGGTGTGTACCAAGCGAGCGATGTAGCGCTGCTATTGGCTAATATATCGGCTCGCGCCCCCTTGCAAAGGCGGCTGGCCGAGATGCTGGCCCTGCCTATGGCGCGCGCCGAGCTAGCGGCAGTATCGCCAAGCGCCATGAAATGGTTAAAAACATGGCTGGAGGCGGGTTGGGTAAGCTTTACGGCCGCCTTGTCCGATGCGATTCCTTTGCCACTGGCGGCGGCGCTTGCCAACAGTGATCAGTTGGCCGCGATTGATCAGATTGTGGGCGCTGCAGGCTTTGCTGCTTTCCTTCTGTTTGGGATTACCGGTAGCGGCAAAACTGAGGTTTATTTGCAGGCGATTGCCCATTGCTTAGCGCAAGGCCGCCAAGCATTGGTGCTGGTGCCCGAGATCAACTTAACCCCACAGTTAGAGGCGCGTTTTAGAGCACGTTTTCCAACTGCTCGCATCGTGGCCTTGCATAGCGGCTTAAGCGATAAAGAACGGGTGGTGAATTGGCTTTCAGCCAGCCGTGGCGAGGCGCATATTGTGCTGGGCACGCGGCTTGCGGTATTCACCCCTATGCCAAGGCTGGGCATGATTGTGGTGGATGAGGAGCACGATGCCTCGTTTAAACAGCAAGAAGGCCTGCGCTATTCGGCGCGTGATGCGGCGGTGTATCGTGCACATCAGCGGCAGGTGCCAGTGGTGCTCGGCTCGGCCACTCCCGCCTTAGAGACTTGGCATAATGCTCGCCAAGGGCGCTATCGCTTGATTACCTTGCAGCACCGCGCGGTGGGCGGAGCCATGCCTGCGCAAATTGAAATTATCCCGATGCACCGGGCTAAGACGGTGGAAGGGCTGCATCAGGCCACATTAAATATCATGCGGGATCATTTGGCATCGGGGCAGCAGGTGCTGGTGTTTATTAATCGGCGTGGTTATGCGCCGGTATTATCTTGCGGCGAATGTGGTTGGTTGGGGGAGTGCAAACGCTGCTCAGCCAAGCTGGTGCTGCACCTAAAGGAGCGCCGTTTGCGCTGCCACCATTGTGGCTATGAAGAGCAGATTCCTGCTGCCTGCCCAGATTGCGGTAATCAAGACTTACGCCCGTTAGGGCAAGGCACGCAGCGGGTAGAAGCGGCGCTAGAGGGCTTGTTTCCAGACGCCAAGATTCTACGTATTGATCGAGATAACACACGGCGCAAAGGAAGCTTGCAAGAAATGCTGCGCCAAGTGAGTGCGGGCGAGGCCAATTTACTGGTCGGTACACAAATGATGGCGAAGGGGCATGATTTTCCGTCGCTCAACTTAGTGGTGGTGCTCAATGCCGATGCTGGCCTGTTTAGCGTGGATTTTCGTGGTGAAGAGCGTATGTATGCACAGCTATTGCAAGTGGCTGGTCGTGCAGGGCGGGCGGGCACGCAAGGCCGAGTATTGATCCAAACCGGTTATCATGATCATCCTTTTTATAGCCAACTTTTGGCGCAGGATTATGCGGCCTTTGCCGATAGCCAGTTAGATGAGCGGCGCAGTATGCAATTGCCGCCCTTTGCTGCCTATGCGCTGTTACGTGCTGAAGCGGAAGACGGAGCCTTGGCAAAAGCGTTTCTTGTCGCGCTACAAGGCGTTTTAGCCGATGCACCTAGCGTGCAGATGTTTGATCCTATTGCAGCAAGCATGCAACGCAAAGCGGGGATGGAGCGCTGGCAGTTATTGGTGATGTCTGATAGCCGCCATCCCTTGGTGAATGCACTGAAGCGAATCATGCCTATGCTGGAGGCGCGTAATAATAAAGTGCGCTGTATTTTGGATGTGGACCCGATTGAGCTTTAAGAAGTCTCAATCTGCATTGAGCATGTTCACGTAAAAAAGGCCTTCCACTGTGTGAAAAGCCTTTTGCAGCTGGGCTAGCAGCCTGTCGGACTTAAGACTGATCTACTACGGAAAAGCCGGATTTGGCCATATTTCACGCATTTTCTCGTTGAATAGCCAGCTATTCGCCTCAAAAACCCACGAAATATGTCTCAAACCGGTCTTTCCCTCGCTACGATCGCTTAAGTCCGACAGGCTGCTGGGGCTTAATGAATGCCGCCGCTCGCTTGGAAGTGTTTCTCTAGTTTATTGACCCCAGCCGCCATAAGTAACGTTAGGATTAAATACAGGAAAGAAATGGTCAGGTACGGCTCCCAATAACGGGAGTAGGCCCCAGCCACGGTTCGGGCTGCATAGGCCAGCTCAGCAAGGCCAATGGCGGAAACCAGCGAGCTATCTTTGAGCAGCATAATCGCTTCATTGCCTAGCGGTGGCAACATGCGTCTAAAGGCTTGCGGGATAATCACAAAGCGCATGGTTTGCCAGTAGTTCATGCCTAAGGAGCGGGATGCCTCAAACTGACCTTTGGCTATCGATTGAATCCCTGCACGGAAAATCTCGGTGATATAGGCGCCAGCATTAAGGGTGAGCGCTACAAGGCCAGACATAAATGCGCCGTAATCTTGGCGCAAAGTAGAGGCTAAATCGCCACTAATAAGTAAGCCATCTGAGGGATGGACCAACATTGGCATAACGGCAAAGTGGGTGAGTAAAATCTGCACAAATAAGGGCGTACCACGAAAGAATGTGACGTAAGCGGATGATGGCCAGCGAATAAGAAAGCGAACTGGGTATTTCCAGATCCCATGTTTTACATCAGCAAGGCGGGCCATCCCTGCAAATAGGCCGATTAAAGTACCAAAAACCACCGCAATAAGAGTGATACCAATGGTCATTTGCATGCCATCGATAAACAGTGAGCGATATTCCCAAACAATCTGTAATTGAAAGTTAGATAGGAGGGGAACTGCGGTTTGCATCTGTTGCCAGAATGTAATGAAGTCCATTGTCATGCCATGTTCAGATTGCAGAATAAAAAAGCGCAAGCCAGCAGGATTGCGCTTCTGAAAGATATAAGCCAGATTTTAAATGATTAAGCTTAGTTTCCGAAGTACTTCTTGTGGATTTTGTCGTAAGTACCATCGGCTTTAATGGCAGCGATGCCTTTATTTAGCTTTTCTATCAGTTCTTTATTACCCTTTTTTACAGCAAAGCCATAGTATTCTTTTGCAAAAGTTACGTCATCAATGGTTTTTAGGCTGGATGATTTATTATTAGCAATGAAGTTAATCACCACGCCATTATCTGCTACTACAGCATCAACACCGCCATTTTGCAGCTCTTTAATCGCCAATGGGGTAGATTCAAAGCGCTTGATATTTGGATTTGTTTTGCCAAGCAGCTTTTGGACAATCTCGTCGCCGGTCGTGCCTGTTTGTACACCCACTTTTTTATCTTTCAGTGCTGTAAAGTTAGTAATGCTACTTTTCTTGCTAACAGCGATGAGCTGTTTTGCTTCGAAGTAGGGATCAGAAAAATCCATACTTTGTTTACGTTCAGGCGTAATGGTTACGGCAGAGGCGACTAAATCACGATCGCCAGAGCTAAGCGTTGCAAAAATACCTTCCCAAGGGGTGTTATGCAGTTGAACTTCAATGCCAGCTTTTGAGGCTACCGCCTTGATCACGTCTATATCAAAGCCAACGATTTCTTTCTTTTCGTTTACAGATTCAAATGGGGCATAGGCAGCATCTGTTCCAACTTGGTAAACCTTGGCGGCGTGGGCTTGCGTTGAGAGGAGTGTTGCACTGGCAAGCAATAGAATTATATTTTTTTTGCTGAACATATTGTGATCTCTCTGCATTGAGTGGTTTGCCGATTCTGTGCCGTAACGCATTCGGTAAGACAAGACTAAGTGCTGGGTTATTATTTGAATATCAGGCTATTCCCGCATTTTAAACGGCATGAATAGCTTGTTTAGTTCTGCTTAGAGGCAATAAAAAACCGGCTACGTGGCCGGTTTTTTATTGCCTTCTATGTCATTGATTGTATTAGGCAATCATTTCTTCCATGCCTGAGCCTAGGTCAGTGATTTCTTCTAGCTGCAGGCTGAATGCGGCTTGATCTATACCTAAATAGGCAAAGGATGCTGTTGGTAAACTCGCCATCCATTCTTCACTGGTGCTGATGTCGGCTTCTTTGTGGGCAATATGCAGGGCAACATGCAGCACATGGCTTAATTTAGAGGGGGGTTCTTGTGCATTGGGCATATTTTGGTATTTCACTGCCATTTGGATATCTATTGGAAAATTCCAGCGCCTAGCCAGTTCTTCGCCGACCATCACATAGTCAAAACCGATGTTGTTGGTTTCTAGTGCCACGCGATCCGCTGCGCCATTCTCGACATACTGATCAATTTTTGCGGCTAATTCAGGCGCTACAATATGGATGAGCATTTCTCCAATGCTGTGGATCATGCCTGTGGTAAATGCAACCTCGCCATTAAATTTGGCAGATTTAGAGATCCATTTGGCCAGCGTTGCCACACGCAAGCTGTGTTTCCAAAATCGCTTGCGATCAAAGCCAGGCGTGGTAATGAAAGCACCCGTTACACCCGAGGCCACTACCAAAGTACGTACTGTATTAAAGCCGAGTACTACAACGGCATCGTTGACAGAAGCGATTTGCCTAGAGGCGCCAAAGTGCGCAGAATTGGCTAAACGTAGCACTTTAGCGGTGATGACTTGATCAAGTGCAATTTTTTTTGCAATTGTTTCGATATCAATATCGTCTTTGCTAAAGCTATCAATGAGTTCTTGAACAACTTTGGGTATGGTGGGTAATTTGTGTGTTTGTTCGAAAACTTCTTCAAGTTTCATGCCGCTCTCCCGTATTCCCTGCATTTTATATTAATGCCGTCTTCATCCTAGAACAAGCCTAGGTTCTTCGCTAGCCGCTGCTTAGACTTAAATCGCTATTGTTTGTCATTTAAAAAAAGGCGACATAAGGGTCGCCTTTTTTGATGACATTCAGATGAACGGTAAATGCTACTTCGCTTCGCCTGCCACCACTTCGATCACTTCCCACTTGCCGCCCTTAACTTGATAGACCGTGATTGGGCCGTTTTTAATATCGCCTTTATCATCAAAACTGATCACGCCGGTTACGCCTTTGTATTCAATTTTTTGCAATTCAGGTAAGTATTTGGCGGGCTCAGTGGAGCCCGCTTTTTTCATGGCCTCAATCATCACTTTGGTTGCATCGTAATTGTAAGGAGCATAGAGGTTCACATCTACACCAAATTTAGCTTTAAATTTGGCTAAGAATTCAGCGCCACCTGGCATGCTTTCTTTGGATTGGCCAGGGCTTGAAGAAACCATGCCTTCAGAGTCAGCGCCTGCTAATTTAATAAATTCTGGAGTTTGTGTGCCATCGCCGCCCATGATTTTGGCGGAAATGCCCAGCTTTTTAGCTTGTTTTTTAAGTGGGGCGGCTTGAGCATCCATCCCGCCGTAAAACACCAGGTCAGGTTTTGCACCTTTAATGCTGGTCAAAATAGCGTTGAAGTCAGTTTCTTGGTTGGTGGTAAATTCGCGTTTCACAACCTCTGCACCTGCTGCTTTGGCGGCTTTTTCGAACTCATCAGCTAAACCTTGGCCATAAGCTGTGCGGTCATCAATGATGGCTACTTTTTTGGCGGCCAGCTTTTTAACTGCAAAGTCACCCAATACCTTGCCCTGCTGGGCATCATTACTCATCACGCGAAATGCTGATTTGAAGCCTTGGGCGGTATAAGCCACTGCAGTGGCAGAAGGGGAAATTTGTGGGATACCTGCGTCCGCATAGATTTTGGAGGCGGGGATGGTGGTGCCAGAATTCATATGGCCGATAATCCCCGCCACTTTCATATCGACAAAGCGCTGAGCCACGGTAGTGGCTGTTTTAGGATCGGCCTGATCATCTTCTGAAACCAATTCAAATTTGACTTTTTTGCCGCCAATATCAGCACCGCCTTCGGCGTTAATTTCGTCAATGGCCATGCGGGTGCCATTTTCGTTGTCTTTACCAAAGTGGGCGTTATTGCCAGTAAGCGGTGCAGAGTGGGCGATTTTTACGACGTCGTCGCTTCGGGTGGGCTTCGCTGTTTCAGCGGCTGCTTGGCTGGCGACTTCCTTAGGGGCTTCTTGTTTGCCACAGGCGCTTAAAGCCAAAATGGCTGCCGCGATAAGGCTGTAACGTGCAAAAGTCATATCATTTCTTCCTTGGTGTGAATGATTGCGTCGCAGGCCGATGCCTGCCTTATTAGAGGCTATTCACTATTGGGCTCGCAATCGAATTTAGGTAAATAGTGGTGAGCTGTGGCTAAGGCGCAACAGATCTTTTTGAGCTGTATGGAGATAGCCAAGAGCCTATGTGCGCGGCGTGTATAGGCTAAATGTGGTGGGGGCTTAGATATTGAGGTCGATTTGTTGCAAGCTACCCCCTGTACCGTTTTCTCTTAGGTATAAACCTGAGGCACGAATTTGGCTTTGTTGATTATTTTGCTGATCGTTTAAGTCAAAATTGGCCTTGGCATTACCAAGAAACAGTGCACCTATTCCTTTCTCGTTTAAATTGATGAGTTGATCGTGCCCAGCATCGTCTTTTATCCATAATTTGAGTTGGGAAAAAATGGAATCGTGCCCATCAATCCAGCCATTTTTGTCTTCATCAAATTGAGCAAGATCAGCAAAACCATCTCCATTTTGCGTCCCAAATAACTCGTTTCCTTGTGTGATTTTGCCGTCGTGATTACGGTCTAATGCTAAAAAAGCACTGCCTGGCTTGAGTAGGCTGATTGGTTGCGGCTTGCCATCGCTGCCTAAATCGAAACTAAATTTTTGCTGTGAAAGCGTGGCGGCGGGCGCTGCGTAATTAAGGACCAGCGGGTCTTTTTTTTGCTTGCCTACATTGCCAGAGTAAATGCCTTCTGTAAGGGCTAAGTGATAGTTGCGGCTTAAAGACAACTCGGCTGAAAATTGAATTTCACGCCCATCGGCGGTTTTAACCCTGCCAGCTGCTTTAAATTGCGTACTTTCACTTTCATTATAGGTGAATTGTGATTCAATCGAAAAAGCGGGTGCGGGGTTGGGACTATCTGTCTTGCTGGTGTTACTTGGGGTTGCACTGTTTTCTTCCTCAAAGCCCCAGAATTTAATTTTATAACCCAGCATGCTTTCTAATAAGCTTTTGATCAGTGCGGTGCGCTGATCGAGTTGGCTGTATTGCTTGAGCGATGCGGCAGAAAGGCTTACCTGGGAGCTAGGTGCGGGGGTATCTGGTGGGTTAACGCTAACTTTTAGTGATTGTTGTTGGTCTGAGTAGAAATGGTGCTCAGTCAATAGGCTGACATGGCTTTGGGTGATATGCATTGCCGTTGCTCCAGAGTATGGCTCTGTTATCGGTTCTGCGGTTTGCTTATTTAGAGTAGGCCCTGCTCTGCCATGGAAATGACCTGATGTGCGGCAACAATGCAGTGGTCGAGTAAGTTAACGTCGATAATTTCCAAAGTATTGCGTAATTGTTGGGTGATGTGGATGTCCGCATCTGATGGCTTGGGGCTGCCTGAGGGGTGGTTATGCGCTACGATCACCGCCGCAGCATTTAGCGCCAGCGCTCGCCTTGCCACTTCACGTGGGTAGATGCGTGTTTCAGATAGCGAGCCTTTAAATAAGGTCTCCGCACTGATTAACTGGTGGGCGGTATTTAGAAATAGCGCATGAAACTCTTCATGATCCAGCCCACGTAAACGCAGCTGCAGCAAGGCTTTTACTGATGCGGGAGAGGTAAATGCATCTGCCGTACGTAGCTTTTCACTTAAAGCGCGTTTCGCCATTTCTAGCACGGCTTGTAACTGGCAATATTTAGCAGCACCCATGCCGTGTACTTGGCAAAGTGTATCTAGCGGCGCTTGGAATAGTTGTTCTAATGAGCCAAAGTGCAGCAGTAAATCTCGGGCTAAATCCACCGCACTTTTGCCTTTTACTCCAACGCGTAGAAACAAAGCCAGTAACTCGGCATCGCTGAGGCTTTCAGTACCATGCGCTAAGAGTTTTTCTCTGGGGCGCTCATCTTCGGGCCAATCGGTAATTGCCATTACTCAAACGCCGTTATATCAAGCGCTTAGTGTAGTTGCTTAAATGAGTTACTGCGCCAGTGCTCTTTATCTAGCAGCCTGTCGGACTTAAGACTGATCTACTACGGAAAAGCCGGATTTGGCCATATTTCACGCATTTTCTCGTTGAATAGCCAGCTATTCGCCTCAAAAACCCGCTAAATCTGTCTCAAACCGG
>JBDKJX010000004.1:0-118164 GCA_039796405.1 Pseudomonadota bacterium
TCTAGCAGCCTGTCGGACTTAAGACTGATCTACTACGGAAAAGCCGGATTTGGCCATATTTCACGCATTTTCTCGTTGAATAGCCAGCTATTCGCCTCAAAAACCCGCTAAATCTGTCTCAAACCGGTCTTTCCCTCGCTACGATCGCTTAAGTCCGATAGGCTGCTAGAGGTGAATATGCAGCGATCGTTAGCCTTTTCTATTGTTTGCTGACTAAAGCCTTGGGTGGCAAAATATGATTACGGTTAATGTCATGGTCTATCCTCAGTTAAACTAATGGCTGTATATGATTGAATAGGTGCTTACTTATGAGCCAAAAACGCATCGTACTTGGGGTAACGGGAGGCGTTGCTGCGTATAAATCGGTTGAGCTGGTGCGCTTGCTCACTAAAGCGTCTTATGAAGTGCAGGTGGTGATGACGGACGCGGCAACCCAATTTGTGGGGCCAGTGACGTTTCAAGCGGTATCGGGGCGCCCTGTGTTTGTGGATTTATGGGATGGGCGTGCGCCAAATAACATGGCACATATTGACTTAACCCGTGGCGCGCACGCTATTGTGGTGGCCCCAGCGACGGCTGATTTTATGGCCAAGGTGGCGCAGGGCTTTGCTAATGATTTGTTGTCTACGATGGTGGCTGCAAGAGATTGCCCATTATTGCTGGCCCCTGCCATGAATCGGCAAATGTGGGAGAACCCGCCTAACCAGCGCAATGTGCTGCAATTGGTGGCGGATGGTGTGCAAATTTTAGGGCCAGGGGAGGGCGAGCAGGCTTGTGGTGAGGTGGGGCTTGGGCGAATGATGGAGCCTAGTGATTTGCTGCAGCATATTGAGGCTTTTTTTCAGCTTAAATTATTGGCAGGTAAGCGAGTGTTGATTACTGCTGGGCCTACGTTTGAGCGGATTGATGCGGTGCGAGGCATTACTAATAGTAGCTCAGGTAAGATGGGCTACGCTATTGCGCGTGCGGCTTGGGAGTCTGGCGCAGACGTGGTGCTGATTTCAGGCGAAACTGCCTTGGCTACGCCTTTGGGCTGCCGACGGATTGATGTGCAAAGTGCTGAGGAAATGCTGCAAGCGGTGGATGCTGAGGTGGATGAGGCGGATATCTTTATCAGCGTTGCGGCGGTATCTGATTACTATGTGTTAAACCCATCTGAACAAAAGATTAAAAAAGACGCGCATATCTTGACGTTGGAGCTAGGGCCAAACCCAGATATATTAGCCAATATCACCGCCAGAGATCATCCACCTTTTTGTGTGGGCTTTGCTGCCGAATCTGAAAATCTGTTGGAGTACGCTGAAGCTAAGCGTCGGCGTAAAAAGCTCCCACTGCTCGCTGCAAATTTAGTGCAAAACGCAATGGGTGCGGATGAAAATGAAATTATTTTGCTTGATGATGACGGCGAAACCCGTTTAACTCGTGCCCCTAAGCTGGATGTGGCGCGTCGTTTGATCGCTCATATCGCACGGTTGTATCAAAAAAGGTAAAAACATGTCAGTTATCGATGTAAAAATTTTAGATGCGCGGTTGAAAGAAAACCTGCCGCAATATGCAACCAAAGGTTCGGCCGGTTTGGATTTGCGCGCTTGCCTTGACGTACCTATGGAGTTGGCACCAGGTGCTACTCAGCTGGTGCCAACGGGTATGGCCCTTTATCTTGATGATCCAGGTTTGGCGGCAATGATTTTGCCTCGCTCTGGTTTAGGGCATAAGCACGGAATTGTGTTGGGTAATTTAGTGGGTTTGATTGATTCAGATTATCAAGGGCAGATTTTTGTTTCGGTATGGAATCGTAGTCAGGTGCCTTTCACTATTCAGCCTATGGAGCGGATCGCACAGTTGGTGATTGTTCCAGTGGTGCAGATGGATTTTAATCTAGTTGAAGAATTTGCCGAGTCAGATCGCGGTGCGGGTGGTTTTGGTAGTACGGGCAAGCATTAATGTGTTGTGAAGCATAAAAAAACGGGCGTAAGGCCCGTTTTTTTATGCTTGAAAGGATGTCTTATAGCTGGGATTGCAAATAATTAGGTAGGCCAATGGCCTTGATTAGGCCTAGTTGTTGCTCTAGCCAATGCGCATGATCTTGTTCGGTATCATCTAATAGCTTGATTAACATATTACGGGTAACGTAATCTTGTTCTTGCTCGCAAATAGCGATCACGCGTTTGAGTGCAGTAGCTACATCGTATTCGGTGAGTAGATCGTTATGCAGCATGGCAGGGACATCTGCGCCAATGCGTAGTGCATCACGGCCTGCCACATCAGGGATGCCGCCTAAAAATAAAATACGTGCAATAAGCAGCGTGGAATGGCCAATCTCGTCTTGGCGCTCATGATCGATGCGCTCATAGAGCTTGCTATAGCCCCAATTATGGTACATCTGGCTATGCACAAAATACTGGTCAACGGAGGTTAGCTCCGTGACCAATAGCTCTTTTAAGCCCGTAATTACATTGTTTTTACCTTGCATGATGATCTTCCTTAGGCTTCGATTTGTGATTGGAGATAATTAGGCAAACCCAGTGTGACTTGTAGCTCGGCTTGGGTTTCTAGCCAATCAACGTATTCTTCTTCATCCTCAAGGAGATCTTCTAGGATATCGCGTGAAACGTAATCTTGCTCTAGCTCACAGGTTTCAATGGCTTGACGCAAGGTGGTAAGGTGAGCGCTGACGAGTTTTAAATCACACGCTAGCATTTCTGGGGTATTTTCACCGATATAGAGTTTGCCAAGCTGCTGCAGATTTGGCAGGCCTTCTAGCATCAGGATGCGCGTAATTAGCTTGTCTGCGCGTTTCATGGCATCAATCGATTCGTGATAGACCGCGTCATTGAGCTTTTTTAAGCCCCAGTTACGGTACATGCGCGCGTGTAAAAAAAATTGATTGATGGCGATTAATTCATTACCAAGCACGCTATTGAGCGAGCTTAAGACGAGTTTGCTACCTTGCATCGTGTATTCTCCAAAGTATCAGATCTAATTAATTCTTAATTAGATCTGATTTGATTTTAGGGGTTTTCTCCCTTTTATATGAAATATAATTTTTTATATTTGTGTAGCTGGCTAGCGTATTTTATTCTTTTTTTCTTTTTTTGCCACTGTTTATTGTGCCGTTAAGCTTTTGATTTATGTATTAAGAATTATTATATTTTGATATCAAAATATTTAGTGGGTTGGGTGGTAAGTGATTAATTAATAATTAAATAAGTGATATTTAATTATTTTTGAATACAAACCATTATTATTTCGGCAAGGTTTATGTTATTTTTTGTGCCTACTAATGATTGCTTTGGAGTCGAAATGATCGTGCCTGAAGAAATGATTGCTCTTGCACAGCAGTTGGCGGAGTTGAGTGCTGCGGTGATTCGCCCTTATTTTCGTCATGCTTTGGTGATTGATGATAAAAATGATCACAGCCCTGTGACGATTGCGGATAAAGAAGCCGAGCGCGTTATGCGTCAGTTGATTCAAAAAACACGCCCGCAAGATGGCATTATTGGCGAAGAGTTTGGCCGTGAGCGTGAAGACGCAGAATGGGTGTGGGTGCTAGACCCGATTGATGGCACCAAATCATTTACCGTGGGGCGAGCACTGTTTGTGACGCTGATTGGTTTGCTGCATCACGGCAAACCTGTGCTGGGCGTGATTAACCAACCTATTCAAAATGAGCGCTGGCTGGGGATTACAGCACAAGGTGCTTGGTTTAATGGTATGCCGGTGGTGGCAAACCAAACATCGCAGTTGCAAGCGGCAAGACTAGGTACAACAGGGCCACAATATTTGGATGTGGGGGCGGCGGCTTTTGCGCGCCTATCGGAGCAATGTCGTTTTAGTACCTACGGTGGTGATGGCTATTTATATGCGCAGGTGGCCAGTGGCTGGTTGGAGTTGGTGGTGGAAGAGGGCTTAAAGCTGCATGATTTTGCAGCATTAGCGCCGGTAGTGAATGGTGCGGGGGGGAGAATGAGCGATTGGCAGGGTAAAGACTTAGATATTTATAGTGAAGGGCGGGTTTTGGCTGCCGCAAACCCAATATTACATGCGGCAGCGCTGCCATTTTTCCTGAACGCGGTATAATGAATGTATTCGTCACACTAACGTGGATTGCCATGTTTAAGAACACACAGTACGTTTCAGATTTTACGCAATTTATGCAAGGCTATTTGGGCGATAATCCTGAAATTGCTCGGGGCCAGCTTGAAGGTCGCGCGCTCTTGTGGGATAAGGCGCCATTGGATTTGGATGAGCGTGTGCGCTCTGCAGAATCTAAAGTGCAGCAAAAGCCTTACCCTTATCAGGCTGACTAATTTTTTAGCTTTAAAGAAAAAAACACCGCTGTTTGCATAAACGGCGGTGTTTTTTTATGGGAAAATGCGCTGGGGATTAGGTGTGGTATTGGCTGATTAAAGAATTGAGTGTAATGGCAATCTGGCGCAAGTCTTCGGATAAAACGCTGGTACTGCTTGCCGTGGCGTGATTTTCTTCGCTAGCTTGGGCAATTTTCTCAATATTATTGGCAATATCTTGGCTGGCGGCGCTTTGCTCTCCAATAGCATCGGCCATCTGGGCAATATCGCTGACCGTGTTTTTGGATTGTTGCTCCAGATTTGCTAATGATTCCGCTACGCTTTGTGTGTTGCGTACGCCGCTTTCAACCATTCGGCTGGCGTGTTGCATGCCCTCGGAGGCTGTTCCGGTGTCTCTTTGCACGGCTTCAATCTTGGCGGTGATTTCGCTGGTGGCTTGCGTGGTGCGCTCGGCAAGTTTTCTGACTTCATCGGCAACTACGGCAAAGCCACGGCCTAAATCCCCTGCGCGTGCGGCCTCAATGGCCGCATTCAGTGCCAGTAGATTGGTTTGGTCGGCGATATCTTTAATCACCATCACGATGCTACCAATTTCACCCGAGCGCTGGTTGAGTTGATCGATCACAGAGGCGGAGCGATTGATGTTTTCGGCGATTTGACGTATTTCATCTGCCGTGCGGTTGGCAGAAAGCGCGCCTTCGGCAGCGGTTGATGCGCCTTGTCTAGCCTCTGTGTTTAAGCCTTCTGCGCTAGATGAAATCATATTGACACTAACGGATAGCTCTTCAACTGCCGCAGCCGTTGCACTTGATGCGGAAGATTGTACTTCAGACGATTCCGTCATTTGCTTGGCTGCGGATGATAGGTTTTCTGCCGACTTGAGTAGGTGGCTGGAGTTTTTTCGTGACTCACTAATCACTTTGCTCATATTGCTAAGTAGGCGATTAATAACTGTAGAAGATTGGCTAATTTCATCAATCCCTGCTTGATCAAGCCTGAGCGTTAAGTTGCCAGTTTGATCGATTTCCGTAATGGTGGCTTGTAAAGCCGTTAGGGGTTTGCGGATGCTACGAATAATAACAAAGGCGCTGGCTACACCAATTAATATGGCAATAACCATCAAGGTAATCGATATGCTAATTGTGGCCGTGGTAATGGTGCCGAGCGTTTTTTCCATACCTTTTGCTTTTGCGATGGCTTCATCAGCTAAGGTGGTTAGTCCTTCTTGCATGGAGCGAACTGGCTCTTTGTATTTTGAAAACTCTGCATTAATATCCGCAGCTTTTTGATATTTTTGCGCTTCTACGTCATCGGATATACGATTAAATCCTTCGGCGTAAATTTTTAGGTGTTGTGATAGTTCATTTAACTTTTGTACATCCCCTGCGCTGGTATTGGCAGAGGCACTTTTTATAGCGGCATTCACTTTTTCTAGTGCCGTATGCCATTTTTGATCATATTCTTTGATTTTTTCAATATTTTCAAAACTCAGAAAAATATCTTTTTCATAACGTCTTAAGTCTGTGACTTGATGTCGGGCTTCGATGAGATCTAAAGAGTAGCTTAAATCATGTTCCAGCATATTTCCGGTGAGGCTTGCTTGTCGATTAAGCCCCCATAAGCCGAGCGCTCCCACGCTGATCAGTAAAAAAAGCAGTAGAGCAAATCCACCTACGAGCCTTGCTGCGATTGTAAATTTAGATAACATGGCATACTCCAAAGGAATGCAGTTGTTTTAGATTGTAGAGCTGATTTAGCGTATTGCTAGAAAAAATAACACGAAGGCGATAAATAATTAAAGCGGGTATTTTTTGTATTATTGAGCGTAAAGAAAAACACCGTATTCAATTGCTTGAATGCGGTATTTGCAGAGGAGTGCGGCGTGTATGGGGTGTTAATTGCAGGTGATTCAGTTAAATGATTGCATTGCATGTTTTGTCAGTAATGGCTTGAATAGTTTTTGTTATTTATTACGCATAAAGTCAGCCGTGCGATGAAAAGCATCTTCTAAGTGATCGCGCAAAGCGTCTTCCATCTGGATTTCCTCCATCGCCTGAAACATACACAGCAGCCACTGATCACGCTCGTCCTCGCCAATTGCAAAAGGCATATGGCGTGCACGCAGCATAGGGTGGCCGTATTTTTCAATAAAACGCGGTGGGCCGCCTAGCCAGCCAGATAAAAAATCAAAGAATTTATCTCGGATTAGGCTGCTGTCGTTTGCGTGCATAGCACGTATATTGCTGGCGCGTGGGTCTGTATACATAATGTCGTAAAAGCGATCGACTAGTTGGCGTAAGACGGCATCGCCACCTAGTAGCTGGTAGGGCGTCATGGCGGCTACTTCTTGCATGCTTTAACCCTCTACTGGCTTAATTAAGCTGGCTGCCAGCTTGGCGCGCTCGCGTGCTTCGTCGGTGTTCAGTCCGGCGGCCAAAGCCACGCCCATACGCCGATGGCTAAAGCTTTCTGGTTTGCCAAATAGGCGTAAATCGGCACGGGGCACGGGGCACGGGGCACGGCTAGGGCTTGCTCAATACCTTCGAAGGCAATGCCAGTTTTTTCCATGCCACCATAGATTACCGCGCTGGCTGAAGGCTCGCGTAGGTTAGCATCGATCGGCAAGTTTAAAATGGCGCGGGCGTGTAGCTCGAATTCTGAAAAACGCTGGCTGGTTAAGGTAACAAGACCAGTGTCGTGCGGGCGTGGGCTGACTTCAGAAAACCATACCTCATCGCCTTTTACAAATAGCTCTACACCAAATAGCCCACGGCCGCCTAAATCGGTGGTGATTTTTTGTGCAATATCGCGGGCACGCTCTAGCGCCAGCGGCCGCATCGCTTGAGGTTGCCAGCTTTCTACATAATCACCATTTTTTTGGATGTGGCCGATAGGCTCGCAGAAAAAGGTTTCGATGGTTCCAGACTGGCCTAAGGCGCGCACGGTGAGTAGGGTGATTTCATAATCAAAATCTACAAAGCCCTCTACAATCACGCGGCCCTGATTTACACGGCTGCCGCTGGCGGCGTATTCCCATGCGGCGTCAATCCCAGCCGCTTCGCGAATAAAAGACTGCCCCTTGCCCGATGATGACATCACCGGCTTGATTAGGCAGGGTAGGCCAATTGTGCTTATGGCGGCGCGCATTTCGGCTAAAGATGAGGCAAATTGGTAGCTAGATGTTGGCAGGCCCAGCTCTTCTGCGGCAAGGCGGCGAATGCCTTCGCGATTCATGGTGAGATGGGTAGCACGGGCGCTTGGGATCACACTAGCGAGGCCATCGGCTTCAATTTCAAGTAGGGCGCTGGTGGCAATTGCTTCGATTTCTGGCACGATCAAATGGGGGCGTTCCAGCTCCACCAGTGCGCGCAGCGCGACGGGGTCTGCCATATTAATCACATGGCTGCGATGCGCCACTTGCATGCCAGGTGCATCGGCGTAACGGTCTACGGCGATCACTTCTACGCCTAGTCTTTGTAAGGCAATAATGACTTCTTTGCCAAGCTCGCCGCTGCCAAGCAGCATTACTTTAGTGGCCGAGGCTGAAAGAGGTGTGCCGATCCGCATGGTTTTTTCCAGAGCATTGAATGCGGCAAATTTTAGCATGTAGTGCTGTTTTGGGTGGTTTGGAAGTGGTGGTGTGCAGGTTAATTGGCTCTGACAAGTCTTCAATCTTATTAGATTTGAGTTGGTTTTTTGCCATCATTGAGCAAATAAAACGGCATAAAAAATAGGGTATTAATTTATTGTAATTATTTTTATTTTCTGGTTTTAATGTTTTAATTAATTTCTATGTCATATTGTTAAATTTGACTAGGGTAATAATCCGCATTTCTTATGTTTTATCAATAATATTTGCAGAAAAGTCAATTAATCTGGTTTTTAAACGTATTTTATTTACTGGCGTAAATAAACTCGTTATGCTGCGCTCCCCTGGTTTGCTTAGGGGATGTGTATCTACAGATTCCTATTGAATTAATGATGAGCTTATTATGAAACTTTGCAATATTTTAGTCGCAGCCAGTATTTTGGCTACTCCTGCCGCTTTTGCTGGCAATGACTGGTCATTTAAAAACGTCAGTATCAACTACTTAGACTGGTCTAATGGTACTGAGCAACGCACAAATGCAGGTGCATTTGCCGGTAAAAAAGACTTTACCCTGCTAGAAATTGAGGGTGGTTTTGGTGGCGATTGGGGAGAGGCATATGGTTTTTTTGATGTAGAAAACCCAACAAAGGGTACTGACGAAAGAGACTCACGTGAGAATCGTCGTCTTGTTGCAAAGGCAGTGGGTCGTTTTAATTTAGTGCAGTTAGGTTCAGTACCGCTTCAGGCTTACGTACATATTTATGATTTGCGTGATAGGGGTTCATCATTCTTTAGCCAAAATCGCGTACTGGGCTTAGGAACTAGTCTTTCAAATGGCAATTTCTGGATTAAGCCGTTTATTGGTGGTCATCAGCAGTTTGAGAGCAATATTGGCGCGCACGCTAATGGCGTGATGGCGGGTTATGTTGCTGGCTATAGCTTTCAAATGTTTGGTCAATCATTTATGGCTACACAATGGCATGAAACAGAGTTTAATCGTGATGATAAATACTTGACCATGGGTAGCCCCGCAGGTGGCGTAACGAAGGGTAATGCGACCGGCCAAAATGGTGCGGTTTCACTTTGGTGGAATGTCAGCAAAGAATTTACCACGGGTGTGCAATACCGTTATGCCGATCAAAAGCTAGGTTCAGCTTCTTACCAAAATGCTATGATCTACACTGCAAAATACAATTTCTAATTCGTGTTATTGCAATAGAAAAAACCCGCTGCGGCGGGTTTTTTCTTGTCTAAATATAAAGAATAGCTGCAGTTTTTACTTAGAATGCCAGCGAAAGCGTGGAATGCGCTCTCCATCAATTATCAGTATTTCAGTAAACATGGTTAAAGGCCGCACCCAAAGATCAAAGTCGCCATAAAGGCAGCGGTAAACCACCATTTCTTCCTCGGATTCGCTGTGTTTAGCTAGGCCAATCACTTGATAAAGCGGGCCTTTGTAGTGCTGGTAAATGCCGTTTTCGATGTTGCTCATGATCTCTACTTTTGTTTGGTGCTTGTAAGGTGGCACGGCATGACTTCTTGGCGTGTCAGGGGATAGCAGGTAAGATCCAAGGCGAATCTTTACGCGTATTGTATTTCGCTTTGCTGCATTTGTAATTGGGCTTTATTTGCAGAATGCGGCGGTGGGGCAGGCGCTGGCCAGAAAATTGACGCGAATATCGGGTAGCGTTGATCATCCATTTAAATGATAAGCAGAGGTTGATTGTATGAAGATTGCAGTATTGCCAGGCGATGGCATTGGCCCAGAAATTATCAGAGAAGCCCGTAAAGTATTGGAAGTACTGCAGCAAGAAGGCCTAGCGATGGAGCTGACCGAAGCGCCGCTGGGCGGTGCTGCCTACGATCAATACGGCTCGCCCTATCCTGAAGCCACACAAAAACTAGCACGGGAAGCCGATGCGGTGTTGCTGGGGGCGGTGGGTGGCCCTACTTACGATAATTTAGATCGGCCTTTGCGCCCAGAGCGCGGTCTGCTGGCGATTCGTAAAGACTTGCAATTATTTGCCAATCTACGTCCAGCTATTTTGTACCCAGAGCTGGCGAATGCCTCTACGCTTAAGCCTGAAGTGGTGAGTGGCCTAGATATTATGATTGTGCGCGAGCTGACCGGCGATATTTACTTTGGTCAGCCCCGTGGTATTCGTATGAATGAAGCCGGTGAGCGTGAGGGCTTTAATACCATGCTCTACGCCGAATCCGAAGTGCGCCGTATCGCGCATGTGGCGTTTAATATCGCCATGAAGCGCAATAAAAAATTGTGTTCGGTGGATAAAGCCAATGTGCTAGAAACCACTGAATTTTGGAAAGAAATCATGATTGATGTGGCTAAGGAATATCCTGAAGTCACACTAACGCATATGTATGTAGATAACGCCGCTATGCAGCTGGTGCGGAACCCTAAGCAGTTTGATGTGATGGTCACCGGCAATATCTTTGGCGATATCTTAAGTGATGAAGCCTCTATGCTAACTGGCTCGATCGGCATGTTGCCTTCGGCGTCTTTAGACAAAAATCACAAAGGCCTGTACGAGCCTAGCCATGGCTCTGCGCCGGATATTGCGGGCAAAAATATTGCTAATCCACTGGCGACCATCTTATCGGTAGCCATGATGATGCGTCACAGCTTTAATTTGGAAGCGGTTGCCCTCAGAATTGAAAACGCTGTGAAAAAAGTATTGGCCGATGGCCTACGCACGGCTGATATTTATGAAGAAGGCACCCGCAAAGTAAGCTGCTCAGAAATGGGCGATGCCGTGGTGGCGGCGCTGTAAGTATTTAGCACACAGACGTGGCGGCATAAGGCTTGTAAAATTGGCCGCTGGACGCATTTATAAGCAGGGCGCATATTGCGCCCTGTTTGTTTTATCAGAGCCATCACTGTCTTGCAGGGTGCTCATTAAGTTTTTGTAAATTAAAGGACTGGATCATGGCAACAAAACCACTTTCTCTGGCGGTAATCGGCGCAAATAGCACTTCAGGTGAAACCTTATTGGAGGTGTTGGGTGCAACGTCCCAGTCATTCTCTACTTTTTTCCCTTTGGCGCTTGAAGATGAAGGCGAGATGGTGGAGTTTCGCGGCCAAGATTTCCCTATCCTTGCCTTAGACGAATTTAACTGGCAAGTGCCAGATCTGGTGGTGTTTTGTGGCGAAGATACTGCTGCTGCAGCGCAATACGCCACGATAGCGGCCGAAGCCGGTGCGGCCGTGGTGGATTTAAGCGGTGGCGCGGATGCGCCATTGGCAGAAGCAGATGCTCGATTAAAGAAAGGTGGCGTGGCACGTTTGCCGCATCAAGTCACCACCATTTTGTTGCCGGTGCTCAAAGCCTTGGCTAAAGCTGCTCCGTTCTCAGGCTTAACCGTTACGGCAATGCTATCGGTTTCTCAAGACGGAAAGCCTGCAATTGATGAACTATCTGAGCAGACCCGCGCCCTGTTTGCCCAAAGTGAAGTGCAGAGCCATGTTTATCCAAAACGTATGGCGTTTAATTTGCATCCCGTAGCGGGTGCTGTCGATGAGTACGGCGCAAGTGTGGAAGAGCAGCGCATTATTAATGAAGTTGCCAGCGTTTTTGCTGATGTGCCAATGTCCTTAACTTGCGCCCGCGTGCCGATGTTTTTTGGCCACGGCATTAGCTTAAATGTACGTTTTGCTGAAGATATCGGCTTAAATGCCTTAAAAGAGGCATTAAGCCATGCAGAAGGTGTGTACTTCTTAGAGGCGCAGGGTGGCGCTGGTCTCGTTACGCCACAGGACGTGATTGGTGGCGATAAAGTTTGGGTAAGCCGCGTGCGTGCCAGTGGTCAAGGGGTGTCCTTGTGGCTGGCAGGGGATAACACCCGCCTTGGCGCAATGGCCGTATTGCGTTTATTAGGCGCAACGGCCTAATTAAATGGATTTGGCATAAGGGCTATGTGCGCAGGCTTAGTCTTTTAATTTTATTAGATCGCAGTGTCTTTTATATGACGCTGCGATTTTTTCTTTTTTAATATGGGTAAATGTGTTTGTATTTAAAAATAATGATTTAGCTTGATGAATGGGTAAAGCCATAGTGCTCTTTGCTTGGGTAGCAGGCTTAACACCCTTTGAAATTAGGAAGGCACTGATTCTAGAGATTGAGTTTGGTGAGTTTTTTAAAAAGCAAACGGATAAAAGTGCAGATAAATATATTGCTGTGTGTTTTTGAATTAAGTGGGATACTGCTTTTCATGGATTTTAAAAATAATTTATTTGTGCTTATGCAAACAAGTCCTTGACTTATTTTGGATATGTTGGATGGGCTGATTTTTTTATTTCTTAGCATTTAATGCGAGCTTGATTTTTAATAGATAAATTAACTGGATTCAACATGAAATTGCCACAGAATACGCTTTGCCTTAGTGCTTTGTTTTTTTCTACGGTGGCTTGCAGCAGTTTGGCTCACGTTGAAGCGACAACGGCGGGTGATTGCAGACAGATCACAGGCAGAGTGGAGCGCTTGGCTTGTTATGATTCATTAGCTGAGCGTTTTGATCAGCCAGAGGCTTCTGCTGCGGCTAGCTTAGTGCCTGCTTTAAATGTGGCGGAAGCGCCCAAAGTGCAACTAAAACGCGCTGACCCAAGTGCCGTGTCTGCGATTGATGTCGCTTGGGGCTTTGATCCTTTATCTGACCCATACAAAATATCATTTTTTAGAGAGAATTATTTTCTACTTGGGCGTTACTCAAATAACCCTAACGATGCTCCTTATCGTACTTTTTTTAGTGAGCAATATTATTTAGATCAGGTTGAAGCAAAGTTTCAACTGAGTTTTAAAAACCGTATTTGGACGACGGATGATAGGCGCTGGGGTATATGGGCGGCCTATACCCAGCAAAGCCATTGGCAATTATATAATAGTGAAGTTTCACGCCCATTTCGTGATAGCAACTATATGCCTGAATTAATTGTGAGCTATCGTCCAAATTTAGATTTGGGCGCTGGCTTTAAATGGATGTTATTAAATGGTGGGGTTATCCATGAATCTAATGGCCGCTCAGATTCTATTTCACGCAGTTGGAATCGGCTCTATTCTGAAGTGGGTATAGAGAAAGGTAATCTCGCCTTGTTTGGTACGGTTTGGTATCGGGTCAAAGAAAATGCCAATACAGATGATAATCCCGACATTTTGGATTATTTAGGGCATGGTAAATTAAGTGCAGTATATCGTTGGCAGGGTAATAGTTTTACGGGTGAGCTATGGGGCAACCTAAGTACCGGCAAGGGGGGGATTAAGGCTGGCTGGTTTACGCCTCCGGTGATTGGGCCGTTACGCGCTTACGTACAGGTTTTTAGTGGGTATGGCGAAAGCATGATTGATTACAATTGGAAGCAAACCACGATTGGCGTTGGATTTGCAATTAATGATGGCTTTTAAACTCAATAATGTGGGTTTTAGTCTGCTGAACTAAAAATACATTAATCATTGCCTGATTAAATAGCGCCGCAAATAGACCATCGCTTGCAGCGCTATTTTTTTGCCAAAATTAGTGATTGGCACAACTTAAAGTAGCGGCAAGGCCAAGGGCTTGGCAAAGCGCCATAAAGCGCTCGAGTTTATTGCTGCGAACCAGTAGGATTTGCATTGCGCTGGTGACGCTCTTGCTGAAATTAATCAATGTATAGGCTGGTGCAAGCTCGTTTTGGATGCGGCTAAGCGCACCGGCTGTGGTGAGCGCGGTCAGTGCATCTGCGCTGAGCTCTAGCTCGCCTTCGCCAAAGGCATCTTCAATTTGTTTGTACAGTTGATCTGCTTGGGATGCCTTAAAAATCAGACCATCTTCAAGTTGCTCAAGCAAGACCCATTCCCATAGTGGAATAGCAAATTCTTCTTTGTATTGGCTTGCCGGATCATTGGCAAGGTAGGTCTGTGCATCGGCGTGCGCTTTGATAACTTCAGCGCTCATTGCGGCGATGTCGTTTGCTTCTAGGCCGCCGTCGGCGATGATGTCGAATAATTCAGTGATATGAGCGTGATTCATTGGGTAATCCTGATAAAGAAATACGGTCAAGCGCTAGCTTTTGTGGATGTTTACAACAGCTGCTTGAAATTAAGCCTAGGCACAGATTGGCTTTGACGCTTTGCGGCCAAGAAAAGCAAGGCTGCTATATGCGCTGGTGGCAGATGATAAAGGGATTTACCTGCCAGCGTTATCACTTATGTGTTTATTAATGCCGCTTGACTGGTGTTTGTGATGCTTTGATCCGCTTTAAAAGCGATTGGCTTTTGTACTAGGCCATGTACTGGGCCGTTTAAGAAGTGGCTTTGGGTCTGTGCCTGTATGCGTCAGTAGAGTTTTTAAACACTGAATGAATTGAATTAGGGAGTGCGCGGTGATAGCCGCACTCTTTCGCTAGTGATGGTGCTAACTAGCAACGAACGTCAAGCCGTTTTTAATTATCAGCCCACCTACAAATAGAGCCCCAAGCCAAGCGCAAACACGGCATAGAGTAGCCCTATGCAGCTGAGTTGTTTGCAGTTTACATGCCCGCGCCTGAACATTTGCCACAGCAGCACAATGGCGATTGTGGTGACAATACCAGAGGCCAGTAGCGGGCCGTCAAAGCGCCAAGGGGTGAAGAAAATACCCAGTGCGCTAGGGATGGTGGCCTGAATCATCATGGCGCCAGAGATATTGGCCAGCGCTAGCCGTTCCTTGCCTTGGCGTACCCAGATTAGCGTATTCATGATTTCTGGTAGCTCAGTGGCAACGGGGCTGAGTAAGAGTGCAACTAAATGTGGGGATAAGCCAAGTAGTGTGCCTAAGTGTTCTAGTTGGGATACAAAAACATGCGAGGCAAAGGCGATAATGGCCAGCGCAAGCGCAACTTGTAAGGCGGCCCAGCGCCAGTTATCGCTATTAGGGCGTAGTTTTAAGGGCTCTAGCTCTTCTTCCTCTACTGCGGTTTCGGCAGTATTGATTTCGCGCCAGACATAAATGGCGTAGGCGATCAAAAAAATCAGTCCTAGATAGGGTTTATAGGCAAACGCCACTAAACCAAGGGCTACTTTAAATACAAAAATAGATAAAAAAGCCAGTTGATCTTGGCTAAGGCGTACTTGATCCACTTGAACTAAATAATCTTTGCGCGCTAAACGCTGCCGATTACGCCATAACGCTAAGCCAACTACCGCATAGGCAATGGTTGCCAAAACCAAGGGGCCACCCATGGCGGCGCCCACTCCAATGTCTTTTTGTTCAGGGCTGGTGCCAAATACTACGGCAGTAAAGGTGACCGCGCTTTCTGGTAAGGCGGTGCCAAAAGCGGCCAAAACTGAGCCAACGGCGGTTGCGCCTAATTTCATATGTCGGCAACACCATTCAATGGCGTTAACGAAATAATCACAGGCTAAGTAGATGGCAATGGCGGAGCAAAAAAATAGAATGAGGGTAAGTAACATGCAAAATCACAATGCCGGGCAAGCAATTAAAACCAATGGCGCAACGATACGGCTTGCCCGGCAGGCAAACGTATCGAGGCCAAAGGTCTCGCTGGATAATCAGCTACTCGCTGATTACTAATGACGCCATGCAGTAAGAGACTGCAAGTTTGTTGACGTCACCTCCCTCGCTTTGCGCGAAAGATAGCTACTCCCCAATGACAGGAAGGCAAAGCTTGGCAGATATGGCGAGGCTGAGCAAGGTGCTTGTTTACACTTCCTTGCTCAGCGCTCTTTTACGACTGTTCAGTATCTGGGCTTAATTTGCGAGCTGCAATCACGGGGTTTTAGAGTGAAATCATGCAGTTGCTGTCTATATTCTGACTGATATTCTATTTTTTTCTATTTTTTATGCGTTTCGCTTATTTTTATATTGTTGTAGTATGAAATTATTTAGAAAGAATTATGCAAGTAGTGTGATCTCACTTAAAATAAAGGAAGCTAAATTTAGGAGCGTTATTTCATGAGTATTAAGACTGAATCCATAGGCAGTATTCCGCGGTCGGCCAAATTGCAACGTGCTTTAGTTTTGTTTGATCAAGGCGAGCTGAGCCCTGCCGAAATGGAGGTCTTTTACGATGAAGCCGTCAAAGATACAGTAATGAAGCTAGAGGCCATTGGCTCGCCTGTGCTGGGGGATGGCGAGCAGCGTAAAACGCATAGCTTTGCCACATACGGGGTTGAGGGCAATGAAAACATGGCCTCAGATGGCTTGTGTATTCCTTTTCATGACGGGCATATTCGCCAGTTGCCACGCTTAACCCGTGGGCCTTTTCGCTTTGCGCGTTTTGCGCATGAATCCATTGGCTTGGCGCGTAAATATACGGATAAGCCTTTTAAGCAGGCCATTATTTCGGCTTCGGCATTGAGCCTGCTTTATCCTGCGCATGGGCTCGCTGATTATCCGCGCGAGGAATTTGTAGCCGATTTATTGGCAGAACAAGAAAAAGAAATTCGCGGTTGTTTTGCCCGAGGTGCAAGTAAAGTGCAGCTCGATTTTACAGAAGGGCGGCTCTCAGTAAAGCTGGACCCGAGCGGGCATATTCTGCGTAGCTTTATTGATATCAATAATATGCTGCTGGATCGGTTTAGCCCTGAAGAGCGGCAAAAAATTGGTATTCATACCTGCGCCGGTAGTGATCACGATTCCACCCACAGCGCCGATGTGGATTACGCCGAATTACTGCCGAGCTTATTTGAAATTAAAGCGGGATGTTTTTATATTGCACTGGCTTGTGAGAAAGACCCAGAAAGGGTGCTGAAAATTATTAAGCAGTATCGTAAGCCTGATCAAGTGATTTTTGTGGGGGTGATCGATGTGATTGATCCGCAAATTGAAACGGCTCAATTGGTGTGCGACAGAGTATTGCAAGCTGCGCGCTATATACCGCACCCTTATCTGGCAACGACCGATGATTGTGGCTTTTCGCCTTTTTGCGATGACACCAGTACCAGCCGCGAAACTGCTTTTGCGAAAATTGCCGCCCGTATTGAAGGCACCGCACTTGCGGCAAGCCAGCTAGGCTACGCCTGAGCCCATCGTGATTTTACATAGCTACTCCGTGTTTGATAAAACCGGCTGCTTGCTGGATTGGAATACTGTGTTTGCCGAAGAATTTGCCGCAGCACCATTGCACTCTAGCATGAGCATCGATGCCATTCTTACAGAGTGCCAAGCAGCGGTTTTATCTTGTGATTTAGGCCCGTTTTATTACGCCAGTGCTTTGTTTTCAGCAGAAGGCGATGTGCAGCTAACAAGCAAGGGCCTGTTTGTGCGCATGGCACGGTTAAGCCGAGTGCAGGTGGTGGATCAAGCCAGTTTATTGCGCTCGGCCGCGATGCAAATGTCTAATACCATTGTGGCCGAACGGGCTAGTCAGGAAGAGGCTTTGCGGCGGGCCAAAAATGAGTCTGACGCGGCAAACCACGCAAAAAGTCAGTTTTTAGCCACCATGAGCCATGAAATCCGCACGCCACTCAACGGTATTTTGGGGATGGCGCAGCTGCTGTTGCTGGATGATCTGGAGAAAGATGAGCGGCTGAGCTACGCAAAAATTATTTTGAAATCGGGTCAAAGCTTATTGACGCTACTCAACGATATTTTGGATTTATCCAAGGTAGAGGCGGGTAAGTTTGAGCTTAATATGGCTTGTTTTGAGCCAGCAAAGCTCATAGACGATGTACTGTCTTTGTTTGCCTACAGCCTTACACAAAAAAATATCAGCGTGAGTCGCAGCTGGACTACGCCAGCGGATAAGCCCCGTTATCTGGGTGATGCATTACGTTTGCGGCAAATGCTGGCCAATTTGCTGGGTAATGCGGTGAAATTTACCGAATCCGGCACGGTGACGGTGGAGGCTTACGAAAGCCGCCGCGAGAACGACCACGCCATGCTGATGTTTAAAGTTTATGACTCGGGTATTGGCATTAGCCCAGAGCAGCAATTGGCGCTATTTCTGCCTTTTTCTCAAATTGATAATAGCAATACCCGTAAATATGGGGGTAGCGGGCTGGGGCTATCTATCGTGCGTGAATTGGCTAGGTTAATGGAAGGTGAGGTAGGGCTGGAAAGCGAGCTGGGTAAGGGCTCTTGTTTTTGGTTTTGCATCCGCGTGGCGCTGGATTTTTCAGAGCCCGCAGGCTTATCCACTAAGGCGCTCCATGCAAGCCCTGTTGCAAAGTGCTCACTGCCTATTTTGGTAGTCGACGATAATCCACTCAATTTAACCGTGATCAAAATGATTTTATCTAAGCTGGGCTTTGCGCTGGAGCTGGCTCAGGATGGCCGCGAAGCGATTCAGCGGCTTGCCGATGGCGTGATGCCCGCCCTTATTTTTATGGATTGCCAGATGCCCGATATTGATGGCTTTGAAGCAACACGGCAGATTCGGCAGATGGAAATCGCGGCGCATCGCCCCCGCACCCCCATTATCGCCTTAAGTGCGGGTGTATTTGAGCAGGATCGCCAGCAGTGCCTTGATGCAGGCATGGATGATTTTCTGGCTAAGCCTATCGATATCGAGGCACTGCAAGCCATGCTAAAAAAATGGTTGGCGGCATACTAGTGCGCTATTTAATGCCTACTTTGCTTGATCCCTTCATTTTAAATATGCACGGATTAATTTAGTTTTCTATTGAAGTTGGTGTTTTTATTGGCGCCTTCTTAGATTTTTGAATTCTGGCGTAATCGGCGGGCAGCGTGGTATAAGCTCAATGATCATGATCTTACAGTAAACATAATGAATTTGCGGGAATTGGCTCTGCTACTGAACTTATCGCCAACGACGGTGAGTCGCGCCTTAAATGGCTTTTCTGATGTCAGCGAAAAGACGCGGCTGCGGGTGGCTGCGGCGGCAGAGCGCCATGGTTATCAGCCCAATAGCACGGCCAGAAAACTTGCGCTGGGCCGCACCGATTGCGTGGGCATGATTTATCCGTTGCAACCCAATGATTTAAACGATCCAGTTTTTCACGCCATTGTTGGCGGGATGACCGATCAGTTTAATGATGCAGGCATCGATCTGATGCTGATTTCGGCAGACAACCACAATGAGCTACAAACCTACCAGCGCATTACCGCTGGCCATAGGGTGGACGGGCTGATTGTGGCGCGTACCTGTGTATTTGATGAGCGATTGCGCTATTTGCAATCGTGTCACTTTCCCTTTGTAGCGCATGGCCGCTCGCAAATGGATACGCCTTACCCCTGGTTTGATTACGATAATGATGCGGGTACGCGTGCCGCGGTAGAGCGCTTGCTGGCCTTGGGCCACAAACGCATCGCCCTGATTTCTGCCCCCTTGGCGCTTAATTTTGCCATGCAGCGTAAGCAGGGTTTTGTGGCGGCGATGCAGGCAGCAGGGGTGACGGTAGAGCCCCGCTTATTGCAAGAAGGCGCGCTGACTGCGCAAATGGGCGAGGTGCTGATGCATCGCCTACTTAAGCAAAGCCTGAGGCCCACCGCCGTGGTGGTCGACAATAATCTAGCTGCGATGGGTGTGCTGGCGGCTTTGCGCCAAGCGGAGCTGAGGACAGGCACGGATATCTCGCTAATTATATTTGGTGGCGTAGCGCCAGAGCTGGCCATGGGGCAAAACATCACCGCCATCCGCCAGCCCGATCCTCGCGAAGCGGGCGTCACGCTGGCTTCGCTAATGCTGGCGCGCTTACGGGGAGAAGACCCAGTATCCTTACAAGTGCTTTGGCCTACCCTATTGCAACCGGGCACGAGTGATCAGGCTTGTTTGATTTAATCGGGCTGCCGTCGTTAAACCTAAATCTTAAAATGCCAAGAAAACCTAAGATCTGTAGACATAGAGCACACGGAGTTAAAAAGCAGAAAACTGAGAAAACAAAGGATTTTGTTGGCAGGGATTTTAAATGCTGCTTGGCTGGCAAAGCCATGACGCCCTACAAAAAAGCGCGATCATGCCATTGGCTTAAGTTGATGCGTGAGCAAGAGGCATAATCAGGCATGTTGATATGGCTTGGGTGAAATGAGTGATTCAAAAAATGTTTTTTAGCATCGCTAAATGCATGTGGTTTTTTGGAGAATTGCGCCCTGTTTATGCTTTGTTTTTAATGTGAAGCCCGTTTTATTGCCTGCCCGTCTCTTTTGTAAGGAGGCGGGTATTTTTATTGTCTTGTGCTTACCTTTCGATCTGAATAAATGGTCATATTAATTATTTGTGAATATTGTAAATAGGGTTATCAATGTAGTTTACATCATGTAGTTCCCTAGATTAACTTACGAAAAAACAAATCCAAACCGCTTTGGAAACTGTGGTTGGATTTGTTTTTATCGCTTTCAGACCGTTTAAAACAAATAAAACAATAAATTGAAAGCGCTTTTGATCCGCCTTGGCAATATGATTTGTTGTTTTGTAGCGATTTATTGATTTACTACAAGGTTGCTGAGTTGTTTGTCCTATTTAGGGAAGAGATGAGATGAAGTTCAGATCAGTAAATCAGTTATTTGCACCGGCTCAAATAGCGCTGGCCGTTTGTGGCTTAGGTTTGGTGAGCAGTGCCATGGCGTTGCCGGTGGATTTTCATGGCTATGCACGCAGCGGTATTGGCTCTAATGCTACCGGTGGTGGATCGCAATCTTGTTTTCAGCTGGAGGGTGCGGGCTCTAAATATCGTTTGGGCAATGAGTGCGAGACTTACGCCGAATTTGCAGTGGGCGGCAATGTATTTGAGAAAAAAGAAACTGGCACGCGCTTTAGAATTGAATCGCGCCTCGCTGTTTCTGCCAAGCAGTTTCAGGATTGGGAAAGTGATTCAGGCAAATCTGCCGAGTTTGCTTTCCGTGAAATGTATGTCACGGCCGAAGGCATAGGCCTGGGGGATAGCAAGCTGTGGGCGGGGAAGCGTTTTTATGATCGCCAAGATGTGCACATCAATGACTTCTACTTCTGGGATAACTCCGGCCCCGGCGCTGGTATTGAAAACGTGGATGTGGGGTTCGCCAAATTTGCCTACGCATGGCGTCAGAATACCGTCACCACATCCGATACCAGCATTGAAAATCTGGATCGAAAAATCGGCGTATCCGGCCATGATTTCCGCCTTTCTGGCATTAAAGTGAACCCAAATGGTGAGCTGACGGTGGGGGTTGATTTGCGCTTTGCCAATAAGGCCGACAAAGATCAGGGCAAGGCCACCGATGGCTTTGGATTGAATTTGATGCACACCCAAAACGGCGTATTTGGTGGCTTTAACAAGATCGCTTTGCAATACGCCAAGGGCAATATCTCCAGCTTTGCTGCAGGCTACCCAAATGTAAACGCCGATTCGGGCGATAAAGCCTACCGCGTGGTTGAGCAGCTGATGTGGCAACCCGAAAACAGCCGCTACTCCGGCATGATGGCGGCCATTTGGCAAAAAACTGATCCGGCTGCGACAGGCAAGGGTCAAACTTGGATGTCATTTGGCGTGCGCCCAACGTATATGTTTACCGACAATCTGGGCGCAGCCATTGAAGTGGGCTACGACCGTGTTAAGCCAGAAGAGGGCGATGCACGTAATCTGTTAAAAACCACCGCAGCGTTCCTCGTGCAGCCAGAAAAAGGCTTCTGGAGCCGCCCGCAATTACGCTTTTTTGCAACTTACGCCAAGTGGGATCAAGCCGCGCAGGATGCGGCTGGCCTAAAAGCGGTGAACAACCCGCTATCGGCCAATGGCCCGTTTGGCAATGATAAAAGCGGCTTCACCTTTGGCGCTCAGGCCGAAGTGTGGTGGTAAGTTGGATGGGTGCAGTCTTAAATAAGATTTAAGTGCTAAGTCAGCCCGAGCAGTGTGTTCAGGCTGGCTTACCGTGTTTAACCCCTCTGGGCTTTGCCCGGAATTTTAAAATGGATTGAGTCATGCTCAAGACCGATCGTGAATGGTGGCGTGGTGCTGTCATCTATCAGGTTTATCCACGTAGTTTTGCAGATGCCAATGCCGATGGCGTGGGTGATTTGCAAGGCTTGCTCGGCAAATTGCCCTATATCGCCGCGCTGGGGGTGGATGCGGTCTGGATTAGTCCATTTTTTAAATCGCCGATGAAAGATTTTGGCTACGATGTAAGCGATTATTGTCAGGTTGATCCACTGTTTGGCACGTTGGCCGATTTTGATGCCGTGCTGGCCAAAGCCCATGATTTGGGTTTAAAAGTAATGATCGATCAAGTGCTCTCGCACACTTCAGATCAAAACGCTTGGTTTACTGACAGCCGACAAAGCCGCACGGGCGACAAAGCCGATTGGTATGTATGGGCCGATGCGAAGGCCGATGGCTCTGCGCCAAATAATTGGTTATCTGTGTTTGGTGGCCCCGCGTGGACGTGGGATACCCGCCGTTGCCAATATTATTTGCATCATTTCTTAAGCAGCCAGCCCGATTTAAACTTCCATTGCCCTGCCGTGCAAGACGTCATTTTAGAAGCGATTCGTTTCTGGCTTACGCGTGGCGTGGATGGTTTTCGCTTTGATGCGTGTAATTTCCATTTTCATGATCGCAAGCTGCGTAATAATCCACCCGCTAAAAGTAAAGATACCAAGACGGTTAGCCTAGATAATCCTTACGGCTTTCAGGCGCATGTGTACGATAAATCCCAACCAGAAAATATCGACTTTCTAAAACGTGTGCGTTTGCTGCTGGATGAATACGGCGCAATGAGCGTGGGCGAAGTAGGGGATGACGATAGTCTGAAAGTGATGGCCGAATACACCACAGGCGGCGATAAGCTAAATATGGCGTATAGCTTTAATTTGCTGACTAAAGACTTTACAGCCTCGTATATCCGCAAGCAAATTGAAGACCTTGAAAAGCGCATTGGCGATGGTTGGGGCTGCTGGTCGATTGGTAATCATGATGTGATGCGCGTGCTGAGCCGCTGGGGCAATAACAGCCCAAACCCACGATTTTCGCGCAGTATGCTGGCAATGCTGCTGTGTTTCAGAGGCTCTGCCTGCTTGTGGCAGGGGGACGAGCTGGGCCTGCCCGAGGCTGATATTCCCTTTGAGCTATTGCAAGATCCTTACGGTATTGCCATGTGGCCAGAGTTTAAAGGCCGCGATGGCTGCCGCACACCCATGCCTTGGCAGCATGATGCAGTGGCTACGGGTTTTAGCAGAGGCGCGCCTTGGTTACCAATCCCTGAATCACACCAGCAGCTAGCCGTCAGCAGGCAAGAGAATAATCCTGAATCTACCTTAAACTTTTATCGCCATTTCATTACTTGGCGTAAGATGCAAGCTGTGCTTTGGCAGGGTGATATTCAGTTTGTGAATGCGCCCGAGCCGCTGCTAGCCTTTAGCCGCAGCTTCAATGGTGAGCGCTGGCTGTGCGTATTTAATTTATCTGAAAGTCGTCAATCGCTGCCGTGTAAAGACAAGCTCACGCTGCTGGCTGATGCGGGCCTGAGTGGTGCAAGTATTAAATCAGGCGTGATTGAGTTTGATCATTGGGGGGCGTTGATTGCCCGCGTAGAGGCGTAAGGTATGGCTACGGTTTCATTAAAAGGCATTAAAAAAGCGTTTTCTTCGGTATACACCCTGCACGGCATCGATTTAGAAGTCAAAGATGGCGAATTTATCGTGTTTGTTGGGCCATCGGGCTGCGGTAAATCAACTTTGCTGCGCACTATCGCAGGCTTAGAAGACATTACCGATGGCGAAATGTGCATTGATGGCCAGCGCGTAAATGAGCTGCCGCCGGTAAAGCGCGGCATTTCCATGGTGTTTCAGAGCTACGCGCTGTACCCGCATATGGATGTGTTTGAAAACCTTGCTTTTGGCCTCAAGCTGGCAGGCATGAAAAAAGCCGAGTACACGCCGATGGTAGAGCGGGTGGCTAAGGTATTGCAAATTGAGCCTTTATTACATCGTAAGCCGCGCGATATGTCGGGTGGGCAGCGGCAGCGGGTGGCGATTGGGCGCGCCATTGTGCAAAAGCCTAAGGTGTTTTTGTTTGATGAGCCGCTGTCTAATCTGGATGCCTCGCTGCGGGTGCAGATGCGTATCGAAATCGCCCGTTTGCACCGCGAGTTGGGTAGCACCATGATTTACGTGACCCACGACCAAACTGAAGCGATGACGCTGGCCGATCGGATTGTAGTGCTGCGTGCTGGGCAAGTTGAGCAGGTGGGCACGCCAATCGAGCTGTATTACCAGCCCGATAATTTGTTTGTAGCGGGCTTTATTGGCTCTCCAAAAATGAATACTTTAAGTGCAAAAATTACCGCGATTGAAGAGGGCAGCGTAACGGTTGCTTTAGCCGATGGCAGCCAGATAGCGGTGACGGTAGAGGCGGCAAGTGCAAATATCGGTGATGAAGTCACACTGGGTGTGCGCCCAGAGCATTTAAAAATTTCATCTGTAGTGAGCACTAATGCGTTGGCTGGCATAACACTGGCGCTGGAGCATCTGGGTGAAGCGTCGATGTTGTATTTAGAAGTACCCGGTATGCGGGATACCTTTGTGGCCCGTATGCCTGCGCTGTTTAGCTCAAAACCGGGCGAGCGCAGCGTGCTGTACTTTAAGCCGGAGCACGGTTTTTTGTTTAATGCCGATGGCAGCGCAATGCGCCGTCTTCATCCACTGGCCGAATAATCATTTGGCTTTTTAAAAATTGCAGCTTTATTTTACCTGCGCCGGGTATTTCTCTGGCAAGGGCTTTGCTTGGTTTTTTGGAGGGTTTATGAATATAACACGCCGCCAGTTTGGCAAGTTTGCCGTTTCTTCCATCGCAGCAGCTGTCGCGATTTCTTTTGCTGGGCCTGCTTTTGCTGCAGATAAGCTGGTGATTTGGGTGAATGGCGATAAGGGTTATAAGGGCATCGAGCAGGTGGGTGCGGCTTTTACCAAGGCCACTGGGGTAGAGGTGGTGGTGGAGCATCCCGAAGATGCGCCTTCTAAATTTCAGCAAGCGGCCGCTGCGGGCAAAGGCCCAGATATTTGGATCTGGCCGCATGATCGCTTGGGTGAATGGATGACAGCGGGCTTACTTAGCCCGATTACGCCATCCAAAAAAGTACAGGCCGAGATTGATCCGCTGGCCTGGAAAGCCTTTACCGTGAATGGTAAGCAATGGGGCTATCCGATCGCCATTGAAGCGCTGGCGCTGATTTACAACAAAGACCTCGTGCCTGTGCCGCCAAAGAGTTTTGATGATGTGATGGCGCTGGATAAAAAACTGGCCGCACAGGGCAAAAAAGCCATTTTGTGGGATTACGGTGAGCCTTATTTTAGCTGGCCATTGCTGGCAGCAGGCGGCGCGTATGCCTTTAAGCCTAAAGGCGATGGCACTTACGATGCTAAAGATGTCGGTGTAAACAACGCCGGTGCGATTGCGGGTTTAGAAACCATTAATAAAATGATTAAAACCGGTGTCATGCCAAAAAGCGCGACTTATGCCGATATGGAAGCCGGTGTAAATCAGGGCAAAATCGCCATGATGATTAACGGGCCGTGGGCTTGGGATAATCTGAAAAAGAGCAAAATCAATTGGGGTGTCGCGCCGATTCCATCGATTAATGGTCAGCCGGGCGCGCCATTTGTGGGTGTATTGGGTGCGATGCTGAATCGCTCATCCAAGAATAAAGAGCTGGCGGTGGAGTTTTTAGAAAACCATATGCTCACCGTGCAAGGTCTTAAAACCGTGAATGCCGATGTGGCTTTGGGTGTGCCGGCTAATAAAGCCTTTTTTAATGAGCTGAAGTCTGATCCGGCCATCAAAGCCTCAATGGAATCCGCTAAGGCGGGTCAGCCTATGCCTAATATTCCCGAAATGGGCCGTTTCTGGGCTTCATTAAAATCAGCATTGCAAAATGTATCGCAAGGCCGCCAAACCCCTAAGCAGGGCTTGGATGCTGCAGTGGCTCGGATTGTCAGCAAGTAAAGTTGGATTGATTGCGTTGAGCTAAGCGGACGCGTTGCGGGAAAAACTTGAGGTGGCCATCGCTTGTATCGTGTTTAGCGCGTGGGCATAAGTGCTGGGCCACCTTGCATTTTTTATAATTTATACAGATTGACGTGCTTATTAAATAGCAAGGGCGCAGCTGATTATTGCGTCGAGGGATAAATGAAATGGGCGGATTTAATAGGCGCTGGCTGTGGGTTTCGCTAGGTGCGGTGCTGTTTTTGGCGGGTTTGTGGTTGCTATTGGGGGTTTATCAAGCAGGCCATCCGCTAAGCGCCGTGGGTGGATTGGTGGTGATGGCGGGGAGCGCTTGGATGTTTTTATCGCCTAAGGCTTATGCCTATCGTTATTTATATCCGGGCGTGGCTGCGGTATTGGTGTTTATTGTTTTTCCTGCCGTGTATACCGCGGGCATTGGTTTTACAAATTACAGCTCGACTAATCTGCTGAGTTTTGATCGCGTAACGGCCTATATGCTGAGTGAAACCACCACGGCAGATGGCGCTGGCATGGCGTTTTCCTTGCATCAGTCTGGTGGGCAATACCGGCTTAAATTAAGCGATGAAGCAGGGCAGAGCTGGGTTTCCCTGCCCGTTAAGTTAGAAGACAACAAGCCACAACAGCTGCAATTGCAAGCGCTGGGCACTGAAAGCCTACCGGAAAAAGTATCTATTAAAACGGTGATTGCTAAACAAGCCGCCTTAAAAGCGCTGCGTGTCACTTTGCCAAACTACGCTCAGTCTTGGCGTTTAAGTAGCCTTAGCCAGTTTTCCCCCACGCAGCTTTTATATCAAAAAAATGCCGATGGCTCGCTACTAAATACCCAAGATGGCTCCTTGATTAAACCCAACTTTAAAACTGGCTTTTACGAAACCGCTGCTGGGGACAGCCTCACGCCGGGTTATAAAGTAAATGTAGGTTTGAGTAATTTCACGCGGATTTTTGCCAGTGATGATTTCCAAGGACCAATGTTTAAAATCTTTGGCTGGACTGTGTTATTTGCCTTTTTAACGGTGGTGTTCACCTTTGTGGTGGGTATGGCTTTGGCGGTGTTACTGAATTGGGAAGCGCTGCGCTTTCGCGGGGTGTATCGCACGCTGCTGTTTTTGCCTTACGCCGTGCCGGGCTTTATTTCTATTTTGGTATTTCGTGGTTTATTTAACGAAAGCTTTGGTGAAATCAATATGGTGCTCAACGGCCTATTTGGTTTGCGGCCCGCTTGGTTCTCAGACCCGTTTAATGCCAAGGCGATGATTTTGATTGTGAATACTTGGCTGGGTTATCCTTACATTATGCTTTTGTGTTCTGGTTTGATTAAATCGATTCCAAGCGATTTATACGAAGCCTCGGCCATTAATGGCGCTAGTCCGCTGACTAATTTATTTAAGATTACTCTGCCGCTGATTTTAAAACCCATGATGCCGCTCTTGATTGCCTCATTCGCGTTTAACTTTAATAACTTTGTACTGATCAGCTTGCTCACCGATGGCAGGCCAGATTTTATTGATAGCAAAGTTCCTGCAGGCACCACCGATATTTTGGTTTCATACACGTATCGCTTGGCGTTTCAGGATTCGGGGCAGAATTTTGGTTTGGCGGCGGCCATTTCTACGGTGATTTTTGCGCTAGTGGCGGTGTTGTCGCTGATTAACTTAAAGCTGACCCGCGTTAATCAAGAGGAGAAACGATAATGGCCATGGTGCTGGATCGCTCACATAAATGGCGGGTGCTGGGTGCGCACCTTGCGCTGATCGCCTTTTTGCTACTGATTTTATTTCCGTTTTTTATGATTATTTCTATCTCGCTGCGGCCGGGAAATTTCGCGGCCGGTAGCCTGATTCCTGACACCATTAGCTTGGAGCACTGGAAGTTGGCGCTGGGTTTTAGCTATGTGGATGGCGATGGCATGTTGATTAAGCCCCAATTCCCTGTGCTGCTATGGCTGTTTAACTCGGTGAAAGTTGCCTTTATCAGCGCGGGGGTTATTTTACTGCTGTCTACCAGCTGCGCCTATGCTTTTGCCCGGCTTAAATTCCGTGGCCGCGTGTTTGGCATGAATGCCTTGCTGCTCTTACAAATGTTCCCCGCTGTGCTGTCGTTAGTCGCCATTTACGCCATCTTTGATGAAATCGGCAACTATGTGCCTTGGCTGGGAATCGACACCCATGGTAGCTTAGTTCTGGCTTACGCCGGTGGCATTGCCCTGCATATCTGGACCATCAAAGGCTATTTCGACACTATTCCGGTTGAGATTGAAGAAGCCGCCAGAGTCGATGGCGCTACCCCGTTTCAATCTTTCCGCTATGTGCTGCTGCCGATGGCCGTGCCGATTTTATTTGTGGTTTTCTTGCTCGCCTTTATCAGTGGCATTATCGAATATCCCGTCGCATCTGTGCTGCTGCACGAGCAAAATAATATGACGCTGGCGGTTGGCTCCAAGCTCTATCTTTACACTCAGAATTACCTATGGGGCGATTTTGCCGCCGCCGCGATTCTATCCGGCCTGCCTATCAGCCTGCTGTTCTTATTTGCCCAGCGCTGGATGGTCTCTGGCCTGACATCGGGAGGGGTAAAGGGGTAGCAGCAAGATGAGCTAAGGGCTGGCACGGCAATAAAGCGTGGGTCGGCCCTATTTCTCACCCTTTTGCGTCTAAATTTCTTAGCCATGTGCTAGCTGGCATCTAAAGCAATGACTAGCACAGGAGTCCTGCATGACTCATATGCTTATTCAAATCGCTTTAAGAGAGAAAACCCCTTGTCCTATCTAAAACACCGTGGCTGGCGCTTAACGGTGTTTTATGGTTATCAGCAGTGATAAATTATTGAGGGCGCTTTTTTTATTGGGGGTAAAGCCGTTAATTAATCTCCAGTAGCGTTGCTAAGCAAAGCGTGTTTGCCGCTGCTACAGATGATGGCTGCTTATTTGTGGATTTGGCCTATTCTGCATGATGATTCTTTTTTTTTAGCGTGGATATTTATATCTGTTCGCTAAAGTAGAAAACGACGATTTGGGCCTTGATCATGCTTAGAGTCATACCGCAATATAAAGCGCTGCTCTGCACCTTACTGCTTACATTGAGTGTGCAAGTGGCTGCGGGGGTTTGCACGCGTCCTTTAGTGGTGGGGTGGGATAATTGGCCCCCTTATCATTTTAAAGATGAAAATGGCCAGATGCAGGGTTTGGCGGTGGAAGTACTGGTAGCCTTGGCAAAGCGGGTAGATTGTCCTTTGCAATTTGCAGAAATGCCTTGGAAGCGCACATTAAGTGATTTGGCTCAAGGGAATGCGGATATCGCTATGGAGGTGCTTAAAAAGCCAGAGCGTGAACGAACAATGATGTTTTCTCACGCCTATCGCCCAAGCCGTGTGCATTTTTTTGGACGTAAAAAAGATACCCGCTGGTCTTTTAATACCCTGGCTGAATTAAGCAAGCTAGGCCCTGTTTCACTAGGGGTTTCAAATGGGGATAGTTATGGGGTGGTGTTGGATCAGTGGCTAAAAATGCCGCCACCCAGTGTTAAGGTAGATATCGCGCCCACTATGGCTATCAATTTAGCTAAGCTTCAGCACGGCCGAGTCGATCTGCTGCTAGGCGATTTATTTGCCGCACAGGCGGCTATTTATGATTTAAAACTGGCGGATGAAATTGTCCCGCTTGCGCAGGAGTGGCCCACTCAAGATGCTTATCTAGCATTTAGCCGTGTCAGTGTCAGCCAGTCAGTATTTCAGGCGTTTCAACTGGCTCTAGATAATTTGATTAAAGATGGCGCTTTAAAGCAAATTCAGCTTCGCTACCATGTGAATGCGCGCTAGTTTTATTCCTGTTTAAATGCGCCAATAAGTTCTTCCTTTATTTATTCCACCGCTGCTCAGTAATGAGTGTTTGCATCCTTGTTAGTGCAGACGTTGCTGTCTGGGGTGGTGCTCTTTGGTCTTTTGATGTGCTTAGCTGTTATATTTCTTACTTTATTTGAGCCTGCCTCGCGCTGCGTGCGCTGGCCTATCTATAAATCGCTTATGCCTTATTTTTTGGTTTTCTATAAACGTTTACGTTAGAGTTTATTGCTCAGGAAAAAGAATACAGGAGCGGTGATGCTTTTCCCTATAAATGTGATTTAGAAAATATTTGCACATACATAGAAATGCAAGAACCCGTTTATTTTTAAGCACGGGAAGCATAATTGATGATAGAGCTAGTTGATGCTGATTTCTTAGTTTTTTATACGTTTAATGAAAATAATAAGAATAAAATTAAGCTATTTTTTAAATTAAAAATAATTAATAATTAAATAGGGTATGCAATTTTATTTTAAATATTTTTAAGATTGTGTTTATTATAACGGCATAAGAATTGTTGATGCACTATTTGCTTGTGGTGTTGTTGCAGTGAGTAGGGGGAGAAACCGTGCCATTTCACCCCTGTATCGCTTAGGCTTGGTTTACGGCATTGCCCGATACTTTCATCTGTACCGTAGGCCCACCTTTGCGGTTGGCAACTTTAGTGCTTTCTGTACGAATTGCGGGTTTCATCTTGCCATCCATATGGCCGTTAACGATGCCAAGGATGGTGGCACTGGCTAAATCAAAGAGCAAATTGAGCTGTGCATTGCCCCCTACATGAATATGGTTAATACCGCTTGTGCCCGGGGCAGAGCGGCCATCGGCGGTTTTGTTAAAAACCATACGTACAGCTTGGGCCATTTGAGCGTCGCTACCTTCAATTTCGGCCACAGCTTGCTGATGTACTTGCCCATAATATTGCTCAACTAGGCGATGTGGATTTCCCCATGGGGTGTCTACTTTTTGGGCTACCCAGTGGATATTGTCTTCGGTGGCGCGATCTGGGTAGGCAGAACGAATGGCCTCTTCAATTTTTGCTCTAATGGTGTTTTGATGAATGGCACGGCTGGATGCTGCATTTCGGCGAAGCCAGTCTAGATTGGGATGGTCTTTGAATCTATTAAATTGAATCGGAGTGAATGCCATATGGGTAGCTCCAGTAGGTGTTTCAATTAAATATAGGGACAAGCAAGGAGGTATTGTTATAAAAGCATATTGTTAGGGTGTCTGTTAGGTAATTAATTTATGCATTTATTTTTAAGGTGAGAATGGATTGATGTGCTGATTTAATTGGCATATATTATTGGGTTAAAATGGAGTTGCAAGAAAACAACAGGATTGAGTATATTCAAATTTATTGCAATATACAGCCTTGCTATTCTCATAACTTACAAATTGGGTTAAATCACTGTGTCATTTGTCGCATGAAAGATGAAATCTGAGCTTTATAGAGAGCAAAAGTGATAAGGTTATTATGCTTTTTAAATGGGCTTATATTTTTACTACATTGTGTAAATTTCTCTCCACTCATCTTTATTATTGCCTAGGCTGGATGCTATAGCCTGATTGGAATTTATTGCATGGATCAGCTTCACTTTTCGCACGCTAAAGCTTGTCAGCTTTTATATCTGCACCACCTGCAAACTCGGCGTGAGGCTTGGCATGCATTTAGTCAATCAGGTATCGCGTGGTTTATGCATCGGCAAGATGGTGAGGGGGTGATTCTTAATCCGCAAACAGGCTTGATTTGGCAAGAAATACACACACCCATCGCTTTGGATTTATTACGGGCGCATAGCAAGGTGCGCCAGCTGGAATGGGCGGGCCTTGCCAACTGGCGCTTGCCTACTCGCACAGAGCTGATTGATATTGTTTATGCGCCGGGCTTCCCGTTGCGTGAAGAACATAATTGGTTTGATTGCCCGCTTTGGTTGCATGATAAGGGTTGCTTATATCTGGATCAGCCTGATGAATTTATGGGGCCGGATGGCGTTGCCAATATGATTGCAGTGGACGATACGCTCTGCGCGGATTGGCCGAACAGCTATCCGCAGGGCTTGTTTGAGCTGGGTTGGAGCTGGCTGGGGGCGTGGACCAGCAATGCGCGTTTTCCTAAATCCAGTAAATTTGATGCGGCGCTCACGGCATGGAAAAGATGGCGCTCGCTTGCCTCGGCAGAAAACGATGGTTTTCATTCCTTAGATATTAATGCGACAGATTGGCCAGCGTTATTACGTAAGCTGGATTACATCAGTACCCGTCTGCCTGATATTGATAGCAGTACTTTTTCTGACGCAGCCAAAGGTTTGTGGGAGCTATGGCCAGTGCCAGGCATGCCTAGCACTAAAAAAATCGCCCTTATCAATGATGGGCTGATCCGCCCGCGCAACCCGGAGCTGGATATCCGCGACGCCAATGTAGCGATTGATTTTGGCACCAGTAGCACCGTGGTGGCGTTTCGGGAGGGGGCGCAAGACCGCCTGCTGCGTATCGGCGAAAGCAATTTATGGGAGCAGCCGCAGGCCAGCGATTATGAAAACCCCACTGTGTTAGAAATCATGGATTGGCAGGCGCTGATGGCGGCGTGGACTTCCGAGGTTTACCGCCCATTGGTTGATTGGCGGGATATTCATTGCGCCCACGAAGCCCGCGATCATCTGCGCGAAAACCATACCGATCCTAAACGTATTGCCAGTATTTTTAGCCGCATGAAGCAATGGGCTCTTGATGATTTTCCTACGCGGATTAGCGATCAAATCCATCAGGAAGAGCGTATTTTGCCGCCTTTTAATCGCTATCCAGCCAAAAAAGTGGACGATGTTTACGCGGACTTTAACCCGATTGAGCTCTATGCCTGGTTTTTGGGTATGTTTATTAATTGGCGGCAACGCGGGATTTTTCTGCGCTATTACATGACTTTTCCGGTGAGTTTTCCACACAGCACCAAGCAGAATATCTTGAATGCGTTTCGGCATGGCTTGCAGCGTAGCCTGCCAGAAAGCCTAATACATGGCGCGCATATGGCACAGTTTAGAGTGGAAGAGCGCGGCTCCGAGCCCACCGCCTACGCCGCCTGTGCTTTGAAAACGCTACAACTCTCACCAGGCACACTGGGGATGGGGCGCGCGTTTGCGGTATTTGATTTTGGCGGTGGTACCACCGATTTTGATTTTGGCTATTACCGCCTGCCAGATGCCAATGAGCAAGAGGCAGGCTGGGAAGAGGTGATCGAGCACTTTGGGGCATCGGGGGATAGGATGCTGGGGGGGGAGCAATTACTGGAGAACCTTGCTTACCTTACATTTCGCCATAATCTACCGCAATGCCGTGAACATAAAATTGCTTTTTTATTGCCGCAGGATGCAGAAGACTTTGCCGGATCGGATATGTTTTTGGAGAAAACCCGCTCCGCGCTCACCAATAGCATTGTACTGATGGGGCGTTTGCGCTCTTTTTGCGAAACAGGCAATTTAGAAGGTCTGGAGCCGGGCGATGTATGCAAAATCCCGCTGTTAGATAGGGATGGGCAAAAAGTGGAGGTGGCGTTTCAGATTCCGCAATTTGCGTTGCGGGATTATCTACGCAGCCGTATCGAGCGGGGTGCGATTGCTTTTTTTGCCGCGATGCAGGCCGCATTTAAAAGCCACGGCGGCATGCCCAAAGCGGTGGATGTGTTATTAGCAGGCAATGCCTGCCGCTCACCTTGGGTGTTGGAGTTGTTTGGCTTAGAAGGCTCGCTGATTGGGGCGATTATGGCGTTTGAGCAACTAGAAATTTCCGTTCACCCGCCATTACTGGCCGATCCTAGTAACCCTTGGCGACCTACCGCCAAAACAGGAGTGGCGCTGGGGCTGCTACGGCTGTGCCCTGGGGAAACTCTAAAAGTGATTAACCGCTCGCTATTAAAAGATGATGCGCCGTTTTTATTCTCCGTTGGCAAGCTACTGAATGGCGAGTTCGATCCCTGCCTGCCCGCGCATGGCCCTTATGGCCTGTGGCATGAAGTAGGGCGGCCACTGGATGGGGTGTTTAATTTGGCCTATACCCACTCCCCCCGTGCCCGTACCGATCATCGCATGGACAGAGGCGATCCGGATTTACGTTATAAACGCATTGATTTCCCTGACAGCGGCGAAGGGCAAAAAGTCTACTCCCGCGCGATTGCCCCCAACTTAATCGAAATCTGCCTAGCCCATGATTTAAGCCTTGCAGGCCAGCCAGAGCCAGCGTGCCATTTTTTACAGCTGGCACTGGCCTGAAGGGGCGTGAGTTTACGAGCTGCTGATTGCCTAAGTAGGCAATCAGGTGGGCTGAACGCGTGAAAGAATAAGCCATTGGTCAAGGCTAAAAGCCAGCATTCCACCAATAAAATACATCAGTAAATCACTTGGGCTAAAGGTGTTGCCAATGGCGATATAAAGGATGCTGCCCTTTTGTAGCCCAAGTAAATCCACTAAATGAATATATTGCAGGCCTTCTACAATAAAGCCGATCAAAATTGCAAATAAGCCACTTGTTTTTGGCGGGATGCTGTTTCCACGCAGCAGGGCGTAAATAAGCACAATCACCAAAATATCACCCACGCTGCCACGGATAAATGCATTGCCAGCGATACCTTTGGCGATGGCAATTTCTGTTAATAAAATAAGCAGGGCAATTAGCTAATAGAGCGGGCGGGGGCGCATTGATTTCTCTTATTTGTGCAATATCGGGAGGGCGCAAGTATTAATTAAATCCCCATGCTTGTCTGTGTTTTGTAGCGGTTAATTACCTGAAATACCCGTATTTTTTTCTTGACGGTGAATTCAACGCCAATAGCCGGTGTAAAGACGGGTATTTTAGGTGCTTAGACTTTTCTCCTGACGAAAAGCCTGCGAATTGCCAGCCTCAGTTATTTGCCGCTTTTGCATCAATCACATCGCTTCCCTGTTGAGCCTTAGTCGTCGCTAAGGCAGATCAAATTGCCTGTGTTTAGTGGGTGATTGTGGCTGTTTCGGTGTAGGGCATGCCAAGAATTGGCCAATATGATTGAGCAAATTAATTAAAAGCGGTTTATTTATTATTTTTACGCCGTAAAACGGTTTGGGCTTATAAAGTATTATTTCTTGTCAGTAAATGTGTAAGCAGCTGATGCTGAGTGCTCACTATTAAATCAGTGATTGTTCTAGAATGGTATACCGTATATTCCTTGTTTTATAAGTATTCTTAAATAGGGTTAAAGCGGTGCTATAAAAATAGCTGACTAGGATAATTATTGTGCGCATCTCTTTAAAATTAACCTTGGCATTTAGTGTGCTTGTTGCCTTTGTAATTGCAATGGGTTTTTTGGGTATGAAATATATCGGAGATATACATCGCTCACTTGAGAATGTCAGCAATAACGCCTTGCCTAGCGTGCGTTACAGTGGCGCAATTAGGGCGGAAGCACTGGATTTTCGTAATCGGGAAACGCAGCTGCTGCTGGTGAAGAATGCTAAAGAGATGAGCGAACTAGAGTCTAAATTAGCGGTTACCCTAGGCAATATCAAAAAAAATGAACAGAATTACGAGCTGCTGCCCAGTCGCGATGAAGAAAAAGCCGTGTACGCTGCATATAAAAATCAACTGGCCTTGTATCTAGCTAGCCATGACAAGTTTGTAAAAATAGTGGTGGCGGGTGATCACGACGCCTCGATGGCGTATTTTAGAGGGGAAGGCCGAAAAGTATTCAGGGGCTTTCTACCTACCATTGACGATCTGCTGACGTTAAATATTAAATCCGCGGAATCTAGCCGAGTACTCGCTGAAGAATAACATAATAGCGCGCTTAAGCAGTTAATTTCGATTGCGGTGGTGGTGGTTTTAATCGCTATAGTTTTGTCTATTTGGATTGTGCGCAGCGTAGTGGGGAAATTACAAAATTTGGCTGGCACAATGATAGAAATCCAGCGTGATTTAGATTTTACTCGGCGCGTGCCCGTGCATGGACAGGATGAAATTGCTGAAACAGCGCAAGCTTTTAATGCGCTTGCCGAAAGCGTGCATATTGTTTTAAAAAATGCGGATAGTGCTAGCTTGCGGCTGATTCAAATGTCTCACTCCCTTACCGCCTCTTCTCAGCAAGTTTCTGATGGCTCTCAGCAGCAAAGCGATGCAGCCAATAGTATGGCCGCATCGATTGAAGAGCTTTCAACTAGCATGGGCATTTTGGCGGGCACTGCACAAGATGTGCGCGTCCATTCAGGAGAAGCAGGCGTTCATGCAAGCAATAGCGGCAGAGTGATTGAAAATACCGTGCGTGAAGTGAATTCTATTGCCGATGCTATTGAATTGGCATCCGGAGCCATTGCAGAGCTAGATCTGCGCTCCAATGAAATTGGCAGCATTGTGCAAGTGATTCGCGAGGTGGCGGATCAAACTAATTTGCTGGCACTGAATGCGGCAATTGAAGCGGCAAGAGCAGGCGAGCAGGGCCGTGGTTTTGCAGTGGTGGCTGATGAGGTGCGAAAATTGGCAGAGCGCACAACTTCTGCTACGGGGGAGATTGGCAGTAAAATTGCGGCTATTCAGCGCTCAGCTCAAGAGGCAACAATCACCATGCGGGAGGCGGTGAAGCAGGTAGGTGCCGGTGTGGGTTACGCTGAAGAAGCAGGTAAAACAGTGGATATTATTATTGGCAATGCACAGATGATTGAAGGCGAAGTTAAGTCGATTTCTGATGCAATGGCTGAGCAAAACCAAGCTGGCGTGGAAATTGCTAGTTCCGTGGAGCATATTAGCAATATGGTGGAACTAAACAGCGATGCCGCCAGACAAACTCATCAGCAATCAAATGAGCTAAAAAATATTGCCAGTAATTTACGTGAAGAAATTGCCAGATTTAAAACCTAGTTGTTTGGTACGTGGCTAAAAAGGCTTGCTCTCTGGGCAAGCTTTTTTTATTAAGATCTTTAACATAAGTTGGGTTTATTTGCGCCGTGGCTTAATAAATCGATGGGGCGATTTGCTTCGCTCTATGGAAGAGCTGGGTATTTTGAGTTGCAATAGTGAACTATGGATGGCTGATACGGCCTTGGGTGTTAAGTGCCGGGTAGCTCTATTTATAAAACAAAAAAATATATAAAAATCCTTTTATATGTGAATTTGTTTTATGTTTAACGGGTAGAATTAGCTTTGTTGATAGTGATTGCCTGTGTTTGTCTAACCAAAGGAAAGAAAAAATGACTCTGCGTTTAGGTGATGTAGCTCCAGATTTTACCCAGCAATCTTCTGAGGGGGAGATCAGTTTTCATTCATGGGCAGGCGAGCAGTGGGTGGTGCTGTTTTCGCATCCAGCAGACTTTACGCCCGTTTGCACAACCGAGCTGGGCAAGACCGCTAAGCTGGCTGACGAATTTAAAAAGCGCAATGTAAAACCGTTGGCGGTGAGTGTGGATACACTTGAATCGCATGTGGCTTGGATTAACGATATCAATGAAACACAAAACACTTCAGTCAATTTTCCGATCTTGGCCGATTCAGATCGCAAGGTGTCCGAGCTGTACGACATGATCCATCCTAATTCACTGGCCAATTTAACGGTGCGCTCGGTGTTTATTATTGATCCGGCTAAAAAAATTCGCTTAACGCTGACTTATCCAGCCAGCACTGGGCGTAATTTTCATGAGATCTTGCGAGTGATTGATTCGTTGCAACTTACTGATGTTTATAAAGTAGCTACACCAGCAGATTGGGTTGATGGTGATGAAGTTGTGATTGTGCCATCTTTGCAGGATGCAGATGAAATAGCTCAGCGCTTTCCAAAGGGCTACAGAGTTGTACGGCCTTATCTGCGTTTAACCCCACAGCCGAATCGCTAATTAATTCATAAATTATTCTTGCTAAAAAGGCTGCGTTTGCAGCCTTTTATTACATTATATCGGCTGTTTTTTTATGGGTAAGCGCGAATAGTGTGTGAAGGCTGTTATGTAATTAAAAAAACCACGAATTTTCGTGGTTTTTTAGGTTTAGCGATGGGTTTAGTATTGCATGCCATCTTCGGGCGATGTGTCAGGTGTTTCGTTGGGTGATCCATTTGGCGCAGCATCAGGAGGCGGCATTCTGCGGCTAGGTGCAGAGGCTTGGTCAGGAGTGGGGTATTTGGGTGAGTCTGTCCTCATATCTGGCGCAGGAGGGGTACGTGCATCAGCGTGCATTTCTGAGGTCTTGTTAAAAGCGCTGTAATCCGCCCATTTGGATATATCTGCCCATGCGGCAGTGGCCGCAAAGCTGGCAATCATGGATGCAACCAATAGATACTTTTTCATAGAGCACTTTCCTTGTGAGTAGAAAACCAATCAATGATTTCTCACTGATACTTTAGTAGTAGCAAGTGCCGTGCCAGCTTAATATTTTCAATGTATTCAATGGCTTATGCTTTGATGGCGCTCTGCACTAGAATTGCTTTGTCTGGGCTGCACGACAGAAAAACACTGTTTCATATAAGCCATTGATTTGTTTGAAAATAATTTGTAGTTAATGAGCGACGATAATCAAAAGGAAATAAAGCACTATTAATGGAGTAGCCGCCGTCTTTTATCTATTTGCTGAGTTTTACCCATAAAAAAACCACGAACGCATTCGTGGTTTTTTTATGGTCAGTGAAGCGATTAAACAATACGAGCGCTCGCTGGTGCAGAGGCATCCGTTGTTGCATCGGCACGCAGGCTAGATGGCGCAGACGCATCCGTTGTTGCATCAGCACGCAGGCTAGTTGGAACAGAAGCATCGTTAGCATCTGCACGTAGGCTAGTTGGCACCGACGCATCGTTAGCATCAGCACGCAGGCTAGTTGGAACAGAAGCATCGTTAGCATCGGCACGCAGGCTAGTTGGCACCGACGCATCGTTAGCATCAGCACGTAGGCTAGTTGGAACAGAAGCATCGTTAGCATCAGCACGTAGGCTAGTTGGAACCGAAGCATCGTTAGCATCGGCACGTAAACCAGTTGGCTGAGAAGCATCGGCAGGGGTAGCACGTAAACCGGCAGGCGCAGAAGCGTCTGTTGAATTAGCCCAAACAGCAGTAGCGGCGCAAGTAGCAAATAGGGCGGCGATCAGAAGATTCTTTTTCATGGTGTATTTCCTTGGAGTGGTGAGACTGTTTTAACGATTTCTCGTTGGGCTTGACTACCATCTAGCAAACATCATGCCAGTTTTTTATTTGTTTATATTCAATGACTTATGATTTTGTTGCTGGAGTGTGGAAGTAGTGGTTGTCGCTAATTAACGACGTTAATGCTGTGGTTTTTGTAAGTGATTGATTTATATAGATATATATTGTTGCTAAAACACGACGATTTGGCTTGTGGCCAGCGTAGCGCTGGTTTTTAAAGTTTTTAAGGGCCAATCCTCCAGTAAAAAGCCTAACTAAGGTGGGCTTAGTTAGGCTTTAGGCGTAATGCTGCAACATGATATTTCGTTAAGCCTTGCTTATGGAGAAAGACCCGCCTTAAAGGTGGCAGGGGCAAGATCGTGCTTTTGTAGTAGGCGATAAAACTCGGTGCGGTTGCGATCGGCAAGACGGGCGCAATCACTGACATTGCCGCCAGTAAGACGCAAGAGTCGCTCTAGATAGTCGCGTTCAAATAGCCGTTTGGCTTCTGCTAGCGGTAGGATGGCGGCGGCGTCGTTAAGCATCGCTTTTTGTACTTGGGCTAGCGTAATCATGGGGCCGGTGGCCAATACGCAGCATTGCTCAACCAGATTAGACAGCTGGCGAATATTGCCCGGCCAGTTGGCGGTGCTTAAAAAACTGAGTGCATCGGCGGCAAAGTGACAATCGGTTTTGGCATAACGCTCCACCACTTGGGCTAAAAAATGGCGGGCGAGCAGCGGGATATCTTCTCGCCGCTCGATCAGTGCGGGCAGGGCGAGTGACACTACATTTAGCCGGTAAAACAGATCCTCTCTAAACGAGCCGTCTTGTAGCAAGGAGGCTAAATCGCGGTGGGTGGCTGAAAGCACTCGCACATTCACGGGGATGGCGCGTCCTGCGCCAACAGGGCGAATTTCGCGCTCTTGCAGCACCCGCAGTAATTTAACTTGCAGCGGCAAGGGCATATCACCAATTTCATCTAAAAAAATCGTGCCGCCATCGGCTTCTACAAACAAACCATTTTGTTTTTGGCTGGCTCCAGTAAATGCGCCTTTTTCATGGCCGAATAATTCGCTTTCTAATAAATTGTCGGGAATCGCCCCACAGTTTACGGCGATAAATGGCTTGGCTGCGCGTAAGCTGGCGCGGTGAATCGCTTGGGCCAATACCTCTTTACCGGTGCCACTTTCGCCGCGAATCAGCACGCTGGCATCGGTTACTGCCACTAAGCGCGCTTCGGCGAGCAGCTCATCCATCACGGGGCTGCAGCTGATAAAACCTGAGCGCCAATCATCGGCATCGTGCTTTAGCGGGTTGGGAGGGCTGCTTAGTAGCAGCGCTTGGTTGACCTTATCCAGCAGGGCTTTGCCATCAAAAGGCTTGATTAAGTAAGCAAACATGCCGTGGCTGATGGCCTCAATCGCATCGGGAACGGTGCCGTGAGCGGTGAGCATAATCACTGGTAAGGCGGGGTAGCGGCGGCGGGCTTCTTCAAATAAAGCCATGCCATCCATGCCGGGTAGCTTCCAATCGCTCAGCATTAAATCGGCGCGCTGCACTGCCAGCGCATTTAAGGCTTCTTCGGCGCTTTCTACCGCGATCACTTCAAAACCCGCTGCAATGAGCCGGATGGAGACGAGTCGTAAGAGATCTGGATCATCGTCTACGAGTAATATTTTAGCACTCACGGTTTTTTACTCCTCTCTAAAAGCTCTTTTTCCATTTCTTTTAAAGCGTCTAGCTTGGCGGCCAAATCATTGGCACGTTTTTGTTGATCTTTGGCTGCGGCGGTTTGCTTGTCTAGTAAGCTATTTAGGCGTTTACGCTCGCTTAGTTGGCTGGCCAAAATAAGGGCAAAGCTGCGGTTGGCTGGTTCTAACTCTTGCACAAGCAGGGCATCGAGCTGGCTTTGTACGCGATTTATATCGCTATGGTTATTCATCATTTGTTGCGCTAAATTCAGCAAGCGATCGCTGGCGCAAGTGCTGCCGGTGCTTGGGGTGCCAAATTGGCTGAGGCCCGCTGCAAGGCTGCATACGGGAATATTAGGGCTTGGTGCAGTGGGTGCAGCTGGGGCAGCAGGTACAGGTGTTGGGGCGGGTGGGGGGAGACTAGTACATGCGCTTAATATAAGCGCTGCTATAGCCAACGGTTTTAGAGTGAATTTCATGGTTTGCCTTGTGCTAACTGCCAGTGCAAGCGAAAGCATGCACCGCTTGGGCAGGGTATAAGTTCAACGTCACCTTGCATTAATTGGGCAAAGCTTCTGGCCATGGTCAGGCCAATGCCCGATCCGGCGCTCTCGCCTGCTGGCGCTGCGCCACAGTGAAAAGGTTCAAAAATAGCTTCTGCATCCTGCTCGGCCACACCGGGGCCTTGGTCTTGGATTTCTAACCAGCTTTGTGAATGATCCTTGCCGTAGCGAATCAATAATTCGCCCTGTGGTGGGCTAAAGCGGATGGCATTGAGTAGCAGGTTATCCAGAATAATCCCTAGCTTGGCGTGATCGGCATAACCAAACGGCTCTTGGCCGGATTGCTTAACGCGCAGTGATTTCTTTTCGAGCAGTAAGCGCCACTGCTTTAGGCGCTGGGCTAAAAAGATCTCAAGCATCAAGGGCATGATTTCTAGCTCGGCAGAGAGCCAGCACCCTGCATCGTGGGCCAAAAGCGCATCCACGCGTTGGCGCAGGGTGTGAACATTGCTTTGCACCATACTGCTGATTTCTTTTTGCTGGCTATTTAAGCTGCCCAGCACTTCTTCTTGCAATAAAGAGGAGGCCTCATGAATCACCGCCAACGGGGTTTTTAATTCATGTGATACATGGCGAAAAAACTGGGCTTTTTGAGCCTCTAGTTGCACCAAACGTAAATCCAGCTCTGCCAATGATTTGGCGAGTCCTTGTAAATCAGCAGGGCCAGCCATGTGCCAGCTTTGGCTGCGTTGCCCCTGTGCCAGCAGAGTGATCTGCCGTTTAAGCTGCCCGATTGGCCAACTAAATAGTACCGCCATCAGTAGCGCCAAGGTCAGCGCGGCAATAGGGGATAGAACGGCCAGCAGATCGGCCTGCTTTTGCTTGCGGCCAACCTGCTCTAGCCATTGCTGGCTTTGCTGGGCTAATTGCTGCTCGATTAAGCGTTTCTGCTCTTTTAACTTTGCATCCAGCTGTGAAAAAAGTTGGTTGAGTTGGGGCTTTTTTAAGCGAGGGCCTGTGTGGCTAAGTAGCTGATAAATATTTTCGCTACTTTGCTCTAATGTGGGGTTCTTGCTTTGGCGCAACACTTCTTGTGTCATAAGGAGCTGTGCTTTAGCGCTATGGGCGGCATTTAAAAACGTGGTTTCCGGCAAAATGAGTAATTGTCGGCTGGCCCGCTCAAAATACAAAGCCTGTTCTTGGGCATGCTGCGCCGCATTCGACCAATCTTTGGCTAAAACCTGCTGTTGTTGCGCCTTGATGGTGAGCTCGGCCAAATCATAGCGAAGCTGCACCAAAGCCGCCGAAGGCATCAAAGCTACTAAGGCAAAGCCAATCATCAACAGGGTACGGAAAGAAAAATAACGCAGCATGGGTCAGCAATAATGCAAGGAGGAAGGGTCATCCTCCTTGGTAAAGGCCGTCAAATCAAAGTAATAAATTGGCGGGCTTAGGCTGGCAACAACATCCAGCGCTAATTGGCCTTGAATTAAGCAAGGGGTAGGGTTCAGTAATATGTATCAATGAGGCGGCTATTCGCATGGGAGAAAAACTTATTTCCTCATGAAATATGTCACTAAAGTGGCAGATGGTTTTGCGCCTTAGGTTTAAAAAAAGGGGAATGCTTAGTGATCCAAAAAGAGCCCTTTTGCTACCGATTCGTCGATCAACTGCAAAGCCAGCGTCCAAAGCTCGGGGGCGATTTGTTTAATAAATTCTTTTTTAGCGATAACTTCGCTTTTGCTGATTTGCGTTTGCTGCGGATTGCCACTTAATAAGTGGTTGAGTATGGGTTGTAAATTATCCAAGGCAGCGGCGTATCTTGCCTCTGCTGTGGTTCTGGCTTCAAATTCATGCCAGAGGCTAAGAAACTCCTGATTTTGTTCCGCAGGCAATAAACCAAAAATTTGATTTGCAGCCAAGGCTTCACTGGGTTTAGCTTGCTCTCTTAGCGCTTGATTAAATAAGAAAGTATCGCCAGTATAAACCTCCACAATATCGTGGATTAACAAAATTTTAATGACTTTGAAAAGATCTAATTCTTTATCGACGCAATAATCCTTAAATAGCAAAGCCATGATGGCAATATGCTAAGAATGCTCGGCGCTATTTTCAAAACGGCTTTGATCAATCACTCCATTTTGGCGATAGACAATTTTTAATTTTTCTATTTCAGATAAAAAATGGATTTGGCTGGATAGATTTGGGCTGATCATAGGGGCCTAGGTTGAAATCAAAGGACGCTGCTTGTATACGGTTTATGTAAGAAATCTTTACATAGCGTTTGTACTGCAGGCGCAAATTTAAACTGCTCATGTAAAGGCAGCCACGCAACCTCGCTGATTTCGCCCAATGGCTGTGGAATATTTTGCCATTGGGCCGTAAAGCAAACTAACTCAACTTCGCCCGCCTGCCCATAGGCGGGGGCGATGACCGTATATAGATAGCGGCTGCTGCCTTGCTCTATGTGAATGCCAAGCTCTTCGGCCACTTCACGAATCATCGCGGCTTCGGCCGATTCCCCTACTTCAATTTTCCCTCCAGGTAAATACCAATGTGCATTTTCTCTGACACGAACCAGTAGCAAGCTATTGTTTTGTTCTGCAACTAAACAGGCACATCTTAAACGGAGCATATTGGTTCTCGCGGATAGGGAGGGTTTCAAGTTAGCTTGATGTATGCAATGTCAGGGCAGAGCTAAAGCGGTAGATCAGCGAAACACTAAAAAACAAACTAGGGAAATATTATAAAGCAGAGTCTAGGGAGCTAAAGGAGGGGGTAATTACGTCAATTATCAATGTGATTGGATAGTATGCCAATAAAAAGTAGACGCAAAAAAGCCCTGATTAATCAGGGCTTTAATTGGGCTTCTTGGCGGAGAGAGGGGGATTCGAACCCCCGATAGGCTATTAACCTATACACGCTTTCCAGGCGTGCGACTTAAGCCACTCATCCATCTCTCCGCGAGAAGAGGCCGAATAGTACTCAATCCTCAGTGTATGCGCAAGCACTCATTGCATTTGTTTTTATGAAAAAATCCCTAGTCGCTTAATTATGATTGGGCTAATTCGATTATTCATTATTAAATCAAAGGTCTATATGGCAGGGGGCGATTTTAATTTTTATGTAGGGGATGAATATTAATTATAAAGTTTAGGGGGTTTTCTTAAAGTAGGGGGTATGTGATGGGGCTTTTTCAGCCATCCTAGGTGGCTGCGGTGTGATTTTTTGATACGGCTTTGGCCTATACCCCGCGATTGAGCCCAATAAAATGCTGCAATTTGGCGAGGATTTCTGAGCGGGCGGCGGGGATGATGACATTACTTTCATCATTAAGTAGGGCTTGCTCTTCGGCTTGGCGCTTGACCAGCACTTCAGAGAACACGCCAGCCAGCTCGGGGCGGGAGAGGAGGATTTGCTGGAAGGATTCTTTATCAATCCGATAGCACTCCACATTACTGCTGACCACTACGGTGGTATTGATGGCCGCTCCGGTCATGAGCCCCATCTCACCAAAAAAGCTGCCTGGCCCCAGTTTGGTGAGCAATTTACGCTCGCCTCGGGTGGGCTGCACCCATGCTTCGGCTTCCCCCTTTATGATGATGTACAGCCATTCTACTTTTTCGCCTTGGCGTATCATCACGTCCCCAGCCACATAGGGCGTGAAGCGTAGCTTGTCGGCGAGGGTGTGTAGTTCTTCTTCTTTTAAGGAAACCAGTAGCTCTAATTTTTGCAGGACGGCGAGGCGCTCTTGGGTGTGCTGCTTGTGGCGGCCTTCAAAGTAGCGCTCGTTTTCTTGGGTGACAAATATTTTATATTGCGGTGCAGCTAAACGCAGGCTGTTGCGGCGTAGCACGGCGTCGATCAGGGTGCGGATTTGTGAGTCGGTAGGATCATCATTCAGAATATCGGTGAGCCAGTAGCGTGCTGCATAGCGGGCATTGCCTTTTTCTACATTCATCAGCAAGCAAGAGGCCGGCGGGTCTTGAGCTACATTGGGCGGGGCGGCTTCGCGAATCGCGGTTTCGATCAAGAGCATCACTTGCGTGGGCAGGGTGTCCAGCCCCACTTCAAACCAAACCCAGCGCCGCCAAGCCAGTGGTTTATCAACGCGCTTGCCCAGTAGCTGAAATTGGCCTTTCATCAGCATGCCGTTGGGAATCATCACCGTTTCGCCGTTGCGCGTTTCAACGCGGGTGGCTCGCCAAGATAAATCGACCACTCGACCGGTGAGTTCCCCGAGCTTAATCCAATCGCCTTGTTCAATCGAATTATCTAAATGCAGTGCCAGCCCCGCCAGAATATTGCCCAGTGTGTCTTGCATGGCAAAGGCGAGCACTGCGGTAATCACCGCAGAGGTGGTGACCAGTTGCCCCAGTTGTAGCCCCGCCAAATGCAGGCGATAAAAGACCCAAGCGATCATGGCAACGGCTTCGAGCAAGTCTTCGAGAATCCGTGGCGGATTAAGCCTGACTAAAGGCGCAAGCAATTGAAAAAGCAACATGCCCCAATAACGGATGATGGCAAAACCAAGCACCACCATAAAGGTTTCATGCACGGCTTTGGCCGCGCTGGCGTATTGATAGCTTTCTAGTAATGCACTGAAGTAAAGGCCAAGACAGCCAAAGGTCAGTAACAGAATGCTATTGAATAAGCGATGGCGGCTTGTACGGGCGCGGTAATAAAGAAGACCACCAAGAGTAAGGCTGCTAGTCAGAAAATAGAGGAATATTTGTAATTCAGATGGCTGAAAACGCATCGCAATACCCCGTATCAGGGAGTAGAAAGGAAGTTGCTTTCCTTGTTTGTAGCCTTTGATTGCGATGGTGTACAGGTATCAGCGGGTAGGGCGCACTCGAAGCTTGGTTGGGGCGATGGGTTTATGTCACTCAACAAGCGTTTTGTAGGGGGGGAGCCGAGGTGTTTGGCGATACCTATCACTCTTTAGACGATGGGTATCGCCTAAAGACAAGGCTCCATCCATCCTCCTTGTTACATCCTTACACAATCCATAAAGTAACGGGTTTCTCCGCTGCTCTTATCTGCCACCAAACCGTGGATATAGGTTTCAAAGCCGGGGAAGCGCTTGTTGAAATCACGGGCAAAGCGCAGGTAATCAACGATGGTCTTGTTGAATACTTCGCCTGGAATCAAAAGCGGAATGCCTGGCGGGTATGGAGTCAGCATCACGGCAGTAATGCGGCCTTCTAGCTCGTCGATGGCCACGCGGTCGATCTCTCGGTGCGCCATTTTTGCAAAAGCCTTGGCGGGCTTCATGGCCGGTTCCATATTGGATAAATACATATCGGTCGTCAGGCGTGCTACATCATGGGAACGATAAATACCGTGGATTTGCTGACACAGATCTTTAAGGCCAATTCGCTCGTATTGCGGATATTGGGCAATAAATTTCGGCAGAATACGCCAGAGCGGAGCGTTTTTATCGTAATCGTCTTTGAATTGCTGTAAGGCGGCTACAAGGGTGTTCCAGCGGCCCTTGGTAATGCCGATGGTAAACATAATAAAGAATGAATACAGGCCACACTTCTCGATGACCACACCATGCTCAGCCAGATACTTGGTGATAATGCTGGCTGGAATACCGGTTTCAGAGAACTTGCCGTCCAAATCTAAGCCAGGAGTCAGAATAGTGGCCTTGATTGGGTCGAGCATATTAAAGCCGTCGGCGATATCGCCAAAACCGTGCCAATTGTCGCCAGATTTCAGCATCCAAGCATCGCGGTGATCTAGGCCTTCGTCGGTCAAATCATCTGGGCCCCAGACGGTAAACCACCATTCGTTACCGTATTCTTCGTCCACTTTGCGCATAGCGCGGCGGAAATCCAAGGCTTCCACCAAGGATTCTTCAACCAAAGCCGTGCCACCCGGCGCTTCCATCATGGCCGCGGCCACATCGCAAGACGCAATGATGGAGTATTGCGGGCTGGTGGACGTGTGCATCAAGTAAGCTTCGTTAAATAAATCACGATCGAGCTTACGGTTTTCTGGGTCTTGAATCAGAATTTGCGAGGCTTGGCTTAAACCTGCCAGCAGCTTATGCGTGGATTGAGTCGAGAACACCATCGATTCTTTACAGCGCGGGCGATCTTCGCCAATGGCGTGGTAATCACCGTAAAACTCGTGGAAAGCGGCGTGTGGCAGCCAAGCTTCATCAAAGTGCAAGCTGTCGATTTCGCCATCAAGCATGCCTTTGATTTCTTCGACGTTATACATAATGCCGTCGTAAGTAGACTGAGTAATGGTCAGAATACGCGGCTTGAAATTAGGATCGGCCAGTAGTTTTTCACGCGCGAATGGGTTATCCATCATCTTTTTGCGGATGTTTTCTGGCTCAAATTCGCTTTTTGGAATCGGGCCGATAATGCCGTAATGATTGCGAGTTGGCATCAAAAACACCGGCACAGCGCCCATCATCATGATGGAATGCAGAATCGATTTATGGCAGTTACGATCCACCACCACCACATCACCTGGAGCCACCGTTGAGTGCCAGACGATTTTGTTGGAGGTGGAGGTGCCGTTGGTCACAAAGAATAGATGGTCGGCATTAAAAATACGCGCGGCGTTGCGCTCGGAAGCCGCAATCGGGCCGGTGTGGTCTAACAATTGGCCGAGTTCTTCTACCGCATTACATACGTCAGCGCGCAGCATGTTTTCGCCAAAAAATTGGTGAAACATTTGTCCAACCGGCGATTTCAAAAACGCCACGCCACCCGAGTGCCCCGGGCAGTGCCAGCTATAAGAGCCGTCTTGGGCGTAATTGGTCAGCGTGCGGAAAAACGGCGGGGCCAGCGTATCTAAATAGCTCTTGGCTTCGCGGATAATATGGCGGGCAACAAATTCTGGAGTGTCTTCGTGCATATGAATAAAACCGTGTAGTTCACGCAACACATCGTTAGGAATGTGGCGCGAAGTGCGGGTCTCACCATATATATAAATGGGGATGTCAGGATTACGGCGGCGAATTTCGGCCACAAAGCTGCGCAGGCTGGTGAGCGCTTCGTGGGTTTCTTCGGGTGAGCCGCCACCGAATTCTTCATCATCAATCGATAAAATAAAACCGGAAGCACGGCTTTGCTGCTGGGCGAAGGACGTTAGATCGCCGTAGCTGGTGTAACCCACTACGTCTCTGCCCTCGGCCTCAATGGCTGCCGCTAATTCACGAATACCGGAACCACTGGTGTTCTCGGTGCGGAAATCTTCATCGATGATGATGATGGGAAAGTAAAAACGCATGGGTAAAATCCTTGCAAACTCACAGACAGTACAAAGGACGGCAAAGCCGGAAAGTCGCGTATATTAATCCTAAAATGCTCCACTATGTGACCAAAAATGAAAACAATTACCGTGTGTGTGAATCGTCGTTTAAGTGGACGTGCATCTTGTGCCGTCAGAGGCAGTGAAACACTGGCTCAAGCCTTAGAAAACATAGCGTTAAGCCAGCCAAGTTTACGCATTATGCGCCTGCCTTGCATGGGCGCTTGCGAGGAGGGGCCAAACATAAAAGTGGTCGGAGGCGATTTTTATCATGGCGTGACTTTAGCCATGTTGCCAATGATTTTGCAGGAGATGGATTCACTGTAAGGACATGTCGTGGCTGATTCAGTTACTGAGTTCAACACCCACCAATTTTTTTCCATAATCCCTGCGCGTCATCCGGCGTAACTGGGCTGGCGGGGCAGCCGCTTTCCATTGTGCATTGGTACAGAGCATTGCCCGATTTAACCCATGCGCCCCAGAGTAAATCTTTGCTGGCGCTCCATGCATAATCGCAGGCGTCGGCTGGAGGGGGCGGTAAGTCGGCTAGTGAGGACCAGTTAATTTGGCTACTGAGGCTGATGTATTGCATGTCACCTAGGCTATCTTTCCAGTCCAAAACCACTTGTACGGTTCTTTCTACTTGATACAGTTTTTGTGGGTCTGGCAGGGTTGCTGCGGTGGGTGGGTTTTTGGCAATGGGTGGACAGCCATAATCTGGGGCGGCTTTGGCGGGGCTGCTGATGTCTTTAATTAAACTAATTCGGCGGTATACGGTGGCTTTGCGGGAGATGTTTTCCAACTCGGCTTGATCATTGCCACCACTGCCGCTTACTGTAATGCCACCCACCACGGGGCTGCGACGTGGGCAAAGATTGCTTTGCCTGAGTTTTTCTAATTTATCTTGGGCTAAAAATAGCGCTTCATTCCGGCTTTGCGCGGTGCTATTGTTTTTGATGGCATTGCTTTGCAGTGCATTCAGTGCCAAGGCAGCGATGCCGATCAGTAGTACGGTGATGAGCACTTCTATCAGCGAAAATCCCGCTTGCTTTAGCATTTGCCTTCTCCGCAGAAATCATGCCAGCTGCCTAGTTTATTGCCGCTTAAATTACCTCCCGAGTTAGCACCAATAAACATGCGCTCATCGTAGGCCACATTAATTGATCCCTGTGAACCAGAGCCTGGCTTGTGTGCGCAAGCACCATAGAGGCAATCACCTGATCGACTATCAAAAACCTCATTTTTAACGCCATCAATATCGCCATTTACAACCATCGCTCCCAATACATGCAGGCTGCCATTGAAGTGATGGGTATAGAGCATGCCATTGATTAAGGTGCTGTTTGATATCGTATTGCCCCCTGGCCCATTGGCCGTGAGTGCGTTGGCTGCATTGCCACCTACTATCACGATGGCAGGCGCAAAGCGAGGGTAGCTGCTGCCAATTTCGCAGCCTGCTGGTGGGGTGAAATTGCCATTGATCCAAATAAGCCCAGTAGCTTTGGGGCATTCCGTCACGGTATCGCTGCCTAGTGGGGGATGGTATAGGCTGGCTTGGGCTTTAAAATCGGCAGGGCTCATACCAAAAAACGCATTAAAAAGCGCTAGATGAGATAACTTGGCTAAGGGGGTGTTATTGATGCTGTCGGGCGAAAGTGGGGCGCCCCAATAATCAAAATCGCCGCCAGTCGATACATTGCATGCCGGTTTGGGCTGTCCTGAGTTGGGGTCAAGGCTGATGCTGCCACTCATATCAACATGGCCTTTAACCGTTAGCGCAATTTTTTTGGGGTTAAATCTCGCGGTATGCGGTAAATCAAAGCCACGGCGCACGACTGCCGCGGTTTGGTCGTTTGCAATATCCGCGCAAAATGGGCCTCTTGGGGTGGAGACATCCACACAGCCCTCGCTGCTGACAATGCCGTTGGCTAAATCTACGGTGCTACGCCATGCTGTGTTGTCGGCATTAATGGTTTGATTGTCTAGTTTTTGAAATAGGCTGATGGTTTTATTGGAAAAGACCTGATTACTTATTTTAAATTGCTCAGAGTATTCATAGCTATCACCATTATTGCTAACATCATCCCAGCCACAGTTATTAGCGCTGGGCACGGCTAAATTAGACTTAGATTTTTTTAAAATAACGCCGTCGTAATTGGGATTAGCATTTATCGCTTCAAGATCTTTACGCATTTGTAGTAGGGTGGCTTGCGCACCGGCTTCTGCCGCTTCAAATGCCTGAGTTTGCTGATAATGATTAACCGATGTTTTTTGAAATAAATAGCTATTTTTATTAGTAGACAATACAAAGAGGGTGGCGATTAAAGTAAGGATCAAGGTGACAGCCAATGCTGCAACGCCTTTTTCTGCGGCTAAATAGTTGCACATGCTTCCCTCTTTAGTCTGTTTTAGAAAAATACAGCTTGTGTTGTACTGTAAATAAATACGGATAGATTGTTTTTTATTGTAAAAAAGGGCGATTACGTAATTGTATGTCTTGATTTAAATGTATTGTTAATTTTCCTGCGTTGTCGGTGGCCTCTAAATCAATATCTATATTAGTAATTACCTCTTTGATCTCTGTGCCTACCTTTTCAAATGCACGATAGGGGGTAATACTAAATTGGGTAATGAGCATGTTGCGATTGCTGTTTAATTCTTGCCAAATTCCATCATCGCAGCCACTGGCATTGTTAGAGGTGAGCATTTTAATAAAGCCTTTGCCATTGGCTGATGCGCTATATTGAAAGCCGTGAGTGTCTTTATCTGGAAAATCAGGGTTGTGATAACGATATAATAAACAAGTTTTATTTTTACTATAATCCAACAACCAAATTTTTCGCGTATTAGGCATTTGTTCTTGTAGCGGATGATAGCCTGCACGGCGCAAGTCACGGCTGATTAAAGACAATAGGGCTTGTGCATCTTCTTGTAAAATAATACTGCGCTGGGTATCGGTGCTGGTAAATAAATGCGTGAGCGATAAGCTAGATATCCCCGCTAAAAGTAATAACCCCATAGCCGTAGCAATCATCATCTCAATTAAAGACAAGCCTCTTTGTAGATAAATATTTAGGCGCATTCTGCATATCCGCCAAAAGTAATACTGCCTTTAGGGCGGCAAAGCGTAGATAAGCCGGTGGCGGTTATTTGCAATTGCAGCTGGTATTGCCCAGATTGAAAGCTAATAAATTGCAAAGTGGTGAAATTAGGTAGGCCATTGAAATTATGAAATTTATTTTCTTTAATGGCATCGCTGAGTGCAATCAACTCTACGCCTTTATGCTCACTGGCTTGTTGCTGGCGTAATAAAGTGCTGCCTTCTTCGCAAGCATTAATTGAGCAAATAGCCAGCGACCAATCTGAGTTACTGAGCCGTTTGGCCACGTAAAAAACTGCTGGGCTATGCACACCGCCATATTTAACGGCGGTACTGCGTGCAAACAGCCAGTTATTTTGCGCCTGCAAAGCGGCACTTTGCAGGCGATAGCGCTGCATCATGCCGGTAAAGCTGGGAATGGCAATGCCTAACACAATACCAAGAATCAGTAATGTCACGAGGATTTCGATTAAACTGAAGGCGGCGTGTTTGCGCATAAAATAAGTGTTTTAGCGGGGCTTGTTGTCCAATATATATAGCTTGTATATCGGGAGGGGTATGCAGAAAGTGGACGTTGCACGTTACAAAAGTTATCTATTTTTTAGATATCAACAGTGGGCCGCAGTTACTTCGCTTAGATGTGCACTGCGTTGCCTGTATAGGCTAAATGGCAGATGGTTGTTTCGGCTTAGTCTAAGCAGCCAAAACACGCCTGGTTTTGACTGCTTATCCTTGAATTACTGGTATCTAACCCAACGAGTAATCACGCTTGGAGCGGTTCCTTCTCCTGAAGTCCCTGGGGTGGATGCGGTTTGTCCAGCATTAAAACTCCATGGCAAATCGGTCAGAATAATCTTGGTGCTATTTTTAATGGTATTTCCTGATGATTTATTGCCTAAAGCGAGCGCGGTTATATAGCCGTGAATTTTTGTGTCGCCTGTGTTGCCATATAAATTGCCTGCCCACACGCTGCCAAAAATTTCGGAGCTATTGGCAAAATTAATATCGCCACCTTGATAGCTACTACCTTGAGTGCTGCTGGCCATGGTGGCAAAGTTGGCAATGCCTCCGTTAACATCACTATTCCATTGTGTTGTGGGCGTGCAGAACTGAGCAGCATTTAAGCCGTAGCTGCTCTCGGCTGGTGTGCCTGTTACGCTGCGGCATAGATCGTCTCTATTATTGTCATATTTGCCAATAAAATATTCACCTTCCGCCAGCCCCGTAATGCGCTTAACGCTTACTTTCATAAAGTCATTGCTATCAATAAAAAAAGCATAGTTAGCTAGATTTTTATAGGCATAGGCATCAAAGCTATCGTCGGGAGTTAGCGTTACCGTGGGTATGCCGAATTCTAAATGGGGAACCACGGTGATCATGTCGGCGGTGTACTCGCTGGGTTTGTTGATGCCGAGGTTTAACTCATCAAATTTTGGCTTGCCACTGCTGCCGTCATAGCCTGATGTCATGTCAAACTGGGGCAGGGTGGTGATTTCAAAGTGGCCAATCGCGGGGTTGAAGCTGCTTGATCTTGGGTAGCCAGCTTGGAGTGCCGCACCAACGTTGTTAATGTTTAGCCAGCCACCTGCCAAGATATTTTGCACTTCAGTTGAGTTTTCGATGGTTAAGTTGCTATTGCTGGCGGAATGAGCAATCAAGCCATTATTTGGTAGCAGGATATTACCCCGCGCTAACAAGGTTCTGGAGCTGGTGCTGCCGTTGAGCGTGATATTGCCATTGGCGTGAAGTAGGCCAAAGCTGCTGCCGGAGGTGATTGTAATTTACGCCGCAAATTTAAATAAAATCAAAAAAAAGAAGCCTTTAGCAAAGAACAAGCGCTTTAAAAAACGCTATTAAGGCGAAACTTATAAATTGCGCGCTCCGTGTTTGCCAGCATGACATCTGCTCAGTTACAAAGCTTAGCGAATTCCGCAGCAATCTCTCCGCAAACGATAACCTTAAGCAGGAATGTGAGCAATATTGCATTGCAAGTAACAGGGGCGCTTCCTACCCCCAATCCCACCCAATTTAATATTGTGGTGACTGGCAGTGCCACAACAGGAACACCGCTTGCTGCTAGTAGCGCGGTAATTCTGACTTTAGCCTCTGGCATTGCTTTTATATTGCGCAGCTCCATTTTATCGAGGACTGCTAGCGTTTCGTTGCTCCTACTGGCCGGTATGGATGCTGTTGATTGTTGGGGTGGCATAAGTGCCCTGCAGAGGGTTTAATTGCTTTCAATGTCGCTTTAAGTGACATTGAAGGCATCTCCATAGGAAACGCTGCCATCGGCCCCTCGTTCCACATATACCGTCGATGCAATGGCTGTTGTCGTCAATAGCGATGCACTGATCGTTAAGATTTCACGAAGCATAATCAAATCATCTTGTTGAGGTGAAGCGTATTAAACCGTTGCATTAAAATGCATATTATTATTTCGACCAACACGCAGTTGGGGATGCTGTCGCTTGCTTGTTGTTTATTACCAAGGCGAGTGTTGTGCAGCCTTGGTCTAGCGCTTGAGGGCTGCCTATGATTGCGCTTGCAGTGATGCGGTAGCCCGCTTCAGTTGGCGCACTCACTATGATCTGGTAGTTGCCATATTCTGTTTTGAGCACGTTGCTGGGTAAATGAAATCCCATTGCCGCTAGCTCATTGCTATAGCTGTTGTGATTTATCCGCCATTTTTCCTCCGCCAGCTGGATCTTAGCCATCATTTGCATTGCTTCGTTGCGGCGGCTTTTGCGAACCATGTCTTGATAGCCAGGTAGCGCGAAGGCCGCAATGATGGCAAGAATGGCAAGCGCAATAACCAAATCGATCAGCGTAAATCCTTTGCTCATTGGGTATTCACTTAGGGTGTTTTATTTATCAGCAAGATGTTAGTGGTATTGAGGCTGATGATCAATCTATTTGTATTATTCAAGCAAAACATGGGTTTTTTACCGATGAATGGCATGGGGTATGATTTTTTGTTGATGTTGTAAGCTTGGGTGAGCAAATAAAGGCTATTGTTTAATTGTTTGCTTATGTAGTGATATATTCTATTTAATAGTACTTAATGGCATTTTTCTTTGATTTACATATGATTTCATGGCATTTTTTTGTGGGGGAGTGGCTAGGCACGGCTTATTTGTGTGCTTTATGGCTTGGTTTTGCGGTGTTTTATAAGTGTTAGGCTATGCTTTTAAACTTATTTAAGATGTAAGCTCTGATTCATTACTGCTGCTCCCTGCCGAAAGTGGGTATTGGCTATTTTTGCGTAGGCAAAAAAAATCTCCTTCACTACGAGTTGAAGGAGATTTTTAAATTGGCCAATTAAACGTTTAATCGCTCAGCTTGTGATGTGCTGCACGGCCAAGTCTATCATGCACGGCAAGCCAAGCCGGATCCCCCTGAGGGAGCGCAAGCAGAATAGCGTCTAAGTTTTGCTGGTCTAAATCACGCAAGGTGGCGTAAATAACTTGAGCATAATCGCTGGCGTTATCAGGCATAACGACGCTCTGTGCGCTGATGCTTTTCGTAAGCGCTAAAGTATGCACAATGGCTAGCTTTTGCCCACTACGTCGGATTGCTTCGGCCTCAATTTGTGCATGAGTCCCCGTTAGCAAGGTGGTACGTGGCGCATAGTGAGAATCCAATAAGCCAGATACTCGGATATTTGCGGCACTGGTGGTTTTTTTGTGCTCAATGGCTTGCCCAAGTACGGCTTCAATGGCTGAGCGTGGGACACCACCTGGGCGTAGTAGCACGGGTTTAGGGCCAACTAGGCTGACAATGGTTGATTCAACGCCTACATCACAAGCGCCACCGTCCAAGATTAAAGAAAGCACATCATAAGTAAACTCATCCCTAACGTGCTGGGCAGTGGTAGGGCTAATATGGCCGAATTGATTTGCAGAAGGTGCAGCAAGTCCGCCACCAAAGCGTTTTAATAGTTCATGTGTAATGGGGTGGGCAGGGGAGCGTAAGCCAACCGTGTCTTGGCCGCCGGTTACTGCATGGGATACATGGGCTTGTTTCTTAAGGATAAGTGTTAGCGGGCCTGGCCAAAATGCATCACATAATTGCCAAGCTGCTTCTGGAATATCGCTAGCCCAATCACCGAGCTGTTCTTTGCCTGCAATATGCACAATAACCGGATGATCGTTAGGGCGGCCTTTTGCGGCAAATATTTTAGCTACAGCCAATGGCTGAGCGGCATCCGCAGCTAAGCCATAAACGGTTTCTGTAGGGATGCCGACCAGCTCTCCAGCAGACAGGAGGGCGAGGGCTTGATCCAGATTGTGAGTCATTGGTGCTTTCGAGCAAAAGAGCCAATTATACCTTGATGCGCAAGCTACGCGAAGGGTGCAGCATTTCTCATTGCGCTGCGCGATGCATATTTACAATGAAATCATTTTTTCAGTTATATGCTCAGGAGAGATAAGTCTTTTACGCGTGATGATATCAACCTTACTCTGCATTAATATAACGCGTGCCCCAGTGGGTTGTTACAGTAAAAAAGCACAGAAAGGATGATGAAATGCCCTTATTAGATAGTTTTACCGTTGATCACACCCGTATGCAGGCGCCTGCCGTGCGCGTTGCAAAAACCATGCTTACCCCAAGCAAAGACACAATTACCGTCTTTGATTTGCGTTTTAGTGTGCCTAATCAAGAAATTCTTTCTGAGCGTGGCATTCATACGCTAGAGCATTTATTTGCTGGTTTTATGCGTGATCATTTGAATGGTGATGGGGTAGAGATTATTGATATCTCGCCTATGGGCTGTCGAACTGGTTTTTATATGAGCTTATGCGGCGCTCCAAGTGAGGCCCGCGTTGCCAGCGCTTGGCAGCGAGCGATGGAAGACGTATTAACGGTAAAAGAGCAAAGCCAAATCCCTGAGCTGAATGAGTATCAATGTGGCACTTTTGTGATGCATTCCCTTGAAGAAGCGCAGGGCATTGCGCGCAATGTGATTACGCGTGGCATTGGCGTGAATCGCAATGCTGAATTGGCTTTGTCGGAAGAGCAGTTGCAAGCGCTTTAACTGAAGGGTGAGGGTTTATCTTGCTTGTCTAGAACCCCAGATTGGTAAGTGGTGGGTAAGTTGCCCACCACTCACTGTTTAATGCGATAAATCGCTGCTTGCACTCATTTGCTGGTTTTTCATTACAAATAGCAGCGGCATTACACAGAGCATAGCTAGACCAAAGAGTAAGAAAAGGTGTGCAAATGAAAGCATCTGTGCCTGCTTGGCAATTTGCTGGGCCAGCAGTGATTGGGCTTTGATTGGGGCGAGCGTTTCTGGTGTGCCTATAAGCAGTAATCTACTTTTTAATCCGGCCAGCCGCTCAATGGTTTGCGCGCTATTGGCAATTACATGTTCATTGAGTGCCGCTCGTTTTGCATCACCTAATTGTGCTAATAAGGTGGCTGAAACCGCAATGCCTACGCTGCCGCCTAATTGGCGAGTTAGATTATAGAGGCCCGCTGCATTAGGAATTTGCTGTGGCAAAATATTAGCCATAGTTAAAGTATTCAGCGGCATAAAAATCATTCCCAAGCCCATGCCGCGAATAATCATTGGCCACATAAAATCACTCATGCCCGAATCCGTGGTGAAATGATAGTGCAGCCACATTCCATACATAAATAGCATGGCACCAGCGGCAATTAAAACGCGGGCAGATAAACTCCGGGAAATAGGCATCATCATGCCTGATGCCACTGCTGAAGGTAAAATCATCAGGCCCGTTTGCCCAGCTTGAATCATTTGCCCCGGCTCTACGGCTTTTTTGCTGACTACACCGGTGGCAGGTGCATAGATTTGGGTGTCGATCAGTTGATTGCGGGCAAATTGCAGAGTGGCTTCTGCGGCTAGCGCCTTGGCTTGTGCAGATCTTAGCCCAGCCGATGAAACGGCAACTTGCTGGCAGCGGCATTGGCACTCTCTTTGGACGTACGTAAGGCGGCTTCCAGCGCGGCGATTCTAGCTTCGGCAGCTTTGAGTAGGGTGTCTACACTTTCTAATGCCGATTGGCTCAGCATTTTTTGCGCCGCTAGCTCCTTGCTACGTGCCAAGTCTTTGCGTGCTTTAGCTGCATTGGCACGTGCTTCAGTAATTTGTGCTTCAGCCGTTTGCGATTGTGAGCTGGCGGCGGCATTGGCTTCTGCTGCGGCGATCCGTGCCAGTGCTTCGCCTGGCTGCTTATCGTGGCCAGCGGCAGAGAGGGCCTGACGATAGTCTGCTTCAGCTTGCGCCACTTTGACTTGATAATCGCGCGGGTCGAGCTCAATCAGTAAAGATTTTTGTGTCATTTTTTGGTTATCGCTTACCAGCACCGCTTTTACATAGCCGCTAACGCGGGCGGCAATGGGCACAATGTGGCCTTCGAGTTGGGCGTTATCACTACTTACATGGTGTTTTCCCCACCACCAGCGGTAGTGCAAAAAACACAATACAATCAGTAAGATAAGTAGCAAAATGTTGCGTGCAGGGGAGGCTGGTTTTGTGCTCACTGTTTTGTCCGCTGTGGGGGGCGTGCTCATGACTACTCCGAAAGGGCGATGCCGTTGAATACAATATCAAGGTGAAAGTCGGATAATTGATTTAAATCGTAAGTAATTGGATCGAGATTGGCATAGGTATGCCGCCATATGCTTGTCAGTAGAATTGGGGCGAACAGGGTTCTGGCCAGCATATCTACGTCAATTGGACGAAATTCACCGTTGTCTATTCCAGCCTGAATCAGGTGAATGAGCAATTGGCGTGAGCGTTTAACCACTGTTTCAATATAAAAATCGCTGAGTTCAGGAAAATTACCCGCTTCCGCTATCATCAGCTTGGCGATGCTGCCCTTACATTCATTCATTGAGCTGGCCCAACTGCTTATCGCAGTTTTTAAGCGTTGCGTGGCAGTGGCTTGGCTGCTCATAGCGGTTTCTTCAATTCGATCAAGATTAGGTTGGATTGTTTCGAGGATGGCGGCCTTAAACAGGGCTTCTTTGCTAGAAAAATACAGATAAACCGTGCCCTTAGTGACGCCCGCAAAGTGGGCAATGTCATCAATTTTGGTAGCGGAATAGCCTTTTTGATGAAACAGCAGCAATGCCGCTTCGATGATTTCAGCGGGGCGTGCTTCTTTACGTCTTTGGCGAGGGAGTGGATTAATCTGCATGGAGGTATGCTTTATTTAATAACTGACTGGTTAGTCATTAAATAGATAGGCAGAAGTGATGTCAAGGACAGGGGAATTAGGGTGCAAAAAATAAGGGCTGCTCCCCCTTGCCATCAATGGTTTGCTGGCAAGGGGGAGCAGCCCTTATGCATTAAAGTGAGGTATATAACCTCGCTTAGGTAGCTTTTAGAAGCGTTCTGGCAGTTTTTGCAACAAGATAATGCGCTTGTTTTCTAGGCGGATATAGCCGCCAAACACCAGCTCTTTCAGAATACGGGCGATCATTTCGCGCGATGAGCCAACTCGATCCGCAATTGCTTGTTGGGTGAGTGGTTCAGAAATCATTTCTTGGCCATCAGCTTCGGTGAGCATACCTTCAAATAGCGCGCGAACACGGCCATAAACATCCAGCAAGGCTAAGTTCTTCATGGTCAGCGAAAGGCGGCGTACCATGCGGGCCAAATTCATGATGAGCTGGTCTTTTGCATTAGGCAAAGCACCCAGCGCTTCACGGAAATCTTGTTTAGAGAACATCAAGAATGATGAGTCGTCTTCCGTTTGGATAGACCATGAGCGTGGCTCATCGTCGATCAGCGATACTTCGCCAAATACATCGCCTGCTTCACCAATCATAAAGACAAATTCTTTGCCTTGATTGTCGCTGGTAAACGAGCGGGTGCGGCCTTCTAAAAGGATGTACATGGCTTCGCCAGGATCACCTTCACGAAAGAGGAAGGTACCTTTAGGTAGGTGGCGTTTTACGGCTGCATTTAAAACGATGTCTAAATCTTCATCAGCAAAGTCTTGAAAAATAGCGGTTTGCGATAGAAAATTTTTAAGTAAATGATGGTCCATGACGATTATATCTCCGTGGCGCTATGCCTATTTCTGGCAAAAGTATGAGGTGTTAAAAATGTTCAGGTAGTTTTTGTAGCAGTTCAATTCGGCGGTTTTCAATGCGAATATAGTTGCCAAACACCAGTTCACGCATTAGTTTTGCAATCATCTCTCTGGATGAGCCGACGCGGTCTGCGATGGCTTGTTGAGAAAGGGCTTCTTCAATATAGCGGTGGCCGTTTACTTCTATAGCTAAACCTTCCAGTAATAGTCGCATACGGCCATATACATCCTTTAATGCTAACGACTTCACCATCTGGGCTAGGTAACGATTGGTGCGTATCATGTTTCGTAATAAATTTTTGTTCAGTAATGGTATTTTTTCTAATAGCTCAAGAAATGCATTTTTGCTAATGCTGAGCAATTGGCAATCTTCGGCGGCATCAATTGAAAGTGCACGCGGCTCTTCGTCAACCAGAGCCATCTCGCCAAAACTGCTGCCTGCTTGTGCTACATAAAAAACAAATTCTTTTCCTGTATCTGCACTAGAAAAGCAGCGTAATTGTCCTTCAATAAGTACATACATCGATTCGGCTATATCGCCTTCAGTAAAGAGTAATGCCCCTTTGTTAAGGGTGCGGCGATTTGATATTTTTTCAATCGCCGCTAGAATATCGTCGTCTAAGTCCGTAAATAAGGGGACTGACGCTAATAATTGGCGAAGCGTTAAGTGAGTGCTCATTAATGTTCTACTTTATCGACTTCTGCGGATTTTTCTTCTGATGCATCAAGCTTTTCTGGTTTTTTTGCCCCAGCCGCTGCCGCCGGAATGGCTTCATCCTCAGGTGGAGAAATAATGTCTATTTTTTTTTGCTGCATGTACTCATTCATATCTTTCCAGCCAGCAAAAATATCTGCTTTGGGTACCCGAATATTGCGGCGATAGCAATCCTCCAGCGCTCGCCCGCTGTGGCGACAAGCTGCGCCTATTGCCTTGCCATTCGCCTGCTGTTTATTTACGACTTCCATGACTTTGTCGCAGCCACTGAGTGCAATTAATGTTGCAAAAACAATAAAGGGCTTAATTATTTGGCTTATTTGCATGGTTGGTATGCCAACAGTATTTTCATTATTCTCAGTGTAAGTGAAAAATCAGCGGTCTGTTTAAGCTTATCTTTTGCAAAACAAAGACCGACGGTGAGTCGGTCTTTGTAAGGTGCTAATGAATAGGCAACTTATAGCTGTTGAATTCCCGCCACCATCCAGCGTGGGTCACCATTAATTGGGCGTACAAAGTGCCAAATCTCTTGGAATGCCTCAGGTGCAGCATGCAAGGATTCGCTGACCTTACCGTAAAAACGTACGCTAGAAATCATGCGTCCATCTTCGGTGGCGCAATCAACCAGCTCGGCATTGAGTTCTGGGAATTCTGCCGGTTCTTCATTGCCGCTGATATCTTTGCTTAGCTCATTAAATAACTCAGGTGTGAGGTATTTACGCATTTCATTAACTTGCTCAGGGGAGTGCAAGGTCTGCATATGCATAAAACTACCGCGTGCTTGGCGTAAAAATGCGGCTGTTTCGGTGCCATCAGGCAAGCGCGTGATCGCTGCAGAAGCGGGTGCTGCACTCGCCGCTTGATCGCCCATACGAAAAACACGATCTTGCGCAGGGTTGTTGTCTTGTTGTGGCATTGAGTTGGCCATGCCAGCAAAGGCTGGGCTGGCTGCTTCTTTACGTTTACGCATCATGCGCATCGCAAAATAGCCGCCAGCACCTAGTAGCAGTAGCAGACCCCAAGGGAAGCCGCCGCCAGATGATTCAGACGTGCCTGATGCGTGATTAGAGTTTAGTAAGTTACCCAGTAGGTAGCCACCCAATGCACCAGCAGCAACGCCACCAAGAATCGATCCCATGCCGCTACGCTGCGGTTGTGGGGCCGCTGGCTGTTGTGCTGGAGCGACATTACGTTGCGGAGGAGGCGCAGCCGGACGTGTGGTTTGACTACGCTGCATGCCACTGGAGCGGCTACCGCCTACTCGTTTTGCTTCGGCAATGCCGCTAGCAAATAAAGATGCAGTGAGTAGGGTAACCATAAAAGTACGACTAAATTGGCTCATGCCAAGTCCTTCAGTGAAAGATTTATTGCTATTAGTGGGGGTGAAGGCAAACAAGTTCAAGTCTTTTGCAAAAAAATGCAAAATGACATTATTAACAGGCGCAGTATTAGGCAAGTTTTAAAAACATTGCAAGAGCCTGAGTGTAATGTTTGATCACTTGTTTGAGATGTACTTGATGTTGTTCCGTCGTAATGAATCTTATCGCAGCTTGATTTTGCGAAAAGGTTACATAAAACTGCTGCTAGTGACGCCCAGAGGTAGAAAGTGCGTCTAGTGCGGCTCTCAATTTTTGGTTAAGCAGGAAGCGCCCCTAAAGTGTTTTTTTCTTAGGGGCAGAGTGCAAATGAATGTCGTTTAGATGGTGGCGTTTTAGCCGCGGTGGCCGCGCTCTATGGTGACGCCAACTCGGCCTACTTCATGCAAGATGCCCAGCTTGGTGACAGAGACCTTAGCCCAAGGCGCGCCAAAGTCTTGAAGAATAAGCTGGGCAATATGCTCAGCTAAAGCTTCAAGCAGCAGAAAATGGCGCTCTTCGAGTACTTTGCGGATATGTTTAACCACGGCATCGTAATCAATGGTATCGACAAGATCGTCGGATACACAGGCTCTTGCAGAAGGGATGCCAATTTCCAAATCGAGCTCAACAACCTGGGGCGAAACGCGCTCCCAGTCATACCAGCCAATAAGGGTGCTTGCACGCACGGTGTGTAGATAAATGATGTCCATGATGGGGTGACTTGATTGGGTTTAACCCAGCAGCGGTCATTTAGCTTAAAATCGGAAGCTTACGATTGTAGTGGATTTAGGTATGACACCGTTAATTCTAATTTTAGTAAGTTATCTGATTGGGTCCCTTTCTTTTGCCGTGATTGTCTCTAAAGCCAGCGGCTTGGCCGATCCGCGCAGTTATGGCTCAGGAAACCCAGGGGCCACAAATGTGCTGAGAAGTGGCAATAAAAAGGCCGCAGCACTCACTTTATTGGGGGATGCTTTAAAGGGCTGGCTGGCGATTTCCTTGGCGCAATGGTTGGCAACGCGTTTGGGGTTGGGCCCAGAAGTGGTGGCTTGGGCCGCTATCGCCGTTACGGTTGGGCACATGTGGCCGGTGTTTTTTAGCTTTAAAGGCGGCAAGGGTGTGGCCACGGCTGCAGGCATTTTGTTGGCGTTGGATTGGCGGCTTGGTTTGGTAACTTTGCTGGTTTGGCTGGTCGTGGCTAAAGGATTAAAAATCTCTTCCTTAGCCGCGCTATTGGCCGCTTTATTGGCACCAGTTTTGGCGTGGGTTTGGCTGGTATCTACTGCACAGTTTGCTGCGGTTGTTGTGATTTCAATATTACTGATCTGGCGGCATCAAAAAAACATCAGAGATCTTTTAATGGGCAATGAAGGGCAGATTGGTGAGCAAGTTGGCAAGGAGTAGCGCGCCTTTAGTTCAGGTAATTCACGTGGCTAATGGTTTGACATTCTAGACAGAGCCTTCTCAGTTTTTGCAAAAAGAGGTGAAAATTGAGCGGACGAAGCTTGCATTGCAGGATTGGATGGTTCGCGTGCTGGCGGTGAAAAAGCATGAGCATGAAAAAGGGCAGCGCTGCGGCTGCCCTTTTTTCCTGAGATAGCCACGTTGGTGGCTCAGGAGTACTTGTTATTGGCACGAACAATTTGCGCTTTTTCGCGCACCCATTCGCGGTCTTTCTCTGTGTTGCGCTTGTCGTGCTGCTTTTTACCCTTGGCTAAACCAATATCAAGCTTAATAAAGCCATTCTTAAAATGCATATTGAGCGCAGCTACGGTGTAACCCGCGCGCTCAACTTTAATCGATAGTTTTTCGATTTCACGTTGATTAAGTAAGAGCTTACGTAAGCGTGTTGGTTCAGCTAAAACGTGGCTCGATGCGCTAGTGAGCGGGGAGATATGCGCTCCCATTAGCCAAAAATCACCACGTAGATACACTACATAGGATTCTTTGAGCTGTACGCGCCCTGCACGAATCGCTTTAACTTCCCAACCTTCTAGCATAAGGCCTGCTTCAAAACGTTCTTCAATAAAGAAGTCGTGAAAGGCCTTTTTATTATCGACGATCGACATCGTAATGAGTCCGGTTTTGTTTCACTAAAGTTTGATTCTAACACTTAACACTGGGACACACTTATGCGGAAAATTCGCGTTATTTACACAGGTGGCACAATTGGCATGCTGCCAAGCGAAGAAGGCTACGCACCAGCGCCTAATTACTTACAGAATCAACTACAAGAACGCTATCCTGGATTGTCGGTGTTGGAGTACGCGCCTTTGCTAGACTCTAGCGAAATGACCCCTGCGCTATGGAATCGCATCGCTGCTGACATTGCCGCTGATTATGATCAATACGATGGTTTTGTGGTGCTGCATGGCACCGATACCATGGCGTATACCTCGGCCGCTTTGTCGTATAGCTTAGAAAACCTAGGTAAGCCCGTGGTGGTGACAGGGTCACAGATTCCATGGTGCGAGCTGGGTACAGATGCGCTAGAGCACGTTGCGGCTGCATTGGCCTTGGCGGCTATGCCCGATTTTTGCGAGGTTGCCGTGGTATTTGCTGGCTTGTGCCTGCGCGGCAATCGAGTCAGGAAAGTTGATTGTGATGGTATGGCTGCATTTGCGTCCCCCAATTATCCTGTGCTGGGTGAGTGGTCAGAAGGACGTTGGCAGATGTTAGGTATGGCAGCCAGCTTGCCGCCTGCAGAGGGAGCGTTTCGCTTGCAGTGTGTTGCGGAAACGGCAAAAGTGGTTGCCGCCAAACTTGCCCCAGGTTTTAGTGCAGAATGGCTGGCATCCTCTTTGCAAGGCTTGGATGGTGTGGTGCTAGAAACCTTCGGTGCGGGGAATGCAGGTAGCCAGCCCGCATTAATGGCGGCTTTATCCACTTTGGCAGAGAAAAGCTTGGTCGTGAATTGCACGCCTTGCTTAATCGGGCGGGTAAAAATGGGTCGCTATGCGGTAAGTAATAGTTTGGCCGCGATGGGGGTGCTCGATGGCGCAGATATGACGCCTGAGGCTGCCTTAGCTAAGCTCTATTACGTGCAAGCTAAGCATTTAGGGCGAGCAGAGCAGCGTGCTTTATTTTTGCAGCCGATGATGGGTGATCGTACAGAGTAGTTTTTTTTTAGCAGGCTTGGCTTGGCGTTTTTATTTTGCTGTGCTATAGTGCGCCCCAATGTTCGACGGCGGGTCTCCTCGCATAGCTAGAAGGTTAACTTGGTCAGGTCCGGAAGGAAGCAGCCACAGCTTTTGATGCTAGTGCCGAGGGTTAGGCTCGCCACCTCCCCTTTTTAGTGAGGTATTCTTATTTCACTATCGTTTTATCTCGATTTATACCCCTATTTTTTAAAATTGTTAAAAAACATTAAATTGTAGCTTTTGGCGTAGATTTTTTAATCAGCTGAGCTGATCTCGCGATTGATCCATATCAATACACTAAATACACTTTTGCGCCAGAATGGCTGTCACGCGAGCTGATGCTTCGTGTATCTCCAGTGGTAATTTTGCGCCGCGCACTGTCGCGGCGCTTTTTTTTGTCTTCATTTACTTGTTTTCGTAAAAATGGGTCAGCATAATGCGGCATCTATATTGCGACGATGCTGATGAAAGCCCTTTTTGATCTCTTCTCCGTTATCCTATTTTTTGTAACCTACTCAATTACCAAAAGCATTTACGCTGCAACAGGGGTGGCTATTGCTACCACTACAGCGCAAGTGGCATGGTCTTGGTTTAAGCACCGCCATGTTGACGCCATGTTATGGCTAAGCTTTGGCTTGATTACCGTTTTGGGGGGGGCAACCCTGCTATTGCATAACAAAATGTTTATTTTGTGGAAACCCACCGTTTTATATTGGGTATTTGCCGTTATTTTGTGTGGCTCCCGCTATATTCGCGGAAAAAACCTGATGCAAAAATTAATGGGTCAGCAAATGACGCTGCCTGACAAACTTTGGGATCGGGTTAATTTGGCATGGGTCTTGTTTTTTGTGAGTATGGGCATACTTAATCTCTTTGTTGCCTTTAATTTCCCTGAAGATTTATGGGTGAAATTTAAAATGTTTGGTACATTGGCGCTGACACTGGTATTTGTACTACTGCAAGCCTTTGTGCTTTCACGGTATCTTACTGATGATGTAGCAACAAAAAAGGAAGAGTCCTAATGCTTTACGCCATGATTGCTGAAATGTATCCAGATACTGCTGCAGCGCGCTCGCAAAGCCGTCCGGCGCATTTGGCAAGGTTAGAAGCGCTAAAAGATGCAGGCCGTTTAGTGCTGGCGGGGCCTTTTCCTGCCATTGATGCCGTTGACCCTGGCCCTGCTGGTTTTACGGGTAGCTTGATTGTGGCTGAGTTCGATACACAGCAAGCTGCACAGGCGTGGGCTGACAATGATCCTTATGTAAAAGCAGGGGTTTATGCACAGATCATTGCAAAGCCCTTTCTACATGTTTTACCCTAGCCAAATGATTAGCGAAGAAATACACTTACGCCTTGCTGTATTGAAGCCGGAATACGTGGATGTTTACGATGATAGTGCAGCACATGCTGGGCACGCGGGAAGCGTGGCAGGCGGTGGGCATTTTGATTTAACTATTGTCTCATCTGCGTTTGCGGGTAAAAATACTTTGGCGCGTCATCGTATGGTGATGGCTTTATTTACAGATTTAATCCCACATCCAATCCATGCGCTCAGTATTAAAAAAACACTGACGCCGGACGAGTTGTAAAATCTATCGAAGCTTTACTGACTTGAGAACAAAGGACTGAACACATGCGCCAACCGAACCGTATTGCTGTTGCTTTAACTGCTTGCTTTTTGTCCGCTTCATTTGCAGCAACTGCTGCCAATGTAGCAACCGTTAATGGCGTTGCTATTCCTGATAGCAAGGTTGATTTCTTTCTAAAGCAAGTAGCAGAACGTGGTCAGAAAGATAGCCCAGAACTACGTGCACGTATCAAGGAAGAATTGATCCGCAACGAAGTATTGTTTCAAGAAGCGCAAAAGAAAGGCGTGGAAAAAAGCCCAGACGTACAGCAACGTCTTGATATGGCCAAGCAACAAATTCTGGTTGGTGCTTACGTAAATGATTACGCAAAAGCAAACCCAGTAAGCGATGCAGACCTGAAGAAAGAATACGATAAAATCAAAGTAAACTTCAGCGGAAAGGAATACAAAGCACGTCATATTCTGGTTAAAACCGAAGAAGAAGCGAAGGCTGTTTTGGCTGATCTGAAAAAAGGCAAGAAGTTTGAAGATCTTGCTAAGGCAAAATCTTCAGATAAAGGTAGCGCTGTAAATGGTGGTGATTTGGGTTGGTCTACACCTGCTAACTACGTGAAAGAATTTGGTGAAGCTCTGGCTAAATTGCCTAAGGGTAAGATTTCTGACCCAGTGAAGACTCAATTTGGCTATCACATCATCAAATTAGATGATCAACGTGAAGCTAAAGGCCCTTCATTTGAAGAAGTTAAACCAGAACTGATGCGTGAGCTGCAAGGCCAACGTGTGCAAAAAATGGTTGAAGAATTACGCGCTAAAGCAAAAGTTGAGTAATCAACTCGGTTAGTGCTTATCGATTTTGTTATAAATCGACTGGCAATAAAAAAGCCCCGCTAAATAACTAGCGGGGCTTTTTTATTGGGTAATTAACTCAATTACGCAGGGATTTTATCTTTAAACACGATGGTTTTTACAGCAGGAGCTGTAATTAGCAAGGCGAGTCCGCCGCATGAGGTTTCACGGTATTTAGCATCCATGTCTTTACCTGTGGCGTACATAGCGGCAATGACTTTATCTAAAGATACCTTGGGCGTGCTGCTGCGGTGCATGGCCATTCTGGCAGCATTGATGGCTTTTACTGCGCCAATTGCGTTGCGCTCAATACAAGGAATTTGCACTTGGCCACCTACTGGGTCACAAGTGAGGCCCAGATTGTGTTCCATTGCAATTTCAGCGGCCATGCATACCTGTGCAGGACTGCCGCCCATTAGCTCTGCCAGCCCCGCTGCGGCCATAGAGCATGCTACGCCTACCTCGCCTTGACAGCCCACTTCTGCGCCTGATATAGAGGCGTTGAGCTTATATAGGCAGCCCATGGCCCCAGAGGCAAGGAAAAAGCGGAGGGCACTATCGTCAGTAAGCGGCTGAATAAAGTGATTGTAGTAAGACATCACGGCCGGAACGATGCCGCAAGCACCATTAGTTGGCGCGGTAATCACCCGCCCACCTGCTGCGTTTTCTTCTGACATCGCCATTGCATACATATTCACCCAATCCATCACATTGAGCGGATCTTTTGCAATATCCAATGAGCTAGTCAATAAATGGTGCAGTGCAGGGGCACGGCGTGGAATACGCATGGGGCCTGGTAGGTTGCCTTCGGTTTTCATGCCACGCTCGATACTGCTTTGCATGACTTTCCATACTTTTGCGAAATGGCTATGAATATCTTGCTGGTCGTGGAAGACTTTTTCGTTTTCCAGCACGAGGGCTGAAATGGACAAGCCACTTTCTTCGCACATTTCTAGCAAATCATCTGCACTTAAAAAGTGATAAGGCACGGGCTGATCATTGCAACTACCCACATTAAAGTGCTCTTCATCAACGATAAAGCCGCCACCAATCGAGTAATAGGTTTTGCTAAGGCAGCAGGTTTCGCCGATAAAAGCACGTATGGTCATGCCGTTTTCATGTAGGGCTAGATTGCTATTTTGGAATTCAAGCTTAAAGGCAACGCGTTGTTGAGTTCGGCCTAGGCAGATTGTGCCGCTTTGCTCAACTTCTTGCACGATGCCCGCTACGCTATCTAAATCAACGGTTTCAGGTAGATTGCCAGATAGGCCTAGAATAATGGCCTGATCCGTGCAGTGGCCCTTGCCGGTTAAAGATAGGGAGCCATAGCAATCAACGATCACTTTGTTAACCGCACCAAATTGACCCGTTTCTTTTAATGTGGCTAAAAATTGATGGCCAGCTTTCATTGGGCCAATGGTGTGCGAGCTGGATGGGCCAATGCCAATTTTATAAATATCTAGGGTGCTAAACATGACAGATTCCTTGTAAAAACAGCCTGCCTAGAGCGAGCAGGCTGTGTGTTACATACGGTTTTGTTTTAAGCAAAGAGGCTGTAGAAGATGGCTGAAATAGCAATCAGGCCGATCAATACAACAAAGCCATTACTTGCTGCACCAGAGTACTTACGCATAGCAGGCACTTTTTGAATGGCGTACATCGGCATGAGGAACAACAGCACGGCGATAACTGGGCCACCTAGTGTTTCGATCATTCCCAGAATGTTTGGGTTGATGGTGGCAATTAACCAAGTGGTAATCAGCATAAAGATAGAGCTGTAACGTTCTAGCTTGGCGTTTGAGATGCTTTTGCCACGTTGACGTAATTCTTTATGTACTAAGCCGTGCAGGCCTTCTTTAGCACCGAGGTAGTGGCCTAAATAAGATTTAGTGATGGCAATAAATGCAATGATTGGGGCCATCCAAGCAATAACAGGGTTATCAAAGTGGTTAGCAAGGTAAGAAAGAATCGAAATGTTTTGGGTTTTAGCCGCAAGTAAATCGGCAGGAGCCAAGCTAAATACACAGCTAAATACAAAGAACATCACCGATAGCACCATCATGATGTGGCTACGTAGCAAGATTTTTGAAGCCATTTGATCTTCTTTGCCTGGGTGTAGTTTCTTTTGGCCTACAGCAAACGAAGAAATAATCGGTGAGTGATTAAATGAAAACACCATTACCGGAATAGCAAGCCAGAGTGTTTTATAGAAATCAGCGCTGCTCACGGCATCAGTAAAGCTCCCCGCATGATCAATGACTGAGCTATTCCAGTTAGGAATGAGATACACGGCTAAGATCATCAGTGCAAATACAAAGGGATAAACCAGCACACTCATGGCTTTAACAATAAAGTCACCCCCCAAGCGTACGATAGACATTAAACCTAAGATTAAACACAGCGCAAAAATGCCGCGTGTGACTAGATCGGTTCCCACCGCGATATGCATTTGATGGGTGAGGAACGATAGCACCGTGTTAGTAATGGCAACGCTATAAACCAGCAAAATCGGGTAAATAGCAAAGAAATACAGCAAGGTAATAAGCTTGCCTGCGCCTTTTCCAAAGTGCTCTTCTACCACTTCAGTAATATCACCGTCTTTTGTAGAGCCAGAAAGCACAAAACGGCTTAAGCCTCGGTGGGCAAAAAAGGTCATAGGAAGCGCTAAAAACGCCATGATGATTAAGGGCCACAGGCCACCAATCCCCGCATTAATTGGCAAGAATAAAGTACCTGCCCCTACGGCAGTACCATAAAGTCCAAGCATCCAGACCGTGTCTTGCTTGGTCCAAGTGGAGGCGCTGCCCTTTGGCAGGGCTAGATCATTGAGTGTTGTATCAGACATGATGTTTTCTCTAAATAAAAATAATTGTTTTAAGTGCGGTTGGTTGTGTGTTGAGTGCTTGGTTTTTTATCTTTCTAGTGGGTGTTGTTTTTTAAATAGCGATAAAGCGTGGGTTCTGAAATGGCAAGTAAAGAGGCTGTTTTTGCAATAAATCCTTTCACTAGAAATACCCCGTTTTGTTCCAGTGTTTGCACGATGGTTTTTTTGTCGGTACTGCTTAAGCGCTTGGCTTCGATGGGGTAGCTAGCGAGCGCTTGGTTGATAATGTCGTCGCCTAATTGCTCTACTGAATGACTGAGTAATTCTTCGCTAGGGCTGTTTTCCTCATATTGAAAATAATTACGCAGTAAGTCGGCAGCATGCTCTAGGTGATGGTCATTGCGATTGATGCAGAGCATGGCAAGTGGCTGGCCTGCTGCATCTTGTAACAGCATGCTAGAGCTGCGCATACGATGACCATCGTGGGTTTTGCCTGGATAATTGGTGCGAAATGGCGCTTTAGCACTGCTTTGACATTCGTGCAGTAAACGCAGTGCAAAATCTGTGGCTGGCGCACCAATTTGTCGGCCAGAGATTGGGTTTTTGATAATGCACAGGGATCGTTCAAGTTTGGTCATATCGTGCACCGCAATTTCTACCGAGTCTCCCATCACTTGTGAGAGAAACTCTGAAAGGGTGTCTAGGTCTATCGAGATATGCATGATAAAAATTTCTTGTCTTGATAAGTTGATGCGGATTCTACCCTCAGTATTTTGTTTCGTATGTTGGATTAAGTACGTTTATTGATTGCTATCAATAAATAATTTTTCACAAAAATAAAAAATTATTAATATAAAATTTTAAATAAATAGAAAATATGAATATTTTTTTAGATTTGCTGATTGTTTAGCGCATTTTTGTGAATTTTGGCAATTTATTGAAATACCGTATTATTTACTTTTTTGTTGTATGTTTAGCAGGGAGAGGAAAAAGCAACATCCCCCTGAAAAAGGGGGATGGGTTTGGAGTAAGGCCTTATAGAATAAGGCTTTGGGCGTGGGATGGGTGATGCAGATTGAAGCTAAATTTAGCTTATGCGTTAAAGTGAAATTTATACCAGAGCATGCCAAGTAGCTCATGCAAGGCAAAGCTGCTGTTAATGAGGGCGCTTGATTTAGGCATCAAGGACAAGATAGAAAAAGGCTCTTGATTGGCATAGTCGGTGGGGGCAGTGGCCACTTTAAAACCTGCGCGCTCAAATGCAATTTTTGCGCGTGGCGTATGTACTGCTTGGGTAACCAGTAAGATTTTTGTCCCTTTGGGTAGCAGCTGGGCGCTAAATTCAGCGTTTTCTTGCGTGTCAACGGAGTTGTTTTCAATCCAACGCACAGGAGTGTTGAATTCATTGATCAATATTTTTGCCATCAGCTCAGCTTCGCCGATGCCGCCTAGTGGCTTGCCTCCGCTGACTAAAATCGGCAACTGGCTTTGTTTTGCAAGCTGGGCGGTGTAGCGCAGCCGCGTAAGTGTGGCGTTGTTAATGGTTTCGCCTTCGATTTGATCATAAGCCGCAAAACGCTTGCCGCCACCGATACAAACAAGGGCAACAATATCTTTTGGTATCGATGTGAGCGCTGGCGGCTCAATTAGGCGAAGTAAAGCATTGGCAACGATAGGCATTGATAAGAGGGTCAGTGTAATCAAACTGCTAGTGATTATTCCCTTCCCCAGTCGTGGCCTACGGGAAAGTAGTGCAAGCCCAACCGCAATAAGCAGTAGAAAAAGCCCAGGTGGAAGCAGCCATGCGGCAATCGTATTTTTGGCGAGAACGGCGAAGTGCATAATGATCTAGTGCTGTGAAGGTGGGAGATTATATCGCTGATGTTTTACGGCAGTATTGGCAAAACGACGTTTTTTAAGAAAATCACACAGGATATCGTCTAGAGATGGCGTTATTTTTAGTAGATTATCTCTGGGCCTTAGCCTGCAAGCGGCGAGCTAGTTGTGTGCGTGGGGTAAAGTCTGCCCATAAAAAACGAGCCAGCAATGTGGCTCGTTTTTGCGCTAATACGATTACTCGCCCAAATAGGCTTGTTGAATTTTGGGATTGGCGAGTAAATTTTCTGCCGTATCTGCCAAGGTGATCTTGCCCGATTCCATCACATAGCCTCGGTTGGCCGTTTGTAGTGCTAACTTAGCGTTTTGCTCGACCAGTAGCATGGTGACGCCTTCGGCAGCTATCATTTTAATGATCTCAAAAATCTTCTGCACAATAATTGGTGCAAGGCCCATTGAAGGTTCATCCAGCAGCAAGAGCTTAGGGCGGCCAAGGATGGCTCGGCCAATTGCGACCATCTGTTGTTCGCCCCCAGAAAGCGTGCCGGCTAGTTGTTTCATTCGCTCTTTTAGGCGCGGGAACAGGTAGTAAACGCGTTCCATATCGTGGGAAATGCCTGCTTTATCGTTGCGGGTATAGGCGCCCATGAGCAGGTTTTCTTCAACGGTTAGGCGGCTGAAGATTCCTCGCCCTTCGGGGACCATGATGAGCCCCTCTTTTACATAGTCGTAAATGGGTTTTTGGGCCGTTGATTTGCCGTCAAATAAAATATCGCCGGAGCTTGGGTTGCATATGCCGATCAGTGTTTTTAAGGTGGTGGTTTTGCCTGCACCATTGGCACCGATCAGGGCGACGAGCTCGCCTTGCTTAATTTCTAAATCAATTCCTTTTACGGCATGAATGCCGCCGTAGGCTACTTTTAAGTCTTTTACCTGTAGTAATGGGCTACTCATTCTGGTGCTACTCCTAGATAGGCCTCGATTACGCGCGGATCATTTTTTACTGAATCGGGGATGCCTTCGGCAATTTTTTTGCCGTAGTCGAGCACCGCAATCCGATCGCATAGGTCCATCATGAGTTTGACGTCGTGTTCAATGAGTAAAATAGTTACGCCATCATCACGGATTTTTTGCATGAGCTTTTTAAGGTCGCCCGTTTCTTTGGGATTCATTCCTGCTGCTGGCTCATCTAAAGCCAGTAGCGTAGGGCGAGTTGCTAGCGCACGAGCAATTTCTAGGCGGCGCTGATCACCATAAGAGAGATTACGGGCTAGCTCTTTGGCGTGTTTGCTAATGCCTACATAATCGAGTAGCTCGTGGGCCTTGCTATGAATATTTGCTTCTTCTTTTACGGCTTTAGGGCTATGAAAAATGGCACCCAAAATCCCAGAGTTGGTGCGTACATGCTGGCCGACCATGACGTTTTCTAGCGCCGTCATATTGGCAAACAAACGGATATTCTGAAAAGTACGCGCAATGCCTGATTCAACCACGACGTTTGGTTTTTTGCGAAATAAATCTAAACCATTAAAATTAAAGCTGCCTTCGTCGGGTTGATATAAACCCGTTAATACGTTGAATAAGGTGGTTTTACCTGCGCCATTTGGGCCTATCAGGCCGTAAATCTCACCCTTATTAATGGTGAGCCCAACGCCAGACAAAGCGTGTAGGCCACCAAAGCGCTTGGTAATGCCATTAATTTTGAGTAGAACTTCTTTTGTTGCCAGTGCGCTCATGCTTTTGCCTCTTCATCTTTGTCGTGGAACTCTGCTTTACGGCGTTGTGATGGCCATAGGCCTTCTGGGCGCAGCAGCATAATCACGATCATGGCAAGGCCAAAAATCAGCATGCGTAAGTTTTCAGGATCAACCACGCGGCGGCCAACAATGGCTTGCTGCAGTGGGTTGATGACATCGCGCAGAATCTCTGGGGTAATTGACACAATGATCGCGCCTAAAATCACGCCTGGAATATGCCCCATGCCGCCTAAGACCACCATGCATAACACCATGATGGATTCCATCAGTACAAATGATTCAGGGGATACAAAACCTTGAAAGCTGGCAAATAAAGCACCTGATACACCGCCAAAGCTGGCACCCATTGCAAACGCCAGGAGCTTAATATTGCGGGTGTTAATCCCCATAGCGTTGGCGGCAATTTCATCTTCACGAATTGCCACCCAAGCACGGCCAATCCGTGAGTTTTGCAGGCGCATCGAGACAAAAATAATCAAGAGGCAGAAGGCAAGAATTAAGTAATAGTAAAGGTGGACTTTTTCAAATGTTAGCCCTAGAAACTCAATCGGGCGGCCAAAGTCATAAGGGCCAACATGAATGCTTTTAATATTATTAATACCCTGCGGGCCATTGGTGATATTGATCGGCCGATCCAAATTGTTCATAAAGATGCGGATAATTTCACCGAATCCTAAAGTTACAATCGCTAAATAATCACCCCGTAGTTTTAATGTAGGCGAGCCAAGTAAGACGCCAAATAAGCCTGCCACCAAGCCCGCCAGTAAAATCATCACGGGAAATGAAGGATAAATCAGCCAAGCTGGCAGTACTTCCGCCAAATGTGGCGAATTTAAAATGGCGTAAAGATAAGCACCGACGGCATAAAAGGCGATATAGCCCAAATCTAATAGCCCAGCGTAGCCCACTACAATATTGAGGCCGAGTGCCAGCATGATATACAGCAGGGCAAAATCGATAGTGCGGATCCATGATTTGCCGCTTTCAAAGCTGCCGGTGAGCACAAAAGGCAGAATCAGCATTACGACCGCGAGCACGGCCATTGCGATCAGCCGTTGGCGAGGGTTTTCTAGTTTTAACATGTTTGTTCCTAGGCGCGATCAGCGACACGTTCGCCAAGTAATCCAGATGGGCGGAATACCAATACGATAATCAGCACGATAAAGGCAAAGATATCTTTGTAGTTACTACCAAAAGCGCCGCCGGTTAGATCGCCTAAGTAACCTGAGCCAAGGCTCTCGATTAAACCGAGTAATAATCCACCCAATACCGCACCGCCTAGATTGCCAATCCCACCCAATACTGCGGCAGTAAAGGCTTTTAAGCCTATCAAAAATCCCATATACGCATGGGCTTGATCGTAGTTAGCGGCAACCATCACTCCCGCTACAGCACCTAGGGCTGAGCCGATCATAAACACCATTGAGATAATTGAATTGATGTTTACGCCCATTAGCCCTGCAACTTCAGGGTTTTGCGCCGTGGCACGCATGGCGCGGCCAAGCTTGGTGCGCTCAATCAGGAAAAACAGTCCAGCCATTAAAGCCAGAGCAAGGCCAATGATGGAGATTTGTAAGCTGGTGATGGTCGCTCCGCCGATTTCATGTACGGTGCTGGGCAAAATCGCAGGGAAAGGGCGGTAATTTCGCCCCCAGATCAGCATGGCGGCTTGTTGCAGCACAATGGATACACCAATTGCGGTAATCAGGGGGGCAAGCCTTGGCGCTTTACGCAGTGGTCGATAGGCGATTTTCTCGATGGCGTAGCCCAAAATAATGGACACCGGTACGGCCATCATAAAGCCTACTAAAAGCAGCATGGGGCCAGGTAGCGATACATTGTGCCCAAGCAGGAGGTTGATGCAGGTAATGGTCACCATAGCACCGATCATCACGATTTCGCCGTGGGCAAAATTGATCAGCTGCATGATGCCGTACACCATGGTGTAGCCAAGGGCAATCAGCGCATAAATACTGCCGACGACCAAGCCGTTAAAGATTTGCTGGAGAAAAATATCCACGTGTGTATGCCCATATGAGGAGTGCAGATGCGATTAAATAAGACCATTACAGTTAGATCTATGTGCGAAAATTAACCTTGAATAATAATGGCCGATACTTGTCAATTTCCCCAACTGGCAATCTTAAACTGGGCTGTTTTAAACAAGCTCAAGTGTTTGGCAATTAAAGCTAGTATCTTCTATTTATACAATGGCTCTTTACGCGGGCATAAATGGCAAATGTTTAAAACTCTATTGGTATTTAATTGTATAGGGTATGGCTTTAAAAGATGCGCTTGGATAGGTTGGATTACACATTGCTGGTTTAGCTTGATGTATAGGTCATTTATTTGAGCTTGTTATTTTTTGAAACGATGTTTTTGTTATTTTAATTGAAGCAAAAAAAGCCACCGAGTGTTTCTCGGTGGCTTTGCTGGTTCAATTCAAATTAGAATTGTTTAGTTTGAACCTGTACCAGAGGTTCGATCGATGTATCTGCTGTTGTAGCAGTGACATCACGTCGATTAGCCCGTGCAGGCGCATCGCTAACAGGAGCGAGGGCCGTGCTAGCTGTAGTGGTTTGTGTTTCAACCTGCTGCAACATGGAGACTTCAGCATTGGCCTGTGTTGCCGTTTGAATGTCGCGACGGCGGCGGCGAGCAGGTGCCTCAGCAACGGGTGTGCTTTCTGGCGCTATGGTTCGCGTTGAGACCATTACTAAGCCTGCTGCTTCTGGAGTGCCAATCACCAAGGTTGCTTGAGCTGGTGCTGCTACTGCTACTGCTACTGCCACCGGAGCCACTTCAATCGGTGGGGCTATTGGAGTAGGGGCTATTGGAGCAGGAGCTGCAACGAATACTGCAACTGGAGCATGTATCGGTGCTGGAGCTGCAATTGGGGCAGGAGCAGGAATCGGTGCTGGAGCTGCAACATGTACTGGGGGAGTTACAGGAGCTAGAGTAACTGCTACTTCAGGGCTTACTGTTGCCACGGTAACAACCGGAGTCGCTACTGCTACTGGTGCAGCCACCTCGGCAACTTCTACTGCTGGAGTAGGCGCTGCGGCAGGAGCAGAAGCTGCTACATGAGTAGGCGCTGCGACAGGAGCAGTAGCTGCTACATGAGTAGGCGCTGCGACAGGAGCAGTAGCTGCTACATGAGTAGGCGCTGCGACAGGAGCAGTAGCTGCTACATGGGTAGGTGCTGCAACAGGAGCAATCGGCTTGTGGTCAAAGATTGGAGCCGCAGGAACGATCGCTGTGAAAGCGGGTTCCGCACCTATAGTTTCAGGGCGATCACGGCGCTCACCTCGACGGCTGCGACGACGACGGCTACGTTGTTGCTCGCTGGCTTCATCGCTATTGTTTTCTACGGCAGGCGTAATTAACAATGCTTCTGTTGTGGCCGCAGCAGGAGCTTCTTTACGTGGCTGACGTTCTGGGCGGGCAGGGCGCTCGTTGCGAGGACGTTGCTCGGCAGGGGCTTCGCTGCGCTCGTTTTTGTCGTTGCGCTCGCCTCGTTCCGCGCGTTCGCGTGGCTCGCGATTCTCACGCGCTTCACGGTTTTCACGGCTCTTTTGCAGATCTTCTTCGATACGTGGCTTACCACTGCCGCGACGCGGTTGTGCAGGCGCTTCATCATTGCGAGCAGGACGCTCGGTGCGCGGTGCTTGGCCTTCACGTGGTTCACGCGCTGGCCGCTGGCCGCGATCATTGCGATTGCGTGAGTTATTGCTTGGCCGCGCTGCAGCCACTGGTTTAGGTGCTTCTACTGGAGCTTCAGGCTCGCCTTGGAACCAAGTGACAATTTTTTTCCAAAGCGATGGTATTGCAACGACATCGGTAGGCGCTGCAATACGATCACGGGCGGAAATCGGCGCAGGCTGATCAGGGGTAATACCCTTCACCATGGCTTCTTGACGCTTGGTCTGCTCTTCTTTGACCTTGCCTGGTTGGTAGCCCGTTTCGCTTGGCAGATCAACCATCTTGTAAGATGGCACTACATCTTCATGGCTGCCCATGTCTTCATGACGCAGGCGCGAGAGGTTGTAGTTAGGGGTTTCCAGATGAGTATTTGGAATCAGTACTACGCTCACTTTTAGACGAGCTTCAAGAGCAAAAATTTCAGCGCGCTTTTCGTTTAGCAAGAAGGTAGCAACATCAACCGGCACTTGTGCATGGATCGCACCGGTGTTTTCCTTCATCGATTCTTCTTGAATAATGCGCAAGATATTGAGCGCAGAAGATTCGATCCCGCGAGTGAAACCGGTGCCGTGGCAGCGCGGACAAGCGATGTGGCTGGTTTCTTCTAGGGAAGGCTGCAAGCGTTGGCGAGATAATTCCATTAGGCCAAAGCGGCTGATTTTGCCAGTTTGAACGCGAGCACGGTCGTGGTGCAGGGCGTCACGCAGGCGGTTTTCAACTTCACGCTGGTTTTTTGGGTTTTCCATGTCGATAAAGTCGATCACGATCAAACCACCGACGTCACGCAGACGCATCTGACGGGCGATTTCGTCAGCGGCTTCCATATTGGTGCGCAGTGCGGTTTCTTCGATATCGGCACCCTTAGTGGAGCGGGCCGAATTGACGTCGATAGAATAAAGCGCTTCAGTTTTGTCGATCACAATTGCGCCGCCAGAAGGCAAATTTACTTCGCGGGCAAAGGCGGTTTCGATTTGATGCTCAATCTGGAAGCGCGAAAACAGTGGCACGTCATCCTGATAGAACTTCACGCGGTTGACATTGGCCGGCATCACATGGCTCATAAACTGGCGTGCTTGCTCGTAAATATCGAGCTTATCAATCAAGAGTTCACCGATTTCTGGCTGGAAGTAATCACGGATTGCGCGGATCACTAAGCTTGATTCTTGATAAATCAAGAATGCGCCAGTCTGGGTAGAGGCAGCGCCTTCAACCGCACGCCAAAGTTGCAATAGGTAGTTTAAATCCCACTGCAATTCTTCAGCATTACGGCCGATCGCAGCAGTACGTGCGATTAGGCTCATGCCGTTTGGTGTTTCGAGCTGGTCGAGTACTGCGCGAAGCTCATTGCGCTCTTCACCCTCGATGCGGCGAGAAACACCACCACCACGTGGGTTATTTGGCATCAATACAAGGTAGCGACCGGCCAAGCTGATGTAGGTAGTCAGCGCTGCGCCTTTATTGCCACGCTCATCTTTCTCTACTTGAACGATCAGTTCCTGACCTTCTTTAAGAGAATCACCGATACGCGGGCGGCCATTGCCGTCGCCATTGTCGTTTAGGTAGGCGCGAGCCACTTCCTTAAACGGCAAAAAGCCATGACGATCGCAACCATAATCAATGAAGCAGGCTTCAAGGCTAGGCTCTACGCGGGTAATCACACCCTTGTAGATATTGGATTTCCGTTGTTCTTTGCCAACGGTTTCGATGTCGAGGTCGACTAATTTTTGACCATCAACAATCGCAACGCGCAGCTCTTCGGCTTGCGTTGCGTTGAATAGCATACGTTTCATAACAGTGCTCCGGCTCGCACTCACGCGGCTGGAATTAGGTTCTGGCAAGCTCAGCGCAACCGAGGGGAGCTTTAACTCAGGCATCGTTGTGTCTGCGGCTAAAGCTCAAAAGGTATTGATGGCGCTGGCGATGAGTCTATTGCTTGCAATTTTTTACAGCGTATTGCAAAACGGTGTTGCAGTCCTACCTCGCATTGGAAATGAGCCTAAAATCCTTGTTGGTGCTTTTATTAGGATTTTAACTCGCTTGTCTTGCTGGTACTTTTTGCACCATTTTGTCTTCGCTACTACAAGGTGACCAGGTGCCGAACGGTCCATACCGGCGGTTTTACTTATTTTTCTGTAAAAGTAGGCCAGTACGCTAATAAGAATCCGATGAGTGCTTTATATATATAAATCAATTACCATCGCTGCTTTTTGCGGTGAGCGAGATAACCGCTTCCCGGAACTTGTTGCATTAGCCATACGGCAGATAGGCGAGCCCCGCGCTTGTGCTCCCTGTTTTACAAAGGCTAGTGAGCCTTGGGGAGTAGGTAGAGTATTTTTCTCTACGGCGGGAAGGTAATCGCCGACTGTATCGTCGGGCAGTATGCTTTAAGAGCGGGATCTAAAAGTGGCAATGCCACCTTGCGCAGTGTTTGTTTTGGTGGGTTTGTTATAAAGTCCCGTGTCAAAACAAGCCCTTGCGGTAATCGTTGCCGTTGCGTTTATAACGCCGCGGCCAACCTGCTGCAACCTTCTGGGTTGTGGCGTGCGGAGAGTATAAGTCAAGATGAAGGGCAGTAGCAAAGCATCCGTAACGTTCCTGACTGTAGATGAGGAAGATGCCGGCCAAAGGCTGGATAATTTTTTGTTAAAACACCTCAAGGGCGTACCCAAAAGTCATGTTTATCGCATTGTGCGTAGTGGCGAAGTTCGTGTGAATAAAGGCCGTAGTGATGTGACCTATCGCCTGCTGGCTGGCGATATTTTACGCTTGCCACCCGTGCGCGTGGCCGAAAAGCCAGACGCCGCACCGGCTGCAGCTGCGTCGCATCGCATCGATATTCCAATCATCTTTGAAGATGAGGCCATTTTAATTCTAAATAAACCGGCTGGTTTGGCGGTGCATGGTGGTTCAGGTGTTAGTTTTGGCTTGATTGAGCTGATTCGTGCGCAGCGGCCACAAGCAAAATTTTTGGAATTAGTGCATCGCTTAGATCGCGAAACATCCGGTATTTTAATGGTGGCAAAAAAGCGTTCAGCTTTGATTGTTTTGCAAGACGCCTTGCGTGACAATCATCGTATTGATAAGCGTTATTTAGCTTTGGTGAAAGGTGTGTGGGAGAATCCACGAAGCCACGTGAAATTTTCTTTGCTGAAATACAACACCGCAGAGGGTGAGCGCCGTGTACGCGTTTCGCCAGAAGGGAAGATTTCGCACACCGTGGTGAATCGTCGTCAAGTTTGGAAAGACTGCTCCTTGCTGGAGTGTGAGCTTAAAACGGGTCGTACCCATCAGATACGGGTGCATCTGGCTTCTAGCGATCATCCTATTTTGGGCGATGAGAAATACGGTGACTTTGCTTTAAATAAATTATTACCAAGGGAGGGGCTGCGCCGCATGTTTTTGCACGCTTGGCGTTTAATTGTGGATCACCCGATTACGGGTAAGCCTTTAGAATTAGAAGCGCCACTTCCTCCTGAATTACAATCTTATATTGATCAACTTGAGAGATCTCTCGGGAATAAACCGCATGCCTAAGCAGTTTGATTTGCTGGTGTTTGATTGGGATGGCACTTTAATGGATAGCACGGGCACGATTGCCCGTGCGATTCAGGCTGCCTTTAGTGACGTTGGCTTGCCTGTGCCTTCCGATAAAGAAGCGCGTTACGTGATTGGCTATGGCATGAATGAAGCGATGCAATATCTTGCCCCTGATGCGTCCCCTGCACAAATCACCGATGTGGTGAGTGTGTATCGCCGTCATTACTTAGCCCAAGACCAAAATGTGGCGTTGTATGACGGGGTGATCGAGGCCTTGCCGCAGTTTATTGAGGCAGGGTTTCAGTTGGCGGTGGCAACGGGTAAATCCAGAGCGGGCTTAGATAAAGTGTTGGCTTCTAGTGGCTTGGGTGTGTTTTTTAAAATGACGCGTACTGCCGATGAAGCGTTTTCTAAGCCGCATCCGGCGATGCTGCATTACCTTTTGGATAAATGCCACGTGGATGCCAGCCGTGCCGTGATGATTGGGGACACCACCCATGATTTACAGCTGGCTCAAAATGCTGGCACGCAAAGTTTGGCGCTGACTTATGGTGCGCATAAATTGCCAGAACTATTGGCTTGTAAGCCTTTGGCACATTTTGATGATTTTCACGCTTTAAGGGATTGGATTTTACTTCATGCCTGATCGGGTGCTGTGCCAGAGTGGTGATTTGCTGGAGCGCGGCTTGGCGCAGCGCTTTACCCTAGAATGGGGCGGGCGTGAACGCAGCGCTTTTGTACTGCGCTATGATGGCAGGGTGTACGCTTATATTAATGAGTGCGCTCATATCCCGATTGAGATGGATTTTAATCCGGGTGATCTCTTTGATTTATCCCGCTCTTGGCTTGTTTGTTCCACTCACGGCGCATATTATGCGCCCAATACGGGTCTTTGCTTGGGCGGGCCTTGCCCTGGCCGCAAGTTAATTTCTTTGTCGGTTCGCGAATACGCGGATCAAGTTTGCTTGATTGAGGAAAACACACAGCATGAATGAATCTTGGGAACGCGAACAATTACAAAGTTTGCTGCATGCCGGTATTAAAGAGCGCCGTAGTACGCGTCGCTGGAATATTTTCTTTCGCCTAGTGACTTTCAGTATTGTGATTTTAGTTATCGCGATGACGATGGGCTGGGTAGGCAAAAAAACCGGTGATGAAATGACTGGGCCACATACTGCCGTAGTGCGCTTAGAGGGTGCCATTGCTGCGGGAGGGGAGGCCAATGCTTCAATGCTGATTGAAGGTTTAACGGCGGCATTTGAAGATAAAAACACCAAGGCAGTGATTTTACAAGCTAATAGCCCAGGTGGTAGCCCAGTGCAGGCAGGGATGATGGCTGATGAAATTGCCCGCTTGAAAAAGCTGCATCCAAAAATTCCATTTTATGTGGTGATCGAAGAAATCTGTGCTTCAGGTTGCTATTACGCTGCTGCCGGTGCCGATAAGATTTATGCTGATAAAGCCTCGATGGTGGGCTCGATTGGCGTGTTGATGGATGGCTTCGGTTTTAGCGGTGTAATGGAAAAACTAGGCGTTGAGCGCCGTTTGCTCACGGCGGGTGCCAATAAAGGTTTTTTAGATCCTTATTCACCGATGAGCCAGGGCCAGCGTGATAAAGCGCAAGTGATGCTGGATGAAATTCATCAGCAGTTTATTGGCGTAGTTAAAGCAGGGCGTGGCAATAAGCTGGCAGATAATCCTGATTTATTTTCAGGTTTAGTTTGGAGTGGTGCTGCTAGTATCAAAATAGGCTTGGTGGATGCTTTAGGCTCGGTCGATAGCGTGGCACGCGATGTGGTTAAGGCAAAAGACATCGTTGATTTTACGCCACGCCCAAGCTATGCGGATCGTTTAGCACGTCAGATTGGGGTGTCGGCTGCGAATAAGCTGGTTTCTGAGTTTAATTTACAGCTTAGATAACGGGTGCTGTGGGCTTTGTGCCCACAACGTTGCTTTTACGCGTGGGCACAACACGTGCCCACTCTGCAAATCAGGGAACTCAGCATGGCACGTAAACACAGGCACGAGGAGCATGAAAACCACGAGCGCTGGTTGGTGTCTTATGCCGATTTTATTACCCTTTTATTTGCTTTTTTTGTGGTGATGTACGCTATTTCTTCAGTGAATGAAGGCAAATATAAAGTGCTGTCGAACTCGATGGTCGATGCCTTTAAGCAAACTCCCACCACCAAAGAAGTCATCAAGCAAAATCAACCTGTAGCAGGAGCGCCAGATAAGTTGGTTGTGCTTAATGTGGTTTCCCCGCCAACCCCAAGCCCCAAAGTGGCTGAGCAAACGCAAAAAATGCAGGGCATGGCGGGGGATTTAAAAAAATCGTTGGGTGCTTTAATTGATCAGGGCAAGGTGCGGGTCACGCAATCCAAGCGTGGAATTGCGGTAGAAATTAGCGATTCGGTGTTGTTTGATACTGCCAAAGCCGATTTACACACCGAATCTGCTACGGCATTGATTGCCGTGGCAGAAATGGTTAAAAACACCGATAACCTGATTCAAATTGAAGGCAATACCGATAATTTACCGATGCGCTCGGGGCAGTTTCCATCTAATTGGGAGCTATCAGCCGCAAGAGCCGCCAGCGTGGTGCGTTTGTTTGTAGACGTGGGCGTGGCACCACAGCGCTTGGTGGCGATTGGTTATGGTGAGTTTCGGCCACAGGGTAGTAACGATTCGCCCGAGGGGCGGGCGAGTAACCGTAGGGTAACGCTGAATATCTTGGCGGATAATAAAGATGAGGTGGCGGTGCTGCCTACTCCGCCGGATAAACCTGCGGCAGCTGCACCAGCCGTTTCAGCTAAATAGAACTAATTGGTTGAACAAGGCGCTGTTTGCAGCGCCTTGTTCAATGCCTAGCTACAGTAATCCGCTCTGATTGTTCAAATAGAAAAATATTCATTTATTCCGCTGAGCGTTTGCATGGCTAAGTGGGCGCTCAAAAAGACTTCTCCATCTAAATTTTCTAAGATCTCACTACGGCGTAAATGATCCATTACTGGTCCTTTGACTTCGGCTAGGTGGATTTTGATGTGCCGTGCTCGCAAGTTTTCTTGTAGCAAGCTGATGGCCTGCATGGCGCTAAAATCGATGCTATTTACCGCAGACATAATCAGTAGTAAATGCTGAGTATTGCTTGCCTTGTTTAAAATATCGATTAACTCGGTTTGCACCTTGGCGATATTGCCAAAATACAAGCTTTCATCAATGCGTACCGCCACAATGTGATCGCTGGTTTGTGTGGTAAAGCGGCGAATATTACGATAATGCTCGGTGCCAGCAATACGGCCAACCACCGCGATGTGCGGCTGGCTGCTGCGGTATAAAAAGAGTAATAGCGATACGCCCACTCCCGCTACAATCCCTAACATTGCTCCCAGTGCTAAAACAGCGATGGCAGTACAGATAAAGGCTGCGCCATCACGGCTATCGTAGCGCCAGCTCTTAATGAAAAAATCAAAATCTATTAAACGCAGCGCCACTAAAATAATGGTGGCAGCCAAAAGGGGCAGGGGGAGTAGTGCTAGATAATCACTGAGCCAATGTGCCGCTAGCGCAATCCACACCGCCGTCATTACTCCCGCCAAGGGCGTATTTGCGCCCGATGCGGCGTTAACTGCGGTGCGTGAGAAACCACCGCTCACCGGAAAGCCGCCACTGGCTGCTGCTGCGATATTGGCAGCGCCTAAGCCAATCAGTTCTTGATTACTATCGATGCTGCGCTTTGCTTTTAAGGCCAAACTTTGGGCAATGGTGATGCTCTGTAAAAAGCCAGCTAGGCCAATGGTGATGGCGGGCAACCAAAGCTGGATAAGGTTGGTTTGATTGAGCTGTGGCAAAAATAAGCGGGGTAGGCCGGCAGAAAAAGCCCCAATAAGCTGGGTTTGGATATTCAAAAAATATACGGCAGTAGTGATGACTAGCATGAGCAGTAAGGGGCTGATTTTGCTCAGTAAAGGCCCGTGGCTAAAATGCTGAAGCCGTTTGGCTAAAGGGCCGCCAGCCAGCCAGAGTAGCCCTAAACAGACTAGGCCAAAGGGCTGCATTGCAGGAAGAGCTAGCATTAGCTGCAGTAACAGCTGGCCAACATGCTCGCCCTGAATCGATACGCCGAGTAACGGTGCTATTTGCCCCATTACGATCAAAATAGCCGCCCCGCTACTAAAGCCATTAATGACGGGGTGAGAGAGGAGTTGGGTGATAAAGCCCAGCTTAAGTAAACCTAGTAGCGTCAAAAATACCCCTGAGAGCAGGGCAAGACTTGCGGCAAGGGCTATGTATTCGCTGGAGCCTGCTGCTGCCAGGGGCGCAAGTGCCGTGGCGGTCATAATAGCGTTGATCGCCATCGGGCCAACAGATTGCACCATACTGCTGGCAAAAAAAGCGTAGACCACCAGCGGTAAAATACTGGCATAAATCCCTGCTTGTGGTGGCAGGCCAGCAAGCAAAGCATAAGCAATGCTTTGTGGTATGAGTAATATGGCCACAATCAGGCTGGCGCTTAAATCTCCAGCAAAGCTATGTTTTTGGTAAGACGGTAGCCATTGCAAAATAGGGAAGAACTTTGCTAGAGATTTGAGGGATGTCATTTAGGGAGTAGCCTGAAAACAAACATGCCGCTTAGCATGGCAATTACAAAAATAAACGCCTTGCTTTCACCCATTGCCAAGGCTACCAAACCTGGGCCTGGGCAAATGCCCGCTAAGCCCCAGCTAATACCAAATAGCAGGCTGCCACCGATTAAAGGGCGATCAATGATTGTGCTTGTGGGGAGCGCCATTTTTTCATGGGTGAGTAGCGTTTGTTGGCGGCGTTTTGCCCACATAAATAAAGGTGTGGCGGTGGCAATGCCACCTGCCATGACTAAGGCTAAGCTTGGATCCCATTGCCCTGCTAAATTAAGAAAGCCAATGACTTTAGCTGGGTTGACCATGCCTGAAATAATCAGGCCAAGGCTAAATATGACCCCTGTAAGTAAGGCAACGATTGTTTGCATGGTGGGCCTCAAAAAAGATGGTGGGTCAGTAATACCGTGATAAAGCCTGCAGCCATAAAACTGGCAACCGCGGCGAGGGAGCGGATAGAAAACCGAGATAAGCCGCAAATGCCGTGGCCGCTAGTGCAACCATTGCCATAGCGTGTGCCAAGGCCAACTAATAGCCCTGCGATGATGAGCGTTGGCATGCTGGCGGTGATCTGAATGTCGGCAGGCGTATTAAAAGCCATCCAAAATAGAGGGGTGAGCACGAGGCCTAATAAAAACGCGGCGCGCCATTGCATATCATTTTGTGCATTGAGTAGGCCACCTAAAATACCACTTATCCCCGCTATTTTTCCTGCGAGCAGGGCGAGTAAACCGCTGGCTAAACCAATGAGTGCGCCGCCTAACAAAGCGCTCCACGGGGTAAAGTGCAACCAATCAATTTGCATGATTAGAGTCCTTTACGTCAGCAGGGCAATAGAGTGAATACAGCACTTGTAGCAGCTGCTGTACCTCGGTGCTGGCTAAGCTGTAGTAAATTCTTTTGCCATCACGGCGGGTGTTGACTAAACCTTCTTTACGCAGCACGGTGAGTTGTTGCGATAGTGTGGGCTGGCGAATATCCAGCAAGGCTTCAAAATCAGAGACGCATTTTTCGCTATCCACCATTTGGCAGAGCAGTAATAAGCGGTCTTCATTGGCCATTACTTTTAAAACGCGCGTTGCCCCACTGGCGGCTTGGCGCATGGCGGTGATTTGTTCTGAGTTCATGCTTAATGGGGCTCCTTTTATAAGGATCGGCTGTGGTTTGAATCATTATAGTTTTGTATATAATATTTGCAAATATATTTATTGCCGAGGTGTACTGATGTTACATCCCAACGTTGAAGCTTTTTTTGATTCTGATACCTGTACTTTGAGTTATGTGGTGTTTGATTTTGAGGGTGGTTGCGCCGCTTTAGTAGATACTGTGCTTGATTACGATGCAAAATCGGGGCGCACTTCAACCCATAGCGCGGATCGTTTGATTGATTTTGTCACGGCAAAAAAATTAACCGTGCAATGGATACTTGAAACCCATGCTCACGCCGATCATCTATCTGCCGCGGCATATTTAAAGCGCAAAGTGGGCGGCAAGGTGGCGATTGGCCAGCATATTAATCAAGTGCAAACTATTTTTAAGCCGGTGTTTGGTTTGGGACATGATTTTGCTGTGGATGGCAGTCAGTTTGATGTGCTGTTTGCGGCTAACGCCGTGTTTCAGATTGGTGAGCTTAGCGCCAAAGTGCTGTTTGTGCCAGGGCACACGCCAGCAGATATTGCCTATTGGGTAGGGGATGCACTGTTTGTGGGGGATACGCTGTTTATGCCTGATGTTGGCTCGGCCCGCTGTGATTTTCCTGGGGGTGATGCGGCAATGCTTTATGACTCCATTCAGCAGCTTTTAGCGCTGCCTGATGCAATAAAGGTATTCGTTTGTCATGATTATCTACCGGAGCATCGCCAAACGGTGCAGTGGCAAAGTAGCGTTGCGCAGCAGCGGGCGAACAATATTCATCTGCATGCAGGGGTGGCAAAGGCTGATTTTATTGCGATGCGTGAAGCGCGTGATCAAACCCTTGGTATGCCGCAGTTGATTTTGCCCGCTATTCAAATCAATATTCGTGCGGGAGAATTACCTTCTCCTGATGCTGATGGTCAGCGTTATTTAAAAATTCCCTTAGATATTTTGTAGAGATCGCCCTATGGCCGGTACCAGCCTTTTAGTATTACTCGATGATATTGCTGCAGTTTTAGACGATGTGGCCCTGATGACCAAAGTGGCGGCTAAAAAAACCGCCGGTGTGCTGGGGGATGATCTGGCCCTCAATGCTGAGCAGGTTTCTGGCGTGCGTGCAGAGCGCGAGCTACCCGTGGTGTGGGCGGTGGCAAAAGGATCAATTCGCAATAAGTTGATTTTAGTTCCAGCGGCTTTGGCGATCAGTGCCGTGGCACCGTGGCTGATTACGCCTTTATTAATGCTGGGTGGATGCTATTTATGTTTTGAAGGTTTTGAAAAGCTGGCACATAAATTTTTGCATAGCAGCAGTGAAGAGCACGCCGAGACGGAGGCCTTGCTTGCTGCCACAAATAACGCCGAGGTGGATTTAGTTGCCTATGAAAAAGACAAAATTCAAGGGGCGATTCGCACTGACTTTGTGTTGTCAGCAGAAATTATTGTTATCGCTCTTGGAACTGTTGCTGGAGTATCGATTGCATCTCAACTCGCCGTATTAAGCCTGATTGCCGTGGTGATGACCGTTGGGGTGTATGGTTTGGTGGCAGGGATTGTAAAGCTGGATGACGCAGGTCTTTATCTGTGCAAAAAAACCGGCCAAGGCCTGTGGCTGCAAGTGCAGCATAAAGTGGGCCGCTTATGTTTGGTTGGCGCGCCCTATTTAATGAAAACGCTGACCGTGGTGGGCACCATTGCAATGTTTATGGTGGGGGGAGGGATTCTTACTCATGGCTTTACACCTGCTCATGATCTTATCCAACATACCGCCCTAGCAGTGCGCGATATTGCTAGCATTGGCCCTCTGCTTTACGCCGTATTGCCGATATTATTGGATGCCGTGGTAGGCGTTATTGCTGGCGCAATTTTGCTGGTGCTTAGCATGGCGGTGGCGGGTATTGTGAAATTAATCAGGTCGCAGCAGGTCTAGGTGCTTCGGAGCGAGCCCGATAGTCAAATTTCTACCGTTTTAAAAAATGACCAATATAGTTGGTCATTTTTTTTGTGTGCTCAGTTGTGTCACTTTATTTTAGTAAGGTTAAAGGTTTTTTATCTTTCTTAATCATAAGAATATTGTAATTTAATTATGGTTGTTGTTTGTTTTTTATATCTTGGTAGTATTTCTATTTAAGTAAGCATCTTGTATGAAAATGCAATAATAAATGCACTGCTTTTTAAGTTGGTAAATTTTTATGGCAATGGATGTTTATGTGATTTTTTAATTTCCTTAGGGAGTAGGGTATGAAACTAGTTAAGTTTGCTGCATTTTTTCTATTGTCGATGAGTACGTTAACGGCTTCGGCATCGGTTAATTCTTTGTCATTCGTTGGGGGGCACGCTCTTTCATCTACCAATTGGAGTGATGTATTTAGTTTGCAACAGTTTGATTCCCGTCTTGGTACCTTGACCGGAGTGAATGTGGATTTGTATGGCTTGGTGGCAGGCTCTGTTAAATATGAAAACTTGGATGCTTCAGCGTCAAATGTAGGGATTGATTTAGGAGCAATCATCAAGCTTGCAACCGTGTCGGGTAAAAGTTTGCTAGCCATTAACCCGCTTGTGTCAAATGTCTATAATGCTTCTGCCTATGATGGTTTTACAGATTTTGGTGGTACATCAGGCAAAAAATTAACGGGGCTTTCTGCTAATACTGCTGATTCAGAGGTGCTTAATAGTGCCAGCTGGTTATCTTTATTTACGGGGCCAGGCGTTGTTAATCTAAAACTGGCTTCACTGGGCGCATCCTCGGCTTCTGGTCCCGGTAATTTAATCACGCAATTTGCAACTAATGCTGCGGCTAATTACAAAATAACGTACACCTATGTGACAGCACCTGTTCCAGAGCCTGAGACTTACGCTTTGATGGGTTTGGGCGTGTTGGCTTTACTTGTACATCGCCGTAAGCACGTTAAGTAATGTAGGCGAGCAGTAGTGCTGCAATGGCGCTACTGCATTTTTCTGCTGTTGTATTCCTAACAACTACCCATCTTTTTTAGAGATTCCCTTCACACTTAATGTGTAAAAAGCACTGAATTAACGAGTGTGATTCGTGCTGTTTACTATCGGTATGTTGATTTGCATATTCGTTTATGCAATAAAACTATTCTAAATTTATTAGGATCTAAAAAATTACAAGGTTCAACATTTTTACAATGTTGCTGCGGTTTTTAGTTAATTAATCTATCTGGTGGAGTTGCGGTGGAGGTAATAAAGGAGGGGTAGGGTAATTTTTTTTATATATAGTATTGATTTTAATGAATTTAATTTATTATTTTATGAGGGCAGGGAAGATGAATGGGGCTTGCTCAGTAGATCAGTAAACTCTCAAAATTTGAATTTTTTGGGGCCTGAGATGTTCAATGCCACAAAAAAATGCTGGAACATTTATCATCCGCTATAAAACGTGATGTTAATCGGCAAAAAGCACAGTAAAATCCCGTCATTATTGAGTGGATGCTAGCGACCAGTAACGCTTAAGTCTGGTATCCTATTTGCTTGGCTTGTATGATATTTACTGAATGCAAGTCTAAAGTGAAGCTTTCGTGAATCAGCAAAAATAAGGTGGCTTAACCTAGCTAATTTCACTAATCTTTTACTGCAATTGAAAAGTGTTCGCCAATCTATTGGCAAGCGAACACAAATGAGTAGGGATGTGGCTGATAATAAGCAGCCAGCAGACCTAATTAACACCGAATAATAGCCTGGACCGATATTGTTTTAGATACTTCATCGAACGCTTAATGAGCAGGTGATGAAGTTTTTTAAAAGGATAGATCGACTCGCCAAGAGACCATAAAGAATGACCGATTTGCAACTAGGATCGCTGATTGTAGGTGGCGTGATTGTCGCCGCTGTCTATGCCTTCAATTGGTGGCAGGAATACCGCTATCGCCAGCAAGCTGCCAAGGCCTTTGCCCGTAATGAAAGCGATGCGCTGCTGGATGTACCCAAAAACATGGTTCGCTCAGCAGGCGCAAGCCGTATGGAGCCAAGCCTAGAGTCGGCCGAGTTGGTGCCTGAGCGCTTTGAGTCCCAGCTGGCTGAGCCGGAGTTGGAAGTTGCCCCTGCCTATCAGCCTCACCCTCAAACGGTTCCCTTGCGTGAGCCTTATATCGAACCTCCGGTAGCGCCTTCGGGGGCGGTAGATCCTGCACCTTATGTGCCAGAGCCCGTTAAGGTTGCTGCGCCAGTCAGTGATGACAGTGAAGCACTCGCAAGTAGCTTGCTCGATTCATCGATTGATTTTGTTGCAGAAGTTCATGCTGCAGAAATGATTGCAGCAGCAGATCTACCGGTATTTCGCGGCTCTAAGCGCGTGCAGGTAATGGGTTTAAGCCAAAATAATCGCTGGGAAGCCTGTTTGCCAAGTTCGCGTTCGCGTTATAAAGAACTGAAAATTGGCTTGCAATTGGCGGATCGTCAAGGGGCATTAAGCTCAGAGCAGCTCAATGCGTTTTGTATGTCGGTGCAGCAGTTTGCTGATGAGCACGAGGCGGTGGTGACTTTTCCGCAGCGCTCAGCCAAATTGGCCGCTGCAACTAATCTAGATGAGTTTTGCGCCAGTGTGGATGTGCTGATTGGTTTAAATGTGATTGCAGCAAGCCGCCCGTTCCCAATGGAGCGCGTGCGCTTATTGGCTGAAAACGCAGGATTGGTTCGTAGCCCAGAGGGTGCGTTTCACTACCGTAGCGATTCAGGTAAAACATTGTTTACTTTGTCAAACTATGATCAGACCCCTCTTGGCAATACCTCGAGTGGCCTTACGCTTTTGTTTGATGTGCCACGGGTGGCGGGTGGCGTATCGGTGTTTGATTATTTTGCTGAATTTGCACAGCACTTATCGGTGGCGCTATCTGGTGAGCTGGTTGACGATAATAGCAAGCCCCTAACCGAAGCAAGCTTAGATAATATCCGCAAGCAATTAGGTGTGTTGTACGCAAAAATGGACGATAGAGGCATTGCTCCAGGCTCTGTGGCGGCTTTGCGTTTATTTGCGTAGTTTTTGGTGGGATGTGTTACTGCAATGCCGCTGTTCGTCAGCGGCATTGCTATTTTGGGCTGTAAATAGGCATCTTGTGCTGCATTTTTTGCCTAGAGTGACGATATAGATTTTATTGCTGTTACGCTGAGAGAAGGGTCATGAAACGCGCCCGATTAAGCTATGCGGCTCTATGTTTGAGCTTGACTTCTTGTGCTGCCCTTCTGCCCGATTCAGAGCAAATTAGCCGTACTCCTTGGCCAGATTATCAAACGGCGGAGCAGGTGTTTAAAGGTGTTCCCTTGGAAACCACCAGTTTGCAACAGTTGCATGCAATGGGCTTGGATCCAGCTAAAACGCCAAATATTGTTGTACTGAGTTATGCTGATTTAATGCGTCGTCTTGCATTAAGTGGTGCTGGCGAGCCGCGTTTATTGGCACCGCAAATCCAAGCCTGTATTGCCGCTCAAACTTCGTGCTTTGCCTATGAAATTGAGCAAAAAAGCGCGGTAAGAAAACGCTATGGTAATTTTTGGGCAGATTTTTTAAATTTTGAACGAAAAACGGTTGTTTCTGGCTGGCATTTTGATGTGATCTTTATTATTCAAAATGAACGTCTTGTTTATAAATTGTGGAGCGGTACGCCGAGTATCGAGCAATTTGAACAAGAAAATACCCCGCTTGGGCCATTTCAAGGGATGGGAATCTCGATTTTAACCAAATAGTGATTGGTTCATCTCATATTTTATAGTTGCATCAATGGGGGGCTATGCACTGGGCTTTGGCCCCGTGTTCAAGTGTTGGATTTGCTTTCGCGCAGTAGTAAATGATCTCTATTTGGCGGGCTTATCCAGAGCGGCTCCATGTGATGCCACGCAATTTTTAAATCACAATAAAAGTACAAGAAACGTAAAAACAAGGGGTATTTTTGAGTGTTTGGTCTGCTCATGTTTTGGCGTATATCCTTGTTGTACATCCTCGTTGTTTCAGCTTCCGCATAAAATCAATAGACAAATATGACTTCTTCCCTCATCGATCAAGCGCAATCCTTACGCACGCAACTCCATCAATATGCCCATGAATACTATGTACTCGATGCCCCAACGGTGCCGGATGCTGAGTACGATCGCTTGTTTCGTGAGTTGCAATCACTGGAAATAGCGCACCCTGAGTTAGCAACGCCCGATTCGCCCACGCTGCGGGTGGGCGGCAAGCCTCTGCCGCAGTTTGTGCCGGTGATGCACCGCATGGCTATGTTGTCGATTCGCACCGAAACCGATGTCACGCCAGCGGGCGCATTGGCTTTTGATGCCAGTGTACGTAAAGAGCTGGATTTACCAGCGAGTGCCGCAGCGCTTGAATACGCTGCCGAGCTCAAGTTTGATGGCTTGGCGATTAGTCTGCGTTATGAGAATGGCGTGCTGGTGCAGGCCGCTACACGGGGCGATGGGGCAACGGGTGAGGATGTGACGCAAAATATCCGCACCATCTTACAGATCCCACTACGCTTACGTGCTGATATAGCACCGCAGGTATTAGAGGTGCGTGGTGAGGTGTATATGCGGCGGGATGATTTTGATCGTTTGAATGAGCGTCAGCTGGCCGCGGGTGATAAAACGTTTGTAAACCCCAGAAACACCGCTGCGGGAGCTGTGCGTCAGCTGGACCCAGCGATTGCTGCTGCGCGTCCGCTATCTTTCTTTGCCTATGGCTTAGGCGTGGTGGAGGGCTGGCCCATGCCGCAGACGCATTCCGCTCTCTTGGATGCGCTAGCGCTATTAGGTTTTCCTGTCTGCACTGAGCGTGCCGTGGTGAGTGGGGGTGAGGGTTTGGCGCAATTTCATGCCCACGTTGCACAGATCCGTGAAAGCTTGCCGTTTGATATCGACGGCGTCGTTTACAAAGTAAATGGTATGGCCTTGCAAAAAGAATTGGGCTTTAGAACGCGTGAGCCACGCTGGGCGGTGGCTCATAAATTTCCTGCGCAAGAAGCCTTAACCATTGTGGAGGCAATCGATGTGCAAGTGGGCCGCACAGGTGCGATCACCCCTGTGGCACGATTGCAGCCGGTATTTGTGGGTGGTGTAACCGTCACCAATGCCACGCTGCATAACGAAGACGAAGCAAGACGCAAAGATGTGCGGGTGGGCGATACGGTGGCCGTGCGCCGCGCCGGAGATGTGATCCCTGAGGTGGTGAGTGTGGTGCTAGAGCGCCGCCCCATGAAGGATGTGCCGGGGGCAGATTTATTCTCGCCAGCTCAAGAGCCACTTTACCTTGTATTTAGTTTGCCTAAAGCTTGCCCTGTCTGTGGCGCGCATGTGGTGCGAGAAGAGGGCGAAGCGATTGCCCGTTGCTCGGGTGGTTTAAGCTGCTCGGCGCAGCGTAAAGAAGCGATTCGCCACTTTGCGGGCCGACGCATGATGGATATCGACGGCCTTGGCGAGCGCTATGTAGAGAGCTTGGTGGATTTAGGTTATGTGAAATCACTGGCTGATTTATACGCTTTAACGCTGACCGATTTTCAGAATATGAAAGCCGCAGCAGATGAGGTGGCGGGCAGTAGTGCAGAAAGTATTGCTCAGGGCCGCCTTGCCACAAAATGGGCAGAAAACTTATTAGAGGGTATCGCTGCAAGTAAGCAGCCATTGTTGGCGCGTTTCTTGTTTGCGCTGGGAATCCGCCATGTGGGTGAATCCACGGCCAAAACCTTGGCCGATTGGTTGGGTTGCTTAGCACTGATTCGCTACGCCCCCGTGACACTATTACGGGCTTTGCCCGATATTGGCGATACGGTAGCAATCGCTATTTATGATTTTTTTAGCGAGCCTAAAAACCAACAGGCATTAGACGCCCTGCTCGCTGCGGGTATCGTCCCTAGGGATGAGCGTGCACCCAGTGGGCAATTAAGAGATAAGCTCCAGCCCGCCAGCCTATTTGCGCATTTGGGCATCCCTAAATTATCTACTGTACGCAGCCAGCAATTGGCCGAAAGAGTGAGTAGTTTGGCGGCCTTGGCCGAGGCCGACTGGCTGACACTTACCTTTTTGCCTAGCGATGTCGCCAAAGCTTTGCTGGCATGGTTGGATGCAGAGGGGCAAAGGCAGTCCTTAATGGAGTTGGCAGCATGGTGTACTCATTTAGAGCAGCAGTTGCCGGAGCTAACCGCGGCTAACGAGGGGGTGTTTAAAGATAAAACGCTGGTGCTTACAGGCACTTTGCCTACTTTATCCCGTGATCAAGCTAAAGATTTGATCGAAGCGGCGGGGGGCAAGGTATCGGGTAGTGTGTCTAAAAAGACACATTTTTTGGTGGCGGGAAGTGATGCTGGGAGCAAGTTAACTAAGGCTGTTGATTTGGGTGTGTCTATTTTGGATGAGGCTGCACTGCTGAAAATGCTAGATGGTGCCTAGGGTATGCAGTGGCGTGTTTACCTTGTTAAACATTTGTGAATCTTGCAATGCAGGTTGACGTGGGTGTTCATTTATATAAACATTGCAGAATGCGAAAGTCTGAAGCAATCAAACTGTTTGGTACCCAAACTCGCCTAGCCGATGCGCTAGGGCTTGGGCGCTCAGCCGTTTCCCAGTGGGCAGATGAATTGGCGCAGCGCCAAGCTGACCAAGTACTGGGGGCGGCATTAAGGCTCGGTTTACTCTCTACTTCATATCAGGATTCCCAAATGCAAAAAGTACGTAAGGCCGTATTCCCCGTTGCCGGTATGGGCACTCGTTTTTTGCCTGCCACAAAAGCTAGCCCAAAAGAAATGATGCCTGTGGTTGATAAGCCTTTGATCCAATACGCCGTTGAAGAAGCACTGGCGGCAGGTATCACCGAAATGATCTTTATTACTGGCCGTAATAAACGCAGTATTGAAGATCACTTTGATAAAGCTTATGAGTTAGAAGCCGAGCTAGAAGCCAAAAATAAACAAGCTCTGCTAGAAATCCTCAGAAATATTATTCCAAAGTCAGTCAGCTGCATTTATATTCGTCAGCCAGAGGCCCTAGGCCTAGGCCACGCCGTGCTCTGCGCTAAGCCTGTAGTAGGCGATGAGCCATTTGCGGTGATTTTGGCCGATGACTTGATTGATGGCGGCGCGACCAGCGAAATGAAACGTATGGTCGATGTTTTTAGTGATACTCATTGCTCGATTTTGGGTGTTGAGCAAGTGCCGCAGCAAGACACTGGCTCTTACGGAATTGTTGAAGTACAAGACGGCAATAGCCGCTTAAAAATCACCAATATCGTTGAAAAACCAAAACCAGAAGAAGCGCCATCTAATTTGGCTGTTGTGGGGCGCTATATTCTCACCCCGCGTATTTTTCACCACCTGCAGCATGTGCAGCCAGGTAAGGGGGGCGAAATCCAGCTTACTGATGGCATCTTTGCACTGATGCAAGAGCAGCATATCTTGGCGCATAAAATTATCGGCACCCGCTACGATTGCGGCTCTAAGCTGGGCTATCTGAAAGCCACTATGGCGTATGGCATGAAGCATAGCGAAGTCGGTGAAGAGTTTTCGGCTTACCTGAAAAGTCTGAAATCATAATTTATTTATTTCATTAAGCTTGCAAAAAAAGGCGACCCTACTGGTGTCGCTTTTTTTTTTGCTCTATGATGCTTAGTAAGCTGAACTAGATAAATATATGCCATTTCAGTATTTAATTCTGACTTTGTGTAGGTTTTTTTACTGCTTAGTCAGTTTTTTTATAAGGTTTGTAAATTTAAAAAACGAATTTTATAAATACTTTAAGGAATAAAATATGAAAGTAGTCATTTTAGCCGGTGGTTTAGGCACTCGTTTAGGTGAAGAAACTGACGTGCATCCTAAGCCTATGGTTGAAATTGGCGGGCGGCCTATTTTATGGCACATCATGAAAATGTATTCGCATTATGGTTATAACGAATTTGTTATTTTGCTGGGGTATAAAGGAAATTTAATTAAAGAGTTTTTTGCTAATTATTTTCTTTATCAGGGTGATGTAACCATTGATTTAAGTAATAACCAAATTGAAGTGCACCGCAATCAGTCGGAGCCATGGAAAGTTACTTTATTAGAGACGGGTTTAAAAAGCCAAACCGGCGGGCGTATTTTGCGTGCCAGAGATTATCTGGGCGATGAAGATTTTATGCTGACGTATGGTGATGGTGTTTCAGATATTGATATTGCCGCCTTACTGGCGCAGCACCAGCAGCATGATGGCTTGGTTACGATGACGACTGTTCAGCCTGAGGCTCGCTTTGGTATGGTCGATCCTGATTCCTCTGGGTTTATTCGCGAATTCAAAGAAAAACCGATTTCTGATCAAGCCTGGATTAATGGCGGCTTTATGGTGTGCCGCTCAGGCGTGTTTGATTATATAAAAGAGGGCGATCTGACTATATTTGAGCGCCTTCCTCTCGAAGAATTAGCCAGCGATGGCAAACTACTTGCCTACCGGCATAGAGGTTTCTGGAAGTGCATGGATACCCTGAGGGATAAAATTCAACTTAATCAGCTTTGGGACCAAGGTAAAGCGCCTTGGAAGCAATGGGATGAATTGGGCTAAAAATGTTTGCTGATTGCTATCGCAATAAAAAAGTATTTATCACTGGGCATACTGGCTTTAAAGGTAGCTGGCTAAGTCTGTGGTTAAGCCAATTATCTGCCAAGGTGTATGGCTATGCTCTGGCTCCTTTAGAGGGGGAGCGTTCGCATTACGCTCAGCTTGCTTTGCCTCTTGAATCAACCGTGGCAGATATTTGTGATTTTGCAAGGCTGAGTGCCGCTTTGCAGGATGCCAGCCCAGAGATTGTCTTTCACTTAGCCGCCCAGCCTTTGGTATTAGAGAGCTACCGCGATCCGCTGAATACTTGGAACACTAATGTGATGGGCACGGTGAATCTACTGGAAGTTTGCCGCCATGTGCCTTCTGTTAAGGCTGTGGTAGTGATTACCACGGATAAATGCTACCAAAATCAAGAATGGTCTTGGCCCTATCGGGAGAGCGATGCCTTGGGCGGGCATGATCCTTATAGCGCCTCGAAAGCGGCGGCGGAGCTGGTGGTTGCATCTTATCGTGCCAGTTTCTCGCAGCAAGATTCGTCCCGATCACTACTGATTGCCACGGCTAGAGCAGGCAATGTGATTGGCGGGGGCGACTGGGCGCAAGATCGATTGGTGCCGGATGCCGTGCGTGCGGTGCAAGCAGGGCACCATGTGGAGATTCGCAACCCCAAGGCGGTGCGGCCTTGGCAGCATGTACTTGAACCTTTGTCCGCTTATTTATTGATTGGTCAGCATTTGCTCGCAGGCAATAACAGTGTAGCGAAGGCTTGGAATGTGGGGCCGAGTGAACGGGATGTAGCCTCTGTGGCAGAGGTGCTAGATGGGCTGGGCCAACATTGGCCTGAGCTAAAATGGCAGGGAACCGCAGCCCTTGCACATGAAACGCAAGCTTTGCGACTGGATTCATCGCAGATTGCGACAGCATTAAGGTGGAGCCCTGTCTGGCCGCTGTCACGCGCATTAGCTGAAACGGCGGCTTGGTATCAGTGTGGTGATAAGTCACATTTACATAGCTTACCGCAGTTGCAATCCTATATTGCAGATGCTGCGGCGGCCAATGTGGGCTGGGCTATTTAATGCGGATTTTACCCTTAGATATTGCCGGTGCTGCCATCTTAGAATCTGATCGGCATGGCGATGAGCGTGGTGGTTTTGCCCGCTGGTTTTGTGAGTATGAACTGAGTGCAGTATTAAATGGCGCATCGATTCGGCAGATGAATCACTCGACTAGTCTCCAGTGCGGCACGGTGCGAGGGATGCATTTTCAGCATGCGCCGCAGGCAGAGAAAAAGATTATTCGCTGCCTAGCAGGGCGTATTTTTGATGTGGTGCTCGATCTACGTGCTGGGTCGGAGACGTTTTTACAGTGGCGCGGGGTGGAGCTCTCCGGCGAGCATGATCGCGCTTTACTTATTCCGGAAGGTTGTGCGCATGGCTTTCAAACACTGAGCGATCAGGTGCAAATGCTCTATTTACATACTGCTTTTTATGCACCAGAGCTTGAGGCGGCGGTGGCCTTCAATGATCCTCGTGTGCAAATTGCTTGGCCCTTGCCTATCTCGGTGGTGTCAGACAGAGATCGTCAACACCCTTATTTGCCGGTAGATTTTTCTGGGATAACGCTATGAAATGTCGCCACTGCGAAAGCCCATTGCAGCTGGATTTGATTGATTTAGGCTTTGCGCCGCCCTCTAATGCCTATCTTGGCACGGATGATTTATGCCGCCCCGAGCTGTATTACCCGCTGCGGGTGAAGGTGTGCGAAAGCTGCTGGCTGGTGCAGACCGAAGATTTTGCCCAGCGCGATGCGTTTTTTAATGCGGACTACGCCTATTTTTCCTCGGTGTCCTCGTCTTGGCTGGCCCATGCTCAAAGCTATGTCGACATGATGAGTGAGCGGCTCAAGCTTGATGCTCAATCGCAAGTCTGGGAAGTAGCGGCTAACGACGGTTATCTATTGCAATATGTGGCGGCACGCGGCATTCCCTGCCTAGGCATCGAGCCCACGAGCGGCACGGCCGCGGCAGCAAGGGCCAAAGGGCTGACCATTGAAGAGACATTCTTTGGCAAAGCCAGCGCAACCGAATTACGCACACGCTATGGATCTGCTGACCTGATTGTGGCGAATAATGTGCTGGCCCATGTGCCGGATATCAATGACTTTGTCAGTGGGTTAGCTCTGGCGTTAGCGAGCTCAGGCACGATTACCCTCGAGTTTCCACACCTATTAGAATTAATCACTCATACCCAATTCGACACAATTTATCACGAGCACTATTCCTATCTTTCGCTACTTTCAGTGCAAAAGATCTTAGCTGCTGCAGGTTTACGGGTTTATGACGTTGAACGCCTGCCTACTCATGGAGGAAGCTTACGTGTGTATGCCTGCCATCAAGAGTCCGCTCAGGCAGGCTTACCTGCTGTCGCGTCTTTGCTTGAAAAAGAGCAGGCCGCAGGGCTGAATCGTGCCGCGTGCTATCAGCAGTTTCAACAGCAAGCGATTCGCTTACGCCTCGATTTAAGCGCCTTTTTACTTGAGCAATATCGCTTAGGTAAACGCGTATTGGCCTATGGCGCGGCAGCCAAAGGCAATACTCTGCTTAATTATGCCGGCATCGACGCGGTGCTTTTGCCGATGGTAGCAGACGCTGCACCCTCTAAGCAGGGTAAGTTATTGCCAGGTAGTCATATTCCTATTATTACGCCCGCAGAACTCATCGCTGTGCGCCCAGACTATGTACTGATCTTGCCTTGGAATATCAAAGCTGAAGTGATGAAAGAGTTGGCTGTGATCAGAGAGTGGGGCGGGCAGTTTGTGGTGGCTGTACCCAAGATGGAGTTGTTATGAGTCAGCGCATCTTATACACCAAGCCCTCAATTACAGCGCTTGAAGTCGCCTATGCCACTGATGCGGCGGCCAATGGTTGGGGTGAGCATTGTTATGATTATATCCACCGTTTTGAGGCCGAGTTTGCTCAGTATTTAGGTTCAGGCTATGCCATCGCCACCTCAAGCTGTACCGGTGCGATGCACATGGGATTGGCTGCTTTGGAAATCGGGGCTGGGGATGAGGTGATTTTGGCCGACACCAACTGGGTAGCCACGGTTGCGCCTATTGTGCATATGGGGGCAACGCCGGTGTTTGTTGATATCTTGCCAGACAGCTGGTGTATCGATCCACAAGCGGCGGAAGCGGCCATTACCCAGCGAACCCGCGCGATTGTTGCCACTCATCTGTATGGCAATCTATGTGAAATGGCCGCTTTACGTGATATTGCGCAACGTCATCATTTGGTGTTGATTGAAGACGCCGCAGAAGCGATTGGTTCGGTTTACCAAGGGCAGCGTGCGGGATCAATGGGGCATTTTGGGGTGTTTTCTTTTCATGGCACCAAAACCATCACAACCGGTGAAGGTGGGATGTTTGTTACCTCTGATCCAGTGCTTTATCAGCGGGTGCTCACGCTCAGTAATCATGGCCGTAAACAAGGCGAGCAGCGGCAATTCTGGCCGGAAATGATCGGCTATAAATATAAAATGTCTAATATCCAAGCGGCTATTGGTTGCGCTCAGTTAGAGCGAATTGATGAGCTTGTGGCACGCAAACGGGCCATCTTTATGGCCTATCGCCAAGTATTGCAAGATATTCCCGGCATCAATCTGAATAAAGAAGCAGACCATACCCAAAATGGGTTTTGGATGCCGACAGTTGTCATTAATTCAAACAGGGGTATTACGCGTGAGCAATTGATAGCCGCTTTTAAACTGGCGGATATCGATGCAAGGGTCTTTTTTGAGCCGCTATCTAGTACGCCTGCGTTTACGCCGGTATTAAAGAATACGCACAGTTACTCAATTCCTACGCGAGCGATTAATTTACCCAGTTATCATGATATGGATGAAGATCAAATACGCCGTGTGATCGATTGCTTGCTGGATGCTATAAGGAAATAAAAATGCAAAAAGTTTTATTACTCGGGGCAAATAATCCAGAAACTGCTCGCATGATCCGCTGTGTACTTCAGAAGGCAGAGGTTGATTTTGTTGGCTATATCGACAATGCCCTAGAGAAAAAAGGACAGCCATTTTATGGCCTGCCCGTGTTTGGCGGCTTTGAAGTATTAAATCAATTTGACTCTACTGAATATCAATTTGTAAATTTAATTACACGTGATTGTCTGACTCGTCATCAAACTACCTCACAAATGCTGAACGCAGGTTTTAAAATGTATAATTTTATTCATCCTAGTGTGGATAATTTTATGGTGGAATTGGGAAGGGGATTATATCTACAAGAGGCCGTTATTGTGCAGGCAGGAGTTAAGCTGGCGGATAATGTGAGTATTCATATTGGTTCGTTGATTGGCCATGAAACTGAAATTGGTGAGTCTTCTTTTATTGCCCATGGTGTTGCTGTATCTGGTTGTACCAAAATTGGGAAAGGAGTATTTATCGGCGCTGGGGCTAGTTTAGTGCCGCGCATTAGCATTGGCGATTGGGCAATTATTGGCTTGGGGGCTGTGGTTACTAAGGATGTGCCAGCAGGGGCGGTGATGGTGGGTAACCCGGCTAAAGTATTAAAAATGCGTGATATTCCAGAATTATAAATGCAGGTTAATATTAATTTAAGGACTTGGTATGAAAAATAAATTACATGCAGAGTTTGAGCGTGAGCGCGCAATTGATATTCAGCAGCAGGGTAGGGATGGTGTTGTGCATTCAATTGCACTTGATTTTTTAATTAAAACTGCACGCTATAAATATGCTTATAATTTTAAAGCGCTTGGCCGGCCAATTATTCAATTTCCGCAGGACATGATTGCAATTCAAGAATTGATTTGGGAAATAAAGCCTGATTTAATTATTGAAACGGGTATTGCTCATGGCGGTTCACTCATTATGAATGCCTCTGTATTGGCAATGCTTGATTATTGCGATGCAGTCAGCGTAGGGGAAATGCTTGATCCACTAGCGTCCAAGCGTAAAGTAATTGGTTTGGATATCGATATTCGCCAGCATAATCGTGAAGAAATAGAAAAACATCCCTTGGCGCATAAAATTGAAATGATTCAAGGCTCGTCCATCGATGCGCAGATTGTTAAGCAAGTTAAAGAAATTGCTGCCCAATATTCAAAAGTATTAGTCTTGCTTGATTCTAATCATACCCATGACCATGTATTAGCTGAGTTAAAAGCCTATGCGCCACTGGTTTCTAAAGGTAGTTATTGTATTGTGTATGACACGGTAATTGAAGATATGCCTGTAGATTCATTTCCTGATCGCCCATGGGGTGTGGGTAATAATCCTAAAACTGCGATGTATGTCTATTTGAAAGAGTTGCAATCAGAAGCGGTATTGGCCGCGGATGGCGAATATTTGGTTTATGAAATTGACAAAAATATTGAAAATAAGCTGTTGATTACTGTCGCGCCAGATGGGTATTTAAAACGGATTTCTTAATAAATTTTTTATATTTGAATTAATGAGGCTATTTTATGGCAGGTCCGATGCTAACTGTAGTTGTAACGGCCTATAACTATGGGCGCTATTTAGCCCAATGTATAAGTAGTATTTTGTCTCAGGATTATCAAAATTTTGAACTGATCATTTTAGATAATGCATCTACAGATCATACTCAGGAAATTTTATCTTCTTTTTCTTATGATAAACGCGTGAAATGCATTAAGCATGAAATGAATATTGGTGCTTATGTTAATTTTAATTTAGCATTTAAGGCGGGTTCTGGACGATTTTTAGCTATTGTTAGTGCTGATGATTATCTGCTTCCAGGTCATTTTTCAAAACTACTTTCTGGTCTTGAAAGTAATCCGCATTGCGCCCTCGCCTATTCTAGCAGAATATTTGTTGATGATAATGGTATAGAAATTGAGCCTCCTGAGCATATTGGTTATGCGCAGTCTTCATATGCTGGCGGGCGCAATGAATTAATAGATTTATTGCGTTATGATTGCTATATAACATTGAATGCGGTTATTTTTGATCGTGATAAATTACGTGATGAACTCTATTTTTCTATTAATGCCTGGGGTGGGTCCGATTGGGAGCTGTATGTACGTATAGCAGCAAAACACGCTCATTTTTTATTTGAAAAAACACCTACTGCCTGCTATCGTCTTCACTCCTCTCAATATACTTCTACGACATTTTATCAAACATTGGAGCCCGTTTATTCGCACTTGGCTGTAGTACGCACTGCAATGCCATATTTAACGAAAGAATTAATTAAAAAATTTGGCGGTATAATTGCTGATTTATTAGTAAAAAGGATTTCTTTTTATGAAAAAGATCGGTTGAGAGAAGTGCAGTTTGATCTTGATCATGTTTTGTCTTTTTTGAATGGAAAAAAACAGGGAGCAGGCTCAGAAAAAGGAATGTTATCTATTGTTTGTGTTTTGAATGATACTGATTTAGAGTTGAATAAATACATTCAAAAAAATAATTTACAAGCAACAACAAGGGTGGAATTCGTTTTTGTAATAAATTTAGAATTAGCACTTCGGTATAATATTCGCGCCGGGCAGGTGAAGTTGAATGGAGTTGATGTAAGATATGTCGTGGTGGATAATAAATGCCATTATCCTGCCTCGTGCAATTCTGGTGTTTTAGCCACAAAAGGTGAGTTTGTTCTTGTGCATGATGGAGGTACAGTTATACCTGGCTCATGTATCGCTGAGGTCATTAATTTATTTGAAAGTAAAGAAAATATTGGGCTGCTGTGGGCTTTAGATAAATCTACATATAACAAAGGGATTGAAAATATCCCTTCATGTCTGGCCGAACTGCTTCAAGGAAGAATTGTAAAGCCGGTTATTTTTTTTCGCAGGAATATTTTTGATGTTGTCGGAGGGTATTCATTAGCTCTTGCATGGGGAGATGAGCAGTGTAATTTCTTATTGGATGCAATTCGAATCGGAGTTGAAGTAAGTTGTATTAATAGTATCTTTAGTCCTGAAGTTGTGGGCTGCAGTATACAAAATGAAGATGTTTCATTGTTAAGGGTGGCCTTACTCATTTTACACAACCCTGTGTATTTTTCTGAAGATGCTATAAAAAAATCATCTGTTGATTTGTTAAAACACGGTGAAGCTTTATCTTCATTGCTTAAAGTAACACATGAAAATTATCCTTCTTCAAGTAGTTCTTATTATTTGAATCAATTATTGTCGTCGGCATCTACTGCTGTGGATGACTCTGAATGCACGACACAACCATTTTTTAGTATTGTTCTTGCCACATTTAATCGGGCTGTTTTGTTTGAATTTGCATTGAATAGCCTTGATCATCAAACATTTAAAAATTTTGAAGTGATTGTGGTCAATGATGCGGGTGAAAATGTTGAGCATATACTTGATAAGTACCCTCTACTTAATATTACCTATGTAAAAAAAGGAAAAAATGGCGGTTTATCCGCAGCAAGAAATACAGCATTAAGGCTTGTGAAGGGTAAGTATGTTTGTTATCTGGATGATGATGATTTATTTAATAGTAATCATTTGCAGATTTTATACGAAAATTTAATTGATCATAGTGAAAGGGTCGTTTATACCAATGCGGATTATGTTTTAGAAAGAATTGAAGCAAGCAAGAGAACGGAACTAAGCAGAAACAATCCATATGTTCATCGTGATTTTTCAATTGATGACTTGCTGATTCAAAATTACATACCTGTCAATACATTTTGTCATCCGTCGGATTTTAGTTTGTTGGGTGATGCCTTTGATGAGTCTTTACCTGCGCTTGAAGATTGGGATTTACTACTTAAGTTAAGAAAAAAATATGATTTGCATCATGTTAATTTGAATACTGTAGAAGTTCGGGTTCGGGAAAAAGAAATACAGCCTGAAGATCGTATGTCTCACAGGCAAAGAAAGAATTTTCCTGCTTTGTTCAGGAAAATATATGCACGCAATGGTGATAATGGAAGTTTATATGTTATCGATGGAAGAAAAAAACTCTTATCTGAACTAGATGCAGAAATGGGTTTACCTCCCTCTTTCAAGGTGGCGGTCGTCTTGCATCTTTTCTATCTTGATCAATGGGACGAAATTAAGCCTTTACTGCTTAATATTCCCTATGGCTTTGATTTATTTGTTTCGACCATTGCAGAGAATAATAGCGCTGTTATGGCGATGCTGGCGGCTGATTTCCCAAAAGCTAAATTATATATTACAGAAAATAAAGGCCGCGATATTGGCCCCTTGTTTGAGCTATTGCAGCATGAAAATCTAGCCAACTATGATTTTGTTTGTAAATTGCATACTAAGAAATCCCCCCATTTAGACCCAGAGCTGGTGCAAAAATGGCGTGAGGAATTATTAGTTTCTTTATTACCTTCCAAGGAAGGCGTTCAGGCTATTTTTGATTTATTTAATACCCGCCCAGAGGTGGGTATTGTGACAGGGGCGGGTGTGCTGGTGCATGCGCATTACACCCCCGGCGGCAATATTGGTTTGCTGCGCGAATTGGCCGCACGGCTGGGGTTCAATTTAGATGAAACAGCCTATGAGTTCCCAGGTGGTTCAATGTTCTGGTGCCGTGGGAGCGTGTTTAATTCATTTAATGCACTGAATATTTCGGTGGATGATTTTGAGGCAGAAGCTGGACAAACCAATGGCACGTTGGCGCACGCTATTGAGCGTTTGTTTCCATTGATTGCCTATCATCAGGGCTTACTAACTGTGGATGCCGGCTATCAGGGCCATGTTCCTAATCCGCGGTTCCCAAATAGCAGTGAAGAGTATTTGCACTGGTTAAGCAAGCAGGCGCTGAGTATCCCTGAGGCTAAGTTATTTGATTTGCATGCAGCCGCCGTGTCTTTGCCTAAGGTTAAAATTTGTATTGTTGATCGTTTTGCCAATAAAAGCGGCTTAATTGCTTCAATAAATAGCGTTTCGCGCCAGTTTTATGCCGATGTGGAATTATTGGTGTGCTCAAGCGCAGCCAATCCCATGCCAGCGTCTGGGATTGAGTGGATTCAAGTTGAAGATGGGTTTTATTCTGCGGTGCTGGATACCTTAGCTCAGCAGGAGTGCGCATGGCTGGGGCTGATGGAGGCAGGAGATCAGCTCACCATGAGTGGTTTATTGCTGGCGATGCATCAGCTGGCTGAGCATCCAGAATGGAAAGCAGTTTATTTTGATGATGATGTGATGAATGCTGACGGTCGCCCTGCGTGTCCGCGCTTTAAGCCTGATTTTGATATCAATTTATTACGCAGCATTCCTTATGCCGATGGCTTTTTATTGCTTAGGACCGATGCGGCTTTCGTGGGTATATATCAGCAGCTTGAAGGCTGGGGGGGGGAGCAGCTCACACTTTTATTGCACTGCTATGAGCAGTATGGGGCGAAATCGATTGGCCATATCCCAGAGCTTGTTACACATCTGCAGATTAATGATTCCAGAATTTTATCCGATCCCCGTCGTTATAAAGATTTTTCACAATTAATCGAAATGCATTTACAGCGAGCAGGAGTTGACGCTGAAGTATTGCCTAATGGCCGAGTAGAGGGCGCAGTGCGGGTGAAATATGCACTGCCAGAGCGCCCACTTGTGAGCATTATTATTCCGACTAAAAATCAGCTGCCTATGCTGCAGCGCTGTATTGAATCTATTTTGGAGAAAACCAGCTACTCGAATTATGAAATTATTATTATTGATAACAATAGTGATGATCCGCAGGTGCAGCCTTATTTAGAGCAGCTCGAATTATTACTTAGCGATCGTTTACGGGTGTTTTCTTACCCGCATGCTTTTAATTTTTCTGCGATTAATAATGCAGCAGTAGGGCAGGCCAATGGCGAGTATTTGGTCTTGCTTAATAATGATACGGCCATGATTCAGGATTCATGGCTGGATGAGTTACTGCATCATGCCATGCGGCCAGAAGTAGGGATTGTGGGGGCTAAGCTGCTGTATCCAAATGGCCTAGTGCAGCATGCAGGCGTTGTGCTTGGCTTGCGTGGGCCAGCTGATCACCCGTTTATTGGCGCTTCGCTGGAGGAGTCGGGTTATATGCACCGCCTGCAGCTAGATCAGCAGTATTCGGTGGTGACAGCGGCCTGCATGATGATCCGTAAATCCGTGTATGTGCAGGCAGGGGGGATGGATGAGCAGGAATTCAAAGTTTCTTATAACGACGTTGATTTATGCTTGAAGGTGAGGGAGCTGGGATATTCAACGGTCTGGACGCCATATTCAGTGGTGATGCATGAGGGGAGCGTGAGTCAAACGCAAATCAACCCAGATAAGGCAGCTGCTAAGCAATTGCGCTTTGAGGGTGAGCAGCTAGCGATGTACCGCAAATGGCGGCCAGAGATAGGCAATGACCCTGCTTATAATAAGAACTTAACCCTCAGCGGCAATGGTTTTGAATTAGAGCATCGCTCGCTTTTATCTTGGCGGCCATTAAGCTGGAAGCCTTTACCTGTAGTGCTGTGCCATCCGGCGGATCAGACTGGCTGCGGGCAGTATCGTATTTTGCAGCCTTTTGCTGCGATGCAAGAGGAGCAAAAAATCTCTGGGGCCATTGCTTTTGAGTTGTTTCCGGCGTTTGAGCTGGCAAAGTTAGCGCCTGATGTCATGGTTTTTCAGCGGCAGATTTCGGCGCAACAAATTGATTTCTTGCGCCTATCCAAAGCCTGCGCGCCTTCATTTAAGGTGTATGAGCTGGATGATTACTTGCCAAATATCCCTATTAAAAGCGCACATCGCTCGCATATGCCTAAGGACGTGGTGAAGTCTTTGCGCAAGGCGTTAACCTTTGTTGACCGCTTTACGGTATCAACCGATGAGCTGGCGAGTGCTTATCAGGGCATGCATTCAGTGATGCATGTGGTAAACAACTACCTGCCCGTGCCGCTCTGGGGCGATTTGCACTCAGAAAGAAATCAGGGCAAAAAGCCACGCGTGGGCTGGGCGGGAGGCGCGAGCCATACTGGCGATTTAGAGTTGATTGAAAGCGTAGTCAAAGCGCTTGCTCATGAAGTTGAATGGGTGTTCTTTGGGATGTGCCCAGATAAGCTGCGCCCCTTTGTGCACGAATTTCATGCGGGTGTGCCGATTGGTCTTTATCCGGCAAAGCTAGCTAGCCTGAACCTGGATTTAGCTCTAGCGCCTTTAGAGCAGAATATTTTTAACCAGTGTAAAAGTAATCTGCGCCTTTTAGAATATGGCGTTTGCGGCTTTCCCGTGATTTGCACAGACATTGCCCCGTATCGAGGTAGTTTGCCGGTTACGCGAGTAAAAAATAAGCACAAAGACTGGGTGGAGGCGATTAGAAGCCATTTGGCAGATCGAGATGCCAGCGCTCGCATGGGGCGCGAATTAAAAGCAGGAGTATTAAAAGACTGGATGCTCGATGGGGCTAATTTAGATAAATGGCGCGAGGCTTGGTTGCCTAATTAAGGGCTGAGGTTTGTTTTGGCTTGGCGGAAACAAACCTCAATCGCTTTGTTTGTTTCTGGTGGTTGAAAAAAGATTACAAATAGTCCTCAAGTTTATCGGTGCTCTTCCGATAAAGCATACAAGGGCTTACTTATATGCCTGAAACACTAAGCACCGATTCTAGGACAAGCAAGGAGAAGTACCATGTCTCAAGTCATTAACACCAACGTACCATCACTCAATGCGCAGCGAAATTTAAGTACCTCGCAAATGAGCTTAACCAATTCTCTGCAACGCTTGTCCTCGGGTCTGCGTATTAATACTGCCAAGGACGATGCCGCGGGTCTGGCTATTTCAGAGCGTTTTACTTCTCAGATCCGCGGTATGGATCAAGCTAAGCGTAATGCCAACGATGGTGTTTCGCTTGCGCAAACCGGTGAAGGCGCTTTAGGCCAGATGGGCGATATTTTACAGCGTGTACGTGAGCTGGCTGTTCAGTCTGCCAATGCCACCAATACTTCAAATGACCGCTTAGCGATCAACTCTGAAGTGACACAATTAGTTTCAGAACTCGATCGTTTTGCAACATCAACCGAGTTTAACGGCCAGAAATTATTTGACGGTAGCTTCACCGCAGCTACGTATCAGGTTGGTGCCAATACTAACCAGACTATTACTGCAAACACCGCAAACTTACGCACCAACCAATATGGTACTTACCAGATGGGTGTAGGTAATGGTACGGGCAACCTAGCAACAACCAATTCTGTCTCTGGCTCTACCTCTGTAACAGCCGGCGCAACAGGTACGGTTAATGTGAATGGCGCTGCAGTAACTTCTTCTGGCTCATTCAGTATTAATGGAGCCAATATTTCGGTTTCTGGTACAGATATGGCGAAAGATATTGCCAATAAAATTAATGCTGCCGGAACAGGTGTTACCGCCACTGCACGTACTGAAGTTAACTTAGGCTTGGCCTCTGGTACATACAGCTTAACTGCTGCTTCAAAAAGCAGCACATTTGAGTCCGTATCATTTAACGTCAATGACTTGGATAACAACGGCAAAATTGAGGCCGATGAGTATTCGCAAGCGATTCAGGCGTTTAATGCTAAGTCTTCCAAAACGGGGATTACCGCTGAACTGGCGACTTTCGAAGACTCATCTAAAACGACTCAATATGCATTGAAACTAACTGCTGCTGATGGCTCAAATATTGCGCTAAGTAATGATCCAAGTAATGTCAGTGGTTTTGGTGGTGGCGTCACTAAATGGGACATGGATGTAACCAATTCCAGTGGTGCTATTCAGTATATGTCCAGTGGGCAAGCCGGTGCGGTCTCTACATCTGCAGCGGGTTCGGGCGTAGTGACATTTGGTGGGCAAGTTGTACTGAACTCCACTAACTCATATTCCATTACAACGAGCGGTGCAGGTTTTGCTTCTGGTGTGTTGGCAGTAGGTGGAACTTCTACTACTACTGCTTTAACCAGCGGTGCAGCGTATGCATCTTCACTGAAAACAGTTGAAAAACTAGATATCTCAACTGTTCAAGGTTCTAACCAAGCTTTACGTGTGGTTGATGACGCTTTATCGACAGTAAATGACCAACGTGCTAAGTTTGGTGCGCTGCAAAGCCGCTTCACTGCTACGATTAATAATCTGGCAACTACGTCAGAAAATATGAGTGCAGCGCGTAGCCGGATTAGAGACGCAGACTTCGCAAGTGAAACAGCTGCGCTAACCCGAGCTCAGGTCTTGCAACAAGCTGGTACAGCAATGTTAGGCCAGGCTAATGCCTTGCCAAACCAAGTGCTAAGTTTGCTGCGCGGCTAAGTTTAAGCTAGGTTTAAATGAGTCAAGGCCCCGGCAAACTCGTGTTGCTGGGGCATTTTCACAGGAAGGTGTATCATGGATATCCAATCAACTTCGCAGCTTTTACCCCCTGTTGCGGCTAAAGGCGTTAGTGAGCGTGTTCATGACGCGCCTCCAACTGAATTGGCAAAGGTAGTTAGTGCAGAGCCGGTCAAGGTTAGCCCTGATGCTGTACAAGCACTGAAACCCGCTGTTGACGCAAAAGAAGTTAAACAGGCGGTAGAAAAGTTAAACCAAGCGGTTCAAGGTTTTTCTGATAGCTTGCAGTTCTCTGTTGAAGAAGAAACAAAACTGCCTATTGTCAAATTAATTGATACAAAAACAAAAGAAGTGATTCGACAATTTCCCAGCGAAGAAGCTATTTCTATTGCAAAGGCAATTGATCGATTTCAGGGGCTTTTAATTAAAGATCGTGTCTAGTTGGCCGATATATTGAATACATAAATAGGGAGGCTATCATGGCTGGAATTTCTTCTTTAGGCTCAGGTTCAAATATGGACCTAAATGGGCTGATTGATAAGCTAATGACCGCTGAAAAAGCACCATTAAAAGATTTACTGCTTAAAGAAGCATCCTACCAAGCCAAAATTTCTGCCTATGGCTCCGTAAAAAGCGCTTTGTCTGCTTTTCAAACGTCACTAAAGAATCTCTCTAGCGTACAAACGTTCAGAAGTACAACGGCTACATTGGCTGATTCTTCAATTGCAACCGTTACTTCCAATAGCCTTGCGCAGCCTGGCTCATATAGCCTAGAAGTTTCACAGTTAGCTCAGAATCAAAAACTGACCTCAAATGCTTTTAGTAGTATTAATACGGGTTTGGGTACGGGCACGTTAACAATTCAGCTTGGTACAGTGGATAAGCACGATACTGACGCTACAAGTGATGATACGTTTACTGCAAATGCAAAAAAACCTTCATTCTCTATTGATATTACCTCCAAAAATAATACCTTGGCAGGGGTGCGAGATGCAATTAATCTTGCTAATCAAGGTGTAAGTGCCAGTATTTTAAATGATGGTACGGGTAGCCGCTTAGTTTTAACTAGTAAAGAGTCTGGTGCAGAGAATTCAATAAAAGTATCGGTGATTGATTCCGATGGAAATAGCACGGACACAGCAGGGTTATCTGCATTAGCTTACGATCCGGCTGGAACACGTAATTTAATTGAAACGCAGGCAGCAAAAGACGCTAAATTTAAAATTGATGGTATTAATGTTAGCAAACCTACTAATTCGGTAACGGATGCTATTCAAGGTTTAACTATTAATTTAACTAAAGTTTCTTCACCCACTAGTACTGGTGCAACCACGCTTGCGCCAACCACAATTACGATTGGTTCTGATTTATCTGGGCTTAAAGACTCTATTAAAGGTTTTATTAAATCTTATAATGAATTGAATAAAACGCTAAAAGAGGTTTCAAGTTATACACCTGGTAATGCAACTACTTCGGCTAAAGCTGCACCGCTTAACGGTGATTCTGCTATTCGTTCTATTCAAAATCAAATGCGTGCAGTAGTCAATGAAATGCAGGGTGAAGGGAGTTATTTTAAATCTCTGAGCGATATTGGTGTTTCATTTAGTGGCTATCAAACCGATGCCAAAGGCACAATTATTGGTGGAACTACACCTAAGGGTGATCTTTCGCTGAATGAAGCAAAACTACAGGCTGCAATTGCAAGCAATCCTGGGGATGTTGCCAATTTATTTACGGTCAATGGTATTTCAAGCAGCAATCAAGTGACTTTCTTGGCAGGCTCCTTGGCTACTCAATCAGGGAAGTATGCGGTTGAGGTGACTACGCCCGCCAGCCAAGCGAAGTATAGCGGCTCTGCACTCTCATTCCTTAAAATTGATTCAACAAACAATACAAAGAATGTCACTTTAGGTGGAGTCAGTGCCAGTATTGCTATTGATAATAATGATTACACCACAGAAAGTTTGGCCGCCCAAATTAAATCTAAAATAGAAGCCGATTCTACTTTGTTTACTTCAGGTACGGATACTATTAAAGTTGAATTCAATAAATTGAATAAAAACTTTGATATTAGCCGTGAAAGAACAGTTGCTGGATCGCCTGCAACGATTCAAAAAGATTCAATGGCTTTAAGCGTGGCATCTGCACCCAATCCCATTACCATTAATGAGAACAATAAAACATTATTGGTTTCTGTTGATGGCGTGAATAGTCAAATTATTACGCTTGGTAAAGGGAGTTACGCCTCGATGGCTGATTTGGCGGCAGAAATGCAGTCAAAAATTAATAGTGATACTTCATTAGTTAAAGCCGGAAAAACGGTAGGCGTGGCTTTTAATGAAGCGACTAGCCAGTTTGATCTATCTTCTGGCTTATATGGAAAAGACTCAAAGATTAAAATTACAGGCGTTGGTAACTCGACCTCGAGCACTTCTGCAGCAACTTTAGGTTTGGTCATTGGTGGTTATTCTGATACGCCTGCCGGCCCAACAGTCGGATACACCTATACCGCAGGTGCGGATGTAGAAGGATTGATTGGTGGCGAAAAAGCCAAGGGCTCTGGGCAAGCATTAACGGGTACAGGGGCCAGTGAAGGCTTAAGCCTGATTGTCACTGCCAGTACAGCTGGTGATTATGGTTCTGTTTCATTTAACCGTGGTGTGGCTTTTGCTTTAGATAGGCTGCTTGATAGCATGGTTAAAGATCGAACGGGGCTGGTGGCAAAGCAGACAGAAGGTGTTACGAATAGCATTGCTCAGCTAGGTGAAAAACGTGTTCGGATGAATCGCCAGTACGATGCCACCGAGGCACTATATCGTAAACAATTTACGGCGATGGACATCGCTATTGCGACCATGAGAAATACGAGTAGTAATTTAACTGCACAGCTTGCCAGTTTGCCAAAGTAAGTGCATTAGCGTGATGAATATAAAGTGAAGTGTATTTTTAAAATACACGGCATATTCTTCGCATAAATTGGCCTGTTTTGGGTATTAAACAAGGCTCGTTAGATTGAGTCGGTGTTTCTCGAATTCCTTTAGAGAGTTATTTTTATGAGTGCGGTTAAAAAAGCAATTTCTGCCTATGGGCAAACTAGCCTCGATATGGTTGTAGAATCAGCCAGTCCCCATCAGCTTATTGTTCTGTTGTTTGAGGGGGCGATTAAAGCCATTCAATTGGGCAAAATTTACATGCAGCAGGGGCTGATTGCACAAAAAGGCACAGCAATTTCAAAGGCAATCGCAATTATAGAAGACGGTTTGCGGCTGGCTTTAGATAAAGAAAATGGCGGTGAGTTAGCTGAAAATTTAGATTCTTTGTATGACTACATTAGCTTCGAATTGTTGCAGGCTAATATTAATAACACACCTGAACGATTAGATGAAATGTTGAATTTGTTAGGCCAATTGAAAGACGCATGGTTATCAATTGGTTTTAGTAAAGTTGAAAATGAAACACCTGATGCTGTGCGTGATGAACAAGAGCGGAGTAACTTAAGTTATGGGCGTATCTAAGTATTTGACGGCCTATGCAAACTTGAAGGCGTGCATCACTCAAATGTTGCTCACAGCCAAGGGCGAAGATTGGGATAATATGTTGGTGCATGCTCAATTATTTGCAGAATTAAGCTCGAATTTGCCTATGATTGAATGGGGCGCGTTAACAAGCTTAGAGCAGCAGCAACTGGCTGCAATTTTGCAAGTATGTAACAGCGAAGTGCAAGAAATAGAGCAAATGGCAGTTAATCAACGCGGTGCGTTGGCTACGCTTTTGCAAAATATGCATAACACTGGAAAACTACAACGCGCGTATGACGTCTAATAATAGCCTGCCCGCCCCGGCAGGGGAGATCGTCTTATGAATGGCATCGTCATTACTTGGGTACAGCTTCTTTATATCAGCCTGATTTTGATTTTATTTTATGTGGCTGAATTGCTTTTGTTTATGCGTAAAGCATCTATGCATCGGGGGTTAGGTCAAGATCCTCAAGAGATGGATAAATTGCGTAATGAAATTGCGCAGCTTAGATTTGAGATGGATGCTCTCAAGCTACGCTTGGCTGCGTCTCAAACGCAGTGGACTAGCTCTTCTGCTGAATTGGTAATGGAGGGCGATCAAGAAAGCCCTTATAGCCATGCTATTCGATTGGCGAAACTCGGGGCGGATTCAAATAGCGTGGCGCACCAATGTGGCATTTCACGCGGTGAAGCTGATTTAATCGTTGCGCTTTACCGCTCCAGTACGCAGAGATAAACATGCTTTCTGGCTTTGTACGTATTCACCCGCCTTGCTATTTTATTCGCTCTCCAGCGGCTAGGGGGGGTGTTTGTGCCTGCTGCCTTGCTTTTAAAGACCATTATGCTTCCCGGTACTAGCCCGATCAGCTTAGTTCAGCACTACCTCAAAGCACAGGAGGGTGTCGCTGAGGTGACGCGCATTACATCAGATGATGTGCGCTATACCGTGGGCGAAAGGGTGCAGGCAACGGTAACGGGCCAATTACCCAATGGTCGTTATGCCGTACTTATTAAGGATCAGTTACTGGATCTTAATTTGCCAAGAAATACCGAGCCTGGCGAGAAGCTAGATCTTACTGTGGTTACGGGCTATCCCAAGCTGACCTTTGCTTTGACTGGGGCTGGTGCACAGCCTGCATTGCCACAAGAAATGGTTTTAAGCCAAGGCGCTCGCTTTTTAGCCTCCTTGCTTGGCAAAGGTGAGGCTAAGCCTGAGGCTGCTCAATTGAGTTCCGCAGCCGCATTGTTTGATGGGGCTCCTGATACAGAAAAATTAGCCGCGAAGCTCTCTCAAGGCTTGGCCGACAGTGGTTTATTTTATGAATCACATCAGGCTGAATGGGTGAATGGTGAACGGCCATTGCAGTCACTATTAAGAGAGCCACAAGCTGGCTTGGCTAAGCCCACTCTCAGTGGGGCTGAAGCTAAAATAGAAAATACCGATAAAACCAACAATATTGTTCAAGCCAAAGAGACGCTACCTGCTGAGAAAACAACTCAAGTGTCAGAGGTCACTTTGCGTAATTTGGTGCAGCAGCAGCTGGATGTGCTCGAGCAGAGACCGATTGTATGGAATGGGCAAGCCTGGCCTGGACAGCCCTTGCGCTGGGAAGTGGAAACCGAAAATGAGCGCCAAGCCGGTGGGGGGCAAGATGAAGAACAGCGTAGTTGGCAAACACGATTAAACCTTCAGCTTCCAGAGCTGGGTGGCTTAAATATTGTGGCGGTTTTACGTAATGGTGAATTTGCTTTGCGCTTTGAAGCATCCGCTCAGACGGCAGAAAAAATTCGTGCAGAAACAAAAAATCTGCAAAATCGTTTTGAGGCCGCTGGGTTAACTTTGGCGTCCAGTCTTGTGGTGGTTAATGCTGAGCAAGTGAATGTCACGTAAGCACCCTGATAGCCGCCGCCAGCAAGCGGTGGCGCTTGCTTACCAGCAAGGTAGTAACTCTCCTCGCGTCGTTGCAAAAGGCCAAGGCTTGCTGGCTGAGCGGATTATTGAGCGCGCACAAGAAGCGGGCGTGTTTGTGCATGAATCGCCTGAGCTTGTGGCGATGCTGATGCAAGTGGATCTAGATCAACATATTCCTCCGCAACTTTATCGTGCTATCGCCGAATTGCTGGCCTTCGTTTATCATTTGGAACGCGGGGAAACAGCGACTGCGCCTGTTTTTGATTTACCGCCCCTAGTTGACGATCAGCCCGAGTAATCCCATCCCATGCTTCGCCATCACTTAAAAACTGTGACTTACGCGGTCGCAGCGCTCTTCTTTGCTCTTGGTTTTAACTACGGTAGCTGGGCATCGCGCTTACCTGCCATTAAATCCCAACTTCATTTAGATGCCGCTCAAGTCGGCTTTTTGCTATTGGCTGCAGGTTTGGGGGCGGTGTTTTCTTTTCCTGTTACTACCTATGTATTGCAACGTTTTGGCTCAAAAAAAGTTTGTTTAGGTGCGGGGCTCGCTTTGCCCTTGGTGTTGCCCGCGCTGGTTTTTGCACCAAGCTATAGTTTTGCCTTGGTGATTATGGCTTTTGCAGGCGTAGCACATAGCTGCCTAAATGTAGCCATGAATGCACAGGGTGTGGCGGTGGAGCTGGAAAATGGCAAGCCGATTATGTCTAGATTGCACGCTGTGTTTAGCTTGGGCGGCTTAGCAGCCGCCTTGTTTGCTTCATTGCTTAGCAGCATCTCACCTGATTTATCCTTGCATTTATGTACTGTTGCCGTGTTGATTTGGGCGACGGTATGGTGGGCCTCGTCTCGGCTCTTGGTAGATCGCACTCAGCAGCCGATGGTCAGTGGTAAGCGCTTTGCTTTGCCGACGGGCACGGCGGTGCTGCTGGGTTTAACTGCCTTGTTTGGCACGATTGTGGAAGGATCAATGGTGGATTGGACTGCCCTTTATTTACGTAATGATTTGCAGGCAGAACAATGGCTTGCACCTTTGGGCTTAGCGAGTTTTTCTGGTGCCATGCTGCTGGCGCGTTGGTTTGGCGATGGTTGGCGTACACGCTGGGGCAGCCGCAAACTGATATGGATGGGGAGTAGCTTTGCTGGCGTGGGATTGTTAGTAGGTTTGGCCATGGGCGGCATTGTTCCCGCCCTGATGGCCTTTGCCTTAGTGGGCTTGGGTGTGGCCGCGGTATCGCCGTGTGTGTATATGGCAGCAGCAAGACAAGGAGCCGTGGCTTTAGCTGCGGTTACCACAATGGGCTCGATAGGCGCTTTAATGGGGCCGCCTTTAATTGGCTTTATCGCGCAAATCAGTAATTTACGCTGGGGATTGGCTTTTGTGGCGCTGGGTGCCTTGATGATTGCGGTTTTGGCCAGAAAGATAAGCTGGCCTGCCTAGTGAACTATTGGATCGATGAGGCTGACGGGTAGAGTGCCCGTCAGCGCCTGTGGGGAGGTTAAATTAAACCAAAGCCATTTAAAAGGATAATGCCGATTAAGAGTGGTGCAATATATCGCAGTAAAACAAACAGCACTTTAATTAATGCTTGATTATTTAAGGTGCCACCATTGGATAGTGCTTCTTTTAGTTTGGGCAAACCATAAGACCAGCCAGCAAAGATGCAAAGTAAAATGCCGCTCACTGGCATCAGAATATTTGAGCTGATATAGTCAAATAAATCAAAGGTATTTAAGCCAAATAGTGTCCAGTTTGCTGTCAGCGACTGAGATAATGCAGCGGGCAAACCAAAGAGAGCAATCGTCAATAGGCTGATAAGGGTGGCTTTTTTACGGCTCCAATTACAGCGCTCTATCAACATGGCAACGGGTACTTCCATAATCGAAAGAATGGCCCCTGTTGCAGCAATTGCCGTCAGAATGAAGAATAAAGCCATAAAAATACTGCCGCCTGGCATGCTATGAAATACGGCTGGAATCGTAATAAAGACCAGTGATGGGCCAGCCGCTGGCTCAAAGCCAAAAGCAAATACCGCTGGGAAAATAGCTGTACCCGCCAGTAAAGAGACGGTTAAATCGGCAAACATCACGCGTGTGGCGGTGAGGGGGATATTTTGTTCGGCACGGAAATAGCTGCCATAAGTGAGCATAGTTCCCATGCCAATGGATAGCTTAAAAAAGGCCAGCCCGACTGCCGTTAAAATAACAGCTGAATTAATCTTGCTAAAATCAGGAGCAAATAAGAATTCAAGGCCACGCATTGCGCCAGGTAAAGTTAGGCTGCGGATACAAAGCGCAATTAGCAATAAAAATAGTACTGGCATCAGTTTTTTACTAACAGCTTCAATGCCTTTGGATACGCCGCACATAATAATTTAATGAGGTAAACCCCCGGCTCTGCCGGGGGACTCACCAAGGTTTGACCTATACGTCGGTCGCTTTGAAACTTCTATCTCGACCAAAAGAAGGAGTTTCAAAGTGAAAGAATATCAAAGT